>JBBDRF010000058.1:0-26523 GCA_040905565.1 Phycisphaeraceae bacterium | reverse complement strand
TTGGCGGTGCGATTGGCGGTGCGTCCGTTGAGGCTGACCATGATAACGGCTCCGGAGGGGGTGTCGATGTTCGGTGTCTGGTCGGAACCTGTAGCATAACGCCCGTTCGGGTTCTGTCAAGGTGTTTAGCGAGAGGAATGCCGATCAGTTCGGCTGTTGACCGTTTGTGACGCCGGAGCGAGCGCCACGGCGGCGGAGCAGGGCATCGATCGAGAAGCCGCCCGGGCCGGTGAAGATCAGGGCAAGAAATGGGATCAGGAACATCAACGCTGGCTGCTTGCTCAACGGAAAGTCGGTTTCCCCAGCCATGAACAAGCCGACCGCCTGCTCCGTTGTCCACGGATCGCTGCCGTGGGCGAGGAATGCAGCAACCGCCATGGCAATGACCAGCGGCACGGCGGCGAGACGTGTGGCGAGGCCCACCACGACGAGCAAGGCGCAGACGAACTCGGCCAGCACCAGCAGCACCAGGGTGGCAGGTGCGCCCAGGCCGACGGGATCGCCCAATGCGTCAAATTCGCCGGCGAGGAGCAGCTTGAGCTTTCCCCAACCGTGCGTGAGCATGTAGCCGCCGATACCGAGGCGCAGAATCAGGAGGCCCACTGAGGTCATCAGTTGCTGCCGTGTTGCGTTCATTGATGTTGCCCTGCAATGGTTGATGACGGCCGCACGGCGGTCGGCAGCGAGATCACGCGTTCTCGTACGCACCCACCGCCCGCAGGCGTTCGTATCGCTTCTGAAGCAGGTTCTCGAGCTTGTACCGTTTCAGTTCACGCAGCGATTGCGTGATCCACTTTTCGAGTTGGTCCGACGCGGCGGCGGGGTTGCGGTGGGCGCCGCCGAGCGGTTCGTCGATGACGTGATCGATCGTGCCGTACTTGAGGTTGTCGCTGGCGGTGAGCTTGAGAGCGTCGGCGGCGGCGGCATTGGTTTCGGGCGTGGCGGTTTTCCACAAAATGGCGGCGCAGCCTTCGGGACTGATGACGCTGTACCAGGCATATTGCATCATGGCCAGGCGGTCGCCCACGCCGATGCCCAGGGCGCCGCCGGACGCGCCTTCCCCGATGACGGCGCAGACGATGGGCGTTTTCAGCCCGGCCATCTCGCGCAGGTTCAACGCGATGGCCTCAGCCTGGCCGCGCTCCTCCGCGCCGATGCCGGGATAAGCGCCGGGCGTGTCGATAAGCGTGACCACGGGCAGCTTGAACTTCTCAGCCAGCTTCATGCAGCGAAGCGCTTTGCGGTAGCCTTCCGGGTGAGCGCAGCCGAAGTGACAGGCGATGCGCTCGCGGGTGTCTTTGCCCTTGTTGTGGGCGATGACCAGACACTTGTGCGCGCCGATGCGACCGAAGCCGGTGATGATGGCCGCGTCGTCGCCGAAGCGGCGGTCGCCGTGCAGTTCGGCGAAGTCTTTGACGAAGGTACGGATGTAGTCGATCGCCTGTGGCCGGCCGGGGTGACGGGCAACCTTGACCGTGTTCCACGCATTGAGATTGGCGTAGATTTTCTTGAGCATGGCAGTATGCGACTGCCGCAGCTTGCGCACCTCGCTGGCAAAGTCGACGCCGGGCGTGGCGGTGGTCTGGCTGGTTTCAAGTTCGGCGATCTGGCGCTCCAGCGCCGTCAGGGGTCGCTCGAACTCCAGCTCGTACATTCCGTTGTAGGCGTTAAGCGTGCTCATGGTGGTTAAAAGGGGCCAAGGGGCCGGGGGATCAAGGGGCCAAGGGGGCAAGTGGCGCGCCAACGGGACGGTGTCACTTCACTCGGTCCCGGGGCTCGTTGGCCACTCGGCCCCTTCCTGTAAACCTGTTATCGTACCGACCAATCGGCACAAGGGGCAACCGCATGGATGACCGCATCAGGCAACTGGATCAGGTGGCGATTCTCGGCGTCGGGCTGCTGGGGGCGAGCGTGGGACTGGGCCTCAAGGCCGCCGGCTACACCGGACGCATCGTCGGCCTCGCCCGCAGCAGCGAAACACTCGCCGCTGCCAAGCAACGCGGCGCAATCGACCATGGCACGACCGACATCGGCGAAGCGCTGCAAGGCAGCCAGCTGGCCATCATCGCCGTGCCGCTGGGCCAGTTCGACCGCATGTTCCAGCAGATCGCCGAGCACGAGCATGATCGCCTGATCATCACCGACGTCGGCTCGACCAAGCTGGGCGTGCTCGCGTCGGCCCGGCAGCATCTGAAGCAGCCGGGACGTTTCGTCGGCGCTCATCCGATGGCGGGGTCGGAGCAGCAGGGGCCCGAGGGGGCGCAAGCCGATCTGTGCCAGGGCAAGCCGTGCATCATCACCCCCGGCAACGATACGGACGAAGAGGCGCTGGCCACCGTTGAAGCGCTGTGGCAAAGCCTCGGCATGACGCTGGTGCGCATGTCGGCTTACGAACACGACGTGCAGACCGCGACCATCAGCCACCTTCCGCACGCCATGGCGGTGCTGCTCGTTCTCGTCGCAGCCGAGCGCGGCGGGTGGGACATTGCCTCCACCGGCTTCCGCGACACGACCCGCCTTGCGTCAAGCAACCCGCCCATGCGGGCCGACATTCTCATGGCCAACCGGGAACAGGTCATCGAAGCGCTCAACTCGCTCGGCCATCGGTTGGACCGCTTCATCGACGTGCTCGACCGCGGGGACCGCACGGGCCTGATCGCCATGCTTGAACATGCTCGTCAAACGCGCGACGACTGGCTCTCGTATCGCGAAGGCGCGGACTCGACGACAAGCTGACCAGGAATCATGGCATGAGCGAATCACGACACAAACTCGCATTCGTCGGAGCCGGCAACATGGCCGAGGCGATCGCGCGCTCGGCGATCCACAAAGCCGTGCTTCAGCCGAGCGAGATCGTCGCCGCGGACCCCAGTGCCGAGCGGCGCGAGGTATTCGCATCGTTAGGGATGCATACGGCCGAAACAGTCGGCGAAGCGGTGTCGGCGAGCGAGCAGGTGGTGCTGGCGGTGAAGCCGCAGACGCTGCCGAAGATTGCCGGCGAGCTGGCCGAGGCATTGACCGACGCCCACGTGGTGATCTCGATCATGGCGGGCCTGCGGGCGGCGAAGATTGAACAGGCCGTGGGGCGGTCGCTTCGGCTGGTGCGCGTGATGCCGAACACGCCGATGCTGGTGGGCCGGGGGATGTCGGCGATCGCGCTGGGGCCGAACGCGAACAAGGGCGACGACGCCCTGGCGATGAAGCTGTTCGAGGCGGGCGGGCGGGCGATCCGCGTGGACGAATCGCAGATGGACGCGATCACCGCCGTCTCCGGGTCGGGGCCGGCGTACGTCTTCTACCTCGCCGAGGCGATGGAGCAGGCCGCACGCGACTTGGGCTTGGCGGAACACGCGGAACTGCTGGTCGCGCAGACCTTGCAGGGCGCGGCCGCACTGCTGGCCGAGTCCCCCGACGCGGCGGCCGCCCTTCGCCGGAAGGTCACCAGCCCTGGCGGCACGACCGAAGCGGCGATCAAGCATCTGGACAGCCACGACGCGCTGGCGACCCTCACCAACGCGATCAAAGCGGCCGCGACGCGTTCCAGCGAACTGGGCAAGTAGTTCCCTCTCCCTCTCAGGGAGAGGGTTAGGGTGAGGGTGAAAACGCCCCCGCCGCATGTGTACTCAGCAGGCTGTGCAACGGCCCAAGCGTCGACAGCATGCTGTGCACCAGTGACTGCGGAACGCTGCACCCTCACCCCAGCCCTCTCCCTCGCAGGGAGAGGGAGTCGGAGCATGCGACCTGAGCCACCGTGCTCGCGCGATTGCGCTCAATCTCGCGATGGCTTATCATCTGCATCATGCCTTACGCCACCTTGCAGGAATTTATCGCCGCGCTGGATCGGGCGGGTGAGTTGCATCGCGTCACCGCGAAGGTTTCGTCGATGTTGGAGATCACCGCGATCGCCGACCGCGTGAGCAAGTCGCCGGCAGCCCGGGTGAGCGAGCACGCGCACAGCTTTGATCCGCACCACGCCGGTCTCGGCGGCAAGGCGCTGCTGTTCGAGCACGTTGAAACCCCCGAGGGCCGGGCGAGCATGCCCTTGCTGATCAATGCCTTCGGCAGCTATCGCCGCATGGAGATGGCGCTCGGCTGTGAAGACGGCGGCTTCAAGGCGCTGGCCGACAAGGTGGCGGCCTTGGTCAAGCCCGAGCCGCCGACGGGGCTGATGGAAAAGATGCGCAAGGGACTGGAGCTGGCGAAGATCGCCTCGTTCGCGCCGAAGTACGCCAAGCGCGGGCGATGCCAGGATGTGGTCAAGACGGGGGATGACATCAACCTGTTCGAGCTGCCGGTGATCAAGTGCTGGCCGTTGGATGGCGACCCGCAGGCGGTGGGTTATCCGCTCAGCCCCGACGAGGCGGGCACGGCGAAGGGGCAGGGGCGGTACATCACCTTCGGCGGTGTCTACACCATCCATCCTGACGACGCCGGCAAGCCGGAGGGCACGCCGCGCCCCACGCGCAACGTCGGCATGTACCGCGCCCAGCTCATCGACGAAAAACGCACCGCCATGCACTGGCACATGCACCACGACGGCGCCCGGCACTGGCGCGCGTGGAAAGCGAAAGGCGAAGCTGCCGAGGGCATGCCGTGCGCGATCGTGCTCGGTGGCGAAAGCGTCTTGCCCTACTGCGCCACCGCGCCGCTGCCGCCGGGCATCAGCGAACTGCTGTTCGCCGGCTTCCTCAACAGCCAGGGCATCGAGCTGGTCAAATGCAAAACCATCGACATGCATGTGCCCGCCAACGCCGAGTTGGTCATTGAAGGCTACGTCTCCACCGAAGCCGGACCGATCGACTATGATCCCCGCCGCTCTCACCTGACCACTGCCCCCCGCCGCCTGAACCCTGAACACGAAGTGTTCGAAGGCCCCTTCGGCGATCACACGGGTTTCTACTCGCTGCCCGACCGCTACCCCATTTTCACTGTCACCGCCATCACCCACGCCCGCGCTTCCGGGGGGCCGATCTATCCGACCACCATCGTCGGCCAACCCCCGCAGGAAGACTACTACCTAGGCAAAGCCACCGAGCGCATCTTCCTTCCGCTGCTGAAAACCATCGTCCACGACATTATCGACTACGACCTGCCCATGTTTGGCGCATTTCACAACTGCGCATTCATCAAGATTAAAAAGGAATATCCCCTGCAGGCTCGCCGCGTCATGCACGCGATCTGGGGTGCGGGGCAGATGGCGTGGACCAAGTTGATCGTCGTCGTCGATCACGACGTGAACGTGCACGACCACGAGCAGGTTCTGTTCCACCTCTGTGCGAACTGCGATCCCGGCCGCGATGTGGAAATCGTCAACGGGCCATTGGACATTCTCGACCACGCTGCCCCTCGGCTCGGCGCGGGACACAAGATCGGCTTTGACGCAACCGCCAAAATCCCCGGCGAAGAAGTGAACGGCCACCCCGTGCGCGACTACCCCGAAATCCTTCGCATGACCGACGCCATCAACCAACGCGTCGACCAGCGCTGGTCCGAGTACGGCCTCTGATTCGCTCAACGCCCTCGCCTCACCCTTCCAGCTTCTGCCGACCCCGCTGTCGGAACTGCAAGTGAATGGGCACTTCACTGAACGGCAGCAGGTCGCGGAAGCGGTTCAACAAAAACCGCTGGTAGTTGTTATCGAACAGTTCGGGATCATTGACAAACAACGTGATGGTGGGTGGCCTGACGTCGGTCTGCGTGCCGTAGTAGATCTTCGCTCGTTTGCCGCCCTTGCTGCTCGGGCCACGCTCATTCATCACCTGCTCGATGATCTGATTCATCTCACTGGTCGAGACGCGATGGCTCGCCTGCTCGTAGAGGTTCATCGCCATGGCGAGCATCTCGCGCATCCCCTCGCCTTCTTTGGCACTGATAAAGGCGACCGGGGCATACGGCAAAGCCTTGAGCGACTGGTCGAGATATTCGACGTATTCCTCCTGCGTGTATTCCTTCTCCACCAGGTCCCATTTGTTCACCACAATCACCGTCGGACGATGGTGACGCAGAATTTCCGTGACCAGTTGCTGGTCCACCTGGCTGGTCGGGACCGTCGCGTCGACCAGCAGCAGGCAAACGTCCGCCCGGCGGATGCTGCGCAGGGACCGGTGGTACGAGTAAAACTCGATGTCGTCCGCGAGGCTCTTGCGCTTGCGCACGCCCGCCGTGTCGATGGCGGTGAGCACCTGGCCGTGCACCTCGATCCGCACGTCGACCGAGTCGCGCGTCGTGCCTTCCTGCTCCGACACGATGACACGCTCATCACCCGCCAGGGCATTGACCAGCGTGCTCTTGCCGGCATTGCGCTTGCCCACCATCGCCAGCAGCATGCCCGTTTGTTCACGGCTCGTCGGGTCGCCGGTTTCTTCGTAGCGGTCAAAGTCGATATGCTCGCGAATGCGCTCGTACAATTCGTGCTTGTTGTGCCCCGTATTGGCGGAGATCATCACCGGCGCGCCGAAGCCGAGCTTCATCGTCTCAAACGCCTCGGCTTCGTGCTTCTCGGCGTCGACCTTGTTCGTGACCAGCAGGACCGGTCGACCGCCCGCGCGGCCGACCTGCTGCGCTGCCTCGCTACGCAGCAGCTTTGCAACGGTGTAATCCAACGGCAGCAGCCCGCTCTGGGCATCCACCACGAACAGCACCAGGTCGGCGTCGGCGAGGCCGCGCGTGATCTGCCGTTCGATGTCCGCCGTAAGCTGCTGCACGTCTTCCACGCCATAGCCGCCGGTGTCGATCAGCTCCACGTGCCGAGGGGGGGCGTTTCGCCCGGCCTGGGGGATTTCAACGAGCGTGCTGATGCGATCGCGCGTCACGCCGGCCGTGGGGTCGACGATGCTCACGCGTCGACCGGCGAGCATGTTCAATAGACTGGACTTGCCGACATTCGGTCGGCCCACGATGACAATTCGAGGCAACATAAGCGTGCGTTTCTGGTTTCGAGTTTCGGGTTTCTAGTTCTGAGCGATGGTGGCGTCGGGCGAGCCGTGACGTTGGTCCCACAAGGTGACCGCTTCCGGCGGCCGGGCATAAATCGGAGCAAGGGCAGTCGAGGGCGTGTATCGGTCTTCGCTCGCCCGCTCGCGGCCGATCCGCCACACGGCTTCGGCACGCGGCCTCGCGTGCGACGCCGGCAACACCGTCACCCCGCCTGGCAGCGGATCGGGCAACGCCGGCAGCGGATCGCCCACCAGCGCTACTGGCCGTGCCGCTACCTTGAACAGTTCGTCCAAGGTCCGCAACGCCGGCTCAACCGTGGCCGTCCAACCCGCGCCTTGCCTTTCAAACACGCCGCACCACGCGGTTTCACGCTTCACGTTCAGGCAGACCGCCACCCGCTGGTGCCCGGCCGGCGTGTTCCGCGCGACCACATCCAGTGTCGGCACGCCCACCAGGCGCAATGATCGAGCCACGCTCAACGCAATCGCGCCGGTCATCGCCACGCGAAGGCCCGTGAACGAGCCTGGCCCCAGTGAGACATATACTTCATCAAGCTGCTCGGGCTCGACGTCATGCTCCGCACACAGCGACGCAATGCCCGGCAACAGCCCCACGCGATGCCGCCGCTGCACCGGCAGGTCCACGCTGGCCAGCAGCGCATCGCCGCGCCCCAGCGTCAGCGAGCCCTGTCGGCTGGCGGTCTCGATGGCAATGTTGAACACCGGGTCGTGGCGCATCGCGGCATTGTAGCTGCGATGCGACGCATGCACAGGCAGGTGCCAAGCGCCCCGTCGGCCGAACTACTGCCGTTCGACCGTGTCGGGCACCTGTTCCTGCTCGCGCCGCAGCTCGTCCGCGTCGACATCGGGTGGCGGCGGGAAAGCTCGCTCGGCATCAAAGCCCGCCTGCTCGGCCTGCTGATACACCTCTGTGCGGAACTGTGGGAACGTCTCGCGCTGCACCCCGGTGGGGGTGTTCATGTACACCCGCGACCGCTCGATCAGTGACGTGCCTGGCGCCCGCATGAAGTTGACGTAGGTATTGTTGAACGTGTCGCGGAAGCTGCGCCCCATGCCTAGCCGCGCGCTCGGTGCGTTGGGGTTGGCGTTCGTGCCACGCTCGGCCTGGTAGCGATCATAACCGCCGCGGGCCACGGTCATGAAGCGGTTGAACACATCCATGCGGCCATGGGCCAGCCCGCGCGTCAGGGCATTGGTGATCATGCTGTCGACGAACTGCCGGGCCTGATGCAACTGCGTGCCATCTTCGCTGAGCAACTGGACCACGAGGTCGTCGAGCGTCTGGCGGTATCGGCCCGAGGCAGCGTTGTGCGGTTGATCGCCGTACAACTCGCGAACGCGGCTGTAATATTCCCTGGCGTTGCCTTCTTCGCCATAGAGGTAGCTGTAGACGATCGCAGTCAGCAGGAAGTTCTCGTGACCCGACTCGAAGGTTTCGATCGTGCCGACGCTGCCGAAGCCCATCTGCTCAGCGCGTTCTTCCGCGTCGAACATCGCCTGTTCGTACGCGGGAATGAAGGCCGGCTCGGGCATGAGATCCACCTGGCCGGCAAACGGGTCGAAGTTGATGCGCCCGGTGCGCATCAGTGCCTGGAGGCCATGAATCACCTGGCGGTTGGTGTTGAGAAGATCGATGTCGCTGCGATCGCGGACGTCGCGAATGCGATCCACGCCCATGGCCGACCAGTACACCCCGTGCGAAGCCGGGTGGCGCCAATCGACCGGCCCGAAGTCTTCCATGAGCTGGAGCATGAACACCGGGTCCATGTGGTAGTGGCGCACCAGTGCCCGCGCCCGCAGGTAAGCCAGAAGGGCCTGTACGCCCGCGCGGTGCTCAACATTCATCAGCACGCGCACGAGCTGCGCCTCCTGCTCATCCATCCCAAGCAGTGCCTGCCCCTGTTCCATCAGCGTCTGAGCCGGAACATACATCAGGTACATTTCAATGCGGCCGATCCGGCGCAGCGTCGTTTCGTCCGCATCCATGCCGAGGGCCCGCAACTGCTGAACCACCTGCCGCACCGAGGGCACGTCTTCATACAGCAGCGACAGCGGATCGCTTGACGCTCGCCGAAGCCGCTGCCGAGCCGTGTCGAGCGTGGCTTCAACCTGCTCGGCCGCGCGACGGTCGCCGTTTTGCCGCATCGTTTCCGCTAACGCCGGACCCCGGTCGGTGAACTGCACCAGCCCGCGGCGCGTGAAGTCGGCCAGATCATCGGCATAGCGCGGCTGTTGCTCCGCCAATGTCCGGAACTGCTCGCGCATCGCGCGCGATGGCCGATCAAGCTGCACGTAGCGGTCGGCTGCCTGAGCGATGGGCATGAAGTTCCGCGCCGCCTGCTCGCCGTCGGCGCCCTGCGTCGGCGTGCCTAGCACCTCCTGCCATTCCTCCGCCAGTTTCAGCTTGTAAAACCAGTGCATGTCGTCGGTGTACTGGCCCATCTTGTGGAAGAAAATCCACCCCAACTCGCGGTAAAGCCGAATGGCTGTCGGGTTGTTCGGAATACCTTCCTCACGCAGTAGGCGAATGCCTTTGTTGACCCAGTTCCACCGCTCCTCGGGCGTGTGGGTCTGCACGGAAATGTTGTACGCCATGTTCCACGCATGGAACGCCCACACCTGCGGAAATCGCGGCTGAAGCGTCGTGATCCATTCAGCCAGCGTTGCGGCCTCCCAGAACTTCCCCTCGTTTTTAAGCTGCTCCGCCCGGTACCAGAGAATGTCCACCGCCAGGCCGCGAAAGCTGCCCAGCGCCGCGGCGGTGATTGCATAACGGGCGTCGACGCGATCGCCCACTTCAACATCAAAGCTCAACTGCAAATCCCGCCGCTGCCGGTTAATCGTCGGCATCAACAGCACCGCTGCGACCAGACAGCCGGCCGTCAGCATCAAGGCGAGAAGTTGGATGAGTCGATCGCGGTTCATCAGTTCGGTTTCTCAATTGTGGTTTCGGCTTCCCCGTTTCCGGCTGTTGTGCGTCTGACCACAACGCGGAACCAGAAACAAGCAACGCGAAACGCTGCCTCACACCGTCACCCGCGCCAACTCGCGCCGGCGGAAGATGGCCCAGCCGATCAGGGCCACCACACCTGTCCACACCAGGCCCACTTGCCATGTCGCGTGGCCCAGCATCCGCCAACTCACCGCCAGACCGTCGGAAACAAGCGGCGTGGGGTTGTAATCGCCAAACGACGGCACGAGCAGCATAAACGACTGGCCGAACAGGCGGATGAGCATGCGCAGCGCAGCCCCGAGGTCACCCGTACTCAGGTGTGCCAGAATGCCCGCCGGTATACCGACGATCTGGTCCCATGCGGAGATGTCCCCACCCGGGAACGCGGCATACGACTCCAGCGACTCCTGCAAAAACCCGCTCGCGGCCGCGGCGATATAGACCATCAGGCTCAGCAGCGATGCGGTGGGGAAGCTCATGAACGTGCCCGCCGCCAGACCGAGCATGGCCAAAAAGCCCAGCCGCAGCCAGATCATGGCCAGCGAGCGCAGCAGGTTCGCCTCGAACCCGCCCGCACGGTAGAGGATCTGAAGCCCGTCGGCGGTATTGAAGCTGATGCTCGGCTGCTCGTAGCCGTTGAGCTCGGGGTTACGAATGGTGAGGCGCAACTCGCCGTTCTCGATCAACTGTGCGGGAATGCGCAGGACGTGGAACGTATCCTCCGAAAAACGGAGATAGCCGGTTTGGCCCGGTTGAAGCTGATAGCGTCGGTCGTTGATGAGGATATCCACAAAGATCTGTCCCTCGGGCACGTTGCCGGCGGCACGCGGATTAAGGCGGAGTTGCACCGTCTGTTGCCCCTCGCCGGCCACGTGCAAGTCATGGAAGACATAAGTCTGACTCTGTCGCGGGCCGACCGTGTACCACTGAGCAACGACCTGCTGTTGGATCTGCCGACGGATGTGCGGTGGGACCGTCGAGCCGGGTTCGCCATACACCGCCGGGTCCTGCTGGCGCAGGCGTTCGAGGCGCTGGTTGTACAGCGCGTTGATGTCCGTGCCGGCAGGTGCCTGAGGCGTCAACGGCACGCGCGCGGCAAGGACTTCCTGCTCCACCGCGCGGCGGTCATCGGGCGTCTGGGCCTGCTGCTGCACAAGCAGTTGAGTGAAGATGTAAATGCCACCACCGCACACCGAGACCAGCAGCACGTTCAGCAGCACGATGCCGAGCCACTTGCCCGCGAGATACTGCGCCCGGCCGACCGGCTTGGTCATGGTGAGAAAGATCTGGCGATGGTTCACTTCGCTGGTGATCGTCATCACCGCAAGAAAAATAGTCATCAGGCTCAACAGGACGCCCGAGGCCATCAAAGACCACGTCAGAAACGACTGAACGCGATATTTCAGCAGTTCACCGGAGTCCAATGCCAGCGGCAGCGCGGGCACGAGCAGCACGAGCGCGACGATGAACACGATCGCCACCTTCATCCGGATCGCTTCGTCGAGCAGGGTGCGGGCGACGCCGAGGATCGGATGCCCGGGCGACAGGGCGAGTCGCATCAGGGCTAGGCCGTACACGAACCCGAGGGCCATGAAGAAGCTGCCAAGCGTGGCATAGACCAGGCCGGTGTAGCCCATCTGCTGGCCGAACAGCACAAGCAGCAGGGCGAGCATCGTGCCGATAATGACCCGCGTCTGCTGTCGCACCCACGGCACGTCCCGCCACAACCACAACCCGCGCACCCCCCACGCCGCCACCATAAGACGTCCCACACCGGCGGTGATGACGCTTGCGGCCGTCCACCCCTGCGCCCACAGCAGCCACGACAACCCTTCGCTCATGGCGAGGATCGCCAGCAGCAGGCCCAGCCAGATTTTCCAGTTGCGTGGGTTCATCTTTACTCGACCAGCCTCAGGCCAATGCCACTCGAGCTTCACTTGCCCGATGCGGTCCGTCACCTTCACTTGCGCTTCTTTTCGTCCTCACCGAGCAGCGAGTCGAGCACGCTGTCGTCGATCTCCTCTTCCTGCTCCGGCTCCGATTCGGGCGAAGCGGCAGCGGCGTCGCCGCGCTGCTTGATCGGCTCGGACGGTTCGCCCTTCGTGATAAGCTCATCGATCAGCGCGTCACGCTCGACCTGCTCCGCCGCTTCGGGTGGCGGCGTCTTCGTCGCGTCGGCAGGTTCACTGGTCTTCGCGTCGTCAGCCGATTGCGGCTCGACGAGCTGGTCGATCAAAGCCTCGCCTTCCTCCGTCGATGTCGTCGCTTCGTCGCCGCGCAGGAACTCCGCCAGTGGGCCGCCGCCGGTGGCGCCGCTGGTGTCGACGCCCTCGGCCTGGGCTTCGTGCACAATGTTGAGGAACAGCGCTTCGAGCTTCTGCCGGGGCTGCTCGACGCGCTCGATATGCTTGCCCCGCTGCTCAAGCAGTTGCTCAATGGCCTGCACGTCATCGGCGTCGAGTTGCGTGGTCTGGATGTTGGTCAGCGACTCCTGGACGAGCAATTGATCCACCGTCCCCTCGCGACGGACCTTGCCACCAAACATGATCGAGACGCGGTCGCAGACGTCTTCCACGTCGGCCAGCAGGTGCGAGCAAAGCAGGATGGTCTTGCCGCGGCGCTTCAGTTCGAGAATCAGGTCTTTGATTTGTCGCGTACCGATCGGGTCAAGCCCCGTCGTCGGTTCGTCGAGGATGAGCAGTTGCGGATCGTTGATCAGTGCCTGCGCGAGACCGATGCGCCGCTGCATGCCCTTGGAATATTCGCCGACGGGGCGGTTGGCGACCTTGTCCAGGCCGACCATTTCCAGCAGGGTGTCGATCCGTTGTCGGCGTTGACTGCGGCTCTGGTGGAACAGGCGGCCGTAGTAGTCGAGGGTTTCGCGAGCGTTGAGGAAACGGTAGAGATAGCTTTCTTCGGGGAGGTAGCCGATCTGTTTCTTGATGGCGACGTCGCGGGGGTGATGGCCGAAGACGGCGATCTGGCCCGAGGTAGGATGCAGCAGGCCGAGGATCATTTTGATGGTGGTGGACTTGCCCGAGCCGTTGGGCCCGAGCAGGCCGAACACCTCGCCCCGCCGGACTTCGAGATCGATGGCGTTGACCGCTTTGACGCGGTTGCGCATCCAGAAGTCGCGGAACATTTTGGTGAGCCCGGCGCATTTGATGATGATGTCGCGCGGGTCGACGTCGGCATCGGCTGCGGGGCGCGTGGGTGTGTCGAGGCTGGTCATGGGAAAGTCTCGTCGGCCATCGGAGGCGGAATGACATCGTCGCTGCGGGGCGGCGGCTGAACGTGGTGCATCAGCGCTGCGGCTGGCTTTCGCGTCGCTGTTCTTCCTGTTGGCGGAGGCGTTCTTCCTCGCGCTGGCGGGCGAGGGCCGGGTCGCGGTTCAGCACGGGATAGAACTGGCCGTCCATGAGGTAGAAGGTCTCGACATCACCGGTAAGAATGCTCTCCCGCGCATCCTGCCAGAGTCGGGTCTGGAGCAGGCGCGGAGCCCGGCGGTAGTCTTCAAGATAGGCCTGGAACAGGCTGACCTCGGCCTGAATCTGCTGGCCAATCGTGGTGCGGTAGGTGGTCGCTTCGTTGATGACCCGCGCCACCTCGCCGCCGATGCGCAGCGCGCCGCGCTCTTCGCTGAGGATCAGGCGCTCGAGCGCGGTATTCAATTCGCTGAGGATCTGCTCGGCGTTTTCTTCGTCACCGACGGTGCGGGCCTGCTCATATTCCCGGATCAGGTTGACGAGAGCGGGGTGGGCCGCGCCGGCAATTTCGCCCAGAATCCGGGCCTGCTCCTGCCGGGCTTCTTCGATGAGCTGGGCGCGTGCGCTTTCGGCATTGGTCACGGCCTGGGCGGCGGGCTGAACGGGCTGCGGCAGTTGCGGATCGGTCATGTCCAGCCGGTCAATGGTGATGCCGGTGTTCATCTGCTCCATCACCTCGCGCATGCGGGCGAGCGCGCGGTCGCGGGGAAAGACCTGGCGGTAGATCTGGTCGGCCTCGGCTTGGGCGAAGGCGTGGATGATGCCCTGCTCTGTGACGTTTCGCACGAGGGCGTCGGCAAGGTCCATGGTGCGCTGGGCGACCGTACCGTTCGGAAGGCGGTCCACGCCCGGCCGGGCGAGGCCCACGTTCTGGAAGAAGGCCGCCGGGTCGGTGACGGTGTAATTGACATTGAACCGGGCGTGAAAAATGTTCGCGTCGCCGGTCAGCAATGAGCCGTCTCGCTCGGGATCGAGCGGGCCCGCGCGGCCGGCAAGTTCCTCGGGGCTGCGGCCGAGGTCGGCTTCGGAAATTTCATACCAGTAGGCCCGCTGAATGTTGATCGTCTGCTGAGACACGGGCACGCGGAGGTCCTGCTCGATGGGATACGGCAGGCCAAAGTGCCAACCCGGCTCGTACACCTGCTGCCCCGGCTCGCCCACCATCGCGCCGAAGCGCAGCCGCACAGCCCGCTCCTGCTCCTCCACCCAGAACGCCCCGCTGAACACGTAAGCCACCAGCAGCAACACCATCACGACCTTGAGGATGTTGAAGCTGACGCGCAGCGCGTCGGCCAGCGACTGCTGGGCCGGGTCGAGCTGCTGCAAGTCCTCGTCGCCATCGTGGTGATGATGGTGATGATGGGCATGGTCGTGGTCATCATCATGCGAGTGAATGAACGGGTTTTTGATCTTCTGCTGCGTCATGGCGGGGTCCGAAGGGGCCAGGGCGTTTAGGCAAATCACTGGTGCGTCAGGCAGTGTGACGGAAGCCGTCTCTGCCTTCGCGGGCGATTACTCATTGTCTCGACGGGCGCCAGGCTGATCCTGGTCGATCATGTCGCGCGTCATTTCCGGGGGACGTTCATCTTCGCCGGGCTCATTCTTGAACAGGCTCAGGAACGACAGTGAGTCGGCGTCGAGCATGAACGTGGTGTTGTGTGCCAGCGTCTGGCGCAGCGCCTCGATCTGCCGAAGGAAGATGGCGAAATCTTCGTCCACGGAGAAATCTTCAAATGCGGCGGCGGCCTCGCGGTTGCCCTCGTCGCGAATCGCCTGAGCGCGACGCTCGGCGAAGGCGAGGATGCGAGCACGGGCGCTCTCGGCCTGCGAACGAATGTTGCCCGCCTGAGCCTGGCCTTCCTCACGCGCCGCCGAGGCGAGGCGCTCCCGCGTGGTCCGCATGCGCTGGAACACGAGTTCGGTCGTGTCGGCCGGCAGGACGATGCGGCGGATACCCACCTGTTCGATGGCGATGCCGTAGTTCGCCCCCTCCAGAAGTCGGCTGCGCAGCGACTCGGTCATCGCTTGTTCAATTTCGGTGAGGCGCACCTGATCGGCGTCGACGTTGACCAGATCCGGGAAACGGTACATGCCGAACGTCGAGCCACGCACGTCGCGCACCACCGGCAGCAGCTGCCGCTGGGCGTGTTCAATCGTGCGAACCGTCTGGTAGAACTGGTGCGGGTCGGCGATGCGCCAGGTGACGTAGTTCGTCACGATGACGGCGTGCCCGTCGTCAGTCTGCACCTGCTCGGGCTGGACTTCCAGCACCTGGATCTTGCGCGAATAGGTGTAGACCTTCTGGATCGGCCAGGGGGCCTTAAACCGCAGGCCCGGCGTGTAGATAAGGCTGCCCGCGTCGGTCGGCCGGCCCGTCGCCGGGTCGATGATGATCTCCCCGGTTTCCGGATTGCGCTCGGGGGCTTCGGTCTGTTCGAAGGTGGCGAGCACGGCCACCTCATCGTAACGCACCTGAAACGTGAACATGTACGCCAGCAAGACGACGAACACGATGATGCCGATCAACAAAACGAGTTGGTTCTTCATGGCTTGATCCAGAGCGAGTGCAAGGTATCTATGAGTATCGGTGTCGGTCAATCTTCCATCTGCAATGGCGTCAGTCGCCCATCAGCGTGTCGAAGCCTGACTGCGCATCGTCCAACTGCAAGCGAATCATCGACGGGGCCTGCTGATCCGCGGTCATGATGAACTTCCGCCGATCCGCCAGCCCCTCGGCAAGCGTGTCCAGGTATTGCCGCATCATGAAATAGCGGGGTGCGTGCTGGTACCCTTCATACTGAGCTGCATAACGATCGGCACGGGACAGTTCAGCAAGGGCATGTTGCCAGCGGTACGCATGAGCTTCGTGAATGAGTTGAGCGGCGAGCCCGCCGGCTTCGTTCATGAGCTGCTCGATCCGGGCCTCCTGCTCGACGATCTGCTGCTGTGCCTCCGCGAGCGCGTCGGCGTCCGCGTCGTCCTGGCCTTGCGTCCGCTGTACGTCTCGACGAAGCGATTCGAGCTGACTGATTGCCGCATCGATCTCGCGGGCCCGCTCGTGTGAGCCGGCGGCGGCGGCGAGGGTGGCGATGGCGTCGCGCTCGGCTTCCTCCAACGCGATCTCATTCTGCTGAAGCACGCCGATCTGTTCATGAAAGCGTGCGGCGACGTCGCCTTCCTGCGGCGGGTGAACGCCGACGACGCCAACGTAAACCAGTTCCACGCCAAGGTCGCGCCGATCGAGATCGCTTTGGATCTGCTGGCGCAATGTTCGGCCGGCGGCGGCGCGATCCAGTGTCAACAACTCATCGACCGTGCGTGAGGAGTAGAAGCGGGTCACCCGCCGTTCAGCGAGGGCCGTCACAATCGGGCTCGGATCAATCCGCTCCTCGCCGGCACGCCGGCCGCCCTCGACCCACCGTTCCTGCTGGCGCTGAGCGGTATAAAGCTGTTGCGGGTTCGGGGCGTTGCGGGCGAAGCGTTCGAGGTCGCCGATACGGAAGTTGATCGCGACCTCCGTGCCGACCAGTTCACCCACGGGCGAGTCGATGCTGAACTCAAGGTTGCTGACGCGCGTCGGCGCGGTGAGCAGGTAGCGCTCTTCCTCACCGGGCGCGTGTTCGTTGGTCCAGAGAATAGCCAGCGACGTATCGGTGATGTAAGGCTTCGAACCCACGACGATCTGGTGCACGCGATAGGCGTCAAACTTCTCCGCCCGGCTGATCGGCCACGGCCACTTGAACCGCAGGCCCGGCTCGACCACGCGGTCCAGTTTGCCGAACATGGTGATCACCGCCTCCTGCTGCGGCGCGACGAACACGAGCGAGGTCATGCCGATGAGCACGACCAGCCCCACGAGGATCAACGGTGTCACCGCCCGGGCGAGCAGGCGGTAGAACCAGCTAGACGAAATTTCGAAACCGAACTGGTAATTGAGCGTTTCGCCGACGATCTTGCCCAGCGATTCGGGGCGGGTGAGCCAGCCGAGCAGTCGGCTGTCGAAGGCGGGGCGCGCCACTTCACCGGCGCGTCGCGGACGGTAGACACTGAAGATGAACCCCAGCAGCATTTCCGCGCCGAGCAGCATCATGACGCCCGGCACGATCATGGCCAGCCACACCAACCCGCCCATGCCCCCGAAGATCGCCACGCCGGCGGCGGCAGTGATGGCCATCGCGGTGACGGCGTTGCCCATGAGGTAGCCCGCACCGCCGCGCAACAGTTGCCAGTCGCGCACCTGTGTCATGCCGGCGACGTAGCGTGCCACGAGGAAGCCGGCGAAGCCGATCACGAGCGCGATCAGTGTCATGCCGCTGGCGCTGGCGTCGTTGCGCATGCTCGCGGCCGACAGGTCACCGAATCGGTAGGCCTGCACATTGAAGTAAAGCAGCGTGCCGCCGACGGCCAGCAGATACACGGCAAGGAGGATGCTTACCGTGGGCAGGCCGATGCGGTACAGGTTGTCCAGCCGCTTGCGGGCGAGTTGAAGTTGCTGGCCCGCTTCCTCGAACAACGCGGCGGTGCGGGCGTCCGCTTTGGCAAGCTGCTCAGCTTCGAGAGCCTCAACGCGCTCCAGGCGATGCTGGTGATAGAGGACCAGCAGCATGATCCAGATCGGGAGGCCGCCGAAGAAATACCACGTCGCCGCGTGCAGGGCGGGGGCGTCGGCGTAGAGGCCCAGCAGGGCCACGAGAATAGCCAGCGCGAGCTGAGCGATCAGGCCGACCAGGGCGGCGTTGGCGGCGCGACTGTAGGTTTGTTGGTCCTGACTCATGGCGATCTCTTATCCAAGACAGATGACGACGTTCAAATGTCGACTGAAAACGGCTATCTTAACGGCCCGGCGCGTTTGACGCGTCGGTGCGGGCTCGTGCCCTCCCAGTTGCCGTCGTGTGTCCAGAATCCTGATTTCGACGTTCCTGAACTCACGGAACTCGAAAGCCCTCCCCAACGTATGATGCCATCATGTTTGCACAACTGCTCACCATCGCACAAAACACGTTTACCGAATCCATACGCCAACCGATCTTCGTGGTTCTGATTCTGCTGGGCTCGCTGGGCCTGGTCCTGAACCCGTCGCTCGCGGCGTACACCATGGAAACCGGCGGCGGCGACAACAAACTGTTGATCGACCTGGGCTTGAGTACGGTGTTCGTGGTCGGTTTGTTCCTGGCGGCGTTCACCGCGACCAGCGTGCTCTCGGAAGAGCTGGAGAACCGCACGGTGCTGACGGTCGTCAGCAAGCCGGTGGCGCGGGCGCTGTTCGTCATGGGCAAGTATGTGGGCGTGGCGGCGGCGATCGCCGTGGCGTTTTACCTGCTCAGCGTGGTATTCGCGCTGAGCGTGCGACATCGCGTGCTGCAGACCGCCGCGGACTCGCTGGATATGCCGGTGATCGCCTTCGGCGTCCTTGGTGCGCTGGCGGCACTGGCGGTCGCGGCGGGGGCGAACTATCTCTATCGCTGGGTGTTCACGTCGACGTTCGTGGTGGGCCTGGTCGTGGCGATGACGTTCGCGTGGATGGTCGTGGCAGTGATCGACAAGGACTGGCAGTTCCAGTCGCCGCTGACCGAGTTCATGGTGCGCGAGGGGGAGCTGGCGCAGGTGCTGGTGGGGCTGGGGCTGATTTTTCAGGCGGTGCTGATTCTCGCGGCGGTGGCCATCGCCGCCTCGACCCGGCTGGGGCAGATCATGACGCTGCTCGTCTGCGTGGGCGTGTTTATCCTCGGCCTGGTGAGCAACTCGCTCAGCCAGTGGGCCAACTACCGGCTTTCGCTGCCGCTGGGCTTGGGGCCGGCCGAGAGCCTCGCCGCCATCTTCGCTGCCGACGCCCCGTTCGTGCAGCAACTGCTGTTCGCACTGGCCAAGCTGGTTTACCTGATCGCCCCCAACCTCCAGTTCCTCTGGCCCGCTGACGCGATCAGCCTCGGCAACCCCTTCACCGTGGAACACATCGCCGTCGTGAGCGGCTACACCCTGCTCTACATTGTTGCTGTGCTCGGTGTGGCCGTGGCGCTGTTTCAGACCCGCGAGGTGGGATAGTTTCGAGTTCCGGGTTTCGAGTTTCATGTTGGGGGGCGGCGTGACTTGAGGGGGGGCATGAGGGCACCGATTCAGCGTTTTGAGGGCATCAACGCGTGGCAGCGGGATGGAGCGATTGAGTTTGCTCAATGTCTCTCCAACGCCGAGGCGTCGTCGGCTGAAGTGCGGTCGCAGTTGTGTATCGTGTTGGATCAGCATTACATCGACGGGTACACGTTAAAGAACCTGATGAAACGAGCGAACGAAACGGCCCGAATGATCGGGGGCCTCGTGCAGGATCTCCGAAAGACTGCTCAGCGAGGTACGCACTATCGAACCGCCTCCGCGCCACCCAATCAACACGCCAAATCCGGATTCGAAGCTGACTTTAAGCCATCGCCGGTGTCCCCGCGCCCTCGCCATCGGCCGCCGATTCGCTTGGGGCGGGCTGGCGTTTGGGATGCATGGCCTTGGCGGCTTCGGCGTGCTCGGCCTGCTCGATCTCCTCGCCGGCTCGCACGAGGCGAGCTGAGTTGAACACCACCATCATCGAGCTGACCACGTGCAGCGCCGCCGCGACGATCGGGCTCACGTAGCCGCCAGCGGACAGCGCCAGGAAGATCACGATAAACCCACCGCCGATCAACAGATTCTGCCGCACGACGTTGCTCGTCGCCCGGCTGAGGTTGACCAGGAAGGGGATGCGGTTGAGGTTGTTGTTCATCAGCGCGATGTTGGCTGAGTGAATGGCGACGTCGCTGCCGGCGGCGCCCATGGCGATCGAAATGTCGCCCGCCGCGAGGGCCGGGGCGTCGTTGACGCCGTCGCCGATGACAGCCACGCGGTGCCCGCGTGACTTGAGTTCGTCGACCATTTCGAGTTTCTGATGCGGCAGCACCTCGGCCTTGTATTCCGTGTGCATCTGCGCCGCGACGCGCTGAGCCACGCTTTCGCGGTCGCCGGTGACGATGATGAGCCGTTTCAGCCCCAGGTCGCGCAACTGGTCCATCGCGTTCGCCGCCTCGGGGCGGGTGTTGTCCGCGAGGCCGACCCAGCCGAGGAGCTTGCCGTCCTGGAGCACGAAGAGCGTCGAAAGGCCGTGCGCTTCGGGGCTCTGTTGCGCGGCCTGCACCGTTTCGCGCACGGCGGCGTCATCAATGTGTTCGCTCAGCCAGACCGATCGCCCGACCAGCAGCGTCTTGCCGCCGACCACGGCTCGCACGCCCTTGCCCGCCACTTCCTCAAACTCGCTCGGCTCTTCCAGGTTCAACCGCGCCTTGCGGGCGACGCTGGCGATCGCGCGGGCGACCGGGTGCCGTGAGTTCTGCTCGGCTGTGGCGGCGGCGCGGAGCAGATCAGCGCCTTCGACACCCTCGGCCGGGAAAAGACGAGCCACTTCGAGCTGGCCCGTGGTCAGCGTGCCGGTCTTGTCGAAAATCATGGCGGTGAGGTTGCGCGCCGCTTCAAGGTCGAGCACCGACTTGATGAGCACACCCAGCCGGGCGGCTGCGGAAAGTGCCGCGACCATCGCGGTCGGCGTGGCGAGAATCAGCGGACACGGACAGGCGATCACCAGCATCGCAATCGCACGCCGACCCGCGTCGTCACGGTCTACCGTCTGGCTGGTGAAAAACCAGACGATCGCGACCAGCATCAGCACTGTTGGCGTGTACCACGCCGCATAGCGGTCGATCATCCGCATGATCGGGATGCGGGTCCGCTCGGCTTCGAGAATGAGGTCCTTCACGCGGCCGAGCGTCGTATCTTCGCCTGCCTTCGTGACTTCGATGTCCATCGCACCGGAGACGTTGATCGTGCCGCCGAACACTTCGTCGCCCTCGGCCTTGTCGACGGGAATCGACTCACCGGTGATCGGCGCCTGGTTGACCGTGCTCGTGCCGCGCTTGACCTGGCCGTCGGCGGGGATGTTGTCGCCAGGCCGGACGCGAACCACGTCGCCGGGCTTGAGTTCGCGGGCATCGGCCTCGATCTCGTTGCCCGTTTCATCAATTTTGTACGCCTTCGTGGGCGTAATGCGGATCAGCGACTCGATCGACGCCTGGGCGCCCAGCGCGGTGCGGTTTTCGATCAGCACGGCAATGATCATGAAAAACGCGATGAACCCCGCCTCGAGGTACCACCCCGCAGCGAAGGCGGCCACGACCGCCAGGGCCACCAGCTCATTCATGTGGTAATGCCCTTGGGCGAGATCTTTGAGCGCGACCCAGACCAACGGTCCGCCGAGCAGCACGGTGGCAATGCCCGCGAGGATGTCGCCCGTGTCGGGGGAGTCGAAGCTGAAGCTGGCGATCAGGGCGCAGATCAGCAGCGTGCCGCCGAGCAGCGTCACGAGGATCTGGAAGCCCACGCGTCCGGTTTGTGCTTCGACCTGAAGGTCGTCCTTGATGTAATTGTGCGCCATGCCTGACGGTTCCCAGTTGGATCAGTGGTCCGTGTAGATTGAGAGGTCTGTCTCGGAGTCCCTGTATTGTGCGAAACCTGGCGGCTGTTGCCCACCTGACTGCACCGGCCGGAAAGGTGACGGTCGACCGACGTGCACAGACAGCCGGTATCCCATACGGGCCGACATGCTACGAGGTTCGGACATTTTGCACCACCCGACTGCGCCGCGGGGCGGCCCGGGGGCGGCACGGCAAGGGCTCTCAACGCGTGGCGGCGCGACGCAGGCGATCGTTGATCGCCCGGCCGAGTCCTTTGTCAGGCACCCGTTCGGCCACAATGCCATCCAAGCCCAACGCGTCCAGCCGGCGCATTGCCGCGAACAAATTGGCCGCCGCCTCCACGACATCGCCCGTGGCGGAGAGTGATTCGACGGCTGCGATTTCATATTCCCGATTTCGAGGGTCGGATTTCACGTCGCCGGCCGAGCGCCCAAAAATCAGCATGCCGACTTTAAACTTTTGCCCCGACTCATGATGCGCCTCGGACGGAAAGTTCGCACGCCTCTCCACCAACCACAACGGCGTTCGCGGCGCGTAGTGGCGTTCCAGCATGCCCGGCGACTGCTGACCCCGCTGCTCGGCCTCCCGCCCGGCCGCTTGCGGCTTAGCGATCGCCACCTCGCCCACCACCTGCTCGATTCGCTCCACCGCCAGCCCGCCCAGCCGCAGGACGCGCGGTGGCCCGGCCTCAACCAACGAAATCACCGTGCTCTCCACCCCGGTCTGGCACGCGCCACCGTCGAGCACCATGTCCACCTGCTTGCCTAATTCGTCTTGGACATGTGCCGCCGTCGTCGGGCTCACCCCGCCAAAGCGGTTGGCGCTTGGCGCGGCCACGGGCCGTTCCGCCGCCCGCAACAGGGCCAAGGCGACCGGATGAGCCGGAATGCGCAGCGCCACGGTGGCCAGGCCTGCCGTCACCAGATCGGGCACGATGGACTGCTTCGGCAGCACCAGCGTCATCGGCCCCGGCCAGAAAGCGTCGGCGAGCGCTCGGGCGATGTCGGGCCAGTGCGTCGTGAGGCGGCGGGCCTCGGCCACCTCGGCGACGTGGACGATCAATGGGTCGAAATGGGGGCGTGCCTTGGCTTCGAAGATGCGCGCCACAGCGGTGGGGGCCAGGGCATTGGCTCCAAGGCCGTAGACGGTTTCAGTGGGGAAAGCGACGAGACCCCCGCCGCGCAGCGTCTCCGCCGCACGCGCGAGCGTTGCTTCGTCTATGCCAAGGGTCGTTTGGCCCGCATGCATGGCGGGTACTTTACCACCTTGCTGTTGGCCGCGACGCGCTCCGCTGGTGGCGGTTCACGGCGAACTTGCGCTTTCTTCGCTGGCGGTCGCGCCGCGCGTGGCGCAAGGGAACTGACTTTGGTCGCCGCCGAACTTCCTGCCTACCATTTCCTGACGCTTTAGAAAGGAGCCAGCCATGCCTTCGAAATGGAACAACAAAGACGAACGTCAGTACGAGCATGTCAAGCAAAGCGAGCTTGACCGCGGCGTCAGCGAAGAGCGGGCCAAGGAGATCGCCGGCCGTTCGGTGAACAAACAGCGGCGTAAGGAAGATCGCACGCCCAACAAGACCACCCAAGGCACGGGCAACCCCAATCGTCCGCTCGACGAGCGATCGCGCGATGAGCTTTACAATCAGGCTCAGAAGCTGAACATCGCCGGTCGAAGCAAAATGAACAAGCAGGAATTAGCTGAGGCGATCCGCTCCAAGCGGTAAGAAGGCGTGTGAACCAGGTTGAAAGGGCAGTAGCCCCCGGCGGAAGCCGGGGGTTGGCCACGTCAATGTCTACGGCACGCAACCCCCGGCTCCCGCCGGGGGCTATTGGTGGATCATTTTCGCTTTTCACACACGTTCTAAGACTAAGGTGGCGGGCCTCCAGTCGGACCGCCGGAGGGAGGCGCGTGAAAACAGGAAGCGCCTGCCGCTGCCCCGGTTCGTGACGGCTGTATAATGGCGGGTCTATGCCAGCCAGGACAGACTATGACGTGATCGTCATCGGCGGCGGCCACGCGGGCGCGGAAGCGGCGTGGGCGGCGGCCAACATGCTGCGCGAGCAGCCTCGCCGCAACGGGCGCGTGGCGCTGGTGACGATGGACCCGAGCAAAATCGGCGCGATGAGCTGCAACCCCGCCATCGGCGGCCTGGCCAAGGGGCAGATCGTCCGTGAAGTCGATGCCATGGGCGGGCTGATGGGCCTCGCCGCCGACGCGACGGGCATTCAGTTTCGTGTGCTCAACGCGTCGAAGGGGCCGGCCGTGCGCGGGCCGCGCTGCCAGAGTGACAAGTATCGTTACGCCGAGGAAGTGCAGCGGCTGCTCGCGACGCGGGAGAACCTCGACATCCTCGCCGGCACCGTCGATGAATTGCTCCTGCGGGGCGGCCGCATGACGGGACTGGTGTACACGCCGGACCCGGCCTGCAACACCACCCCATGGCGCGAACGGCGCGACGACGAAACCTGGGGCGACAGTTGCTGCACCGGCGAGTACTTCACCGGCCCGCACGGCGAAGACCCCATCATCGCCCCCACCCGTCTGAACAGCCAGGCTGTGGTGCTGACCACCGGCACGTTCATGCGCGGCCTCATGCACACCGGCGATACGCAAACGCCAGGTGGCCGCGTCGGCGAAAAACCCGCAGCGACGATCAGCGACACGCTGCAACGCCTTGGCTTCGAGTTGGGCCGACTCAAGACCGGCACGCCGCCACGCCTCGACGCCCGCACGATTGATTTCGCTGCCCTCGAACGCCAACCCGGCGACGAGCAACCCGTACCGTTCAGCGACATGACCCAGGCCGCTTGCGGCTTAGCGCCCTACGAAAAAATCGCCTACCGCTTCCCCGTCGTCGAACAGCGACCCTGCTGGATCACGCACACCAACGCGGCGGTCCACGAGTTGATCCGCGCCAATCTCGATCGCGCCCCGATGTACAACGGCCAGATCGGCACTGCCGGGCCGCGGTACTGCCCGAGCATCGAAGACAAGGTCGTCCGCTTCGCCGACCGCACGAGTCATCACGTGTTCCTTGAGCCGGAGTCGCTGTCCACCGACGAGATCTACTGCAACGGCATCTCCACCAGCTTGCCGGGGGATGTGCAGGAGCAGATTGTTCGACAGCTACCCGGTTGCGAGCGTGCCACGATCATCCGGTACGGGTACGCCGTGGAATACGACATGGTGTTGCCGCACCAGATCGACGCCACCGCGATGACCAAGCGCGTGCCCGGCTTGTTTCTTGCGGGACAGATTAACGGCACGACGGGTTACGAAGAGGCCGCGGGGCAGGGATTGGTGGCGGGGATCAATGCCGTGCGGTTCATTCGAGATCAGGAGCCGGTTCGGCTCGGTCGCGAGCAGGCCTATATCGGCGTGTTGATGGACGATCTGGTCACCAAGACCCCGCGCGAGCCGTACCGCATGTTCACCAGCCGGGCGGAGTATCGGCTGCTGCTGCGGGCGGACAACTCGGACCAGCGGCTGACGCCGTTGGGCCGTGAGTTGGGGCTGGTCGATGATGCGCGATGGCAGGTATATCAAGCGCGACAGGCGGCGATGGACGCGCTTCGAACGTATATGGATCGGCAGCGCGTCGACGGCGTGTCGCTGACGAAGTGGGCGCGTCGGCCGCGCGTGGATGTCGAGGCTTTGATGTCGCACGTCGAAGGTGGCGATCTGCCGCCGCTGGCGTTTGACCGCCGCACGCTCGCCAGCCTGCTGGCTGACTTGCAATACGCCGGCTATATCGACCGCCAGCACCGCGAGGTCGCGCAGTTGCGCGAGCAGGAGGCGTCGCCGCTGCCGACGGATTTCGATTACACCGCGGTCAGGGGCCTGCGGAATGAGGCGGCTGACGTGCTCAACCAGTTCAAACCCGCCACCTTCGGCCAGGCCGGCCGCCTCGCGGGCGTCAATCCCGCCGACCTGATGGTCGTCAGCCTCGCGGTCGGGCGTTAGGGGCATCGTTCATTTGCCCGAATCGTGACGCTGCCGCTATTGTGGTGGTTTACCCAGAACTACCTCATAACCGATATTTAGAACCATCATGCCTAGCCGTACTGCCGCATCGGACTGTCTGATTGTCATCTTCGGCGCCTCGGGCGACTTGACGAAGCGCAAGCTCGTGCCGGCGCTCTATGACCTTTACCAGGCGAAGTTGCTGACCAATAACTTCGCGGTGATAGGCATCAGCCGCACGAAGTACAGCGATGATCAGTTTCGCGACTACCTGAAAAAGCACGCGCAGAAGTTTTCCAAGCACTTCGACGAGCAGACATGGTCCGACTTCGCGCCGCGCCTGCACTACCACGCGGGCGACTCGACGAAAAGCGACGCGTTTCCCGAAATCAAGAAGCGTATGTGCGAATTGGCTGTGGAGCACGACACGGGCGACAACACGCTGTTTTACCTCTCGGTCGCGCCGCGACTGTACGATCCGATCATCGAGAACATCGGCCGACACGACATGGTCACGGAAGGGCGGGCATGGTGCTCAATCCACCGCGACCAGCGATCGTGGCAGCGGGTCATTGTCGAGAAGCCGTTCGGCCGTGATCTGGCGTCGGCGGCGCACCTGAACCGCGTGCTCGGCCGGGTGTTCGAGGACGACAGTGTCTTCCGCATTGACCATTACCTCGGGAAGGAGACGGTGCAGAACCTGATGGTGTTCCGGTTCGCCAACGCCATTTTCGAGCCGATCTGGAACCGGACGTACATTGACCACGTGCAGATTACGGCCGCGGAGACCGTGGGCGTGGAAGGCCGCGGCGGCTACTACGACGGGCCCGACGGCGGGGCGATGCGTGACATGATTCAAAGCCACCTGCTGAACGTGATGGCGCTGGTGGCGATGGAGCCGC
>JBBDRF010000057.1:0-26725 GCA_040905565.1 Phycisphaeraceae bacterium | reverse complement strand
CCAGGTGGGTACCAATTCGGCGCCGAGGTGGGTCCCGTTTACATGCCGATCACCAGCGCGGAGCTTTTGAACATCTGCGCCCGTTGATCACCCCTTTCGTACAGCTGAGGGAAGTATGCTTGCCCATGCAGGACCTCGGCCCGCGCCCGCAGCCAGTTTTCGACAAAGGCAGCCTGCATCTGCGCCACCACCGGCCCTTCCACGCGGAAGTGCGTGTCACGCCAGTGCGTCGGCGAATCGGCATCACCGGCCCATTGATCCGCGATGCCGACGCCACCTGTGAAACCCACCTCGCCGTCCACGATGAGCAGCTTGCGGTGCGTTCTGTTGTTGATTCGTCCGAGGTTGTACCAGCGCGGGCGATGAAACTTGTCGACCTCCACACCTGCGTGGCGCATCTGCCGAAGGTGAGTCTGATCGATCTTCTGCGAGCCTGTCCAGTCCAGCAGCACGTGCACGGCAACGCCGGCCTGCGCCCGTTCTGAGAGCGCATCGGCGAACCGCTTGCCCACCGCTCCGGACCAATAGATGTAAGTTTCCATCGTGATCGTTTGCCGGGCCTGGGCGATGGCCTCCAGCATCGCGGGAAAGATCTCATGACCGTTAATCAGCGGCTGAATGAGATTGCCGTCAACCAGTGGGGGTTCGAGCAGGCCGCCCATTGACCGGTCGAATTGTGGATCGCCGACGGCGTAGTCGGGATGGAGCGTTTCAACGACCTTCCGCTCTTCCGTGCTTAGATTCAGCACCACCAGAACGACCACGACCGTCACGATCACAGCAAGCACGATCGAAAGCACAATCCACATATTCCCCCCTCAGCGACCGATCAGCGACGCTCCGACAGGTCCGGCACGTCTCACCACCTACTGAGTGTAGGGCTGTGGATGATACGCGCCGTCGACGCATCACCATTGAACGTTTCCCCGAGGCGGTCTCCACGCGCGCCCCGATAGCATGGTGGCATGCGCCAGTTCCTGCCGATGATCATTCTGCTGGCTTGGCTGTCAGGATGCGAGGAGCTTTTTCAGGACCCGGAGCAGACGCTTGCGAGGGCCAGGCAGGACGCGCTAATTGTCGGCATCATAAAAATCCCCCGTGGACGCAGTACCCCAACGGCGGCGTCGCGGGGGCTGCACGATGGCTGGCGTACGTTGAACGCGGTGATCGGCGATCTGATCGACCGCCGGCCGCAATCAGCCCGTCTGAAGGGCGTCGATCCTGTGCCGGCGAAGGTTAAGGATCGCCTGCAACAGCTGCCTTGGGTGCGTAATCTTGACCTCCGCATGCGGGAGAACGGCCACGTGCTGTTCGGCGAAATATTCATTGTGCCCGTCGATGAGCGGGAGCCGATCGCACGCACCAGGGAGGCGATCCGGATCGGTCAGGAGGTGCACTGGCGCGTGAACACGCTGACCGTCGAGCTTGTTGATCGGCTGGACACTGCGGGGGATGCGCCGGGAGACGGATAGGGTCCCGCCCCATTGGTGTGCGGTACGGCTCCAGTCGTAGCATCCAAGGAAGGAGGAAAATCATGAGACGGACGGCGATTCCCGGCATCATCATCGTGATCGCGACTGGGGCGATTCTTGGTGCGGGGCAGACCCCGGTGCCCGAGCGCGGTGGAGGCGAACCTGCCACACCTCGCGTGCCCGGGGAGCAGTTGCTGCCGCTGGATGAGCGAACCCGTACTTTCCGCATCGTCGAGGGAGACCGGGCGGGTGAGCGCGTAACGCTGACGCTTCGGCGTGCGGCGGAGAACGAGGTCGGCGACTGGGTCCTGACGATGACCGATCTGAACGTAATGCACCTTCGCCGCACGAGGGCGGGTGCAGTGGAGGTTCTCCGCCTTGAGTTGCCGCGGGAAAATCGCGCGATTGATTATCAACCCGCTGTACGCCTGATCCCCGCAAGCGTGGTGCCCCAAGCGCGTGTGGAGGTGACCGGCATCGCCCGCATCAGCAACTTGGAGACCGGCGAGCAGGTCAGGAGCGGCCGCTTCTCCCATCAGGTGGATCAGGTCACACGCTCCCGATTCAACACGCAGGCAGGCGAGCGCGTAGGGTATCTCGTGGTCGTCGATCATCAGGTTGATCTGGATCTGGGGCAACTGCAACTGTCGCTTGAGGGCGGCTTCGTGCCGGGCCAGGGCATGGTGTATCGGCACATGCGTTACACAATCGACAAGCTGTTCGTGTTCAGCGAAACCACCCGTCGGACCGCCGTGCTCGCGGAGGACTGAGTGTCGCGATCCCCAGTGCCGCAAGCATCTCCCGAGGACAAGAATGGTCTTCGAAGCAAGAGCTTATCAGGTGGCAGGGTGGGTGGGCGTCGTCATCCTGGGCATCTGTGCAGTTCTCGCGGGTGTGATGGAAAAGTGGTGGGGGCTGGCGGGCTTGGCCGCGCTGTTATCACTGGCGGTGGCGTTTCTGATGCTGCCTTCGCGCTTGCCGTCGCTGTTCTCAATGCTGTTCGTCGCAGCGGCCGTACTCAACGGCCTGGGGTGGGTGTTCAATTTCTGGGACCGCGTGCCCTATTACGACCCCTTCACGCACGCATTCACGACTTTCTCGGGAACGCTCGCCGTAGGCTATCTGGTCTACGGCTCGGTGACGCTCCACGTCGGTCGATACGCGACGCTCCTGTTCGCCTTGAACGTGGCGGCCCTGGGCATGGCCGTCGGCGGGCTGTGGGAAATCTTCGAGTGGAGCATCGGCGTCCCGCAGACCTACCAGAGTGTCGCCGTGGACCTGATCGCAGACGCCATCGGCGCGCTCGGGGCAGCGATGCTGGCCATGTACGTTTTCAGAACAACAGGCCCCTCGCCCGCCAAACAGCCGCGACACCCGGATCAGTAACGCTTGGAAAATTCGGCGAGCGGGATGCATTAGCGATCATCGGCCGGGTCCGAACGCTTGACGTGCGTGTCTTCCCATCTACTGAGTAAACAGGAGCATCTGTTGACGCGCCCAGCGGACCCATTGCGGTCGAGTTTCTTGTTCAAGCAGCCGTTGGAGTAGCGCTCGCGTCTGTTCAGTGCGATCGCCACGGCGGATCAGCGCCCGCGCCAGATTCGCAGCATAGGCGAGGTTCTCCGGGTCCAGCGCCACCGCCTGCTCATAGGCGGCGACGGCGCGGTCGAGTGACCCCACCTGCTCGAGGACGAGACCGAGATTGTTGTGCGGGCCGCCGTGCTCGGGCATCAGTTTGGCAGCATATTCGAATTCCCAGGCAGCGCGATACCAGTCCTCGCGGTGGTGGTAGATCTTGCCGAGGTTGTTGTGGGCGGGCCCGAATGCGACGTCGGCTGTGAGCGCGTGGTTGAATGCGTCGGCGGCCTTGCCCAAATCCCCCGCTTCAAGGTGCTTTACCCCTGTCTGATTCTCGCGCTTGGCGACATCGGTGTTTCGGCGCGGCGCGGTATCAACCGTGCGATACGCGTCAGCCCGATCGTAAGCGGGGCCATCGCCGACACAGCCGGCGGCGGATAAACATAAACTGAGCAGAATCAGGGAGAGCAGTTTGACGGTGATGGTCATTCCTCCGGGAGAGGCTGATAGACGAGCGACGTAAGCGCAGCCTCGGCTTGCCAGGTCTCGCTGGCGTCGTTTCGCCCGCTGATGCGCAGGTCGCGTACGGCGACAGCCGACGCGTTGGTGACATGATGCAGAAACGTGGTCATCTGGGGCAGCGAGACGCCTCGCAGTGAAAGCCGAACGGGCTTGCGGACATAGTCGGTTTCGCCGATGCGGCTGGCGTTCTGCCACGCAACGCCCACCAACTCCCCGGAAAGGCCCGCCTGCTGCGATGCGGCTTCGATGCGCTGGCCCAGTTCCTGAACGTTCTTCGCCTCGCTGCTGGCGACACCAGGTCCGGTTCGCAGGGTCTTGATCTGATCGGCGAGTGTGGCGCACACAAGCAGATCCTCCGCTTGGGCGTGCGCCAGGGCACGCTGCTCGGTCATCGCCGTGAAGTTCCACACCGCGGCAACGGCGAGCATCACCAGCAGCATCCCGTACAGCAGTGCATGTTTTCGGGCTTCGTTCATGGTTCACTTCCAGTGGATCGGGAGGACGGCCGCGGCTCAGCCGTGAAAGAGAAAGTTACTCCGTCTTCTCGCAGCGCCTGAGTCTGCGGAAGTTGCACGTCGTACAGCGTGTCGTCCCTCAGTGATAGGGCGATCCGTTCGGCGTCGGCGTAATTCCTGGCTTCACCGCTGATACGGAGCACGCGCGGCTCGATGCTCATCTCCAGCAACCGATACCGCAGATCCTCCGGGAGGTGATCGAGCACGCGATACAGTTGCACCAATGCCGATGGCCCCTCCGCGCCGCCGTCGGCCGAGTTGGCCTCATCGAGCCCCCTCAGTTTTTCATGTTCGCTCGCGAGCCGACGCTGAATGCTGCCCGGCAGACGCTGTTCGGGCATGACCGATCGGAAAACCTCCACCTGTTGTTGTACATACTGGTCGCCCAGGTGCCGATACCCTGCAGCACGCCAGTGAGAGACGCCGGCCGTGCATAGAAGCATGATCGCGACCGCGGCGACGAGCAGATTGAACGTCCGACGATACTTCTCGTAACCGCTCGCGGCAGCGAGTGCGTCACATCGCAGATTAACAGTCGCGTCCGATTTACCGAGGAGCATCGGCCCGGCGTGAAGCGTCGCCGCCTCGTCGACAGTTAACTGATCAAGCTGGCGAATGGTGACGCCGGGTACCTCTTCAAGGGGCGTTTGGTTGTCGTCGATCACGAGCAGTTCGCGGCCGTCTGCCTGTGCGGTGCTCCAGCTACGCAGCTGCCGCCAGCCCGCCTCGTCGGCCGGGGGAAACCACCACCAGGCGGCGGGCCTCGCGTCGCGAAGAGCGATCAGATCGAAACCAGCTGAGCTGATGATGCAGAGGCCGGCCGCATGCGGCTGCACGGCGGCAGCGTGACCGGCGATAAGGACGGCGGTGGGGCAGATCCCCGCGACCTCGATGTCGGCTTCCTCCAGCGCCTCCACAATCTCCTGCAGTGGCTGAATCTCGCTGCAGATCCCGAGCGCCATGTCGCCGCTGTGTTCGATGTAGTCAGCGACGACCTGTTCGGTCGAGGTCGGCAGATGTTCCTCGAGCTGAAAGTGCATCGCCCGCCGACGCGCGCTGCGTCCGAGGTCCTGCGTTGAGATCGCTGCTGAGAGACATTGCGCCGAACCGACTGCGAGCACGACGGGGCCTTGCGCATCGTGCTGCGTTAGATATTCACGCAGGGCGGCGACCTGCTCCCGCAGCGTCGGCTCCTGTTCACATACAAGCTTGAAGGCCCGCGGCTGGCCGTCGCACACTGTGCCGACGCGCCATGCTTCGTGTCCCTCGATCAAGAGCGTCACTGGGTTCATGTGCTAACTCCCACCTGCGGGTGTAACGGGCAGCTCCAGCGTGCGTGCAGCGCCGGCGTAGTGCACGGTGACGCTGTTTGCCTCGACGCGCTCGACCAGAACCGGACCGCCGCTGTCGTCGACGGTTTCGCCCTCGCTGCAGATGGCGATCGTGCCATCGGTTTTGCGAAGCAGCGCCATCGATCGGCCGTGCTCGATGACCGTCCCCATCAGCTGTACGGTCATGGGGACAGCGGATGCAGGCCTCGGCGCTTGCTGCTGCGTGTCTTCCGGGGTGGTCTCGGTCACATCAAAGAGCGGTTGACGCCAATTGCGGGTCGTAACACGAAGAAGCGCCTCCAGCGGCACGGCGGTAGGCTGCGAGGTCGAACGATCATGGGTCGGTGTGCCCGCGCGCGGGGCGGTTGTCGTCGGCTGTTCCACGTCGACCGCAATCGGCAGCATCAGCCCGCTGGCCAACACGGCGACAGTGAGCAGAAGGCTGATGGCGATGCCTGCGACGAGCGATCGTTTAACCTGTCGGTGATTCACCATGTGAACCGATCCTTCTGCGAGACGTCCTGGTCGATCTCCTGCTCCCCATCGTCGGAGAGATCAGGGGCGACGACCGCGACAGTGAAATGATGCCATACCCGCTGCGATCCCTCGGCCACGATCCATAGGCCGTAGCAGGTCGACTGCTCGGTCAGCATCTCCCGCAGCTGCTGTTTCTCCTCGAAATTGACACGATCCATTTCGCTGAGCATGGTGTCTAACGGTTCGTAGCGATCCCGCTGCCGGACTCTCAGCAGGGCGCTCACGATGAGAGGCGATACCTTGCGCTGGCACACCTGGCGGATGACTGAATCAGTCGCCCGCCGAACATTTACGCGGCCGTTACCCCAGCAAGTGATCAGGCTTGCGAAGCCGTCCTCGTCAGCGTCGCCAAGGAGTTCTCTCGGCGTGACCTCACGGAAGATCTGACCATACGCGCCGACGGGGGCGAGTGCGTCACCGCGCCCGGTTACGGCGGAGTCCTCGACGACCGGGCGCAGTGCCAGTCGTGAGGAGAGCGGCCATGACGTGTCGCTGCTGCGTAGCAAGTTCGAAAGCTCGGACTCGGCGTCGGAGCGGCTGGCGCTCTCGAGCATACGATTGACGTTCACCTTGGCCTGTTCGTCGGTGATGGCGATGCGATAGGTGATGTCGGCGAGCGTGACGGTGAGGTTGACGCGTTGCATCGGCGGATGCTCATAGGTCTGCGGCTGAAGACCTTCGGTAAGGGAGTCACGGCCGCGTTCCGCTGCCTCCATGGCCCAGGCTGCACGCGGTAGCAGGGTGGCTTCGCAAGTGGTCACGGCCCACCGCCGCTGCAGGCGCTGCGTCGCCGATTCACAAGCAACGGCGGCCAGGGTGCTCCGCCGCGCCGTCGCCGCCAGCGTCACCCCCGCCAGCACGACCAGCGCCAAGGTCATCAGCAAGACGAATCCGCTTTTGCGGGGGGATCGCGTCACGGCGTCACCCCGCGTTCGACCATGATGGTGTGCTGCACCGGCTGCGGGTCCTCATCGAGCCAGACCTGAACACGCCATTGCTTTTCGGTGTGGGTGAGCCGGAACGCTCTGACGCCGCCGCATACCAGGTCACGCTCTGTGACGCGATTGGTGAGCGTGTCCAGCGCTCGCTGACGGCGCACCACCCACGACCGCCCGGCCTGCGATGCCAGTTCGTAGACCACCTCGACGGGCCGATGCACCCGATCACGGGCTGGACCGGTCAGAGCGGCGTACCCGAGCAGCGTAATGGTGTTTTCAACAGGCGGCTCGATCGTTCGGGCGTGCCCCAGATCGTGCCGCAACAGCTGCGTCCAGCGGTGCAGTATCTCATCGCGCGACACGCGCTGGTTTCTGGATTCTGCGGGACCGACAGAGTCCGCTCCAAGGGTGGTGATGACCGACAGCACCCCGACCATCAGCATTGCGCTGATCGCCGTGGCCAGTAACAGTTCCAACAGTGTGAAAGCACGCGAGGCGTTCATGGCTGCTCCATCACACCGGCTTCCGCTTGGTCGGCCGGCGGCTTCGGGAGGATCACTTCCACGATCAGCAACGGCTCACCGGCAGCAAGACCCAGGCGCATCATCGCCTCGCCTGACTGATGGATCGCCACCTGAACAACCTGCGCCTCCAGTTGCTCAATGGCTCTATCGGCGACAACGCTTGTGCGCCAGGTCAGGCCATCGGAATCAGCGACAGCGCCGCGTTCGTTGACGGGGATGCCATCGGGGCTAGACCACCACTGCATCAACAGGGCATCGGTCGCCCTGATCGCGGCAGAGCGTTGCTCGGCGAGCGCAAGCTGTCGCGTGTGACGCGCGTTCGCCAGCACCGTGCCGACAAGGATAACGCCGAGGATGGCCACCGCGGCCACGACCTCAATCAGCGTCAGGCCCGCCCGGCGTGAGCGTCTCGAAAATGTCTCTAATCTCATCTTCATTGTCCATCACCATGGCCTGTCCTGTTAGACCTGCGACAAGCAGCCACAATGTTTGCTCCGTCTCGCCCGACGTGACGATTCGAACTGCGTAGCTGGGGCTGAGCCCAGCGGTGGAGTAGGTAATCGCCACGCTCCTGCTTTCGACCAGCGCGGCGTGACGCTGCGCGCCTGCGACCATCACACTTTCGATGCGGTGCGGAAACCTTACCGTCGTCGTCTGCGCCGCGTGCTGATCGTCCTGCGTTTCGACGACACGCTGCACCCGCTGCTGATCGAGGTCGATGCGAAGAATGCATGGTCGTCCGAGGCGGGCCGCTGCGGCGCGAGCCATCTCGTCAGCGTGGTCGAGTTGCGCGACGAGGTCGGCGTGGGAGCGCTGCTGCGCGTTATCCGCCAGCGACCACGCGGTGCCTGCAGCGATGATGCCCAGCAGCACGACGACCGCCAGCATCTCGACCATCGTGAACGCCCGTCGCCGCATCAGTTCGGCCCCTCGCTGCCTTCTTGAAGTTCCCAGGAGTACACATCGCCATCGATGCCTTCTCCGCCCTCGCGGCCGTCGGCACCGAAGCTGATGATCTCGAAGGGTGTATCAGGCCCGGGCCGGTTGTACTCGTAGGGCCGGCCCCACGGGTCGGTGCGGTTCTTCAGTGGCAGCTTCTCGAGGCCTTCGTCATTGCTGGGGTAACGGCTGTGGGTCAGATAGTAGGCTTCGACGGCGCTCTCGATCGCAGCGATGTCGGACTTGGCGCGATTGGTTCGTGCAGCATCCATATAGTCACCAACCTTCAACGCCACCGCCCCCGCAAGCATCCCGATGATGACAACGACCACCATCACTTCAATCAATGAAAACCCACGCACCGGCTGCGGAATCGTGTGGCCTAATCTCGTACGGCGCTCAGCGTTCATCTCGACCTCCCTCAGAGTTTCAAAGTACATCGCCCGCCTCAAGGATGGGCAGGATCGTCGCGAATGCGATGAAGCCGACGACGATCGCCAGCACGATCATCATGATCGGCTCGAGCAGCGAGGTCAGCCGGCTGGACATGATGTCCACTTGCGTGTCATAGTCCTCCGCGAGATCCTCAAGCATCGTCTCCAACCTGCCTGAAGCCTGACCCACCGCGAACACCTGGATCACCAGCGGCGGAAACGCCCGTGTCGATTCCAGCGCCGGTGCGATGTCTTTCCCCGCGACAACCGCCTTCTCGCAGGCGACCAGCGCATCACGAAGAACGCGGTTCGAAAGCGTGCGCTGCCCGATCTGTATCGCCTTCACGAAGACCACATCGCTCTTCAAAAGCGTCGCAAGCACCATGGCCGTGCGGGCGATCCCCTGCTTCTGGATCAGTTCGCCGATGACCGGAATGCGCAGCTGCAGCCGGTGCCAACGCATGGAGCCGGAATCGCTTCGCAAAACGGCAGTGAGCCCTGCGAGCAGCACGGCCGCGCCAACCGCGATCGCCCACCAGCCGTTGATGAGCAGATCGCTGACGCTTTTGACCACGCGTGTCGCCAGGGGCAGTTCACGCCCACTTTCGATGAGCACCGTGAGCAGATTCGGCACGACGTAGGTCATCAGAAACAGGCTGACCAGCATGCCGATCGCCATCACAATGCACGGGTAGACCAAAGCTGACGCAACGCGGTTCTTCAGGCCAGCCGTGCGTCTTCGGAACGCCACCAGACGCCGCAGTGCGGTGTCGAGCGTGCCGGCATTCTCGCCCACCTCGACGATATTGAGGCAGAGGTCGTCGAACAGCGCCGGTTGCTGGGACATCGCTTCGGCGAGGCTGCCGCCGGCGGTAACGGTGTCGCGCAACATCAAGATCGCCTGCTGGAACCGCCCCGTGTGCTGACGCGTGATCGTCTCCAGCGCCTCGAGCAGCGGAATGCCCGCCGCCAGCAGCGTGGAAATCTCCTGCAACAGCCCCGTCACTTTCGCCGAGTGCCGACGCAGCAGATACCGGCTGAGCCCCCGCCGATCGGCGCGCGGATCCTGCCGCACCAGATCGCGTATCGCCAGGCCCCGTGCCCGCAGGTCGTCGCGCGCCTGGCGAGGCGTGTCGGCGGTGATCGTCCCCCGCACCACCGCTGCCTGCTTCTTCGCCATGTATGCGTAGACAGGCATCAGGAGGCAGCCCTCATGGAAACGCGCATGACTTCCTCCAGCGACGTTCGCCCCTCAGCGACCTTCCGCAAGGCGTCGTCGCTGAGACTGTGCATCCCGGCTTGTCTGGCGGCTTCGTCGATCTCCGAGGCCGTGCTATGCGCCTGCACGAGCCGACGCACCTGGTCATCAACCACCAGCAGTTCAAAGCACCCGAGCCGGCCCTGGTAGCCGGTCTGGCGGCAGGATGCACAGCCGATCCCTTTCCGATACCGGGCCGTCGGATCGTGGGCCGGATCCAAATGCAACTGCTCAAGCTCCGCGGGTTCGGGCGAGTAAGGCTTGCCGCACCCTTCGCAGATGCTCCGGACCAGGCGCTGCGCCAAGACGCCGATGAGGGAACTGCCCACAAGATAGGGTTCGATGCCCAGGTCCAGCAGACGCGTTACGGCGCTGGCCGCATTGTTGGTGTGCAGCGTGCTGAAAACGAGATGCCCCGTGAGCGCTGCCTGAATGGCCATCACCGCCGTCTCGCGATCGCGGATCTCACCGATCATGACGACGTCAGGGTCCTGCCGGAGCACGCTGCGCAGTCCGCTGGCAAACGTCATCCCCTTTTTCTCAGAGACCTGAATCTGGCTGATCCCCTCGAGCTGATACTCGATCGGATCTTCAAGTGTGATGATGTTGCGCTCGGTCGCATCCAGTTGTCCCAGCGCTGCGTAAAGAGTGGTGCTCTTGCCCGAGCCGGTAGGTCCCGTCACGAGAACCAGGCCATGCTCGGCGCGGATGAGCCGGGAGAAGCGCGTCATCGCCGCGGTGTCCATTCCAAGCTCGTTCAGCGTGTAGAGGCGCACGCTCTTGTCGAGCAGTCGAATCACGACGCGTTCGCCGTGGCTGGTCGGCACCGTCGAAACACGTAGGTCGATGACGCGGTCGCCGACCTGCACGGTGGCGCGGCCGTCCTGAGGCAAACGCTTCTCGGCAATGTTCATCTTGCCCATGACTTTCACACGGCTGACGAATTCCTCCTGCACGCCGCCGGGCAGATTGAAGACGTCGAACAACACGCCGTCGATTCGCATCCGCACCATGACGCGGTTCTCAAACGGCTGCACGTGAATGTCCGATGCCTGCTGCTGGACGGCCTCGAAGAGCACCAGGTTCACCAGCTTGATCACCGGCGCCCGATCCGAAACATTCAGCAGATCTTCCCGGCCCTGCAGGCCCTTCACCTCGGCCATGACGGCATCACGATCCAATTCCGCGACGAATTCATGGGCGGTTCCCGTCTGCTGCCCATACGCCTGATTGATGGCCATCGAAAGTTGTTCAGCATCGACGGCTACCGCTTCAATCGCCACGCCCAGCCACCGCCTCAGAACGTCCAGCGTCTGCGCATCATCAAGGTCAACCATCGCCACTCGCATCGGCGTGCCCTCCGCCGCCAATCCCAGAACCTGTTTGCTCCGTGCGAACGCGATCGGCACCCGGCGCACGAACTGGGCCGACGGTTGAGCTCCCGAGAGAGGTGCCGGCATCGCTTCAACCGCGTCCCCTTCGCTCGCAGCGGGTTGTTCGTGAACGCCCGTCAGTTCAGTCGCCGCCGCGCTGCGTCCCTTCTCCGCACGCGTCGGCTGAGACAAGGCTGTCGGAGGGCTGCTCGGCAGAGACATATTCTTGTCCTCGCTCAAGGGATCACGACCGGTTCGCTGTCGGGGAATTCTCCAGAGATTTCTGCATCGCGCACCGAGTCACCCGAAAGGCTCTTGAGGTCTGCAAACTTGTCGTCCCGCAAAATCACGGCGCGGATAAAAACGAACAGCGTCGTCTTCTGAACGTCCTCCGTTCGGCTCGAGAACAGCAGCTCGAGGTAGGGAATGCTGCCGAGGATGGGGACGCGATCGATCGCTTCGGAGGCATTGTCGCGCGTCAGGCCGCCGACCACGATGGTATGGCCGTTAGGGATGGTCGCTTCACTGGTGATCGAATTGTTCTGCCGCGATGGTGGCAAGCCGTCCGCCGTGTCGTCGCCGAAGTCGCTGAGCGTAATCTCATAGACGATCTTCAGATGGTCGCCTTCGCTGATCTGAGGGGTGACTTCGATACGTGTCCCCGCTGAGACGTAACCCCCGAGGCTTGTGGTCGCGACGGTGTCCGAAGCGTTCACGCTGGCGAACGGTTCCTCACGCTCGCTGAACAACACACCCATCGCGTTGTCGTTGATAAGGACGCTGGGGCGCGAGACGACCCGTGCCCGCTGGTCCGTCTCCAACGCCCTGAGGATGACGTCGGCGATGTCGGCGCTCAGCAGCGCGCCGTTGAATCCGATGCCCGGTCGCAGGGTCAACTCACCGGTCGCCGGGTCCACATCACTGAGCCCGAAAGAACTGAAGTTGAGCACACGTCCGTCGCCGCCCTCGATCTCCTCACTTTGCGAGATCTCGACACCGAGTGAGAACCCGTCGGTGGTGTCGACCGCAACGACGGTCGCTTCGATCAGCACCTGCGGTCGGCGTAGATCAAGGCGTTCGATAAGCTTTTCGTAAAGTCGTTGCATGGCCGGCCTGGCGACGACGATGATCATGTTCGACGGCTCGTCAGCCATCACGCGTGCTTCGCCCAATGTCACCGATGCTTCGTCTCCGTCCGAGCGGATGCCGGGTATGTCGCGCTCGGCGCGGCGGTTGACTTCCTGTTCAGTCGGTCCGCGGATCGCCAGCTCGTCCTCATTGCCAACACCGGCCGTGACGCCGTCGACCGACACATCCGCCAGCCCCTCGCTTCCCTCAATGCTTCGCAACGTAGCCAGGACATCCTTCGCCTTGGCGTTCTGGAGCTTGTAAAACCGCACCGGGTACTGCGACTCCTCGATCGGCTTGTCCAGCGCTTCCTTCAAAGATTGAATCTGGCTGTGGATGGCAGGGGTGGTCGTGGCGATCAGCAGGTTTGCATTGCGGTCCGTGGCCGAGTTGTACAGCCGTTTCGCAGTGCGTTCGCCGATCAGCTTCTTGACCAGATCGTCGACGTGGTCTGGTGAGGCGACGGCGAAGGGGTAAATCTGCGTCTCCAAGCCGAGCGAAATGTCCAGCGATGCGATAAGGGCGATGGCGTGCTCGCTCTGGCTGGCCGGACCGACGACGACCACGCGGTTGGTCCGGGCGTCCGCGGTGACGCTGACCCCTGCCGCCCGCTCGCCCGACGTTGCCTGCCCACGCCGCTGCGCCTCGGCGCTCAGCAGTTCCGTCGCCTTCTGCGCCAGCGCCTCCGCCTCGAGATGCTCGACAGCCACGAACTCGATGCCGACATCCTCACCCGGGCGGTCGACCAGCGCGAGGATCTCCTCGAGTTTCGGCATGTTGTCGAGGTAGTCGGTGACGATCACCAGATTGTCTTCCGATAGCGGCGTAAGGGTGGCGTTCGACGTGGAAAGAAAAGGGGTCACAACTTCGGCGGCGCGCTGCGGCGTCGTATGCTCCAGCGTGAACACCCGGGTGATCGCCGTGGTCGGACCCGCCTCAAGCAGCGTCGCGTCGGCGGCGTTGGGCCCCACTGAACGTGCGGTCAACGCCCTCGCCGCCTCCACCCGCATCAGCCCGGGCACCTCAGTCGGGGACACCGTCAGCCCCTTCATCTTCAAAGCGCTCTCCAGCAGCGTCATTAGCGAGCCGGCCGGCACGCCTTGGGGCGTGACGATCGTGACCTTCTTATTGAGAATCTGCTCATCGTAAATAAAGTTGATATCGAGCCGTTTCCCCACGTAATCGACCAGAACCTTGATGTCCATGTTCTCCGGAAAGTTCAGCGCGACCATCGACGCGTCGTCATCGCCCGCGTCTAGCTCCGCGCCGGAAACAGGCGCGGCGGCGAGGGCCACAGCGATGCCGGCAAAGAGCATGGTGCAAAGCCAGGCCGTCGTCTTCAGCGGTTGCCAACTCATCGCTTGAGTCTCTCCTTCGTGAAGGCGATCATCGTCGCCGCTCCGCCACGCGCTCGACCTGCTCCAGGAATTCCTGCACGTTCTCACGCGGCTGGATCTGTTGAGCGCTTCGCAAGAGGGGCAGCGCCTCGTTGTACTTACTCTCGCCGATGAGCAGCTGGGCGTGCCGCACCTTCGCGTCCGCTTCATGTTCCTCCAGCCCAGCCGCTCGCTCGTAATAAAACACAGCGGTTTCGAGATCTCCTTCTCTCGAGGCATGCTGGCCCAACAGGATCAAAGCTTCGCCGTCGAGCGGATCCAGCGCAACGATCTCCTTCAGGATGTTGACCTCCTCACCGGTCGCCCCCTCCGCCACCGCAATTCGGGCCCGCAGTCTCAGCAATTCCTTGTTCTGCTCATCATCAAGAGACGCGCCGTAGTAGTCCTCAACCTTCTCGATGAGTGTTCGTGAAGCGTCCATCGCCCCCCGGGCATTCAGCACGCGCGCGGCCCGCACGGCCCGCTCCGGATCGTCGTCTTTTTCAGTCGCATCGACTGCACGCACATAAGCCGTCAGCGCCAGATCGTACAGTTCCTGATTAACGTAGATGTCGGCGAGCATGTTCAGGCTGTCGACCGTCGAACTGCCCATGCGGTCGAGGATCTCGTAGTTCTCCGCCGCACGCAGCGGCTGATTGAGGCCGATGAGCGCGTTCGCCTGCAGCAGCCACAGGTCGGCACGATTCGGGTCATCACTGATCAATTGTTCGGTCAACGCGACCGCGTCGGCGAAGCGTTCCTGCTTGAATAGACTCCGCGCGAGACCCATCTGCCAGTCCATGGTTTCCGGATCCAGCAACACCGCCATGCGGTATGCCGATTCAGCGGGCAGGTGGATTTCAAGCGACGAATAGGAAAAGCCGAGCAAGCCGTAGGTGATGCCGTTGCCGCCGCCGAGTTCGATCACTTTCGTCAAGGCCGGCAAGGCCTGTTCAAACGCGCCCTGCCGCACACGGATCAACCCGAGGTTCTGCCAGGCACGTCGGAATTTGGGATACTTCTCCACCGCGACCTGGTAGAGCTCAGCTGCCTGATCGAGTTGCTCCCGCTGAAAGTGGATGTTGGCGAGCGTGAATTCGTAAACGGCACTGCCTCCTTCGCTGCGTCCGTTCCGCAACAGTTCCGCAGCTTCGTCGACTTGCTCGTTGGAAATCAGTTGCATGACCTCCATCATCTGCCGTCGCTCTTCGACGGTGACCGACGGTTCGATTTCGGTCTCAGCGATGTAGCTTTGGGCGAACGCGCTTTGGAAGGAAGGATCGTTCCAGATCATCAGCTCGGTCGCACTCATCCCCGACTGCCGCCGGCTGGTCGCCGGGCGATCTGCTTCCTCCGCCTCTCCTGCAGAGCTCGGCGTTGCGTCGACCGGCGTGCCGCGCTCCGCCGAAGCGGTCGTCACCGTGGCCGGGCCGGAGCTTGCCGCCTGCTCTGTCGGGACAGCTGCCGGCGTTGCACGCGCTGGCGCGGCCGACCCGCCCTCACGCGGTGTGCTGGTACAACCGGCCACGCCCAGGACCAGCACAACCATCATGAAGTTCGAAACCTTCGCCATCGCATCAGCCTTTCGGGAACGTAATTGGAACACGCATACGGAAGCGCACCGGCTCCCCGCTTCGCTTGCCTGGTTCAAATCGCCAATTCTTCACCGCGTTCAGTGCTGCCCGGTTGAACAGCGGATCCGTTGAGTTCTGCACCTTCGCGTCGTGCACCCGCCCGTCCTGTTGCACGATGAACAAAACGTAGACGGTCGCCGGTGCATTGCGCCGCATTTCCGCCGTGAACACAGGTCCGGGCTGGTAGATGACGCGAGGCTTCTGGTCCAGCTCCGCCATTGAGAACAACGCGTCAAGATCCTCGGCACCACCTGCGATATTATCGAGCTTCACCCCGAAATCACCCGCGCCTGCACCGCCTCCAAAACCCGGATTCAGCGCCAGTTCAAGCTGAGAAAGATCAAGCGGCGGCGCTTCCTCCGCCAGTTCCGGCGGCTCCGGCTCCTCCTCAGGTTCCTCCTCGGGCTCCTCCTCCACAGGCGGCGGAGGCGGCGGGGGGGTCACCGTGTCGACCGATTGCACCAGCGTGTCCGACTCAGCAGGTTGGCTGATCGTCTGCATCAAAGGCAGCACGATGAAAAAGGCAAGCGTCAGGACCACCGCGCCCACAACCACCATCAGCCGATGGCAGGTTTCCTTGAGAATTTTCACAAACAGCCGCTTGCTCACCACGCACCTCACCGGTTGATCTGGTGACTCGCCAAGCTCACCTTCGTAGCGCCGGCAAGCTTCGCCTCGTCGAGAATTCGTACCAGCAGCCCGGTATGCGCTTCGGTCGCGGCCTGAATGATCACCGGCACGTCCTCCTTCTGAAGCATCCGCTTGACCAACGGTTGCACGCCGCTGACGCCGATCTCACGCCCGCCGTAGACCACCTCGCCTTTCTCGGTCAACGCGATAAGAATGCTCGTTTTTTCCAGCCTTACCGCCGACGCAGCCTGAGGCTTGTCGACTTCTACGCCCGTCTCCTCAACGAACGTCGTCGTCACGATGAAGAAAATGAGCAGGATAAAAACGCAGTCGATCATCGGAGACATGTCGATAGTGCCTTCGTCGCCCTCATCTGCGTTGTCATTCCGGAAACGTGCCATGGTTCGCCAACTTTCAATTGCGGTGCATGCTGCGGATTCGCCCCGACGCCGTCAGGCTTCGGCGTGCGCTTCCGCAACGTCGGTCGTGGGCTGCGGCGCGGTGTCGCGAATCTTTCGGTGGAGGCTCTGGGCGCACACCGTCTCGAGGTGTGCAAGGAACGCGGCGTAGCGGTGGTGCTTTCGCGTGAGCTGATAGTGAAAGAAAAGACCGGGCAGCGCGATCACCAAACCGGTCTCTGTCGTGATCAGTGCTTCGGAGATACCCGCCGCCACCAGTCCCATCGTTTTCTCTCCGCCCGACCCCTCCGCCAGTGCCCCGAAGGTTGCAAGCATGCCGGTGACGGTCCCGAGCAGTCCCAGCAGAGGCGTCGCGCTGACACATATCTTCATCACGCGAAGGTCGCGCTCGAAGGGTTTGATCTCCGCCGTTCGCAGTTCCTCGAAGAACGTGACGTTCTCCTCGAGCGATCGACTGCCGGTAACGAACGCGAGCATTTCGCCGATGGGCCCTTCCCGTTTGCCAGGCTGATCGATCCACTGCCTCCAGGTCTTTTCGGAGATACGCTCGAAACCCTTCGCCCGCAATCGCAGATAAATATGCACGCCCATCGCGAAGAGCACCATTGCCACTGTTGCAATCGCGAGCATCGCCCAGCCGCCCGTCAGCCAGATGTCTACAGCCCGCTCGATCAGATTGCGGGTCTGCTCCATCAAGGCCGTAATCTCTGCTGTGTCATCCATGGTGTTCGCTCAGGCAGCCTGCTCGACGGCGGGCTTGGCGGCTTTGGTGACTTGGTTGATGAACCGCACGCCGCACTTCTCCATCTGGTTCACCACGCCCCGCGCCTTCCGCGAGAGGAACGCGTGCAGCAGCAGCGACGGGATCGCCACGATCAGTCCGAACTCCGTGGTGATCAGCGCTTCGGAGATGCCGCTGGAAAGCGTCTTCACATCCCCCGTCCCGAACACGGTGATCAGCGCGAATGTGTTCATGATCCCCGTCACCGTTCCCAAGAGTCCGAGCAACGGAGCCGCAGCCGCACTGATCGCGATGAACGGCAGAAACCGTTGCAGCTTCAGGCGTGTCGACAGAAGATTCTCGTACATCACCTCTTCAATCAGTTCCCGCGGCTCGTCCAGATGCTCAGCCCCGTAAGCAAGCATGCTTCCGACGGGTCCACGGAGCGCCTTGGCCCGCTTCACCGCCAGGGGCTTATCACGAGAGGCAACCGCATCAAGAAGCTTGCGAAAACGCTTCTCAGAAGGCGTGCCAAGGAACGCCAGTCCAAGCCACTTGACCAGCGCCACCAGCATCGCCGCACCCGCCAGCACGAAGATGGGGACCATCACCGGTCCGCCCTTCTGGATATGCGTCCAGAGCGAGTCGTGCGTCGATTCCACCTTGTGGGCGTTGCCCAGTGTCGGGTCGAACGGGAAGTGGCCTTGCTGATTGCTGACCAGGTCCGCCGCCGCTTCCGCATCCTCGGGATTCCCGAAGGGGATGATGGTCGGCTCCAGCGAGCCCAATCGCTGCTCGGCTGTGCCAACGACCCCGCCGTCCGCCGCCTTGAAGATCGCCATCGGCCCGACCAGCACAAACTCGCCTTCCTTCACCAGCCCGCCGGGGTCCACCGCCGAGCCTTTGAATCGTGTGCCTCCAACCAGATTGTGCAAGCGCTCAAGTGACGTGCCGATCAACGTCACCTGCGCGTCGAACACTTCCTCATCGGAAAGACTGTCGTTCTCCGGCGCCAGTCGAGCTGCCTCGATCGGATCGCGGTAGCGTTGAATTTCAGAGATGTGCAGCCGGGTCTCGAAGTTTCGGATGTACTCGCCAAAGAGATTCGAAAGGTAGGTCGCCTCTTCGCGCCGACTCTCAATCTCATTTCGCAGGTTGCTCAGGTCCAGCGTGCGGCCGTCGAGCGTCCGCGACGTCTGCTGAAATTCCTGCCTGACCTGCGTCAACTCAGCTTCGAGTTCACGGAGCGTTCGGCTCAGCGGCAACTTCTCCTCCACCAGCCGTTCGCGCAGCGCGCTCAACTCCGAAAGGCTCTCTTCCAGTTGCCGCTCGATTACCGTCGAAGCCTCGTTGAAATCCCTGCCAGGCTCCTGCTGCTGCGCTGCCGCAGTTGAAGCGCCGAGGAAGCTGCTCACGATGATCAATGCGCTTGCGAGTGTCGTCTTCATGGCTTCTCAATCTTGACCGGTAGCCTCACGAAGGAGGCGACTGCTTCATTGTTCACGATGTCAATCGCTCGGCTGACTGCTGGGGCAATCTCGTTGGCCTGGGTCCACTCCCAGCCTTCTTTAGTGGCCGTGCTATGCCCGGCGAGGGCGTCGCCTGCACCGGCGTAGTAGGCGCGGCCGAGCCCGACGTACATCGCCGTCACCTCCGCGGAACTGCCGTCCGGCAGCTCGCGCACCTCGCTGGTGAGCGTGACTTCGCCGTTAAACTTGTCGATCTCATTGAGGATCCCGATGACGTTCTGAAAACGCGCCGCCAGCGACAGCTTCGTCTCCGCCTTGTCATCCGGAAGCTGCTGGCTTAACGGCTGCACCGTGTCACGGACCGGCGTCGGAACGCGCTGGAGCAGCCCCCGCGTGCGCTGCTCCAGTGCGCTCAGAGCCTCGACCAGCGCCTGCGATCCCCGCTTCAATGCCTCGTTCTCTGCCACCAGGCCATCACGCTTTCGATCCGCTTCGGTGATGCTCTGCTCAGCGTCGCCGATGCGCTCGCGGATCGAGGCAATCTCACGCTCAACCAGCGCAATCCGCTCGCTGAGCATCTCCCGTCCCAGCTTCCAGTCCCGCTCCTCCTGCGAAATCAACTGGCGCGTCTGCACCCACTTCTCCAGGCGTGCGCGTGTGTCGTCGATCGGCGCCACCGGCTCGGCCTGCGACGCGGCACCGACGCCCAGACTACCCACCGCCACGGCGGCCCCAATCAGGACCGGCAACAGCATGCTTCGACCGTGGCTGACATATTTCGTTGCACCTAGGCGCATCGCACGTCCCTTCTCTCGTTGAATCACACGGTTATTAGACTCCTGCGCCATTAACTTGACGCAAGCGGGTTGTTAACGAAGCGCTAAAAGGGGATCTCCGCACTTAGTCCGATTGAGAAATCGATTCCCTTCTTGTAGGACGTTTTCGTGACGTCCCCAAATTGCGTGCGGTAGACCTGGCCTATGCTGGGGTTGGTCAGGTTCTTAGCGGAGAACTTCAATTGCACATAACGGCCGAGCTTCTGCGAGATCGTAAAGTTCAGCGTGCCGTAATCCGTGGCGTAAACATTGGGCACGAAGTTGCCGTTGGATTGGCCTGCCCCTGCGATCAGCCTGTCGCCCAGAACGGTATAGAACAGCGACATCCGCGTCCCCGTTTGCTCGACGTTGTAATCGACGTATAGGTTGTAAAGGTGCTCGGGCGTGTTGGTCATGTCCCGGTTCCGCATCGGCATCTGGATTGCCGGGCTTGCGAAGATCGCCGCTTCGTCGGCGGGCAGGGTGACCTGTGAATCAATGAAGGTGGCATTGGCGCCGACTGACAGTCCGTCGACCGAAGACCAGAACTGCCCGAGGTGCTGCCTGGCCTCAAACTCAAAACCTGTCAGTTCGCCCTTGGGGTAGTTGCGTGGCGTGGTGAAGGCGAAGCCCCCCGCGACCCGCTGCACATATTCAATCGGATCACGGATATCCTTGTGAAACCACGATGCTGACACAAGCGAACCCTGGTACGGCGTATAGTCCACGCGAAGGTCATAGTTCCGTAACGAACTCATCTCCAGGTCTGGATTGCCGATGAAGATATCGCCGCCGAGAAACTCCTGCTGAAGGATCGGCGTGAGCTCCTTGAATGTCTGTCGTGCGACCGTCTCGGTATACGAACCGCGGATCGTCAGCGGCTCCATCGGCGTGTAAGCGAAAGCGAGGGCGGGGAGCACGTCATCACGCTGAAACGATACGTCGGCATCCCCAGGATTCAACGTCACGCCTGCCGACGCACCGGGCGGGAACCAGATCGCGTCGTCCTCCGCGTCATTAACAATACTCAAATCGGTCGACTCGAAGCGAGCCCCTCCGATCAGCTTGAACCAGGGCGTGATTGGTAAATCTACCATGGAGTAAAAGGCATCAATCCCCTGTTCGCCCTGATAATCCACGTCAATATTCGCCGGCCCGACAACATGCCCCTGATCAGGAAACACCTCACTCCAGAACTCTTCATAGCCGGCTTCGTAGGATTGCGGACTGCCTGCATTAAGATCAGTGAAGTTACTATATGAATCCTGATCGAACTCACGTGTCACCCGATCGCGGAACATGCCTACTTTCAGATAGCCTTCGCTCTGCGTCCACTGTTCGAAGGGGAACCTTAGGTTCAGGCTGAACTGGTTGCTGTCTTCGTTGATCTCTTTCCATGTGCGTTGCAGATTGCCCAGCGTGAACGTTGCCGACGGTTTGAACTGGCGATGTTCAGCAGGGGGCCCGAACAATCCGAACCCGGGGATGAAGACGAGGTCGGCTGGGCGCCAGACGGTGCCGAACTGGCGTTTGTCCGGCTCGTAGATGCTGGCGCGGTTGTGGGAGGCGGTCCAGTCGATGATCGGTGGTAACGTCTTGATAATCCCCTCGATGCCGACGTTTGGGTTTGGAAGCGTGTGCTCTCCGCTGAGTTGGACGGACTGCGTGGTGCGCTCGACGTACCGCAGTGTCTCGAGCCTCAGGTAGGGTGCAGCATCGCGGCCCGGATCGTTGCCGGGATCGTCCGGATCATCCTGGGTCGTAGCCTGGGAAGTAGAACTCTTTGCCCCTTGTGTCCTCCGCGAGCGTCGCGGTGTCTTCCGCGGTATGGGTGTGCAGATACATCAGGGCGAGGGCATGGTTGTCGGTTTTAAGGCTGATGGCGCCCATCCCGCCCCATTGCACTTCTTCGGAACCTTGGGTGACATCGAACAGCGAGGTTCGGAAGTCGCCGCTTTCCGGATCGGAGCGGTTCGGGGCGCCCTGCGAACTCTGGGGCCTGACGCGTTCGCCGGGATTCTCAACCCACCACGAATCATCGACGCCGTCTTCAAAGAACGAGCTGTCGCGTTCGTGGAAATAGCTGACGAGTGCGCCGATCGTCAAGCCGCCGTCGAATGTATGGCTGATTCCGCCACCGAGCTCGTAGTCATAGTTAAATGGTGCGTCCCCACGTGAAACGCCGACGGCATCGCTGTTCGTGGTCGGCGCATTGGGGAGTCGGTCTCGACCGCCGCCGTCGAGTCCAAGATAGTTCACGCCGCCGCCTCGGTAGGTCAGAAAATCGTCGCGGCCGACGGTTTGAGAGTTGAACTTGGTGCCGACGCCGAACTGGAAGAACGACGCCTCGGGGATTCCCTTAAGGGTGATATTGACCGCGCCGCCCGAGGCGTCACCCTGCTGATCGGGCGTGAAGGTTTTGCTGACCTGGATGCTTTCGATGACGGCCGAGGAGAACTGGTCAAGCTCGACGGCCCGCTTGTCAGGATCCGCCGTGGGCAACCGCACGCCGTTGAGCTGCGTATTCACATAGCGGTCGGGCAACCCGCGGATGACCGCGAATTTGCCGTCCTGCACGCTCGCGCCGGCCACGAGGTTGAGTGCCGAGGCCGCATCGCCCGCACCGGCCTGGCTCATGAGATCGGCGCTGATCGAATCGATCAGTGCGGGGCTGTTGGCGCGCAGTTCCAGTAGGCCGATCTCCGTACCGGCCCCCAATTCGATGACCTGAACGACGAACTCGTCCATCTCCTCAAAATCGCCCGCCAGCCACGCATCCACCTCCACCAGTTGTCCGGCTGTGACCAGCACGTCGGCCTGGACTTTTCGGGTATAGCCTTCCTTGTAGAACACCAGCGTGTAGGTACCGGGCGTCACCTCGGGAAAGACGTAATTGCCGTTATCGGTTCCTCTGGTTTCGGCGCCGGTCTCAACAATGGTGATGGTCGCGCCGGGTAGGCGGGCATCGAAGTCCTCATCGAAGACCATGCCTCGGATCGAGCCCGCGTCCTGCGCCGACGCACGCGCGCCACCCAGCAGGATCACCATCACCATTACCGGCCACATGACTCTTCGACTCACCACGGTTGTTTGAGCCCCTGCGCGATGCGGCGGATGGCCTGGAAGAGAGCCTCATCCGGCTCGAAGCCGTTCTCCGCCATTGAGCAGCAGGTTTCAGAGAGATCATGCGCTCGCGGTCTGGCGTTCGGATTCACCGCGCCCTGCGCCACCGCTGTGGCGTAAACGGTCAGGGCCCGCTCGCGATCGCCGATCCCGTGGTACGCCTCGGCGATAGGGCGAATCGCCTCCGCCCGCTCAAAGCTGCGCACCTTCTCGATCTGCTCCTCGATAGTCGCCAACGCCTGATCGAGTTCCGCCCGTGCTTCCGAAGGTTGGCCCGCATCGAATCGAAGTGTGGCGATGCGACCTAACAGGGGCAGGTAGTAGCGCAACGGCCAGTCATGTTGATCAAGAGTGAGCCTGGCTTCGTGCAGACGTTCAAGTGTCGCCGACTGATCGTTATGTTGCTGCGAGACTTCGGCGAGCGTGAGGTGCAGTTCGATTCTCAAAAAGATCGGCATCTTCCCCGCCGCATCAACAATCCGGTCGCCGAGGTGCTTCCTTCGCAGCGTATGCTGATAATGCCGATCGTAAAGCTTGGTGTAGCCGTCGACCACGTTCCGGACGATGTCAATGTCCGGACTTGCAGCCAGCCGATCCAGCACCGCGAGCTGTGCTTCGAATGCGTCGTCGTCGCTGAGGGCTGCACGGGTGCTCGCCAGTTTTGCCGCCTCCGATGCACTCAACTCCCGAGCGGTTTCGGTAGCGTCTTCAGCCTCGCCCAGCAACATGCGGACCTGAGCGATGCGCACCTGAATGCGATGGCGGCGCCATTCCTCCAGGTCCGGTGCCGCGGCGATCTGTGCTGCCGCTTCGAGCAACGCTGCGACCGGCGTCGTGTGCCCGCGCTCGGCACAATAGGCAGCAAGGTCAGCGTAGCCCCGGCCGCGTCGCCAGTTGTCGATCCCGTTAATGTGACGCAGCGCGAGGCGGGGCTGATCGAGCTTAAGGCAACTGGCGACCACACGCTGTTGAGCACGCGAGCGGTCCTTGATGTGCGGATTCAGCGGCATGGCCGAGGCAGAAGCAAAGGCCACATCCAGCAACCGCAACTGGTAGGCCTGCAACGGTGCGTCTTCAGGTAGCCCGCCGATGTCGGCCATCACGGGCATCGCCGGTGCGGCGTTCTGGTCCTCCAGCGTTGCCGCCGACAGCGCCCCCGTATTCAGGAGCACAAGCATCAGCAGTCCCATTATCCTCATCATGTTCCGTCTCTCTCTTTTTCGTGCTCTCTTGAAGCCGTGGACAAGGCTTTCGCCCTGCCCACGGTTGGTTCGCTCAGGAGGCTCATGCCCCCGTGCTGCTTACTGAACGATGGCGCGGTAGAGCTTCCCGGCCGTCAGCCCGGTGACGTCGGTGAAGTTCTTTTCCGTGCCGTCGCCGACGACGGTCATCACGGGCGACCAGTGGAGACCATCGGTCGAGGTTTCCACGGTGTAGACGACGCCGTTCTCGGTCTGGAAGCTTGTGGTGGGCGTGATGTCCACGTTGGCGGCAGGCTCGGAGGTGTTGTTGACCACGGTCATCCCGAAGGCATGAGCGGCGGTCCAGTCGGCGAGCCAGTTCTTGTCCTTGCTGAAGGCGCCACGGAATGGGGCCTGTGTGAAGAAGCCGTCCGCCGGGGCGGTGCCGTTGCTGGTCAGGGCATCGTTGGCGGCACGTGGGTCGAGGCTGATCACGGGGAGGATGGTTTTGCCGCCCTTAAGGACGGGGTCGCCACGGGTCACATCAACGATCGGGCTGGAGTTCGCGACGACGTTGTGCTTGGCGGGGTTTGAATCGCCCGAAGCGGTCACGCCCACGGCGTCGGCCTGGGAGTAGGCATCGGCGTGATTGTTGTTGTAGAAGACGCTGTCGGTGATTTCCGCGAGGTAGCCGTCGACCTGAGCGGCGTAGCGGGCCTGGAGCGTGGAGGTGTCGTCGGTGCCGAGTCCGTTGATCGTGGTCGCAGGGTTGTGGCTGTGGGAGTAGGGGGTTGCCCAGGTATCGAGCCAGCTGAGGGTGCCGTTGAAGCCGTAGCCCTGTGAGCCGTCGCCGTCGAGATTGTCAAAACGCACGACGGCCTCGCCGGCGTCCATGAAGATCGAGTTACGCAGCTGGACGCGGGCGTTGTCACGCCACGCCGTGGCACCGTCACCGTCGACAGGCTGACCGATGAAGGTGGCGTTGTAGATCACGCCCGTGGTCACCGGCTGTGCATCAGAGTCTTCCGAACCATCGAGTTCGAAGCCGTTGTCGCCCACGCCCGAGCCCTGGCTTGCGTCGAGGCTGTGGCCCTGAACAACGAGCACGAACTGCATTTTGCCGCGCCAGCCCTGGTCGATGTCGATGCTGTCGTCGCCGATGTTCCAGACGCTGAGGTACTTGAGGTTGACGGTACCGCCCCAGATTTCGATGCCGTCGTCGACGTTGTTCATGATCTCAACGTGGTGAATGTCGGTGCCGCGACCGATCCCGCCGAGCGACAGGCCGTTGAGTTCGTTATCCAGGCCGATCACTTTGCCACCGTAGCGGATCGAAAGGTAGGAGACGGAGCCGCTGTCGTCGTCATCGTTGTCGCCGCCGTAGAGGACGTTTTCGTCACCTGCGAATTCGGCGACGAGGCCTTCCATCGGGGCTTTGTTCAAACCGGTAGGGGTGGCGGTATTGCCCGGCTCGGCGGACTCGGCGATGACGGCGTTGCCCATGATCGTCAGGTTGCCCCACTCGTTGGCAGCCTCGCGCCACGTGCCGGTTTTCGGATCGTTGCCGACCCAGGTGGCCGTGTCATTTGTCGAGGTCATGATCACGGGATTGCTCTCGGTGCCCTGTACGTGAATCCGTGAGCCGCTGGTGACGGCAAGGCTGCCTTGGTCGGCCGGGAGCGACGCGATCACGGTGCCCGGCTGAATGGTCAGCGTGGCACCGTTGCGGACATAGATCTGTCCCTTGAGTCGGTAGGTGTTATCTGCGGTCCATGTTTGCGAGGTGGTGATGTTGCTGCTCACTTCGATCGTGGCCGCCTGGGCCGCCGATCCTGTCAGCAACAGCCCGAGAAAAGCCCCGAGCACAGTCGTCTTCTTGCTAACTTTCATCATGTGTCCTTTTTGACTTAATCGTGTTCAGAAACGGAAAGGGGGGTGTTTGATTGGTGTTAATTGGCGACTGAGGATCGCTTGAGCGCGACGCGCTGCCGCCTTCGCCTGAGCTTCTCAATACGGCTTGGTGATGGTCACCTTGGTGCCCGCTTCGCTGGCGCCCAAACGGAGTGTGAAACCGGCGGCCGGCTCGAGCACTTCGTTACCGGTCACGCCCGCACCGGCCCAGTTGCCGTTGATGCTGAAGGCGACCTTCGAGGCTGACTTGTTGATGCCCGCCGTCTGGTTCTCGTACAGCAGGACCTAGCGTTCGGCGCCATCAAGGCCAGCGTTCTTTAGCGACATCGCCACCGGGTAGCCAGTGCCAATATTCACGTCACCGTTCGGGGCCACCAGCGTGCTCGCCGCGTAGTCCGGCACCGACCCATAAAGAATTAGCTCAAGCTGCTCAGAGGAGTTGTTCCGCAGAATGCACTGCGTTTCAGGTGTGATCAACGTATCGGCGCTCACGCCCGCACCGATCCATGATCCGTTAGCACGGAAAGCGACCTTGGCCGCCGATCGGTTCGTCGAGATGCTGCTGAGGTCGTTGTCGTAGATCAGAAGCTGGCACTGACTGTTGAAGGAAGTGCCTTCAAGCGTCGCAGGCAGCACACTCCCGATTGTGTGATGGGCATAGATGCGGAAGGTGTCGTCGGACTCGGCAAGTGCCACAACAGCGGCATCCTCGACCGTCACGCTCGTCCCGTCGTTGCTGACGATCGTGCTCCACAGGCCCTCCGCGTCACCATCGATGAAGCGGATGTAGTAAGACCCGCCGTCATACGCACCGCTGTCAAGACTCTGCGAAGCGGCGACCGTGGTGGCCTGCCCGGGAAAACTTGATCCAGTCTGAGTGAGAGTTTCTACTGGCCG
>JBBDRF010000056.1:0-5001 GCA_040905565.1 Phycisphaeraceae bacterium | reverse complement strand
ACGGTTCTTGGGGGAGCCAAGGTCAGTAATGGCCTTGGCTTACCCGACATCTCCTGGTCTGGTCGGGTTCTGCCTACGCGCATGTGATTCTCGGCGGTGAAAGCTTCGTCGCCCTGGCCGAAGCGTTACAGCATGCGCTCTGGTCATTTGGTGGTGCGCCACGTGGGCACCGGACCGACAGTCTGTCCGCCGCGTATCGCAACCTGACCCGGGATGAGCGTGAAGATCTCACCCGACGTTATGACGCCTTGTGTGAGCACTATGGCATGCAACCGACCCGAAACAACCGGGGTGAGGCGCATGAGAATGGCGCGATCGAAGGGCCGCACGGCCATCTCAAGGCAGCGATTGAAGACGCGTTGCTGCTACGCGGCTCGCGCGATTTTGACGATCTGAACGCCTATCGCTGCTTTATCGCTGAAGTCACCAGCCGTTACAACAAGCGGCGCGACGCGCTCATTGAGGTGGAACGGCGCGCCTTGCAGCCACTGCCGACTCACCGAACGAACGATTTTGAGGAAGAGATTGTCCGCGTTACCTCATCGAGCGGGTTTATCTTGCGTAAGGTGTTTTACTCGGTACCATCACGGCTGATTGGCCACCGTGTGCGGGCGCGTCTTTACGACGACCGGATCGAGGTGTTCCTCGGTTCGCAGCGACTGATGAGCCGACCACGCGGTCGTCCCCATCCGGATGGCCGTCATGGCCATGTGGTCGATTACCGTCATATTATCCACGCCTTGCGACGCAAGCCGATGGCTCTGCTGAATCTGGTCTACAGGGACCAGTTGTTTCCGCGCCGTGCCTATCGCGACACCTTTGAGTTGTTGTGTGAACGGCTGACACCACGTGCAGCGTGCAAACTGATGGTGGAACTGCTGACCCTGGCACACGAACGCACCTGCGAGGCCGCGCTGGCGGTGCAGTTGCAGGTCGCCCTCGATCAGGGCGAGCTGCCTGATCTGGCCAGTCTGCGTAAGACCTTCACGCCGGACTCGAGTGCGTTGCCGGCAGTGAATGTCGCCCAGGGCGTGCTGGCCGATTATGAGGAGGTGTCCGCATGAGCCAATCCTCGATTGATCGTGAACAACTCAGCGCCATGCTCACCGCGCGTTGCGTCTGCCAACCATCAAACACCAGTGGCCGGCCGCACGGATGCTGTCGATGCTGTGCGAGCAGGAACTGGCCGAGCGAGGTCGGCGGCGCATTGAGCGTCATCTCGGTGAAGCCCGTCTGCCGCCGGGCAAGACGCTGGCCAACTTCGACTTCAAGGCTGTACCGATGGTCTCGAAAGCCCAGGTGACTGCACTGACGGCCGGCGACGGTTGGCTCGATCAGGGTGCCAATGTGCTCCTGTTCGGCCCGCCCGGGACCGGCAAGAGCCATCTGGCGGCCGCCATCGGTCTCGCCCTGGTGGAAAATGGCTGGCGGGTCTTGTTCACCCGCACCACGGATCTGGTCCAACGCCTGCAGGTCGCGCGGCGCGAACTCGGCCTTGAGAGCGCCATCGCCCGCTTGCAAAAGTATCATTTGCTGATCCTTGACGATCTGGCGTATGTCACCAAGGATCAGGCCGAGACCAGCGTGCTGTTCGAACTGATCAGTGCCCGTTATGAACTGCGCTCGCTTCTCATCACGGCCAACCAACCGTTTGGAGAATGGGGCAAGATCTTTCCGGATCCGGCGATGACCGTGGCCGCGGTCGATCGCCTGGTTCATCACGCCACCATCTTTGAGATGAATGTCGAGAGCTTCAGGCGACGCGAGGTGGTGGATCGAAAGCGCGGACGCGGCCGACCCGCCACCAAAGCGACCGCGAAAACGGCACAACAAGCGTCAGCCGAGTAAACCCCGGCCTGACCCGCCATACCCGTGGGTCAGGCCACCAACAATCAAACTACACAACCTCGACCAAAAACGGCACACTCAGATTCGATCTCAGGCGTTTTTGACCCCAGAGCCTACCTATGGGTCCCCTGGATTCCATCCTTTTTTGAACCAAAAAAATCCATATCTCGGCTTTACAAGTGCAAGCAAAACCGCAATGATCGGTCTTGCCGCGACACCAAAAAATTGTCATCCAGATTGTCGCTGACTTCTCATCCTGATTGTCGCCCTACAGCGCAGGAGCAGACATTGACCATTTGCGTGGATTTTCGAGCCGGGAGCCGCTTCAGCCATCCCGAAGTGGCGGGCGGGCATCCGGTGCACGACACCCAGCGCAAGCAGTACCGGCATCTGAATTTTTTCCAGCACGAATGCTTTCTCGAGGTCCGCGTGCCGCGGGTGAAGCTGCCTGACGGCTCGGTGCGCCTGATCGAGCCGCCGTGGGCCGGCAAGCTCAGTGGCTTTACGCTGCTGTTCGAGGCACTGGTACTGTGTCTTTGCCGGGAGATGCCGTTTGCCGCGGTGGCGCGGCTCGTCGGCAAGAGCTGGCATCGAGTGGAAGCGATCGCCGAACGTTACGTCGACCTTGCCCTCGAGGCGGCTGATTTCTCCGACATCAAGGAGCTTGCCATCGATGAGACGTCCAAGGCCCATGGTCACGACTATGTGACCATTGCCGCCGATGCCGAACGGCGCGCGGTCATCTGTGTCACCGAAACCCGGGAAGCGACAGCCGTTGAGCGCGTGGCCGCAGAGCTGCCCGCCCATGGCGGCGACCCCGAAGCGCTTCGCGCCGTCAGCATCGACATGTCGCCGGCGTACATCAAAGGCGTCGAGACGCATCTGCCGAATGCGGCGGTGACCTTCGATAAGTTCCACGTCATCGCCCATGCCTCGCACGCCCTCGACCTCACTCGACGTGCTGAGCAAAAGCGCGATCCCGAACTCAAAGGGTTGCGCTGGACGCTGCTCAAGGACCGTCGCTGGCTCAGCGATTCGCGCCAGGCCGATCTGGAGGCGCTGCTTGTCAATCTGACGACGAAGCGCACAGCGCGCGCCTGGCAGTATCGGGAGGATCTGCGCGAGACCCTCAACCGCAAACAGATCAACGTCGTGCGCGACATGCTCTGGCAGTGGTGCACCAATGTCATTCGCTCCAAAGTCAAGCCGATGAAGGCCGTCGCCCAGATGATCCGAAATCATCTGGAGGGCGTTGTCGCCTGGGCCAGAACCCGCATGACCAACGGCTTCCTCGAAGCCTTGAACGGACTGTTCCAGGCGGCAAAACGCAAGGCTCGTGGGTATCGTCGACTGTCGACCATCCGAACGATCATCTTCCTGATCGCCGGAAAACTCGACTTCCGTACGCTCAACCCTCATGCAGCCTAACCCACTCGAAATTCAAAAGAGCCGCATTTAGATTACTAATATAAATTGCAAGGTGTGTTTATGCCAGATTTTGATCTTATCTTTACAAACGGCTGGCTTGTTGATGGTATTCATCCGGAGCCTTATCATGGACTCGTGGCAGTTAACGAGGATCGTATAGCGTACATTGGTGCGCCGCTGTCCGATGTTACTGCAAAAAATATTATAGATGCACAAGGATATGTCATCTGCCCCGGATTTATTGATATTCATACCCATTCTGATCTGAGCGCTCTCTCGTATCCGCAATGCACCAACAAAATCTTCCAGGGTGTAACCACGGAAGTTATCGGCAACTGCGGTTTTTCCACCTTTCCCGTTCATGTCGCTCACAGGCATAAACATGAGCAACTCATGCAGATGGTGGATGGCTCGGGGTTGCCGATTGATTGGCATAATCTGGACGGTTATGCCCGCCGGGCGGAACGCGCGGCCCCCGCCCTCAATATTGCCCCCCTGGTGGGGCATGGTGCCTTGCGTATTGCTGCCGTTGATGAGGTCGAGTGCAACCAGAGTGTGACTGACACTCGCAAAAAAATGCTGCATCTTCTCCAAGAGTCCTTTGAACAAGGTGCCTTCGGTTTCACGACCGGCCTGACCTACACCCCTTCAGGTTTGGCCCCCCAGGATGAACTCCTCGAACTAATCGAATGCACGGTCCGCTATGATCGACTCTATGCCACTCATTCCCGTGCCGGTGGTGATACCTCTGAATCGGAGGCGTTGTCCGAAGCGGCCGACCACGCATGCCGTACCGACGTGCGCTTTCAATATTCGCATCTTGCGATTAACCAGCCGTCACAATGGGGCAATGCGGATAAGGTGCTTGCCCGCTTTCACAGACTGATAGACGAAGGTATAGACATCGCTTATGATATTTATCCTTATGAGGCTTCCTCAAGCGCGTTAATCCAGCATCTGCCGATGTGGATACAGGACGATGAGTTAGCTACTATGCGATCCCGTCTTGCCGATCCGCAAACCAGAAGGAGTGTCATTGAAGCGTTGCGGAAAAGCTGGTGGGGAGGGTGTGAGGGGCGGTGGATGTGGGACCGGTTTATCGTCTCCGCCACGCCTGTTGCCGATGATTTGATCGGCCGCTCGATTGCCGAGTTGGCGGCTGAAACCGGCGTGTCAGGAGAGGAAATGGTCCTGCAGCTGTGTGAATCCTTCGGCAATCAGTTGCATATTGTACTGCACTACCGGATGGAAGACGACGTTCGTCATTTTATTCAGGACGATCTTTCTGTTATCGGCTCGGACGGCCTAGCTTTACCGGAAAGAATCGAACAAGCCCATCCCCACCCCAGGAGTTACGGCACGTTTCCACGTGTTCTTGGCTATTATGTACGGGACAAGTCCGTACTCTCGCTCAACGCCGCTATTCATAAAATGACGGCCGCGCCCGCCGATCGGCTCCTATTGCGGGACAGGGGCCGCCTCAAGGCGGGGAATTTTGCTGATATTGTGGTGATTGATCCCGATCGCATTCGTGATCGGGCCACCTATGTGAATCCCACTCTCCGGCCCGAAGGGGTAATGACTGTGGTCGTCAACGGACAGGTTGTCATGAACGATGGGCAACAAACCGGCAGCCGACCGGGACGTGTATTACGATTTAATGAATAGGAGTGTTAGAAGCAAATAGAACTGTCCGGTTTCATAGCACGTAATCTGTCCGCTTTT
>JBBDRF010000055.1:0-29774 GCA_040905565.1 Phycisphaeraceae bacterium | reverse complement strand
CCATCAACCAACCGACTCTCACAACGGCTGGCACATAGTTTTCAGGCAGGCCACGATGACCTAGTGGTTGTTGAGCGTTTCCTAGATGGCCACTCGCGTTACCAGCTTCCGTGGCGAACGCTCACCGACGAAGAAGGGGACGCTCTTGTCAAAGCGGCAATCTACCAAATGGACACACCTGATGAATACCTGCTTCGGGTGGTGCTACAGGCTTATAAGGACGGTGATGAAGCGTTTGCTGGATTGGTGGATACCGTAGTAGCAGCCGTGCAGGAAGAGCTACCGGGCGCGGCTGGAGCTCTTCATGAAACGAGGGCTCAACTCGGGAAGCCTGGACTCGCCCAATTACCAGTCGAACGTATCGCCGACAGTAGTGACATAAAGTTGATCGTCGTGTGCCTCATCGCATTCGGTGATGAAGAGATACGTGAACAAGCCAGTGTTCTGAAAGATCTGTTGAGTCGTCCCGAAGTCCCAGTCCGTGTACGCGACAGGTTGCAAGAAATCCTCAACGACGACGGCTGACTCCGCGTGGGAGCCATTTGATCATGCTCTACCCCAGCAGTGCCAGGAAGACACCCGCTGCCGCTGCGGAACCGATGACGCCTGCGACGTTCGGGCCCATCGCCGCCATCAGCGGATTGACCCGTCCCTCCGTCTCCGTCGAAACGAACTGCTGGACGACGCGTGCCGACATCGGCACAGCCGACACGCCCGCAGCGCCGATGCAGGGGTTCATCCGCCCGCTTTCGGGGAGCATCAGGTTAAGCAGCTTCGCGACCACGATGCCGCCGGCCGTGCTGAACGCGAACGCCACTGCACCGAGCACCATGATGAACAGCGTCTGCGTGCGGAGGAACGTTTCACCCGCCATGGTCGCACCGACCACAAGCCCGAGAAAAATCGTGACGATGTTGACCAGCGGCCCGCCAGCCGTCTTGCCCAGCCGGTCGGTCACGCTGGATTCGCGGAGCAGGTTACCGAACATCAACATGCCGATCAGCGGGGCGGCCGTGGGAATCGCCAGCGAAGCGATCATCGCGATCACGATGGGGAAGGCGATGACGGCGGCCTTGGAAACCGGGCGGGCCTGGGGCATGTCGATCTCGCGCTCTTTTTTCGTCGTCAGCATGCGGATGATCGGCGGCTGAATCACCGGCACCAGGGCCATGTAGCTGTACGCAGCCACGGCCACCGCGCCCAGCAGGTGCGGGGCCATGATGGCGGTAAGGAAGATCGAGGTCGGGCCGTCGGCCCCCCCGATGATGCCGATCGCAGCTGCTTCCTGAGCGGTGAACCCGAAGAGATAAAACGCACCGAGTGCCGCGACGAAGATGCCCACTTGAGCCGCCGCCCCGAGCAGGAGCGTGATCGGCCGGCTGATCAGCGGACGGAAATCGGTCAGCGCCCCCACCCCCAGGAAGATCACCGGCGGCAGCAGTTCGGTCTTGATCCCCGCGTTGTAGATAAGCTGAAGCAGCGGCACACTGTCGCCATCACCAACGTAGGAACTGGAGGCACTGAGAAACGCCTGCGGCAAGTTCGCCAGCAGCGCCCCGAAGCCGATCGGAATCAGCAGCAACGGCTCGTAGTTCCGGGTCACCGCGAGGTAGATCAGCACCCCCGCCACCACGTACATCACCCCGTTCTGCCAGGTGAGGTTCGCGAACCCTGACTCCAGTACCAGCCGCTGCCATGCCTCCATCTTCGTTACGCTCCGATGCTCAAAATCGCCTTGCCTTTGGACACTTCCGAGCCGAGCTCCGCCTGGATCTCGACCACTTTGCCGTCGCAGGGCGAACGGACATCGTGCTTGGCTTTCATCGCTTCAACCGCTGCGACGACCTGCCCCTTGCGGACCGCATCGCCGACGCGGACGTTGATCTCGATCACTTCCACTTTGCCTTCAAACGGCGAATACACCGCAGTACACCCTCCACCACCGCCGCCGCCGCTCGTCGTCTGCACGGCGATCTGTCCGCCGCCTCCGGCCGGAGCTGAGCCTTGCGGAGGATCGATCGTGATCTCGAACGTGCGCGTCTCGCCGCCTTCGACCACCGTGCACGTCGTGGTGACCGGCCCCGCGAACCTCGGCCCACCTGCCGCGGGAGACGCCGCCGCAGCCGCCGCTTCGTCCTGAGGCTTCTTCTTGAGCGGCAGGTTGATCCGGGCCTTGCCGCTGAGCAGGCGGATGCCCTCGTTGAGTTCCATGTTCTTGCCCGGGACGATCGCCGAGGCCACGAGGAAAACGTTCTCGTCCGTCGTCGGCAGGTCCCGCTCACGCAGTGCCGCCTGAGCCATCTCGACACTGTCCGGAGCCGCTTCAAGCGGATCGCCATTGAACGGCTCAAGCCCCAGCTGCTCGCTGGCGATCTTGACGACGTTCGCGTCCGGCTGCATCGGCGGCTTCCCGAAGTACCCCAGCACCGACCGCCCAAAGCCCGCGTCGATCTTCTCCCACCGGCCGTGCAGCACGTTCAAAAACGCCTGAAGCCAATACTGCTGCGAACCCGGCGTGACGCTCGTCCACGCCCCGCCCGCCTTCACCACCACCGGGAATTCCTTGAGCACATCGCTGTAGCGATCCATGATCCCCGCCGACTCCATCATGTGAACGTTCGGCCCGATCGCCCCGCCAGGCATCGGAAAATCAACCACCCGCGCATCCGCCGCGATCGTCACGGGGTTGAACTCATACTCCGCGAGGCCTTCATCAAGCAGATGCTCAATGTCGTTCATCGCTTCGTGATTGATATCAAGCTCATAGCCGGTGCCCTTGAGCGCGTGCCACATCGAGCGAACATCCGGTTGCACCGTGCCCGAGGCCATCGGCCTGACCGAAAGGTCGATCCCGTCCACGCCGCCTTCGATGCCCGCCATGTAACAGGCCACCGCCATCGAAGCCGTGTCGTGCGTGTGCTGCCACAGCGGAATCTCAGGCGGCAGCAGTTCACGCAGCCCCTTCGCCGTCTCGTAACACGTCCGCGGATCCGTCGTCCCCGAAGCATCCTTCATGCACACCGAATCAATCCGCGTCCCTGAATCCAGCACCCGCTTGATCACATCAACATAAAACGCAGGCGTGTGCACCTTGTCCGAAGCGAACGGCAGGCCCATCATCGCCACGCACAACTGGTGATGCAGCCCCGCGTCGACGATCGGCTTGGCCGTCTTGATCAGGTTGTCCGTGTCGTTGAGAAAATCGAAGTTGCGGTCCCACGTGGTCCCGTGCTTCTTCATCAGCTTCGCCTGCAGCGTCAACGCCTTCAGCTTCTGCGTCGTCAGCGTCACGCCCGAAACGGAGCGGGTCAGAATCTGCAGATCTGCGTCCGGCCCCGCCGCCTGCCGCATCTTGTCCATGCATTCGAACGGATCTTCCCCAGCGTAAAAATAAGGCGCCTGGTAGCGGGCACCGCCGCCGAATTCAAAGTGGTGCACGCCCGCCGCAGCCGCAGCTTCCATCGCAGGCAGAACATCGTTAACACGGACCTTCCCGCCGAACACACTTTGCAGCCCGTCGCGGAAGGCGGTCAGCATGACGCGGATCGTTTTTTTCTTTTGAGTGTAGAGCACAGGCTGAAACTACCGTGTTGTTTCTTGGATTCGAGTGATTCGGCCGCCGGGCACCGTTGAGGCGGCGACACTGGCAATGGCGGAGACAACGGCGGCATCGGTCTGCGGCGGCTCAGGCTCAGGCAACAACCACATCAACAACCGGATCACGCCGGCGAGAATGCTTAACAGCAACACCACCGCTAAAAAAGCATTGAAACAGACCAACAACAGATTCTCTTCCATCGGCAAAACTCCTGCGGAAGCGGTCAACGTGAAGACACCATAGCCGAACGTGCGCGATCGGCAACAGCCGAGCCCCCTCAGCGACAGTTCATCTTCACAGACGCCGACTTTACAAGGAAGTTTCGACCAGTTCCATCCGCCCCCGCCGCACCGGCTCAACCTGCCCTTCAACGATCAACGCAAGGTCCGGCAGCAGCTCCGTCACACGCCCCGCAGCAATCGGTTCCCCCCCCACCCCTTCGCCCTCCGCCCAGATCCGCACCTCGCGCCCGATGAAGCCCGCGAACCCTCGGTAGGCTTCGTAAATCTCCCTCGGCCCCGCCTCGCTCAACGTCGCCATCGCCTCATCCAGATGCTTCACAAGACTGCGATAGACCGTCGGCAACGAATCGCGCAGCTCCGCAAAATCACAAATCGCCCCCGCCCCCCCTACCATTCCCCCCACTATTTCCGCCAGGACCGGCTTCGCATCGACGTTCATGCCGATGCCGAAGACGACATCTGCGATCTCGTCGCCCTCCACCTGCGTTGCGGTCAGCACGCCCCCCACTTTCCGCCCGCCGACCAGCACATCGTTCACCCACTTCAGCGTCGGCCTCACATGCTCGCCCGTCACCTCGGCCACCGTCCGTGCCGCTGCCACAGCCGGCAGCATCGTCAGCGCGGGTCCCACCTCTGCCGCCCTCGCGCGAAACGGATAGTGCACCGTGAGATGCAGATTCCCCCGCAAAGCCTGCCACTGCCGTTGCCGTTGGCCATGAAAATTCGAGCCCGCCAGCGCCACCGCCCGCAGGCCATCCGGAAACGTCGCCCCGCCCTGCAACGCCCCCACCACCGCATCAAACTGGGAAACCCCCGCCTCATCAATCAACACCACCCCCCCACCTTTTTCCGCTGCGTTTTCTGGCGCTTCACGTGTTCCGCAGCGCCACAGTTCCCCGCCCGTCCCCAGCAGCTTCCACACATCATGCTCATCCCCATCAAGCTCACCTGCGTCACACCGATCCCAACCGCCCTCCGCAGGCAGAAAGCAACGCGTCCGCTCAGGATGATCGGTCAGATAGAACATGGACCGCAACCTCACATCAACAGGGTGCCCCGGCCAGAGCAAAGCGAGACGGCCGGGCTATCCCGAACGCACGCAGAGCCGAACCCCCCGTCGCCGCGTGCCACTTGTGGCTTGCCCACCAGTGTTTCCAACAGCCGGCCCACGCGCACTGGCCGCCTACTCCCCACCCAGCAGCACCCGCCCATCCTCCCGAGGCAGCGTCATCACACGACCGTCAATCTCCGCAAAAACCACGTCGCCCTGCTCCACCAACGCGATCAGATGCTCCGTCCCATCCGTCCGCCTCAGCCGCAGCGTGCGGTCCGGTTCAGCAGGCAACGCCTCCCGCATCAACAGCAGATGCTCCGCCCGCAACCCCGCAAGCGTATCCCACAGCTGCGCCGCCGCCGCTTCGTTCAGCCCATCACCGCCACGCTGCGTGAACCGCCCACGCCGATCACGATGCACCGTCTTGCCATCCGCTTCCACCGAGGCGATCTCCTCAATCTCCAGCCCCAGCACCCGCGTCTCGCGCAGCTCCTGCGTCAGGGCATCGACCAGCGTCGAAGGCACCACGAACGCCTCCGCTTCCCCCTCAAGCTTCGCCACACGCTCTGCAGGCCAGACCGTCAGGCGCAACGGATCCCCTTCAAAAAGCGTGATCGTGGCTTCGATCATCTCTCCCGTCGCGTCGGCCTCGTCGCCAAGCCACGTCTCCGCCCGCAGCCCCGCCAGTTCCGCGAACACCTCTACCACCCGCTCATGCTGATAACCCTGCAGGTCCCACCCGCCGGGCTCGCCTTCGGTCTCGCTCGCTTCGCGTTTCAGCTCATATTCCGCTGCATACGTGCCGTTTCGCGTGATGCTGATGCGTTCGATCTCACCGTCGTTCAGGTCGATCACCTGCCGCTGACGCAGGCTCCGCGCCTCCGCCAACATCGGCTCAACTGCGGCACGTTCCACCACGGCCGCCGCCGCTTCGTCGCCGCGTACCACATGAACCTGCGAACCATCCGACTCGCCGTGCAGCCGAAGCGTCTCGGGCTCCCGCCGACCCACCACGCTCATCTCCACCGTCACCAGCAACGGCAGATCGGTCGCCGACGCATCCGCGAACGACGCCGCTTCCGTCTTGAAAATCGCATCAAGCAGCCGATCCATCGCCTGCGCATCCAGCGCATACCCAAGCTCCGACGAACCGAACGACCACCCCTCCGCCCCATCGCGTACCACGTGCAGCCGCTCGCCGTCGCGGTTGATCTGAATTTCCCGAACATCCGCCCGAGCCGTCGGCGTCAGCGCCCGATCACGCAGCGCATCCACCGCCACCGCAAGCCGATCCACCGCCGCCCGCCCCAGCCGAAACACAATCGGCTCGTCATCGAGCATCGCAAAATACGCCGACCCCGCCAGATCAGTCGGCGACCCCACGCTCAACTTGTACGTCCGCCGCTGCTCGTCAAGCGTCGCATCTTCACCCCCACGCACACGCTCCACCGCTTCCACCTCCAGCACCGCCAGCGGCTGATCCAGCCCGAAAGCTGAGAGATTCTCCGGGTGATCCTGCACAAACGCCTCAACCACCGCCGTCGTCAACGCTTCCGTCACCCCGCGCACCGCATCGCTGTTCGCCCGCCCCGCGATCGGCTCTACGATCCGCCAACGCCCGCCCTGCCGAACGAGCTCGATCGCCGGCTCACCCTGCCGCTTCAACTCAGCACGCTGCACACTGCCGAAGCCCACTGCAGCTAGGGATCGGCTGCGCATCTCACGGTCCGAGCGTTCCAATGCTGCACGATGCAACGTGTCGCCGACCACGTAGACCTTGCTCCCCAGCGACGGCTCGCCGATGGCCACGAACGCGCGCCCCGCTGCCGTCCGCCGGCCGAGCACCAGCGTGATCGGCTCCATCGCCGGCCCTTGCAGTTCCACCCGGCCACGCGGCTGATCAAGGCCCAACTCATCCAGCGCGTTTTCGTCGGTATCCACCGTCACCGTCAGCGTTTGTCGAAGATCACGTGTCGCCTCCACCACCGCCAGAACGGCCTCGCGATCAACCGGAAATGCGACCGGCTCCACCTGTCGCCACACGCCGCGATCCTGCCCCGCCGAGGTGTCTGCCGCCTCCCGATTCGCCGGGCCGTGGTACGTGGCCATCGGTTGATCGCCCCGCTGAATGCGGATCGTTTCCACCTGATTTGCCGAGAACGTGTCGGGATCGAACAGCGGATCGCCGGCCTCCGGAGGCTGGTGGGCCAGCATCATTTCACGTTCGCGCGTCGTCTGCCCACGCAGGCCGAAACGCTCGGTTTCGAACACCGCCACGTAGATGGCCAGGGCCAGGGCGATCAACACCACGGTGATCGTTGTTCTCGTGTTCATGGCAGCTTACGTCACTCACAAAGGATCATTGCCGACGGACAAACCACACGCCCAGCCCCGCCATCAGACACATCGCAGGCAGCCCGGCGAGCAGGCTCCAGCCGATCCATCGCATCTGACCGGTGGTGATCGCTGCGATCCGCCTGGTGTCCTGCGTCCGCGCCCCCGGGGCGATCAAATCGTCCATCCCCGCAAGCCAATAGATGCTGTTGACGAACAGCTCCTGATTCGCGGGAAACTGCGAAAACATCACCTGACCGGTCGCGTTCTGAGGCCCCGACTGAGCCACCATATCCGTCGCGAAAACCCGATCACCAATGACGATAACGCGGCTGTCGTCCTTCTCCGCAGCGGCTGCGACGGTCAGCGGGCCTTGCGGATCGTTATCACCCGGTCGTGCTCGGGCTGCTTCGAAAAAGTCGGTGCCCGCCCACGTGTCACTCGGCGTCTGCACCAGCGGCCACGCCTGCGCATCTTCTGGTGGGTCAAGGGTTAACGGCACGCCTTGGAGCACCACGCCCTGGAGGCCCTGCAGCGCGCTGGAGAGGATATGGTCGCTCGGCCAACTGTCGAGCACCAGTTGCGTCGTCCCTTGTACCCGCCCGCCTGAGCCGGCGGTGTGCTGCATGGCCACGCGGGTTGGATCAACATTGATCCCAAGTTCGCTCAGGGGCGGCAGTAACGGGTTCTCATCGCCGAGCTCTGAAGGCCCCAGCGCTCGCAGGATGACCATGGCCGGGTCGCCCGCTTCCAGGTGATTGCGGACGGCGCGGACTGATGCAGGTTCTGTATCCGTCGTACGTTGTGAACGACTCGGTGCGGGTAAAGCGATGAAGACCATCTGCTGGCCCGGCTCCGCGACCGGTCTGGGGCGCGGCCGTTCCGGCCGACCATCCTCCCCGATTCGTCCTTCGGGCTGCCACTCGACGACCTCGAAATTCAGCTGCCGCAACCGTTCCGCGGCCATGGCGTAAGTCGTTTGGGGATTGCCACTTTCGATAACCGACCGGGGCGTGGGATTAACGAAGACGACCTTCGTATCGTGCTCCAGCGTCAGCTGCATGATCGCGCCGCTGATCGCCTCTTCGCCCTTATATCCTTGCTCCGGCTGCACTTCCCCTTCACTCATCTGGGCCAGCGCGAGGTTGGGGTAGATCTCGTCGAGGGTCAACACCACCAATCCCCGGTCAACGCGATGACGCGAAGCCTCCGCATCCATCGCCACGACCAAGCTGTTCGTCTGCAGCACCGCCTGCCGAAGCTTGTCGTAACCCTTTGAATCGACACGCTCTAGCGTCTGCCTTGCCTCCCGAAGGGCTTCGACAAGGTCGCGGTAATCTCGCCGCATGCCCAGCAGTATGTCCTCGACTTCGTCGGGCGTGGCGGGGTCGGCCAGGGCCACTTCGAAGCGTTGCAGGGCAACGTCCAGCACGCCATCGTTCATGTCGACCAAAGGCTCGACGGCGAGGGGACGGGCCGTGGCGAAGTCAGGCATGTCCTGTGACAGCAAGTCGTTAAGTTCATCTTCGTAGGTCTGAAGATCGGCCCCGAGCCTCATGAAGGTGCGGTTGAGTTCGGGCAACACCAGCATCAAATCCTGGCTGCTGGGCGGCAGGATCGGCAGCAGATTCGCCAGTTGCTCGGTCTGTTCGTCCGCAAAGTTGCGCATGCGGCTGTAGGTCTGGCGCACCTGCGTGAGGGCGTCGCGGTTGGCGCTGATTTCGTCGTCGAAGCGGGTGCTAAGTTCTTCCATGAACGGAAGAAAGCGATCCCGCTGAATGGTCGGATCGATCTGGGCGACGCTGACCTGCGGACTCCGCCGATGGTATTCGTCGAGCACATCCTGCACACGTCGGAAGAGTTCGGGGGGGGCGGTGCCGTCCGCGTAAAGTGTGGTGATATGGAGGTTTGCGTCGAGTTGCTCCAGCAGTTTCATGGTCTGCGGGCTGAGGGAGTATTGGCGCGTGTGGGTGAAGTCGAACCGCTGGTAGTTGTGGTAGCCAAGCCAGTTAACCATCACGACGATGGCTGCGGTGGCGAGGACGAGCGCGGCGACGCTGCTGCCGTACTTTAGCCATCGCACCGGTCGGGTCGGCGGCGCGGCTTCGGGTTCGCTGGGCGTTTTCGAGGTGTCGTTGTGATCACGCATGTGCTGTACTTACCGCCATTTCCGTGATTCTAATGCCTTCACCGCCATCAGCAGGAACAGGGCGGTGCCGCTGAGGAAGTAGACGAAATTGCTGGTATCGATGAGGCCTTTTGCGAAGTCGTCGAACTGCTCGTTGACGTTGAGGTAGTAGATGGCCTGCGCCCACTCGACGGGCAGATGGCGGGGCAGAAAGTAGGTGGCCACGGTGAAATTCAGGATGATGAAGACGGTGACGAGGAAGGCGATGATCTGGTTGCGGGTCATCACGGAGGCGAATGTTCCGATGGCCATATAAAGGCCGCCAACGAGGAGTAATCCGAGGTAACCGGTGAAAATGGGGCCGTAATCAGGCTGACTGAAAGCGGCCAAAAACGCGACGTAAGCCATTGTCGGCACGAGGATGACGGCGAAAAACCCGAGCCCGCCCAGCCATTTTCCGAGGACGACCTGAACATCGGTCACGGGGCTGGTCATCAGCGGTTCGACGGTCCCGGAGCGGAGCTCTTCGGAGAGCAGTCGCATGCTGATGGCGGGGACGATGGCGACGAGAATCCAGACGATCCAGAAGAACAGCGGCCGCATGGTGGCGGGCTGACCGGGGGCGAAAACGGTGGAGAGGAACATCAGGCTGGACATGAGCAGGAAGACGCACATCACGACGTAGGCGATGGGCGAATAGAAGAAGCTCGTCATTTCCCGACGTGCGATGTTGAGTGCCGTGGCCATGGTTTTCGCTTTGTTAACTGCTGGTGACCTGGATGAAGAACTCTTCGAGACTGCCTGTTTCGGGGCGCATTTCGCGGACGGCCCAGCGTTGGGTGAGCATGGCGTCGGCGAGCTGTTCACGCATGTCCTGATCGTTGTTTTCGGGCGTGACGGCTGCCTGGACCCAGCCGTTGTTGTGGGCGATGGTGACTTCACGGACGCCTGATAGTTGCGCGAAGATGCGCTTCACATCGTCGGCGGAAGCTTTGACTTCGACGAGTACGCGCGAGGCGGCACGGACACGTGATCGCAGTTGTTCGGGCGTGCCCTCAGCTGCGATTTTTCCTTGTGAGATGATGACGACGCGATCGCAGGTCTTCTCGACCTCGGGCAGGATATGCGTTGAGAGAAGGATGGTTTTACGCTGGCCGAGCTGACGAATGAGCTTGCGGACTTCGTTGATTTGCGTGGGATCGAGGCCGGCGGTGGGCTCGTCGAGGATGAGGACGGGCGGATCGTGGAGCATGGCTTGGGCGATGCCGACGCGTTGACGGTTGCCTCGTGAGAGCTGACCGATGGGCCGGGTGACGATGGATTCGAGGCCGCAGCTTTCGGTGAGTTCCTCGATGCGTTGTTTGCGTGTGCGGCGGTCGAGCCCGTGGAGGCGGCCGAAGAAATGCAACTGCTCGCGGACACGCATTTCCAGATACAACGGCGTGGATTCGGGAAGGTAACCGATGGAGCGTCTGACGCCTTCGGAGTCGGAGAAGATGTTGTGGCCGTTGACGGTGGCGGCGCCCGAGGATGGCGGAAGGAAGCAGGTGAGCATACGGAGGGTGGTGGATTTGCCTGCGCCGTTGGGCCCGAGGATGCCGACGATCTGGCCCTGCTCGACATCGAGGCTGATATGGTCGACCGCGAGGCGCGGTCCGTAATATTTCACCAACTCACGGACGTGAATCATCAGCCGAACCTCTGGAAAAAATCGTGCCTGCCGTTGCCCCGGCGGCGGGCGCGAAACTGCTACCGTATCCCGCTAAAGGTGGGTGTCAAGCGCTTTGAAGATTGACACTAACGAAGCTGCGGAATACCGTGACTACGCACCGCCCGCGGTGGTGGTTCGTCCTGCGGTAGCCTCTGTTTTCAAATGCGTGGCTCCGCCCATTAAGAAGTGCATGGTTAGCAACGAAACAACCAGTAGCGACGGCACGCTCCTCGGGCGCATCATTGTGGAGCGTGGCCTGGTAACCGCTGATGAAATGGCTTCGAGCCTGGAGCAGTGGCGGAAGACTGCGCCCGAAGCCCGGGGTTCGCTTACCGATTGGCTGGTGCAGCATGGGGTAGTGACGCAGGGACAGATTACGGAGTTGAATCGGCAGCTTGCGGCTCAGAAGCACGAGGGGCAGATTCCGGGTTACCGTATTCTGGATCGCATCGGTGCGGGGGCGATGGCGTCGGTGTTCAAGGCGCAGCAGCTGAGTCTGGACCGCACGGTGGCGATTAAGATTCTGCCGCGTCGGCACATTTCGGATGCCTCGTTTGTGCAGCGGTTTTACGCGGAGGGGCGGGCTGCGGCGCGGTTGAATCACCCGAACATCGTGCAGGCGATCGACGTGGGGCAATCGGGCGATCATCACTATTTCGTGATGGAAATGGTTGAAGGCCATACCGTTTTTGACCATCTGCAAAAGTACAACCGTTACGAGGAAGCGGAAGCGCTGCGCATCATTATTCAGACGGCGGAGGCGTTGCATCACGCGCATGAGAAGGGGTTCATTCATCGTGATGTGAAGCCGAAGAACATCATGATCACGCCTGAGGGGACGGCGAAGCTTGCGGACATGGGTTTGGCGCGGCAGGTGAGTGATCGCGAAGCGGCGGAGCGTGAGGCGGGTCGTGCGTTCGGGACGCCTTACTACATCAGCCCGGAGCAGATTCGCGGGCAGGTGGACATTGATTCGCGGTGCGACATTTACGGGCTGGGGGCGACGTTTTATCACATGGTGACGGGGCGGGTGCCGTTTGATGGGCCGAGCCCGTCGATGGTGATGCAGAAGCATTTGCGTGAGGAGCTGACGCCGCCTGATCATCGTGTGCCTGATCTTTCAGCTGGGGTGGGTGAGATTATCGAAGTGATGATGGCGAAGGCGCCGGAAGCGCGTTATGCGACGACGGCTGATTTGCTTGAGGATTTGCGGAGCGTGGCCGGTGGGATGCCGCCGCTTCATGCGAGGCGGAAATTCAGCGTGGCGTCGCTGGCGGCGTTGGAAGACAGTGTCGACAATTACGCCAATGCGGACCATCTTTCGGATCCGATGAGCAACATCACCAGCCATCCGCTGTTCTGGATTATGGTCGCTTCGATGGTGTTGAATGTTGTTTTGCTGATTGCGCTGGTTGGACGGTAGTGTTGGCGCTTTGGCGGCCCGGCCGTCTCGCTTCGCTCGCTGGCCGGGGCACCCGCGCGTTTATCTCGTTTTTTTCAATAGGGAGCCTGGTATGGAACTGTACGTTGATACTGCGAACATCAAAGAGATCCGTCAGGCTGCTGAGCTGGGGATAATTGACGGGGTGACGACGAACCCGAGCCTGGTGGCGAAGGAGGGGGTGGATTTTCACACGCGGCTGCGTGAGATTTGTGAAGTGATCAGCGGGCCGGTGAGTGCAGAAGTGGTGAGCACGGAGACGGAGGGGATGCTGAGCGAAGCGGCGGAACTGGTGAAGATCGCGAATAACATTGTGATCAAGTTGCCGACGACGCTGGACGGACTCAAGGCGTGCAAGGCGCTGAGCGACAAGGGCGTGCGGGTGAACATGACGCTCTGTTTTCAGCCGATGCAGGCAATGCTGGTGGCCAAGGCGGGGGCGTTTCTGGTGAGCCCGTTCCTGGGGCGGATCGACGACATCGGCGGAAACGGACCGGAGCTGATTCAGCAGATCCGGAAGATCTACAACAACTACGGGTACACGACGAAGGTTCTGGCGGCTTCGATCCGTGGGCCTCGGCACATGCTGGACTGCGCGCTGGCCGGTGCGGACGTGGCGACGGTGCCTCCGAAGTTGATCGAGGCGTGCCTGAAGCATCCGCTGACCGATAGCGGGTTGGCGCAGTTCCTCAGTGACTGGAACAAGGCGCAGGCCCAGGCGGTGTAGGCGAGGTTAGCACGCGCGCCAGTTTCGAACGCACAACCGCTCCCTGACGGTCGCGGCTCGTATTGAACGTGTGGTGGGTGGTTGCGGTGGGTGGTTGGCGTCGGTACAACGCTGCGATGGCGTTACGGCTTATTGAAATCATGCTTCCGGATGACCGGGCGGCTGAGGTGCGGCAGATGCTGCAGCGTGAGCCGGACGGCGGGGTTTGGCAAGAGACGCTAGACGGCGGGCAGATTCTTGTGCGCTTCGTGGTGGATGCTTCGGAGACGGGGGCGATCGTCGATCGTTTTCAGAATCGGTTTCATCATGACAAGCAGTTTCAGTTGCTGATTCTGCCGGTGGCCGCTGCGCTGCCGTTGCGTGAAGAGGGTTCGGAGAACGGCGAGAAGACCGACGAGGACGACGGAGCGGACAAGCCGAAGCCGAGGGCGAGGCTGAGCCGGGAAGAGCTTCATCATGAGATGTCGGACATGACGGAGTTTTCGTCCGTGTTCGTCGCAGCGGTGATCCTCTCGAGCATCGTGGCAGCCATTGGGATGCTTCGTGACAACGTGGCGGCCATTATCGGCGCGATGGTCATCGCCCCACTGCTGGGCCCGAACGTGGCACTGGCGTTTGCGACGACGATCGGTGATACGCAGATGCTTCAGCGTGCGCTGCGGACGAACCTGGCGGGCATCGTGATCGCGCTCGGGCTGGCAGCTTCGGTCGGGCTCTTCATGACGGTCGACCCGGCAGGTACGGAGATCGCGAACCGCACGCAGGTGGCGCTGAGTGATGTGGTGCTGGCGCTGGCCTCGGGGGCGGCGGGGGCATTGGCGCTGACGACGGGTGTTTCGGCGGCGCTGGTGGGGGTGATGGTGGCGGTGGCGCTGCTGCCGCCGACGATCGCGTTGGGGCTGATGGTGGGCGGGGGCTACTGGCCTGAGGCAGGCGGTGCGGGGCTGTTGCTGGCGACGAATGTGATTTGTGTGAACCTTGCAGGCATTGCCACGTTTCTGGTTCAGCAGATCAGTCCGCGAACATGGTGGGAGGCGGAGCGTGCCCGGCGCGGGGCGCGCGTGGCGCTGGGAACGTGGTGCACGATCCTGCTGATTCTGATCATGCTGATTCTGTTTATTCAGGAACCGTGATACGGGTCAGCGTCGAAAAGCCCGGCCGTCTCGCTTTGCTCACTGGCCGGGGCACCCGCTATGTGGGGCGGTTTGGTTTTAGAGGGCGAGGTTGGTGGCGGATGCGTTGCGGCGGCGTGGGGCGTGGGTGGTGATGTCTTTATTGTGTGTGCGATAGTGGCCGGGCGTCTGGCCGGTGTGACGGCGGAAGACGGTGCACAGCGTTTCGACGTGCTGAAACCCGACAATCGAAGCGACCTTCTGGATCGGAAAATCCGTCTCGCGGAGCAGCTGCTTCACGCGCTCGATCTGAATATGGCGAATGAAAGCTTTCGGCGTTTTGCCGACGAGATCGACGAAACCTCGCTCGAGGGTGGAGCGTGAGACGGGGACATGTTCGAGGACATCTTCCACGGTGATATTATCACAGGCGCGTTCGCGCATGAATCGCATGGCAGCGGCGATGTGCGGGTCCTTGATCGCCCAGACGGCGGTGGAGGCGCGGGGGGTAACGCCGAGGGGGGGGACGAACATCTTGCGCTGAGGGGGCGGTTCGCCGGCCACCATGCGATCGAGGAGGGCCGCGGCGGCGTAGCCGATGTGCTCGGTGTTCGGCTCGACGCTTGAGAGCGGCGGGTCGCAAAGCTCGCAGACGAGGTAGTCGTTATCGACGCCGATGACGCTGATTTCTTCGGGGACAGCGATCCCGATGTCGCGACAGGCGGTGATCACCTGCTGACCACGCACGTCATTGCAGGCCATCATGGCGACGGGCTTGGGCAGCGATGTGAGCCAGCGTTCGAGTTGGCGCTCGCTGAGCAGGCCGTGGGTTTCGACGGCGGTGGTGGCGGTGAGGTCGCCGCCGCCCGGACCTTCGAAGACGGACCAGTCGTAGCCGAGGTCGCGCATGATCTGCTCGAAGTAGTGGAGTCGGCGTCTTGAGAAGTTCGCGCCGGTATAGCCACAGAAAGCATAGTGCTCGAAGCCTCGCTCGCGGAGGTGGTCGACGGCGAGGTGCGTGACGACGCGGTCGTCGGTTTCGATGAGTGGCACGCTGGGGATGTCGTGCATGCCTCGCAGATCGATGGTGGGCAGTTGCAATTTTCTCAGCGCGTCTAGCAACTGCGGGCTTTCGATTCGCGCAATGACGCCGTCACCCTTCCATTTCTCTAGCCAACTGGGAGCGTCGTCGCTCATCCCGCGTTCCTGATGATATAGCGACCAGCGCCCGTGATCGCGCACATAGGAGGAGATGCCACGTAATAACCCTCGTCCATAAGCGCGTGAGGGCTCAACCAGCAAGGCGACGCGGACCTGTCTTGTGACGCGTTTACTTTTCATAGGCTTTTTCCGGCTGCCGAATATTCACAACCCGCAGGCGGCGGTCATGCCCCCGACACGTGCTCACACGGCCATAAATGCCATGATAACGCGTTTGACATCGACGCAAACATCTTTCTCGGGAACGACGGATAACATCAACCACTTGACGTATACCGCCATTGCCGCCGCGGCTCAAGAAGCTTACTGTTGAATCTGTTACGGCCATCGTTCGTGGTCCATGCATGATGTACGATCAATCATCGCAAGCGAGACAGATGCAAGGCCTCTTCAGGGCCGGGAGGAAAGCGATGAGGATTCGGTTGCTCGGTTCAACGTTGGCGTGCCTGCTGGTGCTGATGTGCAGCAGCGCGCATGCCGATGAGGCGGCCGCGCTATTCACGCAGGACGTGGCGTCGATCTTCGAGCGCAACTGTCTGCGTTGTCATCACAGTGAAGATCCACGCGGCGAGTTGTCGCTGGCGACGGCGGAAGAGGCCTTTGCGGGCAGTGCGAACGGGCGTGTGATTATCGCCGGTGACAGTGGGCGGAGTCGGCTGCTTGAGACGGTGGTTTCGCATGATGGTGAGGACCCGGAGATGCCGCGGGGGCAGGAGCCGCTGTCGGCTGAAGAGGTTGAGTTGATCCGTCAGTGGATTGATGCGGGGGCGAGTTGGCCTGATGAGATGGTGCTGGTCGAGCGGACGGGGGCGGACGAATCGTGGTGGTCGCTTCAGCCGGTGGTCGAGCCGACCGTGCCGGCGGTTGACGAGGCTGACGAGACGTGGGGGCATAATGCCATTGATCAGTTCGTGCTTCGTGAATTGCGAATGGCGGGGCTGGAGCCTTCGCCCGAAGCGAGTCGGCGCGACCTTATTCAGCGTGTTTATTTTGATCTGATTGGACTTCCGCCGACGCCTGAGGAGGTCGAAGCGTTTGTCGCCGATCCTGACCCCAAAGCTTATGAGAAGCTGGTGGATGAGCTGCTTGATTCGCCGCACTACGGCGAGCGGTGGGCGAGGCACTGGCTTGACGTGGTGCGGTTCGGTGAGAGTCACGGCTTTGAATACAACCAGCCGCGTGACCACGCATGGCACTACCGCGACTGGGTGATCCGCGTTCTCAATGAGGACATGCCTTACGACGAATTCGTTCGGATGCAGTTGGCGGGCGACGTGATCAGCGATGATCCTGTCGACGCTGCCGCGGCCACAGGGTTCCTCGTCGCAGGGGCGCACAACACCACACGACCGGCCAGCGAGCGGATGCAGCTGGAGATGGATCAGGACGAGCTTGAAAGCAACATCGGTACAGTGGCGCAAACGTTCCTTGGCATGACCGTCAACTGCGCCCGGTGTCACGATCATAAGTTCGATCCTATTTCCATCGAAGATTACTACCGTTTCGCTTCGACGCTGGCGGGTGTTCAGCCGGGCACGCGGACGGTTGAAGACGAAGCGGCCGACCAACTTCAGCAGCGTTTGGCGTTGCTTGAATCGCAGATTCAGGAGCAGCGGACCGAGCTGGCCGCGATCGATCAGGAAGCCCGGGCAAGTGTGATCGCTGCACGCAACAACGGCGAGACCGACCCGGCCGCCGCGACCCCCAGCCCGATCGCAAGCTGGGACTTTCAAAACAATCTGCAGGACGCCACCGGCAACATGCACGGCACGGCGTTCGGCGATGCAGCTTTAAAAGACGGCAAGCTGGTGGTCAACGGCGATCGAGCGTACGTCCGCACGGAACCGTTGCAGCAGAACCTTCGCGCCAAGACCCTGGCGGCGTGGGTTCGCCTGGACAATCTCGAGCAGCGCGGCGGCGGCGTCATCGGGGTGCAATCGCTCAACGGCGAGACGTTCGATGCAATCGTGTTCGGCGAGCGGGAGCCGGGCCACTGGATGTCGGGCAGCAACAACTTCGCGCGGACCGAAAGCTTCCGCGCACCGGCCGAGACCGAGGCCGACGACAAGTGGGTGCACCTCGCCATTGTCTATGCCGACGACGGGACGATCACCGCCTACCGCAACGGCAAGCCGTACGGCCAAAGCTATCAGACGGACGGGCCGCAGGCGTTTGTCGCCGACGGCGCGTTCGTAACATTCGGCGTTCGGCACACCCCCGCCACCGGCGGCCGCATGCTTGCCGGTGCGGTGCGGGAGGCGAAGCTCTACGACCGTGCCCTGACGGCTGAGCAGGTGGCCGCTTCGATCGGCGAACGCGTGGTCACGCAGGAGCAGTTGATCGCCCAACTCAGCGACGAGAAGCGCGCTCAGCGTGACGTGATTGTGGCGGAGCTTGACTCGCTCCTGGCGGATCAGAAGCGGATCGACCATGCCGGCGAGATTCAGGTCTACACGCAGGTGGGTAGCGGGAATCCGGTGGCGCGTGTGCTGAACCGTGGCGACGTTTCAAGCCCCGGCGAGGTTGTGGCGCCCGGCGGCCTCACCGTGGTGCAGACGCCGAACCCGGACTTCGGACTTGAGCCCGACGCCGCGGAAGCGCAGCGGCGGCTGCAGCTGGCGAAGTGGATCACCGACGAGCAGAATCCCCTGTTTTCAAGGGTCATCGCGAATCGGCTTTGGCATTATCACTTCGGCAAGGGCATCGTGGAGACGCCGAACGATCTGGGCTTCAGCGGCGGTCAGCCTTCGCACCCGGAACTGCTGGACTATCTCGCGGTGAAGATGAAGGAGTTCGGTTGGCGCTTTAAGCCGATGCATCGGCTGATGGTGACGTCGGCGGCTTACCGGCAGGCAAGTGACGCGAATTCGACGGCGGCGGCGATCGATGCGGATAACCGGCTGCTGTGGCGCTTCACGCCGAAGCGGCTTGAGGCCGAGGCGATCCGCGACGCGATGCTCGCCATCAGCGGCGACCTGGACACGACGATCGGCGGCCGAGGCTACCGCGACGTGCGCCAGTACCTTTTCAAGGGCAGTCACTACTACGAGCCGCTGGACGAGTCGGAGGTTCATCTGAATCGCCGAACGGTGTATCGGTTCTCGCCTCGGGGCGGTCCGAACCCGCTGTTGAGCACGTTCGATTGTCCTGATCCGTCGACGGCGACGCCGGCTCGCGCCGCAACGACGACGCCGCTGCAGGCGCTGTCGCTGATGAACAACGCGTTCGTCTTCCGCATCGCCGATTCACTGAGCGAGCGTGTGGTGCGGGAGGTCGGTGACGATCCGAGCGAACAGACGCGTCGGTTGTATGAGCTGATTTTCCATCGGGAGCCGGGTTCGACGGAGACGCGTCGCGTGGCTGAGTTCATCACCGAACACGGGCTAACGGCGTTCGTCCGCCTGGCCTTCAACGCCAACGAATTTCTCTACCTGCCCTGACAGGAGATCAGGCCATGCCGAGTGACGATCATCTGAATTCTGCCGCTCCGACCCGTCGCGATGCGCTTTCGTGGATGGGGAGTTCTCTCACCAGCACCGCCCTGCTGAGCCTGCTGATGAAGGACGACGTGGTGCAGGCTGCCGGGGGGGCCGGGGGGGCGGGGGCCGGGGGCAGATCGTCGATCGTGTCGCCGCACTTCACGCCGACGGCGAAGCGGGTGATTCACGTGTGCCTCATCGGTGGGCTGAGTCACCTTGACTCGTTCGATTACAAGCCCGCCCTCGCCAAGCATCACGGCCAGTCGCTTCCGGGTGATGAAGAGCCGGAGACGTTCTTCGGGCAGGTCGGCCTGCTGCGCGAGAGCGACTGGAAGTTCAGGCGGCGCGGCCAGAGCGGGCTGTGGGTCAGCGACCTGTTCCCGCACATTGCGACGGTGGCCGATCAGATCACGGTGCTTAAATCGATGGTCGCTGAGTCGGCGAACCACACCCCCGCCACGTTCGAGCAGAGCACGGGCTTCCGCCTCAACGGCTTCCCGACGATGGGGGCGTGGGCCTCGTACGGGCTGGGCGTGGAGTCCGATTCGCTGCCGGCGTACGTCGTTCTGCCCGATGCACGCGGCCTGCCACCGGGTGCGGCCATCAACTGGTCTAACGGGTTCCTGCCGGCGCTGCATCAGGGCGTGCCGTTCCAGCCGACGGGTGCAGCGATTCGCGATCTGCGTCCCTCCAGGCACATGCGCGACGCGACCGAGAGCGCCAGCCGTGAACTGCTGATGACGATGAATCAGCAGCACCTTGCACGCTATGCAGGCGACGACGAAATGACCGCCCGCATGCACAGCTATGAGTTGGCGGCCCGCATGCAACTGGCCGTGCCGCAGGTGACGGACCTTTCCAAAGAGTCCCCCGCCACGATCGACATGTACGGTATTAACGGCGAGGACACGCGCGACTTCGGCCGCAGTTGTCTGCTTGCACGGCGGCTGATTGAACAGGGCGTGCGATTCGTGCAGCTGTTCTCAGGCGGGTCGTTCGGCTCGCCACGGATCAACTGGGACGGGCACGAGAACGTCGTCCAAAACCATACGCGTGAAGCGAAGCGCATCGATCAGCCGGTGGCGGCGCTGATGCGTGACCTTCAGCAGCGGGGGATGCTCGACGACACGCTGGTGTTGTTCACCACCGAGTTCGGCCGCACGCCGTTCACGCAATCTTCTGCGGACACGGTCGGCACGGGCCGCGATCACAACATGTACGGCTTCTCATTGTGGATGGCCGGCGGCGGGCTCAAGCCCGGCACCTCGTACGGCAGCACCGACGAAATCGGCTGGAAAGCGGCCGAAAATCCGCTGCACTGGTACGACTTCCACGCGACTATGCTGCACCTGTTAGGCATCGACCACGAACGTCTTACCTATTACCACAACGGCATTGAACGGAGACTTACTAATGTCCACGGCCACGTCATCAAAAACATCATCGCCTGATCCCGCACCGCTGAACTTCAAGCAGGAACTTGCTGCGGTCTTCGGCAGCCCCGTGTCGGAGAATCCGACGCAGGTGATGATGGAGGCGGCCTTCCAAGCGCTGAACCTTCCCTGGCGTTATCTCACCATCGAGGTCGCCGCTGAAGATCTCGGCGATGCGGTGCGAGGGGCGCGTGCGATGGGATTCGCCGGGTTCAACTGCACGATCCCGCACAAGGTCGCCGTCATCGATCACATCGACGCGCTCGGGGAATCGGCTGAAGTGATGGGGGCCGTCAACTGCGTCGTAAGGCGTGGCGACAAGCTCATCGGCGAGAATACCGACGGCAAGGGCTTCCTCGAGGTGCTTCGCAAGATCATCGACCCCGCGGGCAAACGCATCGTGATGTTCGGAGCTGGTGGCGCTGCTCGCGCGATCGGTGTGGAACTGGCGCTGGCCGGGGCGGCTCGCATTACGTGCGTGAATCGCAGTGTCGAACGCGGCGAGCAGTTGGCGAAGCTGCTGGGCGAACGCACCTCGGTCGAAGCGGAATTCGTTGCCATGAACGGCGAAGACTACCGCGTGCCCGCCGATGTGGATGTGGTCGTGAATGCGACTTCGGTCGGGCTGTACCCCGACGTCGACGCAAGGCTGCCGCTGGATACCGCGTCGCTCGATTCGAAGATGGTGGTCGCCGACGTGATCCCCAACCCGCCACAGACCCGGCTGGTGCGCGACGCGGCGGCGCGTGGCTGCAAAGTAATCGACGGCCTGGCGATGCTGGTGGCGCAGGGTGTGATCGGCTTCAAGTACTGGACTGAACACGATGCGGACCCCGTCGTGATGCGTGAGTCGCTGGAGAACGTGTTCGGCGTCAGCAACGGCGCGAGCAATGGAGACACGCATGGCTGAGCCTACAACCGTCACGCTTGGGCTGGACTTCGGCACCGAATCGGTGCGCGCCCTGCTGGTGGATCTCGCCGGGCGCGAGCACGGCGTCGCGGCCGTCCCCTACCCGCATGGGCAGATCACGCGCACACTGCCCGTGACGGGTGAATCGCTCCCGGCCGACTTCGCCCTTCAGCATCCCGCCGACTGGCTCGATGCCGCGGCCGAGGCCGTTCAAAAAGCGATGGCGGAGGCGGGCGTCACGGCCGAGCAGGTGATCGGTATCGGCGTCGATTTCACCAGTTGTACCATGCTGCCCGCCCGGGCCGACGGCACGCCGCTGTGCATGATCGACGACTGGGCGGACCGCATGTACGCCTGGCCGAAGCTATGGAAGCACCACGCCGCGACGGCTCAGACCGATCGCATCAACGCCCTCGCCCGTGAACGGCGTGAACCCTGGCTGAATCGGTACGGCGGTGTGGTCGGGCTGGAATGGCTTTTCCCGAAGATCCTTGAAACGCTTGAGCAGGATGAAGCGGTCTACGACGCGGCCGACGTCTGGCTCGAAGCGGGCGACTGGTTCGTTTGGCAGTTGATTGGTGGCGAAGCTTCCAAGCTGCCGCGCTCGACCTGCCAGGCCGGCTACAAAGCGATGTGGAGCGCCGACGTGGGCTACCCCGATGAGGACTTCCTCGCGGCGCTGCATCCGAAACTCGGTGATGTGGTCACGGCGAAGATGCCGGGTCGGCACTGTGCTCCCGGCGAGCGTGTGGGCGGGCTTTCCGCTGAGATGGCTGAGCGGATTGGGCTGCAGGCGGGGACGGCTGTGAGTGCCGCCATTATTGACGCACACGCCGGCGTGCTTGGTGCCGGGGCCGCGGAGCCGGGCGTGCTGGTGATGGTGATGGGGACGAGCAGTTGTCACATGCTCAACGATGAGACGGGGCAGGACGTGCCGGGCGTCGCGGGGATTGTGAAGGACGGCATCATCGGCGGGCTTTACGGGTACGAGACCGGCCAGGCGGCCGTCGGCGACGCGTTTGACTGGGTGCGTCGGACGCTGGGCGAGGCGGATTTTGCGACGCTTGATAAAGCCGCTGCCGCGCTGGATCCGGGGTCGGACGGGGTGCTATGCATCGATTGGTTCAACGGTTGCCGCACGCCGTTGATGGACGGTTCGCTCCGCGGCGGCTGGTTCGGGCTGACGCTGAATCACGGCCCAGACCATCTGTACCGGGCGGCGCTGGAGGGGTCGGCCTACGGGTTGCGCTGGATTGTTGAGTTGCTGCGAGAGGCCGGGGTGGCGGTGGATCGATTCGTGGCGACGGGCGGACTGCCGTTCCACAATCCGCTGCTGGTGCAGATTTACGCCGACGTGCTGGGCGAGCCGATCAAGGTGCTCGCCTCGACGCACGGCCCGGCACTTGGGGCGGCCATGCTCGGCGCTGTCGCTGCGGGTACTGAGCGAACGGGCTTTGCCGACGCACGCGAGGCCGTTGCGACGATGTCCGCCCCCGTCACGGGCGACGCTGCCATGATCGTTCAGCCGGATGCCGACCGTCACGCGCAGTACCAGTCGCACTATCTTCGCTATCGCCGCTTCGCCGAGTTTCTTGCCGACCAAGCGTCTTCACCATCAACCGACGACGTGCAGATTGAAACCTGGGAAGAGAGGTGACGGTGCGGCCCACATGCATGCATCGCCTGTGATCACGCGCCACGATCTTTCTTGGCGGGACGTTGGCGGATGACCATGATCAGCGCGACGACGCTGCCGAGCGCCATGACGGAGATGGTGACGGGCAGGTACATCGGCGCGTCCTCATCGACCCAGCGGCGGCCGGCGACGACGCCGAAGAGGATCGCGAAGAGGCCGATGACCGCCATGCCCAGATGGATGCCGACCATCATGATCTTGTGGTTGTTGGCGGCGGAAAGGATGCCCATGAGGATCGCAATGGTCCCCGTGGCGCCACCGACGATGATCGCGGTGACGGCGCGGCTTTCGAAGCCCGCGATCGCCCATGCTGCGAGTCCGCAAGCGATGAGAAAGAATCCGTAACCTACCATCCATTTTGCTGCAGTCGGCATCATCTACTCCTTCGTGCCATGTGGCTGTGCATTGTACGGGGTTGAAGCTAGCTGCCAAATGCGCGGCGGCGGATCGGCTTGCGGTGTCGTCGACCGGGCGGTGCTGCTAAGCTTGATGACGTTGATGTGAACGATGACGCTGCCTGTTCTGTGGATGCTGTGATGAGTCCGAATTTGCGTTCGATTGTGCGTGTGACGCTGCTTGTTCTGGTGGGCGCCTTGGGGGCCGAGCCGGGGTGGACGGCGGAGCCGACGTCGGTGTTCGATGTGCGAGAAATCGCCGAACTGCGTCCCAGAACGCTGCGCGTGCAGAGGCTGATGGGGGAAGAAAAATTCGGCGAAGCTGAGCGTGAAGCCCGCGAACTCATCGAGTTGATCCCGCGCAGCGCGACGCCGTACTACCTGCTGGCCCGGGCGCTGGCTCGGCAGGATGAGTCGACTGCGGCGATCGAACAGTTGGAGCAGGCGGTGGCGCGGGGTTTTTTCGAGGCCCGACAATTCGCCACCGATCCTCACCTGCGGTCACTGCACAATGACCCCGCGTTCGTTGCGGTGGTCCGGGCCGCCCAGGCGTTGCGGCAGTCGGACTCGCCCTACCTGCCGTTGATCGAGCCGCCCGAAACGGTAACGCCCGCCGAGGCCGACGCGGGCAAAGCGGTGATCGGTGAGGCGAACACGACCGCTGAGCCGTTGCAGCCGACGATGCGCAGCTACTTCCGGTTCCCTGAGGCTCTGCCGGCCGACCGCAACACTGTGAGGCAGACTGACGAGGATGACGATGATCCCGTGGCCGATCTGCTCAACCGCTGGTACGCACTGGGCAAGGCAGCGGGGAACCATGGCGACCTTTATGACAATCGTGATCGTGGTCATTCGCGGCTGAGCCGGGAGATGTTCCCGCAGCTGACGCACCTGGAGTACAGCGGCGAAGCGCGAAATCGCCGCCTTGAGATCAGCGCACAACGGCACTTCCTTTTCAATCACATCACGCTCGGCAATTCGTCGATGGCGGTGAACGATCCGGTCTTCTGGCGAAGTCTTCCGCGGCTGTTGATGACGCAGACGGGGGGCATGCAGACGGCTTACCAGCAGTACACGCAGGGCCATCTGTACGTTTACCCCAGCCACCACGACCATCGCACGCAGGACGGCGACCTGTTCCCCGCCAACACGCCTTACATGATCATCTCGCAGGGATCGTCCGGGTCGGATCAGCCGTTTCTTCGGGCGGTGGCTTCGACACTGGCGGCGTTCGACCCGCAGGTGAAGCGGCGGCTGGCGCAGGCGGGACTGCTGATGCCGACGGTGCAGATGATCTTCCGTCGCTGCAATACGCAGGTCCGCAATCCCGAGGATTACCTGACGGGCGAGGCTCACCCGTCGGTCTTTCGCGATGGACAGCTGGACGTGAAGGCGATGGTGGAGATGGCGCAGGCGATGCGTCTGGACCAGCTGCCACCCATGGTGCAGCTGAAGGTGGCGGAGGAGACGCTGGGCAAGCTCGGCCGGGACTACTTCGCCCGGGCCCCGCGCGAACGGCTGTTCGACACACCCGCTGCGATCGCCCGCATCTTCAGGACCAGCGAGCATACCAAGCGCATGGTCATCAGTGCTGAGGGCACGGTTGATCTGAACGACCATCCGCTGACGCTGGAGTGGGTGGTGCTGCGGGGCGATGCGGAAGCGATCACGATCACGCCTCGCAATGATGCGGGCACGGTTGCCGAGATCGAGGTGCCTTACCACGGGCGAGGCAGAGTTTCACGACGCAGCGACATCTCTTCGCATCGCGTCGACATCGGCGTGTTCGCGCACAACGGGCATCACTATTCGGCTCCCGCGTTCGTGAGTATCTACTTCCTGCCGGACCAACGGCGAAGCTATGAGAACGGACGTATTCAGCGCATCGACTATGCCGATTCGCTGGTCGGCCGGCGCTATAGCGATCCGGCACTGGCGCTGCCGAAGGACTGGGCGGACGAATACTTTTACGACGGCAACGGTCGGCTGCTGGGCTGGACACGCGTGCGCGGGGAGCAGCGCGCTCGCTTCACACGTGACGGGGCGCGGGTGATCGAAACCGACGAACGCAATCGCCCCAAGCGTGCCCGCACCGTGGAATATGTAGCCGAACCTCAGGGTGAGGGCGAGCCGCCGCAGCTGGTCGAACAGCCGGGCGACACGATCCTGCATTACGAGTACGAAGGGCCCGGTGACCCGATCGGACGCGTGACCCGGCGCAGCAAGGCTGAGTAGGTGAGGCGGCAGGTTCTGGGTGACGAGGCCCACCGTTAGCAACGAGCCGCGCACGTAATTAAGCGGTTGTGCGTTCGGCCCCGGCGCATCGTGACGACCCGTCGCGACCGAACGACCGCTGCGAAAACACCTGCATCCCAAGCAGCAGTTCCACCCCTTTCACATTCACAAGTGATCTGGACACAACCGCTCCCTTACGGTCGCGGCTCGTATTCCAGCTGTGTCATCGCGGTTCAGGATTCAGCGGCTTCGCGTAGATGCCGATGTGCGTGCCGACGGGCCGTTCCAGACGCGGCACCAGATTCACCGGCCGGTTGAGCTTCGACGGCCGGCCGCTGGTTCCCTGCATCACTAGCGTGGACGAGCCGCCTGCGTCGAGCGCCATGCCTTCATATGCGCCATGCTTCAACATGATCCGCGATAATGCGGGGCGGTCGATCCCGACGCTGTACGGGGCCTGGCCACCGTCGACGGCGACCAGAAACAGCGTGCTTCCGGTCTCATCGAGGTACACCGCTGAACGGGCGCGCGCATCCTCCGGCCGCGCCGGGCGGTGCGGCTGTGCGTCCGCACGAAAACGCTTAATGCCTGTGACCGCATTGTAGAACGGCTCGGGAGGATGCTCGGCGATGACCGCACGCCCGTCGACGCTGACGTCGAGCATCGGGAAGTGCCGTCGCGGCTCGGCATAGACTTGGCCACGTGACACACTCGCGCCGAGCACGCCGACCGGGTCGCCCGGCAACGGGTAAAACTCCCAGATCGGCGTCTTGCGAAAGGGATGGAAGTGGCCCGCATTGATCGCGATCTGCAAGTCGAACTCGCGGAGGAATGCTGAGGTGGTGCGGGCTTTGAAAGCCAGTTCCTCGTCCGGGAAATCGGGGGGGGTGACGAGCACTTCCACGCCTTCGGCTGTGAGATCGATCTTTACGATGTGCACGACGGCGGGCTGGGGAACGTCGACGACCTCGCGGATGTATTGCACGCCCTGGAAGAGCATCTGTTGGGCGGGCTCGGGCCTTGGGCTGTAGAGCATGGCGGCCTGATAGGCCCACAACGCAAGCGGCGGCAGGCTCACAAGAACGAGTCCCGCACATGCGATCTTCCGCGACCACCGGCGCGGGCCTCGGGGCAAGGCGAGCGCGATCGCGAGGCCGAGCGGGGGCATGCCGACCGCCAGCAGCCACCATGCGTGTTGCACGGCGAGGAACGTGGTCCAGCCGATGGCGATCAGGCAGAAGATGACGGCTGCGAGGCGATAGAAGGATGGCCCAGCCTGGGGGGGCGGCTGGTGGGTCACCGTCGTCTGCGTTTGCGTCGGCTGATCCGCCATCCAGTGTGGTTCCTGCGGTTGTTGAGTTCGACGGCCCCGGATCCGATGACGGCGTTTCGCATCTTACTCGGTGAGCGGGCTGGTGCGAACGGGGCGTGCGGGTGGGGCAGTCGGGTGCGGGGTGGCCGGCAGATTGTGGGTGTGCGGCGGCTCGGGAACCCACGGCGTGACGCCGTGGGCTTCGGCGCGCTTGGCGGGCTTTGCGAGGCGCAAAAGACAGCGGGGGTCCCGAAGGACCCCCGCTGGTAACGATCTTAGATGTCGATTGAATCGATCAGGCCATTTCGGCCGCGTCGCGACGGCGACGGTAGGCAGCGAGCAGCCCGAGAGCGATGAGCCCAGGCCCAGCCGCGGCGGGGGTCGGGGTCATGAAGGTGGAGAAGTTTGCGTTGCCGGTGTGGAAGCGACTTCCGTCGGCACCCGTAAGCACCTCCGCATCGCCGCTGAGCCCATCGTAGGAGAAGGTTCCCTCACCGAAGATGTCAAACTGACCAACAATCGAGCCGCCCAACGCCAGATCACGGGCAACGACCGGGGGAAGCGAATCCTGCTGATCGAGCGTCAGCCCAAATTCGAAGCCGATGACTTTGCCGAATGTATTGGAGCTGGCATCCGTATCGACCTTCAGACGGTAAAAATCGTCAATGTCGTCGAAGAAGGAGATCGCGAAATCTCCAAGCGTAGTGAATTTAGTCGACGCCGAGGTATAGTCGTCACTCGTGTCAACTGTCGGGGCATTCGCGTTATCAATCGTACGGACATTGACGCTGACGGTATCCAGTTCGATTCTATTGGATCCGTCCCAAGCACTGACGACACGAGCAGACAACGTGCCGAAGATGCCGTAGTCCTCAACATTCTGCGACCCGCTGCCGTCGAAGCTGCCAGGTGCGGGATCGAGGCGTGAGCCAGTGGACCAACCGGTCTGCTCAATGCGGAACATTGCTTGAACCAATTCTCCTTCGCCGAGTTCCGACGCACCGCCGGTGACTTCCGAGGAGCCTTCAGGCGGCGCAAAGGTCCAAGTCTGGTCACGTAGGCCAATCTTGACCGCGTCATTGCCTGTGGTCGTCAAGCCCTCATTGACCAATCCCGAGATCACGGAATTCGCGTTGGCGCCGAGCGCCGGGGCGGCGGTCAGGGCGAAGGTTGCGGCTGCCGCTACTGCGAAGCCTGTGAAACGTTTGCTGATAGTCATGCTAATCATCCCTCTGTGAAAAACCATCCCGGACGGTTTATTGTTGGCACGGAAACGACCGTGCCTGTCTTTGCGTTGATGTCTTCGCCGGATCAGGGGCCGGTGAGACGGTTGCGATTGTACGCTGGGCATCTTCCTATAGCGGAACTCCCGGTCATCTTGCTGTCTCGATCCCCTGGACACGTCCGGTTGGACGCTGGTGGGTCGAAACGCCGCTGTTGACGTTACACCAAAGATACACCATGTAATCGTGCGGTCAAGTTTTCTTTTCTCGTTGGCCGATAATTTAAAGTTTACGTCGGAGGTTGAGGCGGCGGATGCAACTTCAGTTATTGTCGGGAATAGGCCCACACGGCAGTGTTGGGCCGTTTCCGGAGTTACACGGGTCACCGAGAGCTTCGGGATGACGCGCTCTTGCGTGAACTTGGTGTAAGCGAAATGGGGAAAAATAGATAACTTGGGAGAAATTCGAGAGACGAAGTTCCGATGGCGAATTTTAGGGCGCGCAGCGTGGAGCACTTCCGTTTTTTAACGGCGCGTGGGGTTGCTGAAGGTTATGCTGGACGGTCGCTTACGCTTCCCGCTCGCTTGGGAGGGGTGTGGGTGCGGTGCGGCGGCCGTTGACGGCGGTGGGGCCTACGGACCATTCGACCTGGTCGGGGCGGGTATCGAAGCTCCAGCTGGTGCCTTCGCCTTTGCCGACTTCGAGGACGGTGAAGCCTGATCGACGCAAAGCTGCGTGATTAAGCCAGTTGCGCGTATCGGCGACGAGGGTGCCGACCATTTTTGCGGAGAGGTTGCGGGCACTGAGGCTGCGGTAGGCTTTGTGGTTGGTCATGAGGACGACGGCGGCGGCACCCTCGAGGGCGGCGTCGAGATCGTTGATGATCTCCATGCCCCCCCACTTCCCAGCGGCGACGAGCGGATCGTGCACCGAAACCGTAAGCCCCTGCTGCTCGGCTGCTTCGACGAGGTGAGCGGTCGGGCTTTCGCGCGGATCGTCGATGTCGGCTTTGTAGGCGGCACCGAGAATGGCGATTTTGTCGCCCTTGTTGAGGGGACCGACGGCGAAGAGGCGCTCGAGGACGCGGGCGGGCTGGGAGTCGTTGATCTGCCGAGCCTGGAGCAGGAGGCCGGCGTGGTCGGGGAAGGATTCGGCGAGGAACCACGGATCGACCGGGATGCAGTGGCCGCCGACGCCGGGGCCGGGCGAGAGGACGTTGACGCGGGGATGGCGGTTGGCGTATTCGATGGCTTCCCAGGCGTTGATGCCGACGTCCTCGGCGACGCGCCCGAAGAGGTTCGCCAGGGCGATGTTGACGTCGCGGTAGGTGTTCTCCATCAGCTTGACCATCTCGGCGGTGCGATCGTCGGTCAGCGCCATTTTGCCTTGGGAGAAGCGGGCGTAGATTTCGGCGGCTCGCTGGGCGCATTCGGGGGTGATGCCGCCGATGACGCGGTCGTTGTTGACCAGTTCCGCGACGGTGTTGCCGGGCAGCACCCGCTCGGGGCAGTAGCAGACATGAA
>JBBDRF010000054.1:0-5241 GCA_040905565.1 Phycisphaeraceae bacterium | reverse complement strand
CTGTTGAGGCGGGAGCCGATCGCCATCGAAGCGCTCGCCGGCGAGCGGCTTGAACGGGTCGCCCAGATGCACGCGCCCATCGTCTGCATCAACGCCCTGCCGCCTTCCGCCGTCATGCACGCCCGCTACCTCTACAAGCGCCTCAAGCAGCACAACGGCCATGCCGTCCGCCTGGTCGGCCTGTGGAACTTTCACGGCGACCTCGATGCGGTGCGCGATCGCATCGACTGCCACGAGCACGATTGCGTCGTCACCACCTTCGCCGACGGCCTGCGCCACATCCGCCACAACCTGGCCAACCTCCTCGCCCAGCCCAACCACGGCTCCTGAGAGCACCCCACCCGTGATGACAAAGAGCCCGCCTCGAACGGATGATCCGCGCGACGCACCCAAAAAAAAGAAAGGGACTCGCGGGGAGTCCCTTCCTTGTGCTTCTCAAGATGTGCTTTTCTTCGGTCGCTCAGCTCGCCTTCGTGGTCGAGCTGGATTCGCCCTTATCGCCGCCGCCCTGCTGGCGCTTGCGGGGGTCGATTTCGAGAATGCCGTAGGTCTGCTCGTAGCGCTGGATGGTCTGGCCGAGCGCCAGGGCGAGACGCTTGGCCGCCCACGGGCTGAGGATCACGCGGGAGTCGACCTTCAGCGAAGCGACGTTGGGCTTGCCCGAGGGGCGAACGCCCTGCGAGAAGTCGACGATGATTTCCTCAGCCGAGCCCCAGATGCGGCTGGTCGAGGAGTAGCTGACCGACGTGTTCGCGTCATCAATCTGAAGCTGAGTCTGACCGGCCTGGCCCTCGGGGGAGGTCACGGTTTCCTGCTGCTGTCCGGCGTTAGCGTCCTTCGCCATGAATTGGCCCTTCTCGGAAAAATGGGGTCGGGGGGTGAATCTGAACGGACTATCTTCTTCGATCACAGCCACCAGTCAAGGCTGAGCAGGTGACGAATTTTCCGCCACTGCTGTTTGCCGATGCTGGAGTCGCCGAGCACGATCCGGCCGCGTCCGGTCAGCCCGTCGCCTCGCGAAGGCAACGGGTCGTTCAGCACGATGCGCGCGAGCACGGAAGGCGTGCTGGGTGATGATTTATACTCTTGCGATCGCACAGTGTCTACTTCGCCTGAATAGACGCTGGAGATGGCATCGTGCGGCAGACGCTCGACAAAGTTGCTCCCCACGCGATCAACCTTGCCATGGTAAACATGGGTTGAGGCAGCCCAGAGACGCACGCGGGCATTCATGCCCTGATTCAAGAGCGACGCTTCGTGCTGCGGGATCACCATCACCAGTTCACGCTCACCTTCGCCCACGATTAACCCCAGTTCGTCATTCGCACTGAGATAGGTGCCCAGCAGCCCCTCAAGACGAACAAGCGGGGAAAGGCGACCATCGATCGGAGCGCGAATGGTCAGGCGATCGACGCGGTCTTCAAGATGGGCGATGCGGCGGTCGAGCTGATTCAGCCGAGGTTTCGCCGCAGCCACCTGATCGATGCTGCCGTCCTGCCGGGCACGCTCTCTTGCCAGCGTGAGCAGCTCACGCTCCAGACGCAGGCTTTTGAGTTCGTCCTGCAGCGCGTTACCGGAGAGCCGAACCAGCGGATCGCCTTCCGAAACGTGCTGGCCTCGCGTCACGAAAACCTCCGCCACGCGCCCATCGAACGGCACCAGCACCGGCTGCCGCTCCTCAGCAAGGACCACGAGCGGGCGTTCGATGGTGTCTTCCGTTGAGAACGAGAGGATGCCCCAGACCACCAGCGAAACGGCGGCGATCCCCGCCACCGTCGCGGCCATGCGGCGTGCCGTCTTGGCCTGCTGGCTCCACACAAACCGCAGCAGCTTCGCCAGCGGCATGATGATCATCGTCGTGACGGCGACCATGGCCATGAGCGCGCCGATGGCTTCAAGGCCGTACGGATCGAGCACCGCATAGACCAGCCCGATGATGCCGAACACGATCACCCAGCGGTAAATCCCCGAGGCCACGGCGAAGATCGGGATCAGAATCGGCCGCTGCGCCGTCTCACGCGGCGGGGTCTGGTCGGGCATCGCCAGGATGTACTTCTTGCCCAGGTAAGCCATGAACTTGCCGGATTTGCTCTTAAGGTTGGGGATCTCAAGCCAGTCCATCATGAAGTAGTAACCGTCGTAACGCAGCAGCGGATTCGCGTTGAACAGCACCGTCGTGATCGACGCGGAAACCATGATGTTGAACGCCACCTGGTTCACCACGCCCGGCTCGGTGAACAGCCACAGCCACACGCACAGCGAAGCGAAGAGGAACTCCACGAACACCCCGCCGGCGGTGATCCAGAGGCGGTCGCGTCGGCGCGGCACCATCCACGCATCGGACACATCCACGTAAAACATCGGCAGAAAGACCATGAGCAGCACGCCCATGTCGTGCACCTCAAGCCCGCGCAGCTTCGCGGCCAGACCGTGGCCGAACTCGTGAATCACCTTCACAGCGAAAAATACGCCCGACAGAATCAGCAGATTCTGCCACGCCAGCAGCGGGAACATCAGGTTCAAGCCCGTGCGGAACAACGCACCAATCGCCACCACCGTCGAAAGCACCATGAACGTGATCGCCAGCATCATCGTCCAGCGGTTCATCAGCAGCCGGCTGTAGCTGTAGATCGCATCAAGGGCGCGGTCGGGATCAATCAACGGAATCTTGATAAACAGGAAGTTGGTGACCTGAGCTGTGAGCTTTTTACGCCGGCGGGTATCGCGCACACCTCGCAGCCACTCGGCATGAGCTTCGCCCTTGCCCAGCAACAACCCGCTGCCCTGCATCATTTTGATGAAGCTGAGCACGTCCTGCGGATCGATCGGCTGCTCGGGGAATCGAGCATTCACCGCCTCAGCGAGGTCGTTCGCAGACCGGCGGCCGTCGAGATTGCGGACCACGTGGTGTTCCGCCGGGTTCAGCCGAAAGTAAGTCAGGCTGACCGGATCTTTGACCATGTAGATGGTCTTGCCGAGGTACAGCTGGGGGCTGATCTTCAGATCGCGCCGGGCGGCAGGCAAAGGCTTTTGATAGACCTCTTCCTGCTGATCGTCACGCTGAAAGCCCGCCGCCGCCGCAGCCGCCGCCTTCGCCGCCTTGGCGGCCGCATCAGATGGTGGATCAGTTGAACCCATAAGCAGCCGACTATACCGCGCCGCCGGGGCAACTGGCCAGCGGGTTTTGTAGTGGGCACCGCCCACCGCAAGCGCAGACAGAACGCAGACGGTTGGCATTACCTTGGTAGGCCGTGCCCACCGCCCTACCGTTGTGAATCATCCCCCACCGCGTTACTCCCCCACACGCGTCGCAATATCTGCAAAATCAGGCACGCGTGCCTTCGCCCCGCACCCCCAACCTTCGGGGTAGAGGCCGTTGCGTACCCAGTGGTTAAAGCTGGAATGAGGCCAATCCGCAGGGCAGCGAACATACCCGTGCTTGACGGGGTTGTAGTGCAGGTAATCCATGTGGATAGCGTGGTCCCGATCGTCGCGGCAAGGGTGATCGTAGAAGCGGCGTTGCCAGATGCCGGACTCGCGCCGCCTTTCCTGTGACCGCCGCGCCGGCCCAGCCGCGCGCCCTGCCTCACGCATCGCCCTGCTGAACAACGCCTTCGCACGCCCGATGCGACTGGAAATATCCGCGTCACCAGTCGGCAGTTGAACGATCAAGTGCACATGGTCCGGCAGCACCACCCCCGCCTGAACATGGAACGGTTTCTCCTGAGCAGCCGCCGCCAACGCTTCCCGCCACCATGCCACCGCCTCACCGTGCAGAAGCGACCGACGCCCGCACGTGACGAGGGTCAGGAAGTACGTGCCCCCAGCCACCCACAGTCTGCGGTACTCCGGCATCGGCCTGTCCCCTCGGACGTGCGGTCGTATAGTTGGGCGTATCTCAGCTCCTCTGGTGGGCGGTGCCCACCCTACTTATTATCGATCGTCAGTTGCGTGAGCTTGTCGACGTTACCCGCAGCGATCTTGTCGAAGCCTGAGCCCAGTTCGCCGATGGGGTCGGGCGGGAGGATGTCGACGATCTTCTCGCCGAGCTTCGCTTCGCCGTTGCGGACACGCTGTTCGAACTTGCGGCATTCATCCAGCAGCGCATCAAGAATCTCAGCCTCGGGAACGTTGGCGACCTTTTCGCCCTGCACATAGATGATCCCGCGTCGGTCGCCTGCGAAAATGGCGACGTCCGCCCCCTCCGCTTCGCCCGGCCCGTTCACGATGCAACCCATCACCGCCACCTTGATCGGCAGGCTGATCTCCGTCGCCAGCTTCTTCCGCACATCCTGCACCAGCGTGTAAAGATCAACCTGAATCCGCCCACACGTCGGGCAGGCGATCAAATCCACGCCCTTCCGCTCACGCAGGCCAAGGCAGTAAAGCATCTCCAGCGCATCCTCCACTTCATACGCAGGATCCGACGCATAGGAGATACGCACCGTGTCACCGATGCCGCTGGCCAGCAGATGCCCCAACGGCACACACGAACGAATCATCGCCGTTTCACGTGGCCCCGCATGCGTCACGCCAAGATGCAGGGGATGGTCGAACCGCTTGGAAACCTCGGTGTACGCATCAATCACCAGCGTCGGGTCCGGGCTCTTGGCGGAGATCACCACGTCGTAAAAATCGTTCTCGTAGAAGATGTCCAGGTACTCTTCGAGCTTCGCGATCATAATCGCGAGGAAGTGGCCGTGCTTGTTGTCCGAGAAGACGCCGCCGAGCTCCTTCATCCGCTTTTGCTTGTCTTTGCGTTCGACGATTGACCCTTCGTTCACGCCGATGCGGATGGGCAGCTTCTTCTCTTTGCAAGCCTGGATGACCTCCGTGACCTGCTTATGGTCGGAGATATTACCCGGGTTCAGGCGGATCTTATGCACCCCCGCTTCCACCGCTTCGAGCGCCCGCTTGAAGTGAAAATGCACGTCCGCAACGATCGGCACGCCCACCTGCGGGATGATCTCCTTCAGCGCTTCGGTGTCCTTCCGCTCAGGCACCGCCACGCGCACCAGGTCCGCCCCAGCCGCAGCGAGTTTGTTGATCTCCGCCACGCATTCGTCAATGTTGTACGTATAGCCACTGGTCATCGACTGAACAGCGACGGGGGCATCGCCACCGATTTTTACGTAACCGTGGGCATCGTCACCGAGGGTGACCTGGCGTGTCTTGCGACGGACAATCATGACATCTCCATGCGTTTTCGAGAAAGCTAAGCCAGCCATTATATGCGACACA
>JBBDRF010000053.1:0-5306 GCA_040905565.1 Phycisphaeraceae bacterium | reverse complement strand
ACCGGAGGTGTTGAGCGATGGCGGCTACGAAGGAAGAGGTGTTTTCGAAGGTGCAGTCGGCGCTGGTGGATGCGTTGGGTGTGGATGAAGATGAGGTCACGCCGGAGGCGCGGTTGGTCGGCGATTTGGGGGCCGAGAGTATCGACTTTTTGGATATCGTGTTTCGCCTGGAAAAAGCCTTCGATATCAAGATCCCCCGCGGGGAACTGTTTCCCGAAGATATCCTGACCAATACGCAGTACGTGCAAAACGGCCGCGTCAACGCGGCAGGACTGGCCCAACTCGAAAGCCGCATGCCGTTTGCCGATCTGTCGGCCTTTCGCGCCAATCCCGTGGTGCAGGATTTTGGCAATCTGCTGACCGTCAGGGACATGTGCCGCTACGTGGAAAGCAAAGTCGCAGCCACCTAAAGGGAAAGGCAGAAGGCAAAAGGCAGAAGGAACAACACCTGCGGGGTCACCATCCGCCTTTAAGTTTCTGCCGTCATTCTTTTGCCTTCAGCCTTTCTTCGCCATGCGCTGGTTCTGGATCGATCGTTATACCGAGTTCGAAAGCGGTCGCTGTGCCGCGGCGATCAAGAACGTGTCGCTGGCCGAAGAGCACCTGCACGACCATTTTCCCGGGGCGCCGGTGATGCCCAATGCCCTGGTCATCGAGGGACTGGCGCAGACCGGCGGACTGCTGGTGGCCGAACACGGCGCTTTTGAAGAGCGGGTGATCCTGGCCAAGGTGGCCCAGGCCCGCTTCCACTTCTCGGCCACCCCGGGCGATACGCTTTTGTATCGCACCACGATCGACGATATCCACAAGGACGGGGCGGTGGTCAGCGGCACCAGCCACGTGGGTTCGAGGCTGCAAGGGGAAGTACAATTGTTTTTTGTGCACCTGAATGAAGCCACGGCCGGCAAATCGCTGTTCGATCCGGCCAGCCTGCTGGCGATGCTGAAGTTGTTGGGTGTTTTTGAAGTCGGGCGTGACGCCCAGGGCCGCCCGCTGACGATCCCAACCTCCCTGACCAACGCTCCCCTGGCCGGCTCGTAGGACACACCGCACAATGACACCTGACACCGTGACCCCGTACCGACCCCGTAGCAACGGACGACGATGATGATCGACAGGGCACACCAGCGACGCCGCGTGGTGGTGACCGGCATGGGTTGCATCACACCCATGGGGACCGACGTGGAGACGGTGTGGGCAGGGCTCCAGCAAGGCGCCTCGGGGGTCGACTATACGTCGATTTTTGACGCCAGCCGCTTCCCCACCAAGATCTCGGCCGAAGTGCGGGGCTGGGACGTCAGCCAGGCGGGATTGGATCCGGAGGTCTGGAAGCTGCGGGGCCGGCACAGCAAGTTCGCCGCCGGCGCCGCCATCCAGGCGGTGGCCGACTCGGGCCTCCAGGATTCCCCACTCGATCCTACCCGCTTTGGCGTGTACCTGGGCAGCGGCGAAGGACAGCAGGATTTTTTGTGCTTCGCGCGGATGATGGCCAGCGCGCTACAGGGCGAGGCCTTTGACCTGGCGCTGTTTACCAAGGCCGGGCTGGAGTGGCTGCACCCGACGGTGGAATTGGAGCAGGAGCCCAACATGCCGGCCGGCCACCTGGCCGCCCTGTTCGACGCCCAAGGACCCAACGCCAACTGCCTGACCGCCTGCGCTGCCAGCAGCCAGGCCATCGGCGAGGCCCTGGAGTTGATCCGCCGCGGCGAGGCCGACGTGATGCTCTCGGGCGGCACGCACAGCATGATCCATCCGTTCGGGGTGACGGGGTTTAATCTGCTCACGGCTTTAAGCACCAATAACGAGCATCCGCGCGAGGCCTCGCGCCCCTTTGATCGGGACCGCGACGGGTTCGTGCTGGGCGAAGGGGCCTCGATGGTGGTGTTGGAGGAGCTGGAGCATGCCAGGCGTCGCAAAGCGCCGATTTACGGGGAGTTGACCGGCTACGGCTCCACCGCCGACGCCTATCGGATCACCGACACGCATCCCGAGGGCCGCGGCGCGGCACGCTGCATCCAGTTGGCCCTGGAAGATGCGCACCTGAATCCCGATGATATCCATTACATCAACGCCCACGGCACCAGCACCAGCGTCAACGACAAGGTGGAGACGGTGGCCATCAAAAAGGCCTTGGGCGAGCAGGCCTATCGGGTGGGCGTCTCCAGCACCAAGAGCATGATGGGCCACCTGATTGCCGCCGCGGGCGTGACGGAGTTGATCGTGTGCCTGCTGGCGATCCGCGACGGCGTGCTGCCGCCGACGATCAACTATCACACCCCCGACCCCCAGTGCGACCTGGACTACATCCCCAATACGGCCCGCCAGTCCCGCTGCGACCACGCCTTAAACAACAGCTTCGGCTTCGGCGGCCAGAACATCGCCCTCATCGCCAGCCGCCTCACCCCCTAACGCCCCCAGTCCCGTCGCAAGCCGGCGATGTCTTTGTCGGAGCGCGCTTTGCGACCGTTGGGCAAAACCAGGCGGATCGAACCCAGCGGCAAGCCGAAGTCGCGGGCAATTGACTTCTCCGCGGACGCAACTGACGCGTCGTCGCGCAGGCGCCGATAACGGAGGGCCGTGGAGGGGGGCTTGGAGTTTCGTCTTATCATCGATTCGGCTCCGAGGTTCAGGCGACGATTTCATAGCCCTTTCGCTGCGGTCGCGATTGCCACGATTGGGCTTCGGAATCGCCGACGATCTGTTCGGTCTGGGGGTCCCATTGAATTGTACGCCCCAGGCGAATCGCGATATTGGCCAGGTGGCAGGTGGTCATCGCGCGATGGTGGGTGACAACGTCGGAGATCGGTTGCTTGCGCGATTTAACGCATTCAAAGAAATTGGCCATGTGTGAGGTTGGCTTGCCGCCGTAGAGCTTTTCGATGGCGTCCTCTGGCAGTGGTCGCTCCTTGAGCTCGTCGACCGGCTTGCCTTGCAAGCTGCCGCGGCTGACGAAAAGCGTGCCGCCGTCGCCCTCGAACGTGATGCCGTTGTCGGTATCGTGACGGATGATCACTTCGACGCCGTCGACATACTTACAGGTGACTTGGAACTCGGTGGCGGTGTTGTAGCCGTTGGGAATATTCGGGTGCGTGGACGTGCCCCCGACCGAAATCGGACCGCTGTGGTCGGCGCCGATGGCCCAGGTGGCGATGTCGACGTGGTGCGCGCCCCAGTCGGTCATCTTGCCGCCCGAGTATTCATACCACCAGCGGAATTCGTAGTGGCAGCGCTTCTGGGTGTAATCGACCAACGGTGCCTGTCCGAGCCACATGTCCCAATTGAGTTCCGGGGGCACGGGCATCGGTTCAAAAGGTCCGCCGGTGGGCGCGCCGCCGATCGCGCAGGTGGCTTTTGTGACTTTGCCGATCCGCCCGTCGCGGATCATGGCGATGGCTGTCAGGAAGCGGCGATTCATCTCGGTGCGCTGCTGTGTGCCAACCTGGACGACGCGATTGGTTTCCTCGAGCACCTTGCGGATAAGCTTGCCTTCGTCGATGGTCAAAGTGAGCGGCTTTTCGCAGTAGATGTCCTTGCCGGCCTTCATGGCGGCAATGGCGATCTTGCTGTGCCAGTGATCGGGCGTGACGATCGAGACGACGTCGACGTCCTTGCGATCGAGCAAGCGGCGATAATCGTCATGGATGTCGGCCTTGCCACCGGCTTTCTCCCGCCCGTCTTCGGCGTGCTGGCGGTCGACGTCGCAGACGGCCACGATGTCGCCGTGCCTGCGAATGCCCCGATAGAGACCGTTCCAGCGGTCGCCGGTGCCGATGCATCCGATAAGGGGGCGGTCGTTCTTGCTTGCGGAGTCCGCGGCCGCGGCGCGCGAGGCCGTGAACCAATAGGGAACCACCAGGCCGGCCGCGGCTGCGGACGAGGTTGTCAGCAAAAACTCTCGGCGATCCTGCAAGTGGCTGCTCATCGAGAAATACCTTTTGGACAGTGGGGGTGGATGATGCTTGATTGGCCGGGAGCGCTCGACGCACGGCCGAGTCACCTCTCAGTCTAATACGTGGAGAGGCCAGGTGCAAAACATGCGCATCGGCGATTGCGCCAGACGGCAGGCAACCTGCGTTTGCTAAGGCGCCGGACAAACCAGCGTACGATCAATGCTGGCGATCGTGGGGCGCCCGGCCAGCGCCATGTCGAGATCGAGCTCGTCTCGCAGAATGTCGAACATGTGTTCGACGCCGCCCTGGCCCGAGACCGCTAACGCCCATAGATATGGCCTGCCGACAAGCACTGCCCGTGCGCCCATCGCCAGTGCCTTGAGGATGTCGCTACCGCGGCGAATGCCGCCGTCGACAAGGACTTCAGCCTTGCCCTCGACGGCTTGGGCAACCTCGGGCAGCGCTTCGCTAGTGGGGAGCGCACCGTCAAGTTGCCGGCCACCGTGATTGGATACGATGATTGCCGCCGCACCGTGATCGACCGCTCGGGACGCGTCTTCGGCCGTCAAAATACCCTTGATCACTAGCGGCAGCGGAGAAAGATTGCGCAGAAACTCGATCGCGTCCCAAGTCAGCGATGCATCCCAGATCTCCGAGATATAGTGCTCAAGCGCGGAACCCTGCTCACCGGCCTCCATGCGATCGAGCCCGACGCCTTCAAGATTCTTCCAGGTCATGCCAGGCGGCAGTCCGAAGCCATTCCGCCGGTCGCGTTCTCGCCGGCCGACCAGCGGCGCGTCGACGGTCAGGCAAAGCGCCTGGTAATTGGCCGCGACGGCGCGCTCGACCAGCCATTTGGTCACGTCGCGGTCGCGGTAACAATAGAGCTGAAACCAGCGCGTGCCGGCGGGGGCAGCCGCGGCCACTTCCTCAAGGCTGTAGGTTCCCGCAGTGCTGACAACTTGAATGACACCAGCGGCGGTCGCAGCCCGGGCCACGGCTAATTCGCCGTCGGGATGCGCCAAGGCATTGAATGCACACGGGGCAGTCAGCACCGGCAGCGACGTTGACATACCGAGCACCGTGGTGCTCAGATCGCGCGTGGCGACGTCGACCAGCACGCGTGGCCGCAAGCGCCATCGCCGCCAGCCGAGGCGATTTTCGCGGACCGTCACCTCGTCTCCGGAGCCGCCGAAGTAGTAGTCGAAAACCATCTGCGGCAGCCGCTCGCGGGCCAGTTGCTCATAATCCTGAAGATTGATTGGATTCATCGGGCGGTTCCGCGTCCTAGCGTGAGACGGCGGTATTTTCGTTCAGGCTAGCACAGCTGCCGCTAAGGCGAAAGCGCGCACTGTCGCCAATGTTACCGCACAATAGAAATGACCCCATTTTCTGCTCAATAGGAATGTCCCCTTG
>JBBDRF010000052.1:58978-115220 GCA_040905565.1 Phycisphaeraceae bacterium | reverse complement strand
GTGGGTCCCCCCCACTTCTCCAAATCACAAATCACACTTCACAAATCACCCCCGCCCCCGCCGCCCGAACGGCGTCACCCCTCGCTTCGTGCTCTTGATGAATGCCGCCAGCTCCATGCATAGCGGCTCGTCGCCCATCTGCGCTTCGATCAGATGCGCCGCCTCGCGTGGCAGGTGCCGTTGGCGATAGAGGATGTTGAACGCCTCCTTCACCGCCGTCGCATGTTCGCCCAGCCCCGCCCGCCGAAGCCCGACGCGGTTGATCCCCCCCACGCTTCGCGACGCGTTGGTCATGCAGAACGGCGGCAGATCCTGTATCACGATCCCACCACCGACCACCACCCCGAGCCGCCCCACCCGGCAGAACTGATGCACCGCTGAGTTGCCCGATAGCAGTGCCCGGTCGCCGATCTCGCAATGCCCCGCCACCAACGCCCCGTTCACCAGCACGCAATGATCCTGCAGCACCGAATCGTGCCCCACATGACTGTTCACCATCAGCATGTTGCCGTTGCCGATCGTGGTCGGCATCTCGCCGGTCGCCCGGTGCACCGTCACCCCTTCGCGGAAGATGTTGTCCGAGCCGATCACCAGACCCGAGCCCGCTTCGTTCGGATCGTACTTCACGTCCTGCGGCGGCAGCCCCAGGCACGCATTGGGATAGATCACATTCCGCTCGCCCAGCCTCATCGGCCCCTGCAGCGTGACCCGATGCAGCAACCGCGTGCCGTTGCCGACACGCACCGCGCCTTCAATCACACAGCCGGGCCCTACGACCACACCGTCGGCCAATTCCGCCTGATCGTCCACAATCGCACTGGGATGCACTTCTGCCATAACCGCCTATCATAAGCATCATGTCAGAACCAACCACCCCCCCCCCACCTCTCCCGCAGCCATCCTCAAAGGGTGAGGGTGAATCAGCGCCGCCTCGGCTGGATATCGTCTTCCGCGACCTCGGCCGCATCGCTTACGACCCCGCCCTCGCCCTGCAGCGTGAACTCCACCAGGCCGTCCGCGAAGGCCGAGATAACCCGACCATCCTGCTGCTGGAGCACGAGCCCGTCGTCACGATCTCCAAGAGGGATTCCGCCGCCACAAATCTTCTCGCCAGCCCCGACCTGCTCCAAAGCCTCGGCGTGACCGTCAGCAAAACCGACCGCGGCGGCGACATCACCTACCACGGCCCAGGCCAACTCGTCGCCTACCCCATCCTCCCCCTCCAGCCGCTCGGCCTGAACGTCCGAAACTATGTCCGCCTGCTCGAACAGGCTGTCATCGACACCGTCGCCCGCTTCAACGTCCACGCCCACCGCGACGCCTGCGCCATCGGCGTCTGGGTCGGAGGCGAACAAACCGAACCCGACCCCGCTGCCTGCGAATCCAACCCCACCCGCAGCGGAAGCAAGCTCGCCGCCGTCGGCGTCCGCGTCCAACGCTGGATCTCCATGCACGGCCTGGCCCTCAACGTCGACCCCGACATGAGCCACTTCAACCTCATTGTCCCCTGCGGACTCGCCGGCCGCCCCGTCACCAGCCTCGCTCAAATCCTCGGCGACCACTGCCCTTCCATGCAGATGGTCAAAGACGCACTCCGCGAATCACTCGCCCAACACCTCCTCACCCTACCCACCGTCCCGGCTCCCCCGAAGCCCACACCGTAACGGCGTGGGTCCCCCACCAAACCTTGCACCGGCCCACCTACTTCTCTAAACTCGACAGCTACTTATAGTATCTTCGCACGAAGCGTGACGCTGAAAACGAGCCGCGACCGTAAGGGAGCGGTTGGGCCTCGGGCACGTACGCCCAGCCAAACCAGGCATCACCAACCTCAACCAAAGGAACCAAAACATGGCCAGCATTTCCACCAAAGACATCAGCCTCACCCAGGCCCGCGCCGCCGTCGATGGCGCCCTCGCCAAGGCCAAGGAGCTCAACGTCAAGATGGACATCGCCATCGTCGACGCCGGCACCAACCTCAAAGCCTTCGCCCGCATGGACGACGCCTGGATCGGCTCCATCGATATCGCCCAGAAGAAAGCCCGCACCGCACGCTTCTTCAACATGCCCACCGGCGCCATCGGCGGCCTCAGCCAGCCCGGAGGCGACCTCTACAACATCGAGCACTCCAACAACGGGCTCATCACCTTCCCCGGCGGCGTGCCCATCAAAGATGCCGACGGCACCGTCATCGGCGCCATCGGCGTCAGTGGTGACTCCGTCGACAACGACCACGCCGTCGCCGAGGCCGGCGCCAATGCCGCCACCTCCGCCTGATCTGAACATCACGTCCAAAAGCAAAAAAGGCCCGAACGTCTCCACGACGCTCGGGCCTTTTTCTTTATCTCACGTCGCAAAAGAGCAGGCTTGTCCCCAAGCCGGTCCTCCCCAACCCTCCCTCAAATATATTGATTCACCACATTCTCCAGCATCTCCTGCCGGCCCGAGGGAACCTTCGGCGAGTCGCCCGCCAGCGCGTGCTCTTCAAGCTCCGCAAACCCGAGCTTACCCTGCTCGATCTGCTGGCCAACGCCCGCATCCCATCCCGCATAGCGCTCAGCCAACGGCTTCGCCAGGGCCTGATCCTCGATCATCTTCGCAGCATTCTTCAAGCCCCGCGCGAACGCATCCATGCCGCCGATGTGAGCGTGGAACAGGTCGATCGGGTCAATCGATTGCCGACGCAGCTTCGCATCGAAGTTCAGCCCGCCCGTCGTGAAGCCGCCCGTCTGCAGGATGACATACATCGCCATCGTCGTGTCGTACAGGTCCGTCGGGAACTGATCGGTATCCCATCCCAGCAGCGTGTCGCCCCGGTTCGCGTCGACCGACCCGAAGATGCCGTTGTCCGCTGCATACTGAAGCTCATGCTGAAAACTATGCCCCGCAAGCGTCGCATGATTCGCTTCGATATTCAGCTTAAACGTGCCGACCAGGTCCGCCTTCTGCAGGAACGCATGACAGGCCGCCGCGTCCGAATCATATTGATGTTTCGTCGGCTCCTTCGGCTTGGGCTCAATGTAGAACTGCCCCGCAAAGCCGATCGCCTTCTTATGATCCGCCGCCAGATGCAGGAAGCGACCCAGATGATCCAGTTCCCGCTTCATGTCCGTATTCAGTAGCGTTTCGTAACCTTCACGCCCGCCCCAGAACGTGTACCCCGCCCCGCCGAGTTCGTGCGTCAGCTCCATCGCCTTCTTCACCTGCGCCGCAGCGAAGGCGAACACTTCGGGATTCGGGCTTGTGGCTGCACCGGCCATGTATCGTGGATGGCTGAACAGGTTCGCCGTGCCCCAGAGCAGTTCCACGCCGTGGTCGCTTTGCAGTTTCCCCGCAAGCTTCACGATGTGTTCCAGCCGCTGGTTCGTCTCCTTCAGCGTCGACGCTTCCGGCGAGATATCCCGATCGTGCCAGCACCAGTACTTCACGCCGAGCTTGGTGATGAACTCAAAGTGCGCCTCAAGCGCCTGCTCCGAAGCTTTCACTTCGTCGTTTGCATCAAGCCAGGGCATGATCCGCGTGGGCCCGCCGAAGGGGTCCGTCCCGCCGCCGCGCCACGAATGCCAGAAGCAGACCGCAAACCGCAGATGTTCCGCCATGGTCTTGCCCATGACCTTCTCATCCGGGTTGTAGTGCTTGAAGCTGAGCGGGTTCTTCGAATCCGCGCCCTCGTACTTAACCTGATTCACCTCGGGGAAATATTCAGCCATCGTGTATCCTTTGTACCTATAAAACCTGAGCGAGCCGCTTATCATAGCACGACCTCGCCCTGCCCCGCACCCCCGCCCACACCCCCGTGAGTGAGACGATCACAGATCGCCGTTTCCCGCCGTCGCCGCACGCTTCAACTCGGCGGGATAAGCCGACGCAGGCTCCGCCCATATTCAACCGCGCGGTCGATCACGTCGTCCATCGTCTCCTTGACGATCATCTTGTCGCCGTTGATCAACGTAATCGTGGTATCCGGCAGGGCCTCCACCGAGCGGATCAACTCCGCGTTGATCACGAACGGCTGACCGTTCAGTCGCGTCACCTTAATCATCCTGCACGTCCTTCCGCCTCTCGGCTCGTCGCTTAACGCGCCATCGCTAGCAGCTGCTGAATCAGCTGGTCGGACGTCGTGATCACACGACTACTCGCTGAGTAGCCCGTGCTGGTCGTAATCAGGTCAACGAACTCTTTACTCAGGTCCACATTGCTCTGCTCAAGCGCGCCGGAAATCATACGCCCAGCTCCGCTACTCAGCGGCGCCACATTGACCGCCAACCCACTGTTCGCCCCAGCCTGGAACGTGTTACCGCCGCCGTCGACCAGACCCTCAGCGTTCGCAAATGTCGCCACCGCCACCTGCCCCAGGCTGCGCGTCAGGCCGTTCGTGAACGAGCCGGTAATCACACCCGTCTGCTCAACATTGAACGAATCCAGCACACCGACCGGCGTACCGTCCTGGCTCACCGCATTGAACTCACTGCTCTGCGACGACAACGACGTGAAATTACTTTGCGACGTGAAGTCCAGCGTCACCGCCATCGGATCAACCGCACCCGTCCCCGCCCGGCTGATGCCGATCGTCGGAGGCGTCTCCGTCGATAGCTCGCCGAAGGTGTTGAATTCAACGTTGCCCGAACCTAAGAACCGCCCGGCAGTTTCGTTGTCGCCACTTTCCGCATAATAAGACCACGACGTCCCCGTGCTCGATCGGCTCTCAAGCACCATCGTCACATCAATCGACAACGGCGTGCCGAGGCTGTCGTAGGCTTCGAAAGAAGTCCGCACGGATTCGCCATCGGCCGCTCGCTGATCCGTCATAAGAAACGGCTGCGAAGGTGAGCCGTTCGAAACAATATCCGTCGTGCGGAGCGTAAGATCATTCTCGCTGCCGTGGTCACCCTCAACCACAATCTGCCCGGAGCCGTTGACGGAAACGCCCGTTGCATCGCCCGCGTTGGTCGTCCCACCGCTGATGCCTAGCAGGTTATTGAGAAAGCTAGTGAAATCGCCCAGCGAGGTGCCGTTCGCATCGGAGCCGGTCGTGTTCGTGCCGCCGACTTCAAAAGTATGCTCACCGAGCCCCTTGCCGCCCTTTTCCGCACCGTTCACAGTGACCACGTTTCCCGTGGCGAACAACGGATTGACCCCATCACGCGACAGATCGGCAAGGAGTGTGCCCGTCGTGGCCGGGGCCGCACTGCCCAGATCGGTCATCGCCGACGACGTAATCTGGCTGCCCTCGTTGGCAATGCTGCCCGACGCGTTCAGGTTGCCGGAAAACTCGACATTCCGCGTCGCCTGAGCAAGTGTCATAGACCCTAGCGGAATCTGAATATCGTCGACCGCGCCGGGCACAATGTTGAAGTTCTGATCCACGCCATACCCCTGCACCCGGCCGCCGCTGTTCGACGTCAGGTTGCGGTTCTGGTCAAGATCGAACGAGCCGTTGCGCGTATAGCTCGTCTGCTGGTTCTGCCGAAGCACAAAGAAGCCCGGGCCCTCCAGCGCCAGATCAGTCGCGATACCCGTCGGCTGAATCGCCCCGTTCTGCATATTGCGTTGCGTCCCAGCGAACTGCACACCTAGACCGATCTGACTAGGGTTCGTACCGCCGCTCTCCGCATTCGGAGCTGTGCCCAGATTAAGGTTGGTCGAGAGTTGCGATTCGAACAACGCCCGGCTGGATTTAAAGCCCGTCGTGTTCGCGTTCGTAATGTTGTTACCGATGACGTCCAGGCTTTTGCTGCTAACGTCCATGCCGGTCAAGCCGGTGAATAGTGCAGTTGTCAGAGACATGTTGCGTGCTCCGTCACGTGGGTGTTCGATGGCGATCAGTCGGTCACGCCATCGCGGGCCTCCCCGTGCGGGGTCCAGCCCGATATTAAGTTCGTTCGACTACAATTGCAGTCGGTGCGATGAGCCGCCAGGCCCAGTCGCATGGTCCGTCGCCGTCTTTTCCTCAGAACCGCGGACGATGACAGCCGAATCAATTTGCGTCACCACGCCGTCGTTCATGCGTGCTTCATCAAGTACCGTCAGCACCGTTCGATTCGGCACGTTTACGATCATGCCTACATCATCCATCAGCATCAGGGCATCATTCGCACCTTTCGCGCCGGCCCGATCGGCCGCCTGCGCCAACGCGTTCATCTGCTGATCTGAAAGGGAAATGCCGCGTTGCTCCAGACGCTGCTGAGCATGAGCCGAGAGCTTCAAAGGCTCATGCGTCGGGTTCGCCCGTGCCTGCTGCAGCAGGTCGCTGAAGGCGCTGCGATCGAGCGGCTGACGCGGCTGAACGTTCGGCGCCGGCGAACCCGAAGGACGCACCGAAGGTTCGAGCAAACGCAATAGATTAGCCTGATCGCTCATAATGTTCACGCCTTACTCAGCGGCTGTCGGCACCTTGGCAATATTAGAAACGCGGTCAAGCGGAAGCGCCTGGCCTGTATCCAGCTCCAGCACGATCGCTTCGTTCGTCACGCGAACCGAACTCACCATCCCCTCAACCTTATTATTAAGCTTGTCCAGCCCCTGAACCTTGTTCCCAATGAGGTTCCCAGCCGAGGCTACCTGGTTCTGCATCACCAGTTGTTTGAGCGATTGCTGAAGCGAAAGCTGACCTTCAATGTTGCGGATACTAGAAAGCTGCTCCAGCAGCTTCGACGAATCCTGCGGGTCCAACGGGTCCTGGTTCTGAAGCTCGGTAAACAGAACCTTGATGAACTCTTCGCTGCTCATGTCCGCGAACTTGCTGGAACTGGCAGCCTGTGTCGCCGCTGAACTGGTGGGGGATATTTCCATCACGATGCTCCGTGTTGAGACTTAACCGACAAGATCAAGCAGTCGCTCTGCAAAGAGGCTTGGCTGCTCGTCGGTTTCATCCTTGTTTTGATCTGAGTTATGTTGCCGGCCCTGCTGTTCCTGCCGCGGCCGGCCGGAGTCATCCTCCGCCGCCGACTCGCGCGACGACGCTGCACTTGACGCCGGCTGATGCTGCACCTGTAACTGATCGACCGTCAGTCCCTGGCCTTCCAGTGCGGTGCGCAGCGCCGTCAACTGCTGCGTCAGCGCGCCCTTCGCTGCCTCCGTCGCCGTGGTGATCTCCGCACGTACCATCGTGCCTTGCAGCGCCACCCGCACGCGAAGCATCCCAAGATCGGGCGGCGAAAGCTGAAGTGTCACACTACCGCCACGCTGATTGAGCGCGCCCCGCAACCCCCGCAACGCCTGGTCAGCAATGCGATGGCTGCTCGCTTCGGCCTGCGGTGCAGCCGAGGACGTCGGCACCTCCGCAGCCGGCTGCGTCGCGCTGGTCACCGTCGCCCCACTCGATGGCGAGGCCGAGGCCGGGGGCGCCATCTCGCTGCCCATGGCATTGAGCACGCTGAAGCCCGGCTGCGATCTCGCTTCGGGCTGGGCCTGCATCGCTCCGCCTGCCGATGTAAATCCCGGCGGCAGCGCATGACGCCCGCGATCCTGATTCTGCTCGCCGTTGCCGTCGGCCCCGCCTTCCTTCTTCGCGTTCGCAGCACTGGTGCCGTTCTCATCCGCCGCGGCCGGCGCTGGCTCCGTTAGAGGATTCTGCGCGGGCGCACCCGGCTGTTGAGGCGATGGCGACACCCCGGCCGTTCCCGCAGCGCCGGCTTGCCGCACCACCTCCTTACCGTCGGCGCCTGCCGCCTGCCCCTCCGCTTTCGCAGCCGATGCCGCAGCCGTTCCCGTCTTCGCCGCGTCACCTTCCTGCGTAGCCGGCGTTGCCTGTATTCCCCGTCCCTTGGCGTCGCCCTCCGCCTTTGTCACCTTCGCCTCGGCCTCGGCTTTCGCCTCCGCCTCCGCCGATCGACCCGCCCCACGACCGCCGGAGCGCTCGCCCTTCCGCTCAGCCTCCGACTCACCCTCGCCCTCGCCCTTCGCATCGCTCCGATCGGCGCGCGTTGTTTCCCGCGTCGCGCCGACCTTCGCGTCCCGCTCATCGACGTCTTCTGAAGGTTTCTCACGATCGCCGACCGCGTCCTCCGCGCCGCGCTCCGAAGCCTCGCCTTGCGTTCGATCCGAGCGGGCTTTCTCCTTACGGCCGACGTCCTGCACATCGTCCAGCACGGCTGCGAATCCGCCACGCTCCGACTCACTCGGGGCCTGCTTAGCCGACTGCTGCGGCTTCATTTCCAACGCGTTGGCCTGAGAGATTTTCATCCGATGTCCTCCGTGCCTTCCACCAGTCGGCTACCGCGTGCACGCAGCAACTCGGTAAGCGTGACCGCGTGGGCGACCTCTTCAACCGTCGTGAATTCACGAAGCACAGCCGACGCCTTTCGCGGCTGCATCGCCATCAGATACGCCACCACCTGGTCTCGTTCCTGACCGTCGATGAGTTCAATAAACATCTGCTTGGTCTGACGCGGCGGCAGCGATTCATAAAGCGCCACCGCACGCCGAAACCCCTCATCATCAAGCTGCTCCTGAAGCTCGCGAGCGCGCTCCTCGAGCGCCTCTTGCTCCGCCACCAGTGCCTCGCGCTGCTCCTCCACACGCTGCTGCGACAGTTGCAGGTTTCGGCTCAGGCTTCGCACTTCCTCACGCGTCCGCTCAAGCTGGCGCAGCGTCATGTCGTGCCGAAGCTGATCGGACTCAAGACGTTCCGCGATCGACTCCGAGCCCGCGCCATCCAGCGTCTGCTCCACGCGCTGGGCCGCCTCGTTCGCGTCCTGCTCCACCTGCGCGTCAAGCTCCTGCGCTTCTTCGTCGCCGATCGGCTGGCGGAACAGATCGACCACGGCCGCCAGACGCTCACGATCCACACGCTGCGTCGCGCCCGCCCACGCTGCCAGGCCCAGCAGACCCAGCAGATGCAGCACGCAAAGACTCGCAAATACCGTCCATGCTGTCTTCATGAGAAGGCCTCCCCGGTGCCGCGGCCGAAGCGTTGCGTCGCCATTTCATCCATCGCCGCCGCCTCACGCTGATCAAGCTTCTTCTTCCACCGGCGATGCTGCCGATCCCGCAACAGCTCGATCGCCTTACGCTGCTGCGACGCCTGGATCAGGGCCGCCCGTGCTTCGGCGATCTGGTCTTCAAGATCCGCAAGATGCGTCACGATGCCGCGCGCCCGCTGCACGATCTGTGCATTGTGAGCGGCATGGCCGCGGATGCGCCCCACATCAACCTGCCCCACCAGCGACTGCGCCATCGCCTGCTTATCGCCGCTCAAACTCTCCTGCATTTCACGCAGTTGATGGTGCATTTGCATGCGCCGACTCAGCAGCCGCGCCAGCACCCGCCGATGCTCATCCTCTACGCGCCGACGCTGACTCAGCACCGGCTCCAGTTTGAAAGTAAACCGCGCCATCAGCTAACTCCCCCAGCCCGCGCCTTGCTGGTCAGCTGAACAAGTTGCTGCGCCACGGCCATCAGCATCTGCTTGGACTGTTCGAAACTGACACGCTCACCCGGCGCCTGCTGAAGCAGCCGATCGATCAACGGCTTCGCCTCGATGGCCACATCAAATTCCGGATTCGAGCCCCGCGCATACGCCCCGATGTTCAGAAGCTCTTCCACTTCCAGGTAACTGTTGATCATCCGCGACGTCTGCGTGCGGGCGGCCTCGTGGTCCGGCTCAATGATGTCCGTCGCCACGCGGCTGATCGATTGCAAGACATCAATCGCGGGCCAATGCCCCTTCGTGCCGAGTTCGCGGTTGAGCACCACGTGCCCATCGAGGATGCCTCGGGCCGTGTCGGAGATCGGCTCATCCATGTCGTCGCCTTCGACGAGGATGGTGTAGAAGCCGGTGACCGAGCCTTGCTGTGTACGGCCCGATCGTTCGAGCAGCGTGGGCATTGCGGCGAACACGCTGGGCGTGTAGCCCTTCGTCGCGGGCGGTTCACCGGCTGCGAGGCCGACCTGCCTTTGGGCCTGTGCGAAGCGCGTCACCGAATCCATCAACAGCACCACGTCGGCCCCGGCATCGCGGTAAAACTCCGCCACGGACGTCGCCATGTGTGCCGCTCGAATGCGCATCAGCGCCGGCTCATCCGCCGTGGCGACGACGACAACACTACGCGCCAGCCCTTCGGGCCCGAGCGCCTTTTCGACAAAGTCGCGCACCTCGCGGCCGCGCTCGCCGATCATCGCCACGACCGAAACATCGGCCGCCGTCTGCCTTGCCATCATGCCCAGCAATGTACTTTTGCCGACGCCTGGTCCTGAAAAGATGCCAAGCCTCTGCCCGCGTCCGACGGTCAGCATCGCATCGATCGCGCGAACGCCGGTGCCCAGCGGTTGGTCGATCGGCACGCGGTGCATTGGATCGACGGGCGGCGGCGTGAGCGGTCGTGCTGAGGGTTCGCGAATCGGGCCGAGGCCGTCGATCGGTCGGCCCATCGCATCGATCACCCGGCCGAGCAGTTCATGGCCGACGCGTGCGACGGGCGTTTCATGCGTGACCACCACCCGATCGCCCCGGCGAATGCCCAGCGTGTCGCCGAGCAACATCACCAGCGCCATGTCACGATCGAAGCCCACCACCTGCCCCGGCACGCCCGCTTTGCCGTGCTTACTGCCGCGGCCGCGTGAGGGCGCGTGCCCGCCGACCTCGACCATCGCCCCGACCGGCACCGCAAGGTCGGCCACGCGAAGCGTCAGCCCCTGCACCTGCGAAACCGTGCCGCGAAGCTCGAGCGTCTGCAATTGTTCGACGGTCTGAAAGGCGTCTGCGAAAAGGGTCATGACGATTCCCCCTTCCCGTCCGCATCGTCCGCGCCATCTGCTTCGTCCGCAGCTTCGTCCGCCCGCTCCGCATGCTCCGCCGGGTCAACGACCGCCCCGAGTTGTTCGTCTTCCGCGACGACCGTCGCTTCAGGCAGCAGCGTGGTGACCAGCCGAGTCAACTGCGTTTCAAGCGTTGCATCGATTCGCCCCGTGCCGTGACTGACGACGCATCCGCCGCGCCCGACTGCTTCGTCTTCGATCAGCGACGCATGCCGCACCTGCGACAACTGCTGCGTCACCGGCCCCAGCGCCTCCTCCACCAGATCGCGATCCGCAGGGTGAATCCTGATGCTAACATCGCAAGGTCCCGTCACATGACTGATCGCCTGCTCCACCTGATCCTGCACCACCGAAGGCTCAACGTGCGGCACGCGATGCACGATCTTCTCCGCCATCCGCACCGCCAGTTCAAGCACCGACTGCCTGGCTTCCAGCACCATCTGCCGGCGGTCATCGTCCCACTGCCTCGCCGCGTTCACCCAGGCTTCCTGCAGTTTTTCAAGCGACTGCCGGGAAGTTTCAAGCGCCTCGGCATGCCCCGCCACGCGCCCCGCTTCCAACCCCTCGGCATACCCCGCCGCGTGCCCCGCCTTTTGCCCAATCGCCTCGGCCCCCTCGGTGAGCCGCTTCGCCTCGTCGTGAGCATGCGCGATGATCTGGTCGGCCTCGGCCTTGGCGCGCGCTTTCATCTGCTCCGCCTGCCGACGCAGGTCGCCGAGGTCCAGCACGATCGCGTCCTCCGCCATCCGCGCCGCCTGTTGATTGCGGATCATCGCCATGGCGTCGCCTCCGCCTTCATCGCAGCGATCGAATTATGCTGCAAAACCCGCATCAAACGATCATCTCCTTGTCGCCGCCGCGGCCGCTGATGACAATCTCGCCAGCGTCCTCCAGCCTTCGCACAATGTCCACCACCCGCTGCTGCGCCGACTCCACATCGCTCACCCGCACCGGCCCCATGTACTCCATGTCTTCCTTGATCAGCTGTGCCGCCCGCTCGGACATATTCTTGAAGACCTTCTCCTTGAGCTCTTCGCTGGCCGTCTTGAGCGCGAGCGCCATCTCCTCGTTGTCGACCTCCTTGAGCACCGATTGAATGCCCTTGTCGTCGACCATCAGGATGTCCTCGAAGACGAACATCAGCCGGCGAATCTGCTCGACAAGATCCGGGTCTTCCGATTCCAGCCCCTCCATGATCCCCTTCTCCGTCGTGCGATCGACGAGGTTGAGCATCTCCGCGACGCTGTCCACACCGCCCGCCTTCTCGAACGATTGCCCGAGCATGTTCGAAAGCCTCGCCTCCAGCCCCTTCTCCACTTCACGGATAACTTCGGGGTTCGTCTGCTCCATGTTCGCCACGCGCTTGACCACTTCGATCTGCTTCTGCGCCGGCAGCCCCGCCAGAATCTCCGCAGCTTTGTGATGCGCCAGGTGCGAAAGGATCAGCGAGATCGTCTGCGGGTGCTCATCCTGGATAAACGTCAGCAGGTTCTCGCTCTCGGCCTTCTGTAAAAACGCGAACGGCGTCTGCTGAACCTGCGTGGAAATCTGCCCCAGCACCTTCTCCGCCAGCTTCGGATCCAGCGCCCCCCGCAGCAGCGTCGCTGCGTAATCAAGCCCCCCCTCCGCCGCCCACGATTGGCCTAGCACCAGGTGATAAAACTCATCCACCACGGCCACGCGTACGCTTGTCGCCACACTGCCCAGCGACGCAAGCTCCCGCGTGATCTCCTCAACGCCCTCCTCGCTGAGTTCCTTGAGCACCAGCGCCGCTGCATCCTGCTCAAGCGCAAGCAACAGCACCGCGGCCTTCTGCTGGCCGGACAGCTCTTCGATGCTCTCTATTTTGCTGCCGATTTTCGCCATCGCTTACGTGCTTCTCAAAAATGTCGCTCAGCCGTCTGCCTTCGCCCAACGGTTCATAATCCGGGCCACGTCCGACGGATTCGCCTTGATCATCTCGCTTACCTGCTCGGAGATCTTCCGCTGCCGAAGCGTGTCGTCGTCCAGCTCCATCCCGTCGAGCACCGAGTCGCTCTCATCCACTTCGCCCACCATGTCGATCTCCGTCTCGATACGCGGCGGCACGCCGGCAAGCTCCTGAATGCTCGGCGTCGGCGGCTTCTGCGACGCCTTACGCACCATCAGCAACATCATGCTCAGCGAAACTAACGCCAGCGCCCCAAGCCCGATCGGCTTGGCGTAACCATCAGCAAGCAACCCACCGGCCCCCGCCTGCGCCGCATCCATCTCCATCCGCGGCCGCGCATCGGGGTAAACATCCACCACCACCTCGCCGGCATCCTGCGCCAGCACCAGGGGCTCAACCTGACGACGAATCCGATCCGTATGCTCGGCAATCAATGCCTCAAGCACCTCATCCGTCGGCAGCGGCGCGTCCTCTTCCTGGTCCTGCATGTACAGATCAACAAAGAAACTTCGCGGCACGTTGATCGTCGCACTGATCCGCGTGGGAATCCCACCCGGCGTCGCCGATACCTCGTGCGTCCGCCCCGCAAACGGCGAGAAGCCCGACTCGGTCGTCTCCGTTGTCGACAGCGTTCCCCCGCCCCCGCCGCCCGCAATATCAGCCCCCGCGTTCGCCCGAACGCCCGGCTCGGCACCGGTATCCGCCGACTCGCTGCGCGTCGTCTCACGCCGCTCCATCGTCAGCAGTTCAAGGCTGCTATCCTGATCGTAACGCGTCTGGTCCGTCTCCTTCCGCGTCACATCCACGTTCACATTCACCGCCACGATCACCTCGGGAATGTACCGAAGCGTCTCCGCAAGCTTGTTGCGATAGTACCCCTCCTGCGCATGCAGCAGCTCCAGGTAATCGCCGGGAATTACCTCGCCTTCCTTGCGGATGGTCCACTGCTGGCCCGCCGCGGCGTCAATCACCGTCACGTTCTCAGGCTTAAGCTCCGCCACCGCACCCGCCACCAGCCCCGCAATCGCATCAACCTTACGCTGATCCAGCCGCTGGCCGCCGCTGAGCATCACGTTCACGCTCGCCGTCGGTTCACGATGCGTTCTGCCGAACCCCTGCTCGCGTGGCATCGAAATAATCACCGTCGCGTCATGCACCGACGGATACGCCCGCACCACGTTCGAAAGCACGTTCTGCTTGGTGATCATCATCATCTGCCGATTCTGTTCCGACGACTGCCACCAGGTCTGCCGTTCCACCAGCGCATCAAAACCACGCGTCGTATCCTCAGGCAAAACCTGAAGCATCTGAAGTTCCGCAAGCAGATTCGCGTGTTCACCACGAGGCACCAGCACGCGGTCGCCCATCGTGCGGTACGCAATACCGCGGTCATCGAGCGCCGCCGTGATCTGATATCGCGCCTGCGCTTCGATCGGTTGATCCAGCAGCGCCACCATCTGAGGCGTCATCGCGTATTGCACCACCACCCACAGCAGCAGGGGCAGCATAAAAGCAAGCGTGCCGATCAGCATCTTCGCGCTGACCGACAAGTCACTCAACTGCGCCTGAATCTGTGCCAGCCAACGTCTGGCGAATTCCATGGCCTCGGCCTCCCTGCCTTAAATCGGCCTATTGTGATCCCGTCTTTTACCTAGCAAGTCGCGCGCCATCAGACGCGCAGGTTCTTAACTTCCTGGTAGGCGTCCATCATCTTGTTGCGCACCTGCAGCAGCATCTTGAAGGCCAGATCCGCCTTCTGCTTCGCGACCATGACATTCGCCACGTCGTCGCGCCCGCCGGTGGCAAGTTCCTCGATCGCCTGCTCCGCATCCTGCTGCAAGCGATTGACTTCCTTAATATTTTCCATCAGCACGTCTTTGAAGTCCGCCCCCCCCGCCTGCTGCCCACCCTGCACCCCGCCCTGAAGCCCCCCAGCCTGCTTCATCTGGTGAAGGTTGCTCGCGCCCTGCGTCCCGATAAGTCCAAGCGGATCGCTCATGCCAGCAGCCTCAACGCAGAATTGATCATGCTCTTGGTCGTTTCCGTCGCCGTGATATTCGCCTCGTACGCCCGGCTAGCCTCAAGCGCGTTGATCATCTCGATCGCCGGGTCAATGTTCGGATAACCCACATAACCATCCTCATCCGCATCCGGATGGTTCGGCTCATGCACCAGCCTCGGCGGCGAAGGATCAAGTTCGATCTCGCGCACATGCACCCCCTCCGCATTCCCCGTCGCCGGGTCGCCAGACGAGAAAATCGGCACACGCCTTTGATACGGCGCATAGTTGCCGTCCGCGTCGTGCGTCGTGTGCTGATGCGCCAGGTTGCCGGAGATAATGTCCAGCCGTGTCCGCTGCGCCACCAACGCCGATGTCGAAATATCCAATGAGCCAAACATAGTCAGCTAGCTCCGTGCAGGAACATGCGAAATGAAGTTAAACGCGTTCACGAATCGCGGTCTCAATGCCTGTATAGGCGCTCTTGAGCATCTCCAGCGCCGCGTTGTGCGTCATCGCGTTCTCCGCCATGTCCTTCATCGTGTGCTCAAGTGAGCGGTTGTTTTGATCGTGAAACAAGATGTTGTCGCTCAAAGCGTGCGGCTGGGCGCGAATGCCGTTGCTCTCAAACTTGATCTCGCGCGTATCTCTCGGATCAAGTTCCCGGCCCAGCCCGCCCGTGTTCTGACGCCGTCGCTCCACCGCCGCCTGCATCGCCTCCTGAAATGAATCCACCGAAAGATCGCGAGGCTTGTAGCCCGGCGTCGAAAGGTTCGCCACATTGTTCGCCAGATGCTTATGCCGCTCACCGGTGAACTGCACCAGCCGCTCCAGCACCTGCATCGAGCCGGTATCGGTCATGCCTGTAATCACGATGCGCTCCTGTGGTCGCGAAGATCAAAAGCAACCCCTGTGCCGCTTCGAACATCTGCAATTCCCCCGCAGCTTTCGAACGCGCCCCCCGCGCCCCGCTCCCCGATCGGCCGATTTTGCGCCCCGAAGGCGCAGATTCTGCGCGAAGTCATCAGCCATTCGTTAAACAGTCTGAGCAACAAGCTGATCCTCCTTCCACTTCTTCAGCTTCATGCCCAGCGTCCGCACGCCGATGCCCAGCGATTCCGCCGTCCGCTGACGATGCCCATTGAACCGATCGAGCGTCCGCAGAATTACCTGCCGTTCCACATCCTCCAGGCTCGCCTCGGTCGTGATCGCCAGATCATCCGTCTGCCCCGGCCGCTGCACCGCCACGCTGCTCAGCCAGGGCTGAATCGTCGCGTCGGCGATCGTGTCGCCCGGCGTCAGCACCGCTGCCCGCTCGCAAATGTTCTCAAGCTCACGCACATTGCCCGGCCAGTCATAGGCCTTCAACAGCCCCATCGCCGCGGCGCTGAATCGCTTAACCTCCCGACCGTCACGCATCGCCTGCCGCGCCAGAAAGTGCTCCGTCAGAAGCGGAATATCCTGCTTCCGCTCACGCAAAGCAGGCAGATGCACCGGCAGCACGTTCAGCCGAAAGTAAAGATCCTGCCGAAATTCGCCCCGCTGCACCGAAGCTTGCAAATCGCGGTTCGTCGTGGCAATGACGCGAACATCTACGTTCATCGTGGTGCTCGAACCCACCCTCTCAAACTGCCGTTCCTGAAGCACACGCAGCAGTTTCGCCTGCACCTGCGGGCTGATCTCGCTGATCTCATCCAGCAGCAGCGTGCCGCCGTCCGCCAGTTCAAACCGCCCCTTGCGCATCTGGTCCGCGCCGGTGAAGGCCCCCTTCTCGTGCCCGAACAGCTCACTTTCGAGCAGCCCCGTACTCAAAGCCGCACAGTTCAAAGCTAGCATCACCTTGTCACGGCGAGGACTCAAAGCGTGGATCGTACTCGCGACAATTTCCTTACCCGTGCCGCTTTCGCCGCTGACCAGCACCATGCCGTGGCTTGCTGCGATCTGCTCGATCTGCCTCCCAAGTTGTCGCATGGCAGGCGAATTACCGACTAATTCACGCGTCGGCCTTGCGTCGGCGCCGCTCTGTTTGAGTGCTGCGTTCTCGTTGACCAGTTCATAATGCCGCATCGCCCGCTGCACAGCCGCGACCAGCGCATCGCCTTCGAACGGCTTCTGGATGTAGTCGAATGCGCCCTGCTTGAGCGCGGAAACCGCTGTTTCTACCGTGGCAAACGCCGTCATCAGAATCACCGGCAAGTCCGCATCGATCTGCTTGATCCGCGTCAGCAGTTCGAGCCCATCCATCTCGGGCATCTTCAGATCGGTGATGACCGCAGCGGGGCGATGGCGTGCGATGAGCTTGAGCGCTGCCTCGCCGTTCTCCGCAGCGATGGGTTGCATGGAGCGCCGCGCGAGGGTGGCCGCCACGCTGTCGCGCATCATCTGTTTGTCGTCGACGACCAGAACCTTTTTCATGCGTCCTCCCCTTCGGTGCTTTGCGCGGGCAGGCAGAGTGTGAACGCCGCCCCGCCGCTTTCGCCGCCAGCCAGGCTTTCATTGCGGACCGCGATCGAGCCGCCGTGCGCGTCGACGATGCGATGCACGATCGCGAGGCCGAGCCCGGTGCCGGTGGCGCGGGTGGTGAAAAACGGATTGAAGATGCGGTCGACATCTTTGTCGCCGATCCCCGGTCCGGTGTCGGCGACGACGATCTGGTGCGCCGCCTCGTCGGCCTCGGCCGTGAGCGTGAGCGTCCCGCCGGTCGGCATGGCATCCGCAGAATTGCGAAAAAGATTCACCAACGCCTGCTGCATCAGCTCCGGATCAACCCGCAATAAAGTCGCTTTACCGTGGATAACCACCGAAATGCGGTGCGCTTCGAGCATGGGCCGAACGGCATCCAAAGCGCGCTCAAATAGTTCATCAGCAACGACTTGCGCCGGACGCACCTGCACTTCGCGCGAAAAGCTGAGCACATCGCTGACGATGGCGTCAAGGCCTCGCACGGCCGTCGCGATGTGCCTGGCGAGGTCCTGCTGCTCCGGTCGATCGGCCAGATCGCTCCGCAACATGTCCGCATAAAGATGGATCGAGGCCAGCGGATTGCGCACCTCGTGGGCGATTCCCGCCGCCATTTCACCCAGGGCCGCGAGGCGTTTGCTGCGCTGCAAGGCGGCGTTCGCCGAGGCCAGCTGCGTCTGTAATCGCTTGACTTCAGCGGTCAGAGTTTCGTGGCTGGATTGCAGGTTGACCGTGACCTGGTTGTACGCTTCGACGAGTTGGGCGAGTTCATCGATCCGCTGGGCGGCGCGCGCCTCCCCCTCAACCGTTTCGCCCTGGGAAGCGTTCGGTTCGGCCTGGGATTCGGAAGTGGTATCGGATGTGGAGGGAAACATCACGGCCCCCGCTTCGTGGCGGAAAACGGCTGCAAAATCAACATCAACCCCGCTGGTCGGTGTACTGGGCATCGGCAGCGGACGCACCGTAAGCGCGGTTCACAGCCGACCCGGCATGGGCCTGCTTCACCTGGGCGCCGATGCGGTCACGATGGTCTGACAAGGCAGCCCGGTCGCGCTCGTCCTGCTCCACGATCCGGTCGAGCAGGGCCTGCACTTTGTCAATGAGATTCTGGACACGGGCCTGGCTGTCACCATCAAGCTCAGCCCAGAGTTTGGGCCAATTCTGCTTGAACGGCTCGATACGCCCGTTGATCTGCGTGAGATGATCGATCAGCTTCTGGCGTTGCGCCAGCACAGCCAGCAGAGACTCGGCGTCGCCGCTGTCGACAAACCCCGACTGCTTTTCACTGAGGCCCACCAACTGATCGTAGATAACACGCTGCTCTTCAAGCAGTTCGATCAGATCGACAGCCCATTCCGGTTTCGTCTTTGCGGTCATCCTGACCTTCTTTCTAAGGGACTCCGCCCTATCGAATACTTATCGGTCCAAGGCCCGGCCGGACCTTGAAGAAAATTTTTCGGCGTCACTCCGCCTGGGCCGTTGGATCGCCCAAGGCCAGCTCACTGCTCCAGTCGAGCCACCGCTGCCAATGCTCGCGGCCCATCGGCAGGTTCGGATCATCGAAGGCCTGCTCGGGGATCGCTTCGAGATAAACCTTCGCGCGTTCGTTGGCGGTTCTGGCCTTGTCCCAATCACCTAACTCCGCGTAGCTGTTGACGATCTGAACGAGCCCGACCAGCGCGGCGGGGTCCTTGTCGTAACGCTGAACGGCTTTCTCATACAGGGCGATCGACCCTTCCGGGCCCTCGTAATGCCCCAGTTCGTAGGCACAATCAGCCCGGTAAAAGTAGCTGTTGCGGAGGTAGAGGTCGTGCAGTTCGGTGAGGGTGCGCGGGTCCCGCGCTTCGTAGATGAGGATGACCTTATCGAAGGATTCACGTGCTTCGTGCAGACGGGTGGCGCGCTCGCTGGCCAACTCCGCACGACGGCTGGGCGGCAAGGCGGTCTCCAGCCGTTCGTCAACCTGATGGACCGACTTGCGGTACGCATCCCCAAGCTGGAACAGTAGTTCCGGCATCGGGGCCTCCCGGCCGTAGCGCTCGACGACCTCGCTTAGCCGGGCGATGGCGCGTTCGAAATCGCCCTCTTCGCCGCGACGGTAGTAAAGCTGACCGAGTTCCGTGAGCGCTTCGCGGAACTCGGTACTCTCGGGACGCAGGGCTTCGTGATCGGTGACGACACTGAGCAGAACGCGCTCGGCACGATCGATAAAATCTGGCCCTTGTGCGAGATAGCTACGCGCCAGCGGCACGAGCGAGGCGTAGGCCTCCGGCGAGTTGGGGTTCTCTTCGATGAGCTGGGTGTAGAGGGGGATGGCGTTGGCGGGCTGACCATCGGCGCGGTGGGCCTGGGCGAGGCGGAAGATGGCGCGAAGGCGGCGGGGATCGTCCGGCCGTTGCTCGATGTAACGATCGAAAACGGCGACGGCTTCGCGATGTAAACCCGCTTGGTCGTAGAGGGTTCCGGCCATCCAGAGGCTTTGCCCGAAGGCGTCATCGTCGGTGGCGACGACGGCGTTGGCGTGGGCACGATAGGCGTCGGCAGCGGCGGCGTGATGCGTGGCGATCTTGCGGGCCAGTACCGGATCGGCGGGATCGGTGGGGTCGGCCCCCCCCGTATCGGCGTCGGGCGGGGCGGCCTGATCGTCCTCGCCGGCGAGCTTCTGGGCCTGGCGGTGATGGGTGACGGCAAGGCTCAGCAGAAGCTCGGCGGGCGGCTCGGCGTACAGCGATTCCTGAAGCTTGAGATAAGCAAGCGCCTGCTGGTAATCGCTTTGCGTGAAACGCAGATCGTGCTGGGTTTGCAGACTTTGGGCGAGGCGGGTGGCCAGATCCTTGGAGCGGCCGGGGCGATCGGCGGCGATGGCGGCGGCCTCGGCGTAGTCCGAGAGGGCACGCTCATGGCGGCCGAGGCGGGCTTCGGATTCGGCTTTGCCGATCAAGGCTTCGGGATAGGAAGGGACGTCGGAGCCGAGCCTGACGACTTCCGCGAAATACTCGACGGCCTCGGCGGCGTTGCCTTCGGAGAAGCGGATCTCGCCGAGCGTGACGTTAATCTCCGCATTGATCAGATCTTCCGGGTCGGCATCCTCCTGCGCCCGCAGGAGCCAGCGCTCGGCGTTGGCGAGTTCGGATTCGGCGAAGTAGGCCTGGGCGAGCTTGAGCTTGAGTTCGGCGAGGGGTGCGTCGGGGTCGTCCTGCAGCCGGGCGAGGCGACGGAGGAGCATGTCGATCGCGTCGGGGGTTCGGCCGGACCGCATGAGCAGTTCAGCCTGGCGCGCGGTGGCCCAGACTTCGTTGTCGAGGCTGAGGTGCGGCTCGTTAAGCAGCTGATCGATGGCGCGACTGATTTTCTGCGGATCAAGCTCATCGCTTGCGACGTTGAGGGCCTGCTCGATGGGGCGGCGCAGGAGTTTTTGACGCTGGGCGGCACCGTCCTCGCCGAGTTCGGAGAGCACGGCGAGGGCTTCGGGGACGCGGTTGAGGGCGGCGAGGCTGTCGGCGAAACGTTCGGCCTGGTCGGGTTCGAACTGGGCGTCGAGCTCCTGGGCGCGGGTGTAGGCCTGGACGACGCGGCGGTGGGAAGTTTCGGTGACGACGGACTGGCTACGCTGGCGGCGGGAGGCGGCGTCGCCGACGAGCAGGTGGTATTGGGGGTGGAGATCGTCGGGGATTTCGCTGAAGTTTTTTGGCTCGGCGAGGACCTCAGCGGTGCGGAGTGCTTCGTCGTAGCGGCCGGCCTCGACCTGCTGGGCGAGCTGATCGAGGGTGCCGACGGGCGTTTCGGGCTCGGTGTTGGAGCCTGATGCGAGGAAGAGGCCCGCGCCGAAGGTGAGCAGGCTGAGCGCAAGGAGAGGCAGCTGCCAGACCTGCGAGAACGGCGGTGAGGTGTTTTCGGTTGTCTCAGCCACGGTCAACGCCTCCTTGCGTCCGCAGCACCGGCATTGGGGGCCGGCTTGATGGGGCTAGGCTTCGGACTGCTGAGCGTGCAGGATGCGACGGATCTCCTGCATACTCTTCGTCCGTTTGAGGGCGACGATTTGGGCGAGTTTCGCGAAAACTGATTCGTGATAGACCCGGTGGCCGCCTGGTGTCCAGTCGGCTTCGCGGATGAGGCCCATGCTGGTGTAGTTGTGAATGGTTTGGCGGCTGAGGCCGGTGTGCTGGGCGAGCTCGCCAGCGCGGTACAGCTTGGGGGGAATCATCACATCGCTCATCGTATCCATCGCATTATCCCTCATGCACAACCAGTCCATCCTTGGACTTTGACGTTTTGCAAAGACGTCGATTTAACTTATCGGGCTGTGGCGGGGTTTGCAAGATGTGTTTGCCGATGGCGTGGAGGGGCGCGTCCCAAGGCGGGACGCCTTGGGCTTCGGGGGGGGGGGGGGGGGGGGGCCCCGGGGCCCTGGCTCTTGGAGTCGGATCCCCGGGCACTTTGGCCCCCGGACTGCTGGCCTGCCGATTGCCCGAGCGCTCTTCCGGGGCGATTAAGCGAACCCAGACACGGGCGGATCGGCCTGGCCGATGCTCAAGGATAACAGATAGAGACACGACAGGCAACATTAGACTACAATCGTGACGATGAAGTCACGCACGCGTGTCAGTAGGCTATGGACGATGATGGAAAGACACATAATCAAACTCGCGGTGACACCGAAAGCCAAGGCGGCGATCGAGTCGATGTGCGATCGGTACGGGATGAGCCAGATTGAAATGGCGAGTCGGCTTTACCAGTGGGCGTGCACGCAGGATGAAGTGGTGCAGGCTGCGATCCTGGGGATACTGCCGGAGGACGTGGCGCCGGATGTGGCGAAGCTGGTGCTCAAGCGCATGGCGGCGGGCGAAGAGGGGGCGAAGCCTTTGAAGCAGGCGGCGAAGAAGGCGAAGGCGGGGAGCCATGCGACAAGCAAGCTGCCGGGGGCGAGGCCCAGGGGGAATGAGAAGAAGAGGGATTGAACCACAGAGGCACAGAGGGGGAGGAGAAGAGAGAAGAAGGTTGGGGGGGAGGGGAGCCCCACGGCGGTACGCCGTGGGCTTCGGGGTGTGGGAACAGCATCTTAGAGTTGGCTGCGCCAGGCGGCTCGGCCTACGAAGAAGGGGCCGAGTTTTTCGAGGTATTGTGCGGTTTGGGTGGTGGAGCGCATTTTTTCGACGATTTTGCTGAGTGGTGCGAGTTCGCGGCCGACGAGTCCGATGACGAAGTCGTTGTCGTTGGGGTCCAGGCCGTGGGAGGCGAGGCGGATGTCGTGGACGTAGTCGGACTCGGCGTAGGCCATGCCGATCTTGGCGTGCTCCATGAGGATTTTTCGTTGTTCGTCCGCGGGGAGCTGGGTGAACGTGCCGCGCCGGCGGAGGGGGTACCAGATGGCCCAGGGCCAATCGGGGTTGAGGGCGGTGTGGCGGGGCCGTTTGAAGAGGTAGTGATCGAGGTCGGCTTCGTGACCGAGCGCGTAGGTGCGGCCGAGCATCGAATACTCGGGCCTGAGGGTGAGGGCGTTCATCGGTTCACGCCGCAGGAGGTTGCGGACGTTGGAGACGAAGTAGGTGGGATCACGGTGGAAGGTGAGCAGGCCGATGCCTTTGGGATCGTGAATATCTTCATAGATGACAGCTTCGAAGCCGGCACCGGAGACGGCTTCGGCGACGGCGAGGGTGTCTTCGCAGCCGGTGAACACGAGCATCTGCATGAACAGTCGCTCGTTGCTGACCTGGGGTTCGCCGTCGCGGGGGGCGCCGAATTCGTCAATGACCGGTTTTTCAAGTTCAAAAGGGGGGCGTGTCATGATCGCATTGTAGCGTAAGGGGCGAGGTGGTGGCAGGGCATCCCGCGAGTGCGCCAGATCGGCGGTGTTGTGGCATAATGTTCGGGATACCGACCGTGCTACTTTTGAATAACAGCTACAGGAATTTGCATATGTCCCTGATCGTGACCGGCAGCATCGGCATCGACACCATTATTACGCCTGTTGGCCGGGCGGAGAATGTGCTCGGCGGCTCGTGCACTTATTTCTCAGCCGCGGCGAGCTTCTTTACGCCTGTCCGCATTGTGGGGGCGGTGGGTGAAGACTTCGGGCCGGAGCATATGAAAACGTTCAAGCATTTTGATGTGGATACGGCTGGCCTTGAGCAGCGGAGCGGGGCGAAGACGTTTCGGTGGACGGGTGAGTATCAGCCGAACATGAACGATCGCGAGACGCTTGATGTGCAGCTGAATGTGCTGGCGGAAGATCTGCCGGCTGTGCCCGAGACATACCGCGATTCGAAGCTGGTTTTCCTGGCGAACACGCATCCGTCGGCGCAGGCGGCGCTGCTGGATAATTTCCCGGATGCGGAGCTGGTGGTCGCGGACACGATGGATTTGTGGATCGATACCGCCCTGCCGGAGCTGAAGCAACTGCTGACGCGGATCGACGGGCTGGTGCTGAACGATGCCGAGGCGCGTCAGCTCACCGGCGAGACGAACATGGTGACAGCTTCGCAGAAGATCATCGAGATGGGTCCGAAGTTTGTGGTCATCAAGAAAGGTGAGCACGGCTGCCTGCTGAACCACACCGACGGGCTGGGCGTGCTGCATGCGTTCCCGTCGGCGAACGTGATCGACCCCACCGGCGCGGGCGATTCGTTTGCAGGCGGCATGATGGGCTACCTTGCGACGGTCGAAAAGATCGATTTGTTTGCCATCAAGCGGGCGCTGGCGTGCGGGACGATCGTGGCGAGCTATACGATCGAATCGTTCAGTCTGGATCGGCTGATGGAAATCTCGCGCAGTGACATTGAGCATCGGCTTGACGAGTACGCGCAGGTCATCCGCTGGTTCGATTAGTTGTCACGGAGCCGGGCTGTCACCAGCCCGGTGGGTTGCGCGAGGGGGACCGGGCTGGGGGCAGCCCCGCTCTTGCATGCCGTTTGCCTACCATCCGCTATGGCTGATTCTCATGCGCAGGTGGTGCTGATCGGGGCGGGGCATGCGCATCTGCATGTGGCGCGATCGGCGCGGCAACTGGTGGAACAGGGGAGGCAGGGCGTGGGGGGGGTGCGGGTGACGCTGGTGGATCCGGGCCGGTTCTGGTACTCGGGGCTGGCGACGGGGATGCTGGGCGGGGCGTACGAACCGCAGCAGAACGATCTGGACCCGGCACCGCTGATCGAGGCGGCGGGCGGGACGTTCGTGCGCGACGCGCTGGTGAGTATCGACCGGGGCAACCGGGTGGTGCGGCTGGCCTCGGGGGAGTCGCTGGGTTACGACGCGCTGTCGCTGAACCTGGGTTCGCGGGTGCCGGTTGAGGAGATTCCGGGGGCGGCCGAGCACGCCTGGCCGGTGAAGCCGATCAGCAATCTGCATCGATTACGGCGGTACCTGGAGACGTGCTTCGCGGTCGACTGTCTGGATCATATGGCTGTGGTGGGCGGCGGGCCGACCGGCTGTGAAGTGGCGTGCAATCTGGCGGAGCTGGCGCGCAGGCACCAGTCTTCGGCGAAGGTGACGCTGTTCACGCGTGCGTCCCGGCTTCTCCCGCACGGGCCGCACGGAGCGTCGCGCTTCATGCGGCGATGGATGAGGCGGCAGAACATTGACGTTCATGTGAACATGCCGATCGAGCGGGTCGACCATCACCATGTGACGGGGCGGGGGCAGAAGTTTCCCGCCGATCTCACGGTGATGGCGACGGGGCTGAGGCCGCCGAGACTGGTGCAGGAGTTGGGGTTGCCGGTAGGTGAGGACGGCGGGCTGCTGGTGGACGCGCCGCTGCATTCGCCGGCAGATCGGCGCATCTTCGGGGCGGGCGATTGCATCACGTTCGGGCCTCGTCCGCTGGCGAAGGTCGGGGTGTACGGCGTGCGGCAGGGGCCGATTCTACTGCACAATCTGCGTGCCGCGGTGACAGATCAGCCGATGCGCCCGTTCCGCCCGCAGCGGACATTCCTGGCGATCCTGAACATCGGCCGAGGCCAAGGACTGGCGCTGCGGGGCCGACTGTGGGCGCACGGCGCGTGGTGCATGTGGTGGAAAGATTATCTGGATCGGCGTTTTCTTGCGGCCCATCGCGTGGCTGCTGAGCGGGCGGGTGAGAAGGCCGGAGGGCGCTGATCGGCGCAATCGTCACAGGCGGTACGGCGGGTGACATGGATGGCGCGATTGTGCGGTTTGTTCGCAAGTTCGGCAGCGGGCTGGTCGAAAAAGGAGGCACGTGGACGTGTCTGTATCGCCCTTCGGGAGGCTGCTGTGCTTCGAGTTCCCATCGAGAAAGCCAAGAGCGGGATGTCGCTGGCGATGCCGGTGCGGAACCCGCAGGCGAGCGATCGTTACCTGCTTTCCAGCGGGTACGATCTGAACGAGACGATCGTTGGTCGACTCAAGCAGATGGGCGTGCGCGAGGTGGTGGTGCGTTATCCGGGCCTTGAGGTACTCAGCCAGTTCATCGACGGCGAGGTGCTGGAAAAGCGTGCGGAGATCGCCAAGACGCTCAGCGATGTGCTCGAACGCTCGCAGGCGCAGGCGACGGCGAAGCTGGATTACGATACGTACCTCAAGCAGATGGCCGCCCTGGTGGAGCAGATGCTTCAGAACCCGTCGGCACTGTTGTTCATCGAAGAAGTCTCGCACGATGCGCCGTGGCTGCTGGAACATTCCACGACGGTCTCGTTCCTGAGCCTGCTGATGGGCATGAAGCTCGACTGGTATCTGATGAAGCAGCGGAAGCGTCTGCCGCCTCGCCATGCGCGGGAGGTCGGCAGCCTCGGCGTCGGGGCGATGCTTCACGACATCGGCATGCTGGATCTGGAGCAGGGCGTGCTCGAACGCTACAAGCAGACCGGCGACGTGAGCGACCCCGCCTGGCGTGCGCATGTGCGGCTGGGCTATGAGCGCGTCCGCGGACAGATTGACCCGACGGCGGCGGTGGTCGTGCTCGATCATCATCAGCATTTCGACGGCACAGGCTTCCCCGCCAGGCGCGACCCGGCTGGCGGGCGGATGACGCTGAAGGGCGAAGCGATTCATATCTTCGCGCGCGTCACGACGGTGGCGGATACGTTCGCGACGCTGCGCGAGCCGTACGGCGGGACGAAGCAGCCGACGGTGCGGGCGATTCGGCGGATGCTCGGCGAGCCGTACGTGCGGTGGCTGGATCCGTTCGTTTTGCGATCGTTCCTAGCGGTGGTGCCTCCGTTCGCGCCGCTCAAGCCGGTGCAGTTGAATGATGGGCGGTGGGCGGTGCCGGTGGATCACAGCCCCGATGATCCGTGCCGACCGACGGTGCAGGTGATCCCGGGGCCGAGTCCGAACGATGCGCCGCAGGGCGGAAACGAACCGCCGAAGATGCTCGACCTGCGTGAGCATGCGCATCTGCACGTGGCGCATGCCGAGGGTGAGGATGTGGCAGCGGATAACTTCGCGCCGCCACGTATCGCAGGCAACATGACGGATCTGGCGGCTGCCTACAGTTGAGGTGAGGTGCGAGGAAACGGCGTGCGATCGTCCGCTAACGGGTTGGGGTAGGGGCTTGGGCGGGCGTGTCCGTGCGGCCGGGGTCGGCGTAGAAGGAAGCCTCGGCTTCGCCGGTGGCGCACTGTCTGGCGAAGGTGACCAGGTGGTGGCTGACGATGCCGATGTGCATGATCTCTTCAATTCGGCCCTGCCTCAGCAGCGGAGCGGCCACGTCCCAAAACGCGCGGCGCCAATCGTTTTTGTAACCCACGCGCCAGAGCGTACGGCCGACGGTCGAGGCCCCGAAACGGATGATATCCCAGTCGACTTGCCGGACGGCATCCACACGATTGGGGTACGTGTGCTCGCACTGGTAGGCGAAGCGGGCAAGCAGCCGGGCGGGGTCGTAGGCGTGGCGAATCACGCGCTCCCACATGTTCATCACGTCGTCGTAGGGCATGTTGAAGACGACGTTCGACGCGCGATCGGGGTCATCACTGAGGCGGTCGGCTTTACGCAGGCGGTCGTACAGCCGGGTCTTCGGCAGGGCGTAGAGGAGGTTGATGGTGAGCATGGGAATCTGCGACGCTTCGATAAATTCGATGATTCGGTCGGCGGTACCGGGCGTGTCGGAATCGAGGCCGAGGATGATGCCCGAGACGACTTCGAGGCCGTATTCGTTGAAGGTGCGGATGGAATCGAGGATCGGCTGGCGCATATTCTGCGTTTTACGCATCATGTCCAGTGCGGCGGGTTCGGGGGTTTCGATGCCGACGAACACGGTGGCGAAATTGGCGTCGCGCATCATGGCGAGGATGTCGGGATAGCTGGCGAGGTTGAGCGTGGCTTCGCAGCTGAGCTGAATTTTGTAGCCGATGCGCTGTTGCCATTTGATCAGGTGCGGAAGCAGGTCGCGGGCGGCAGCGGGGTTGGCGATGAAGTTGTCGTCCACGAAGTAGACCGCGTTGCGGAGGCCGTTTTGGAGCATGGTGTCCAGCTCGGCGACGACCTGCGTGGGGGTTTTGAGGCGAGGGTTGCGGCCGTAGAGGGCGGGGATATCGCAGAATTCGCAGAGGAACGGGCAGCCGGAGGAGAACTGGACGGAGCCCAGGAAATACTGCTGCATGTTCGCGAGGTGGTAGGCGGGCTCGGGGAAGCGTTGTAGCGGCAGGCGGTCGACGGTTTCGAGGACCACCTGCTCGGCTGGGCGATCGGTCGAAGCGTCGAAGCGTGCGATGAGTTGATCGGTGGCGTCGCCTATTTCGCCGAGGTGCAGGTAGTCGGCTTCGGGGTAGTAATCGGGTGCGGCGGAGACGGAGGGGCCGCCGACGGCGACGGATTTGTGATGACGATGCGCGGCGGCGATGAGCGCTTCGATGCGCGGCCGCTGCACGTGCATGCCGGTGACGCAAACGGCCTCGGCCCAGGCGTAGTCGGCCTCGGTGACGTCGTCGAGATTCTCATCAATGAAGCGGGTTTCCCATCGCTCGGGCAGGTAGGCGGCAAGCAGCAGGATGCCTTGGGGGGGCATGAACGCGCGGACGCCGGGCATGAGCGGGTAGGCGTGCTGAAAGGTGCCGAACGAGTGGGCGTAGCGCGGGAATATGAGCAGCAGACGCCGCTTGTTGCGGACGTTTGGGTGGCGAGCGACGATGTCAGAATTCCGCACAGCATTCCCCCGATAGCTGGACGCGTGTCCCCTGGTTTACTCACTCAGTGTAGGCGGCTGCGGGGGGCCGGAGCTTGCATACGAGCCGCGACCGTGAAGGAGCGGTTGGGGCCAGGGGCTTCGCGCTCCCGCCCAATTTGGCGAGAACGCGCGACTGGTCGCTACGGCGCGTTGAGGCCGGAACCACAACCGCTTACTCACGTGCGCGGCTCGTTGTCAACGGCGCGCCCCGGACCGTCTCACCCAATCTCTTCCCCGGTGGAGGAGAGCGGTTGCTCCAGCGGGGGCAAGGCGTGTTCGAGGACGCCTTTGGCGCGGGGCCAGAGGATGAGCGCTTCGACAATCATCCAGACTTCGAGCGCCAGCGTGGCGATGGCCATGATGATGAGCGGCCAGTTAAGCGTGTCCTCGTTCAGCCAATCCAGCAGCTGCGACGTCATCGCCCAGGCGGGCATGATGAGCATGAAGATCATCGGCAGGACGACGAACCAGACGGGCAGCTTGCGACGCCAGAGCCAGAAGCAGATGACCAGGAACGCGAGGCCGGCGAGCAGCTGGTTGGTCGCGCCGAACATGGGCCAGAGGATGAGCCCGCCCGTGCCCAGGTTCGCCCATGCCCACGGCTGACCCGGCCCGGGCATCGCGGCCACAGCCCCGGCCAGCACCACGGCGACGAGCGTAGCGGCGTACTTGTTGGTCAGCCAGTAGAGCGGATTCGCGCGGGGGTGGCCGCCTTCGTGCAGACCGGTTTCGAAGGTGTGATCGTACCCCTCGGCTGCGTCGGCGGTGGGCGAAACTTTGGGAGCAAACGTGGCGGCGAGTTCCTGGATGACGTACCGCTGAAGCCGGCAGGCGGTATCGAGCGTGGTCGCGGCAAAGGAGGCGACCAGCACGCCCATCAGTGCCGTGGCGATGGTGACGGAGATGCCGATGGCGGCGAGGAAGTTGCCCGCGCCGTCGACGAATGCAGCGACGGTCGGCCCGAGTCCCGAAGCGCCGGCCCAGGTGGCGTAGCGCGCTTCGTAAGCCGCGGTGCCGGTGAGGATCGCCCCGTCGGCACCGGTGATGCCCAGGCCGATGCCGGCGACGCAGGCGAGGATGACCAGCACAGCGAGGAAGCCTTCGGTAAGCATGGAGCCGTAGCCGACGAACTGGGCGTCGGTTTCGGTTTTGAGCTGCTTGCTGGATGTGCCGGAGCTGACGAGGCAGTGGAAGCCGCTGATCGCGCCGCAGGCGATGGTGATGAAAAGGAAGGGCATCATCAGCGGAGCACCTTCGGGGTTCCACCGCACGGCTGGGGCGACGATCTCGAGCGACTGCCCGGCCACGCCTGCTGCGGGAGCGGCTCCGCCGAAGAGTGCGGCGGCGGTGAGGCCAACCATGATGAGGGCGAGGGACGTGAGCAGTTGCAGGGAGTTGATGTAATCGCGCGGCTGCAGCAGCGTCCACACCGGCAGCACCGAAGCGACGAACGAATACGCCAGCAGCAGGACGACCCAGACGAGCATGGGCAGCTCAGCGAGGGCGGCGTTGAAGGCGCCGAGCGGGCCGGTGTCGCCGAAGATCACGGCGAGGTACATCAGCGCGAGGGCAGCGATCGAAGGCAGCAGCAGGTTCGCGCCCCTGCGGTGAAGGTAGAGGCCGATCGCGATGGCGAGGGGGATCTGCACGAGGCAGGGGAAAATGGCGGCTGGGAAGGTGCGGAAGACGACGGCGATGACGAGGCCGAAGATCGCGAGGATGATCGTCAGTGCCATGAACAGCACGAGCAGAAACAGCAGGCGGACGCGTTTGTTGAGCACGCGGCCGGCGATGTCGCCGACGGTCTGGCCGTGATTGCGGAGACTGACGACGAGCGAGCCGAGGTCGTGGACGGCACCGATCAGGATGGACCCGAAGAGCACCCAGAGCAGTGCGGGGAGCCAGCCCCAGATGACGGCGATGGCGGGGCCGACGATCGGTCCGGTGCCGGCGATGGAGGTGAAGTGGTGGCCGAAGACGATGCTGCGTGCGGTGGGGACGTAGTCGCGGTCGTCGTTGAGGGCGACGCTGGGGACGGGGGCGTGCGGATCGAGGCCGAAGAGCTTTCGCGAAAGCCATCGGCCGTACGTGTGGTAGGCGATGATGTAGCCGACCGCAGCACCAATAGCAATTAGCAGCGTGACCATGGGGGCATGATAACAAGGGGGACGGGGCTAGGGGTAGTTTGGGGTTGAGCACGGGTGTGCGACAGACTGTGGGCACAGGCCGGAAAACGAGCCGCGACCGTCAGGGAGCGGTTGGGGTCCAACACTTGTGAAGGCGTGGGGGAGACTGAAATGCCGCGCTACCGGTAAACTTTGTCCGCAGTGCTCGTGAGGCTGCTACGCGTCATCACAATGCGTCGCGACCGAACGCACAACCGCTTACTGACGTGCGCGGCTCGTTGCCAGCGGCGCGCCTCGTCGACTTGCGCTGCCCACAATCTGTCGCACACTCCTGTGCACGCGCGGCGGGATCAGATGGCGGCGGCGCGGTCGAGGTACCAGGTGAGTTTGCCGTCCTCCGCGGGGCGGATGCCGGTGACGGGGTACTGCTCGAAATCGTCCGGCTGCGCGGCCACGTGCCGAAGTGTGTCACGCTTGCTTTCGCCGGTGACCAGCAGGGCGATGTGGCGGGCGGCGTTGATGAGCGGATACGTCATCGTCATCCGCGGCCGAGGCTCGGCAACGGTTTCGCCGTCGTTGAAAATCACCCAGCGTTCACGCTCATGCAGCCCCGGCGTCTGCGGGAACAGCGAAGCGGTATGACCGTCAGCCCCCATGCCCAGCACGACAAAGTCGAGGCGATCGTCGACGTTCGGTTGCGACAGGGCTTCCCGCAGCGCCTGCTCGTATGCGCGGTCGCCGGCTTCATCAAGGACGGGCATCGGATGAACGTTGGGATCGGGCATGCCGCTGGGATCGATCAGCATTTCGCGGATCATGTTGTAGTTCAGGCGGTCGTCGTCGGGCTGAACGCAGCGTTCGTCGACGATCCAGACATGGGTGCGATCCCACGGCAGCAGCCGATAGTTCGGGTCGATCATCAGGTGCTGAAACAGCGCCTTGGGCGTGCGGCCGCCTGAGAGGGCGAGGTGGAAGACGCCGGCCTCGGCGACGCGATCGCGGGCGGTGTTGTACAGATCCATCGCGATACGGTCGAGCAGGGCTTCGCCGTCGAGGATGAGACGCTGACCACGCAGGCCTCGCGTGGCGGCATAGTCGGCAGGGCTGATTTTGGCAGGTTGCGAATCGGTCATGGCATGTTCCCGTGATGAAATTTCTCTCAGCAGATCGGCAGTGTAACGTCGGAGGGTTTGTTGCGCCAGTCGCGAGGGTTGCGCGCGGGTCGGGCATCTCCGCTAAACTGCGGGGATCATGCCTTATGGTCTTGCTGACTTACCATTTCTACTTGCGTTGCCGCTGCTGATGATCGGGTCGGGGTTCTTCAGTGGGTCGGAGACGGCGTTGTTCGGGCTCACGGCTCATCAGCGGTTTCAGTTGATTCAGCGGTCGCGGTTCGTCGGGCCGTTCGTCACAGCGCTGCTGCACGATCAGCGTCGGCTGCTGATTACGGTCATGCTTGGCAACATGATCATGAACGTGCTGTACTTCGTGATCAGTGCGGCGTTGGTGTTGCAGCTTGATCCGCAGGAAGTGGGGCGGATGACGGTGGCGGTAGCCTCGGTGACGCCGTTGATCGGCATTATTATCTTTGGGGAGGTGCTGCCGAAGCTGGTGGCGAACACGGCGAGGGTGCCTTGGGTGACGGCGACGACGCTTCCGCTTTACGCCATTCATCGCGCGATCAGCCCGCTGGGCGCGATAATCAGCCGATGGGTGATTCAGCCTCTGGGGAGGCTGGTGGGGCCGCCGGATCGGCCGGGCGAGATCAGCAATGACGCCCTCGAAACGATGCTGGAGATGAGTCGGCGGCGAGGCGTGATCGGGGCCGACGAACAACAGCTGTTGCGGGAAGTGCTGCACCTTGGCGAATTGAAGGTGCGCGACATCATGATTCCGCGTGTCGATATTCAGTCGGTCGACATCCACGCCTCGGCTGACGATTTCCGCGAACTGATCAACCGCACGCAGCTCACCAAGTACGTCGCCTGCGACGGCGATCTCGACCACGCCGAGGGCATCATCTACGCCCGGCAGTTTCTGCTGGCGGCCCGCATCGATCCGCGGATCGACCTGGCCACGCTGGTGCGGCAGGTGCGATTTGTGCCGGAGATCGGGCGCGTCGATCAGCTGCTGGCGAACTTCCGAAAGACCGGCACGCACATCGCCATCGTGGTCGACGAGTACGGCGGCACGGCGGGGCTGGTGACGCTGAAGGATGTCGTGGAACAGATGGTCGGCGACCTCGATCTCGAGCCCATGCCCGGCGAGACGCCCCAACTCGAAACCGAGCAACTCAACGAAAGCACGTGGCGGGTGTCCGGCCGGCTGAGCGTGCACGACTGGGTGGAAGCGTTCGGGCACCTCTCGCTGCCGCCACGTGTGTCGACAGTCGGCGGGCTGGTCATGACCCTGCTGGGGCACGTCCCGGCGGCGGGCGACAAGGTGCGGCTGGCGAACCTGGAGCTGGAGGTCGAACGCGTCGACGGCGGGCGGGTCGAATCGGTCCTGCTTCACCTGATGCCCTACCATCAGCCAGCCGACCGCAGAAAGCGAGGGCGATCATGAGCATCACCCAGGCGATTTTGTGGGCACTGGTGGGCCTCATCGGGCTGGGCGGGTCGGCACTCTGCTCGGGGCTCGAAACGGGCGTCTACACGCTCAACCGCATCCGCCTGCACGTGCTGGCGCACATCCCCCGCGCCGATGCGGTCACGCTTGAACGGCTGCTGGGCGACCCGAACTCACTGCTCAGCACGCTGCTGGTCTCCAACAATGTTTTCAACTACCTGGCCACGCTGTCCATCGCGGCACTGCTGGAAGGGGCGGGCTATCTGGGCTGGGCGCAGGTGGCGATCAACGCAGCGATCCTGACGCCGATGCTTTTCATTTTCGGCGAGGTGCTGCCCAAGGATTTGTTCCGATCGCACACCGATCGCCTGACGTACTACTTCGCCGGCACGCTGCACTGGACGCAGCGGCTGCTGACGATCACAGGCATTCTGCCCCTGCTGAGGCTGGCGTCTTATGCGATTCGGCGTGGCTTCAAGGCCAAGGATGTGCCGATGAGTATGCTGCACCCGCGGCGGGTGGTGACGCAGTTGATGCGCGAGGGCGTGGGGCAGGGCGTGATCAGTCCGTATCAGTCGGACATGATCGAACGCGTGCTGGAGATGGGCAGTCTGAGCGTGGCGGACGTGATGATGCCCTGGCACCGGGTGAACACCCTGCGGACGACGAACACGACGGAGCAGGTCTGGCAGATCGCGAATCGGGTGCCCCACACGCGGATGCCGTTGCTGGATGAGCGGGGGCTGGTCGTGGGCGTGGTGCATGTGGAAGATGTGCTGCGAGAAGGTGCGGAGGCCGCCCCGCCGCCTGCGAAGTTTGCGGGGCCGACGGTGTCGGTGCCGCCGGACATGTCACTTCGCCACGCGCTTTTGGAATTGCAGAACCAACGTGTTTCACTGGCGATCGTGACGAAGCGCGAAAGGCCGATCGGCATCGTGACGGTCAAAGATCTCGTCGAACCGATCGTTGGCGAGTTGGATATCTGGTGAACCTCGGGCTTTCTCTAAACGAGCCGCGCACGTGAGTAAGCGGTTATGTCACGGCGATGATGACGGCCCGTCGATGGATGATGTGCGTGCCTGCGTCAAGCCTGGCTGCTGTCTTCGTACGCGATAAAGTTGAACGCGTGACCGCTCCCTCACGGTCGCGGCTCGTTGTCGGCGTTTGAATTTACAAACTCGATTTCAGGCGGAACACTTCCGTGATCAGCTCCTGCGGATCGTCCAGTTCAGGGCGTTTGATGAGGATCTGGTCGATCCACTGCACAGCCTGGCTTCGGTTCTCGCCGAGTTGCAGCAGGATTTCCAGCGCCGCGCGGGAGGGCGAACTGCTGCTGCCTGCGCCGACGGCTTCGGGTTGGCCGGGCGTGCTCTGGCTGCGGGCGGCGGCGGCACCGTCGAGCAATTTATCGACGCGGCCGTGCAGCGTGGCGACGATCGTCTCCGCCATGCGCTTGCCGATCTCGGGCAGGCTTTGCAGCGTCTTCACATCACGGTCGGCAATGGCCGAGGCGATCTGCGCCGGCGGCAGCGACATCGCCCGGAGGGCCTTGCGAGGGCCGATGCCTTTGACGCTGGTCATCAGCTGATAAAAATCACGGTCGACCTCAGCGATGAAGCCCGCAAGCCTGGGCACGAATGAATTGCCCTGGGCGGAACCTTCGAGGTAGTGCACCGTGTAGAGCGTGACGACCTGGTCGAGCGACCCGCCGAGCCTGGCGGCTGCGAACGCGGGCAGCAGCACCTCGTAAGTGAGCCCACCCTCAACCCGCACCCGGGCTGAGCCCTCACCCATCGTCTCCAACAAACCTTCAATTTTGCAGATCATGGGGGAAGGATACCAGCCAAGTCGTGTTCGCGCTCAATACCGATCGATCGAATCGCAGTGTTCGTCGTCGGCGGTCTGGCGGCGGAGGCGGTTGACGACGACGTCGTCATCCTCGGCGAGCATGGCGTCGGGCTTGGCCTTGACCAGCCGGGTGGGGCCGATGAGTTCGCAGCAGGTGGGGTCGTGCATGATGGCGTTGATCTGCTCAGCCAGCCTGGCGTCCGGCTGTACCTTGCAGCGGTCGGACTGCATGATGACGACTTTGTCCTGCTCGTGAACTTCGAAGTAGACGGGGGCCGGGCCGGGGCGCTGACGCAGCATGGTGCGGAGCGACGCGAGCTCGCCGTTCCACGTTCGCGGTTGGCCGACCTCGTCACGATCACGCACGATCACCCGCACGGCTTTGGTCAACTGCGTGGGCCCTTCGTCGATGGGGATCACTTCATCGACGACAACGCTGGGCTCGTCACGACGCCGATCGATACGGCCCTTGACGAAGACGATCGCCTCGGCGTGAAGCAGGTGAGCGTGGCGGGCGAAAGCGTCGGAGAAGATCACGCCGTCCATCGGGCCGGTCTGGTCCTCCAGCGTGATCATCGCCATCTTCTGCCCGGCACTGCGGCCGTTCTTCACCAGCGTTTGTCGCACCCGCGTGAGCATGCCGCCGAGGATGACCTCCGTGCCCTCGCGCAGCCGCTGAGCGTCGGCCGTGGAGGCATTGCTGAAGCGTTCGACCGCCTTGCGATAACGATCGAGCGGATGGCTGGAGACGTAGAAGCCGAGCACCGCTTTCTCATGGCTCAGCGTTTCGGTCGGATCCCAGGGCGTGACGTCCGGCAGCGTGGCACCGTCGTCGCTCTTCGGCCCGGCCTTCGCCTGCTCGGCGATCTCATCGGACGCGACGGCGCCGAAAAGGAAATCGTCGCTCGAACGCAGCTTCGATTCCTGCGCGCCGCGGCTCATCGCCTGTTCGACGGCCGCCAGCATTGCGGCGCGTTTGTCACAGGTGTGCAGCGAATCGAAGGCACCGCACTTCACCAGCGCTTCGACGACGGCTTTGTTGACCGCGCCCTGCGAAACCCGCTCGCAGAAATCGAACAGGCTTCGGTACGGGCCGTCCTTTTCGCGGGCGGCGATGATGGCGTCGATCGCCTTGCCGCCTACGCCCTTGACCGCGCCGAGGCCGAATCGGATGTGGCCGTGGTTCGGATCGTGCGGTTCATCCGGGCCGTACACCACGGTAAAGTCACGATAGGACAAGTTAATATCCGGCGGGCGGACCTCAATCCCACTATGCCCATCGGGGAAGCGCACGCGGCGGCACTGGTCTATATATTCAGTGACCTTCTCGCTGCTGACCGATTCAAAGGTCAGCAAGGCTGCCATGTAATGAACCGGGAAATAGGTTTTGAGGTAGGCGGTCTGATAGGCGACGATGGCGTAGCCGGTGGAATGGCTTTTATTGAAACCGTAGCCGGCGAACTTGAGGATAAGATCGAACAGTTCCTCAGCCTGCTGCTGACCTAAGTTCTGCTCCTGCGCCCCAGCGATAAACTTATCGCGGGCAGCATTGATGATCTTCTCTTTCTTTTTACTGATCGCTTTAATGATGGTGTACGCTTCGCGAAGCGGGATGCCGCCTAGTTCATGCAGAATCTGCATGACCTGTTCTTGGTAGACCATGACGCCGTAGGTTTCGGCGGTGAACTTATCGACGACGGGGTGAACGCTAGGCACCTCGGCGCGCTTGTTCTTGCGATCGTTGTAATCGGGGATGAGGTCCATCGGCCCGGGGCGGAACAGGGCGTTGGCGGCGATGAGGTCTTCCAGGCGATCGGGCTGCATGCCCATGAGCAGCGAGCGCATGCCGCCTGATTCAAACTGGAAAATGCCTGACGTTTCGCCGCGGCGGAAGAGGTCGAGGACGTTCTGGTCGTCATAGGTCAGGCGATCGAGATCGAGCGCGTCGACGGTTTCGGTGGGGAGGGGTGCGGCCGGGTCGCCGGTGAGGCTGAACTCGCGGGGGCCGTCGGGGCGGGGGCCGGCGCCGTAGCGGCCGAGGATCGTCTTGAGTTGCGTTTCGTTGTCGAGCGTGGATCGCACCAGTGTTTTGGCTCGCTCGATGATGCTGAGCGTGCGCAGGCCCAGGAAGTCCATCTTAAGAAGGCCGACTTTTTCGCACGTCGGGCCGTCCCACTGGGTGATGACTTCGACGCTGTCGGGATTCTTATTTTTGCTGTCGCGGTACAGCGGGATGATGTTATCCAGCGGCTGCGTGGCCACGACGACACCGGCTGCGTGAACCGACGCATGCCGAGCTAGTCCCTCGAGGCGCTTGCCGATATCAATCAGGCGGCGGGTCTGCGGATTGTCGTTGTATTCTTTCTTAAGTTCCGCCTCGACCTCGAGTGCTTTAGGAAGCGTCATTCCTAAGTCGGCGGGGACGACCTTGGCGATGCGGTCAACCTCGGGCAGCGGGATGTTCATCACGCGGCCGACGTCCCGCACCACCGCCCTAGCCTTCAGGGTTCCGAATGTAATAATCTGCGCCACGTGGCCATACTTCTGGCGGACATAGTCGATGACGGCGGATCGGCCGTCCTGGCAGATATCAATATCGATATCGGGATATTCAGCACGGTCGGGGTCGGTGAAGCGTTCGAAGAGCAGGCCGTATTTCACGGGGCAGGCGTTGGAGAGGCCGAGGCAGTAGCCGACCATGGTGCCGACGCCGGACCCACGCGCGAGGGAGGGGATGCCGTTGGAGCGGGCGTAGTTGACGAAGTCCCACACCATCAGGAAGTACGCGCTGATCATCTTGTCCGAGAGGACTTTTAGCTCGCGGTCGATGCGGGCGCGGATTTCATCGGTGATGCCGTCGGGCCCGTAGCGCCAGATCGCGCCGGCTTCGACGAGCAGCCGCAGCGCGTCGTCGCACTGCTGTTCGAGGTCAGCCTGCGACTCGGTGTCCTTGTGCGAATCGAACGGCAGCAGCGTGAACTTTTCGCAGTAATCGGTAAACCAGTTGGTGGAGCCGACGGGGTGCTTGGATTCGAACTTCGGCCCGGCGGATTGTTTGCTGCCAGGCATCTCGGGGATGGTGATGCTGCTGCTTTTGACGATCTTGACGACAGGGGCATGATTGGCGTTGAAGTCGAGATCGACGTTGCACATGTCGGCGATGCGCTTGGTGTTGTCGCACGCTTCCTCCCAGCGGCGCAGGCCCTGGCCGGACGCGCGCATCTCGGCTGCACTTTTCATGTACAGCTGCGTGGGGTACTTCATGCGGCTTTCGTCGCTGATGAGCCTGCCCGTCGAGATGCAGCAGAGCGCGTCGTGCGGTTCGTGATCGTCCGGCAGCAGGAAGTGCACGTCGTTCGTAGCCACGATGCCCGTGCCGAGCGTGTCGGCGAGATCGACGAGTTCGGGGTTCACCGCCGCCTGCTCGGGGATGTGCGATTGCAGTTCGATGAAGAACTTCTCGCCGAACAGCTCGAGGTAGACCTCGGCGATCTGTTTGGCTTTCTTGCGATCGTCCGCGGTGAGTGCGGAAGGGATTTCGCCGCCGAGGCACGCGCTGGTGGCGATGAGGCCTTCGCTGTGGCGGGCGAGCACTTCCTTGTCGATGCGGGGCTTGAAGTAGAAGCCTTCGAGGTAGGCGATGGAGGCGAGCTTTAGGAGGTTCTGGTAGCCGGCGAGGTTTTCCGCGAGCAGCAGGAGGTGGTAGCCGCCGTCTTTGGTGCCGGTGAAGGAGCGGTCGGTGCGTGCCCCGGGGGCCATGTACGCTTCCATGCCGATGATCGGTTTCACGCCCGCGCTGACGCACTGGCTGTAGAAATCGACGAGGCCGAAGAGGCAGCCGTGGTCGGTGATGGCGACGGAGGATTGGCCGAGCTCCTTCGCCCGCTGTGGCAAATCGGAGGTTCGGCAGGCGCCGTCGAGCAGTGAATATTGCGAGTGGACGTGCAGATGCACAAAGTCCGCAGCAGCCGTGCTCATGCTAAGCTCCCCCCCCCCACCGTTGGGGATATCAGATGCGTGGCGGACGGTGGTCGCGTTCTCAGCGATGGCCCCGAGGTGACTGCGGCTTAGGCCGGGACGGTGGGCGGGGCGGCAGCGGCGGCACCTGCGAGGGCGAGCGGCTTGGGCTCGAACGAGGCGCCTTCGTAGACATCGAGCCCGACCAGCGTGCCGGTGGGGATCTCTTTGGCGACCCAGTGGTCGGTCAGGTCGGCGACGATGGGGCAGCCACGGATGGAAACCACCAGTGCGTTAGAACCATCGACGTGACCGATGACACGGCCCTGGACCCGGCGGGGCCGGCCGTAGATGGGCTCGATGTAAGCGCCGCCTGGCGAGACGAGGTCGACCTTCCAGACGTTGCAGTGGATGATACCTCGGACGCGGCCCTGGGGGCTGACTTCGGGCTCAGCGGGGCAGCGGAGGTGGAGCTGATAGTTGGTGCTGGGGATCTGGATGACGACCTTTTCGGGCGTGCTTTCCAGAAGGTAAACGCGGGCAATGGTCTGCTCGTCCATGGTCGTCGGGTTCCGTGAAGAAGGCCGCTTGAGGCGGTTTGTCGGGTGCGGAAGGCATCATAGCCGATGGGGCGGGCCCCGGGCCAGTGGCGGGGAAGGCTGGGGACAGTTCGGCTCTGTCGGGCGGCGTTGTGAGGATTGTCCGCAGCCCGGTCCCGCGGCAGTACGCCTGGGCTTTGCGTGTTACACTATTTGTGATTGCACAAGGAGATCGCCATGCCGCGTTTATCGTTATTCGTTGTGACGCTTGCTTTCGCCTTCGCTGCTGGGGGGGCGGCCTTGGCGGAGGAGCCGCCGCCGTTTGAGGTTGATCTGATGAGCTTCAACATCCGTTTCGGCACGGCGAACGACGGGCCCGACCATTGGCGGCATCGGCATGAGATGGTGTTTGATGTCATCGACCGACGCGGCGGCGACTTCGTGGGGCTGCAGGAAGCGGTGGCGTTTCAGATTGATGCGATTCGCGAAGCGGTGCCACGCTATGCCACGGTCGGCGTGGGGCGGGACGACGGGGAGCGCCGGGGCGAGTTCACCAACATCCTCTACGATCGAGATCGCTGGGAGCTCGACGCGGAGCATCACGGCACGTTCTGGCTTTCGGACACGCCTGAAAAGGTGGCCTCGACAAGCTGGGGCAACGACATAACGCGCATCTGCACATGGGCACGTTTCATCGAGCGGGGCACAGGGCGAGGCATCTATATCTTCAACACCCACTGGGACCACCGCTCGCAGCCGTCGCGCGTGCAGAGCGCGAAGCTGGTCATGCAGCGGATTGCCGACCGCGCCCACCCCGGCGAACCGGTCGTTCTGATGGGCGACATGAACGCCGGCGAAGACAACCCCGCAATGCAGTATGTGCGTGGTGAAGCAGCCGATGCGCCGTTGAAGCTGGTTGACACGTTCCGCGTGGTGCATCCGGAGGCTGAGGAGGTGGGCACGTTCAACGGGTTCACCATCGGCAGCACGGGCGGGGCGAAGATCGACCACGTGCTGGTCGAACCCGGGGCGGTGGTGCTGGAGGCGGCGATCGATCGGACGGCTCGCGAGGGGCAGTATCCGTCGGATCATTTTCCAGTGACGGCGAAGGTTCGCTGGGAAAACTGATCGCGTGCGGGGCCGGTCGCCGATGCTCGTGGGGGTCCTCTGGTAACATGGCGATGTGAGCCCATGTACGCACTCCTCGAACGGCTGAAGCCCATCCTGCGCCCCAACGCCGGTCACATTACGGTGCTGGCTGCCGTTGCGCTGGTGCTGATCGGGATCGAGTCGATCGACACGGTGCGATCAACCGATACGGCCCGGTCGGGGCTGGTCCTTCGCCAGTGCATTTTCCTCGTGGCGGGGATGGGGATGATGGTGATGGTCGCGCTGCCGCACCATCGGCTGCTGGTGCATGGCGCTTATCCGCTGGCGATCGTCTCGATCCTGACGCTGGCCGTGCTGCTGCTGCCGTTCCTGCCGCAATCGATCATCCCGGTGCGTAACGGGGCGAGGCGGTGGATCGATTTTCAGGTCGTGCAGGTTCAGCCGAGCGAACTGGCGAAGATCGCGTTCGTGCTGGCGCTGGCTGCGTACCTGCGCTACCGGCAGAATTACCGCACGTTTCTGGGGCTGTTCGTACCGTTCGCGATCACCTTCGTGCCGATGGGTTTGATTCTGGTGGAGCCGGACCTCGGTACGTCGCTCATCTTCCTGCCCGTTTTGTTCGCGATGCTGGTGGCGGCGGGGGCGAGGCTGAAGCATCTGATCCTGATCGTGGTGCTGGGCGTGGTGGCGACGCCGTTGATGTACCCGCTGCTGCAGCCGCACCAGAAGCAGCGGATCATGTCGCAGATCGCGCAGATTCAAGGCGACACCAGCGACCGCGACTCGGCTGGGTTCCAGGCCTACAAGGCCATGACCACCACCGGGGCGGGGCAGTTCACCGGCTACGGCAAGGAGCGGGCACGGTTGATCCTGCGGGAGAACGCCCTGCCCGAGGCGCACAACGACATGATCTTCGCCGTCATCGCAGCACGCTGGGGGCTGGCGGGCGGGCTCGGCGTGCTGGGCCTTTACTTTCTTTTGATCGGCTCGGCGCTGGTGGTGGCGGCGCGCCACAAAGACCCGTTCGCGCGGCTGATTGTGGTGGGGGTGGCGACGATCTTCGTCACGCAGGTTTTCGTGAACGTGGGGATGACGCTGGGCATGTTGCCGATCACGGGCATGACGCTGCCTTTGATCAGCTACGGCGGCTCCAGCCTCGTCGCCAGCATGGTGATGGTGGGGCTGGTCCTCAGTGCCGCCGCCCGACGTCCTGCAGTCATGATGGCCGGCCCGGCATTCGAATACGACACCGCCGACGCGGGCAGGTAACTGGCGCATCTGTTCCTTCAGAACTACTAATCACAGAGGCACAGAGGAAGAGGAGGTAAGAAGAAGAGGAGTCAGAAGCCGGGAATCAGAAGACAACTTCTTCTCTTCTCTCTGCCTTGGTCTTCTCCTCCCCCTCTGTGCCTCTGTGGTTGTTTTTCTGTTTTAAGGCGAAAGCCTGCTGCCGGGGCGAATGCCCGATCGTGCGCGTCGTAAATTTCCCCTGGCGCAGGAGAGGTGCGAGGGGTTTTAAGCCGATTATGTTAGTGGGATCGTGCACCCGATCGCGTTGCCGGCGTGGTTCGCGCCGATGAGCGCACGTACAATGGGTGCCGACGATGGTTCACCAGGATGAGAGCTACCTATGACGCCTAAAGACGTTTACGATCGCATTACCCACCACGACGAGGACGACGATCTTGATAACAACGACAGCGACGGGAACAACGGCTTCAACCCTGACGAACATCTGAACAACACGCAGACGCCTCAGGAAGAAATCCGCAATCCCGAGGACGAGGTCGCCCCATTCGGGCCCGGCACCGTCACCTCGGCACGCGATCCGGAAGTGGTCGGCCGCGTTGAACAGCTCATTCGTGACTTTGGAGGCGACCCCGACGAACTGTCCGGCCGACTCGTCCGCGACATGATGCAAACGGCCCTGCGGCTGGTGCAGGACAACGCGCACACCGGCGAACTGAAGCTCATTTCACGCTCGCTGGGGGAACTGCGGTACGCGTTGAAAGTGTTTCGCCCCTACGGCGATGTCCGCAAAGTTTCCATCTTCGGTTCAGCGCGCACCCCGGCCACACATCCGGATTATCTCCAGGCGGTAACCTTCGCGCGCGAAATCGCCAAGGCCGGCTGGATGGTCATCACCGGCGCCGGCGACGGCATCATGCGGGCGGGCCACGAAGGCGCGGGGGCCGAGGCATCGTTCGGCGTCTCGATCATGCTCCCCTTCGAAACCAGCGCGAACGACATCATCGAAGGCGATCCGAAACACACCACCTTCCGCTACTTCTTCACGCGGAAGCTCATGTTCGTCTCGCAGGCCGACGCGCTCATCCTATTCCCAGGCGGCTTCGGCACGCTCGACGAATGCTTTGAAACGCTCACCCTCGTGCAGACGGGCAAATCGTCGATGATCCCCATCGCCATGGTCGAGCCCGAGGGCAACGGCTACTGGGAACACTTTGATCGCTACGTCCGCGAGCACCTGCTGAAGAACAATCTGATCAGCGAGCCGGACCTGAACCTCTACCAGATCTTTCACGATCCGCAGCAGGCGGTGGATTACGTGAAGCAGTTCTATCGCAACTACCACTCGCAGCGGTTCGTGCGGGACAAGCTTGTGATTCGTCTGCTTGAGCCGTTGAGCGAACGGGCGCTGGATCAGCTGAACGACGAGTTCGCGGACCTGATCGTGGAAGGCCGAATCACGCAATCGGGGGCGCACGAGACGGAGGTGGAGCACCTTCACTTGCCGCGGATCAGCTTCCGCTTCACCCGCCGTGATTTCGGACGCTTCCGGCAGATGATCGACCGGATCAACGAGCTGAGCGATTAAGCGATCGACTGCTGAGAGGTTTGTATGGTGAAGGGAACGCGCGTGGGACGCCGAGGCTGGGTCGTTGGTTTGCTGGCGCTGATGATCGGCGGCGCGGCGGTCGACGTCCACGCGCAGGGGTGCCCCGGCCAGCAAGCGCAGCGAGACGGCCGGGTCCCTGAAACGCGTGGGGAGGTTGTGACCAATCGTGCATCCCCGCCCGGCCGTCTTCGCTGGCCGGGGCACCCTGCGCATTGCAGCGAGGCAGATCCCGGGCCGATCGTGTTCTGGCTCAGCATCGACGGCGTCCGCAGCGACTATCTTGATCGGGCGGAGACGCCGAACCTTGATCGCCTCATCGCCGAGGGCGCCAGCAGTCGCGAACTGCAACCGGCGTTTCCTTCCCTCACATTTCCCAGTCACGTTTCAATGGCGACCGGCGCAAAACCCAGCGAGCACGGCATTCCCTCGAACGTTTTTTATGATCGTGATGAGGACACCGTGTTCGCCTATCCGCCCTGGGCGTGGATGCTCGAAGCCGAGCCCATCTGGTTGACCGCGGCAAGGCAGGGGGTGCGGACGGCGGTGATCGACTGGCCCCTCTCGCACGATCAAAAAGGTGAGGTGCGAACCGACTACTTCGACGATCGCTTTCCAAGAGGCGTCAGCGATGAGCAGCGACTCACGCGCGTGCTCCAGTTGTGGGAGGACGATCAGGCCGGCGACCACGACGCGCCCCTGCGGCTGATCATGGCCTACATCACCGGCCCCGATTCCGTCGGCCATATCCACGGCCCCGACTCCGACGTTGTCATCGCCAGCATGGCACGCACCGACGAACTCATCGGCGAGATGCTTGAGCAAATCACCGCACGGTTCGATCAGCATCCGGAGCGGGCGGGTTACGTGATCATCACGACCGACCACGGCATGGCGAAGGTGGAGACGCTCGTCCACCTTGGGCACCTTTCGCAGGTGGAAGGCGACGAGCGCATCCAGCAGGCGACCGGCGGCAACGTGGGGCATCTGTTCTTCAAGATTGAAGACACAGCGGAGCGTGAGAAGGCCGTGGCCGAGGCGCTCGCGGCGATCGCTTTGCATCCGTTTGCGACGGCGTATCGGCAGGATGAGTTGCCGAAGGCGTGGGGGTATGAACATCCGACGCGCGTAGGGGATGTGGTGGTGGTGCTGGAGAACGGCCACACGTTCAGCCGCCGGGCCGACGGCGTCAGCTCTCCCGTCGACGATCGCGGCCCCCTCGGCATGCACGGCTACCACCCCGACACCCAGCCCGAGATGCTGGGCCCCGCCATCTTCTGGCGCTACCCCGAGCCGCTGGGCAAGACCAACCTCGGCCCGATCCACGCGCTGCAGTTGCACGCGACGGTCGCTCAATTGTTAAAGATCACCCCCGCCGAACAGGCGGACCCGGACGCGATCGAGCTGATCGAAGCGGAGTGATTAAGAAAGACAACCACAGAGGCACAGAGGGCACAGAGAAGAGAGGGGAAGAGAAGAGAGGAAATGAAAGGGTTTTCTCTTTGCTATCTCATTTAGCATTCTGATTTCGAACTTCGTTTTTCGCCCCGCTTAGCCGATGAGGTCGCTGCCGCGTGGTGCTTCGCCGAGGACTTTGACGGGTTCGATTTCGCCTTCGATAAAGACTTTGCCTTCGGGATCGACGACGCAGACGGGGATCTTTCCTGCTTCCCAGTCCGCCAGTGCGAGCAGAGGCCAGCGCTGCGGGTAGGTCCGATCCGGATCGACCGCGAAGTACTCGCCATCAAGACGATCCACGACCAGCCTGGGCCCCGCGAGGAACCAGCCGAAGGCCGACGCCCCGCGCGGGTTGAACGCCAGTTCGTTGCTGATATAGGTATCGATGTAGCCGAAGGACTGGTCGTGCGTGTTGGAGTAGACCAGCAGATCCCAGTAGCGGGTATCGATCTCGGTGAGCTCGGTATGCAGGTAGCGTGCAGCGAAGTCTCGCCAGAGGTTTTGGGAGATCCAGACGTTGGACGTGTCGCTGCTGGTGTGGGCACAGCCGTAGTTGCGGAGCGTTTCGCGGTGCGCGTTGAGCAGATCGACCTGCAGACGATGGCGATCGAACGGCTGAGGCTGGGCGACCAGCGAAGGCAGCAGCAGCCCGTTGGTCGTGTAAAGCGAATAATCGTCCCAGCCGGTCAGCTCGCCGAAGGGGATGGCCTCGCCTGTCTCGGCATCGTAAAGAGCAGCGGAATCGCGATCGATGCAGACGGCGTAATGGTCATCCAGCCAGGCGTCGCGCTCGACGCGGATCACGGCGGCGGCGGCGGCATCGCGGCAACGCTCGGCCATCTCGATGTCCTCGGCCCGGCTGAGCAGGTCGGCGGCGGCTTCGAGCGCGGTCGTGCGTTTGATCGCCAGATACGTCTGTTTCCGCGCCATCTGCACAGCGGGGGAAGCGTCGTCCAGCGTGTTGGCGGAGCCTTCGGACGGGAAGCCCGACTCGTCGCGATCGGTCCAGAGCAGGTACTCCGCCAGAGAGCGGACCAGCGGCGCGTACTGGGCGATCGGCTCGGTGTCGCCGGTCCAGTGGACATAGCTTTGCACCAGCAACAGGAAATCACTGTTCTCTTCAACGGGCATGGAATGGTCGTACGCGGGGGCGCCGATTTTCATGCCGCGGCCGTGATCGTGCCAGAGAATCACGCCCCCTGACGCTTCGTGCTCACTGTGATGAGCCGACCAGCTCGCCAGCGACAGTTTCAGCAGGCGCGGCCACAGGCAGAAGTACAGCAGCGACATGTTGTAGCCCACGTCGAGCGTCGCATGATAAAAATAGTTGCCCTCCCACACGGTGAACAGCTCGCGATCCTCATCAAGATCGCACCAGAACGTGTTGGAGAGGTAACTGTGGAACGCGAGAATCAGCAGGTGCCAGCGTGAGCGGTTCAACGGGGCTTGATCGAGGAGCTTTTCGAATCGGCGCGAGAGTGCGAGGTTCTCATCGCGGCGGTCGGTCGCTTCCTTCACCACGGCGTCGAGGTCGGGCCAGTGGCGCACGTAGCGCAGCCGGGCGGGCTCGCCGTGATAGTCCAGCACGGGGTCGGCGGTATGGGCGGCCCAGATGAGGCGCCATTTCACGCCGCTGCCTTCGTCGGTCACGGGCAGGTCGAGCGTAAGGCCGACGCCGCCGTGCTCGTCTTCGATCGGCTGGGCGTTGTCGTTCAGGCTTCGCAGGGTTTCGACGACATGGGCGACGGGTGCGTTGGGATCGCGTGGTTCGTCATCCGTCGAGCCGTGTGGTCGATCGGAGCCACAGGCGGATTCGTGCTCAGGCTGGAGGGGCACGTCGTATTGCAGATTGATCTGGCCGGGCTCGGCGTGGATCTCGGTGTCCGGCCGGCGCATGCGGATGAAAAGCTTGACCTTCTCAGGCGGATTGGGCATTTGCCGCAGGCGGACGCGGTCGACGGCCGTGACACGCAGTTCCATGTAGAACACCGGCAGCAGGCTGAGCCGTTCGTTCTGCGGATAGAAGGGGCTGTGGAGGTTGAGTTCGAAGCGGACGCCGAGGTTTTCGCTGAAGCCTCGGAAGGTGATGGAGTTCACGCGTTCGAAGTTTTCCGTGGCGTGGAAGGTTCGGCCATGCTCGGTGAACGGTAGCACGCGCTCGGTGCCGTCGGGTTCGACGAGACCGACGGCCAGATCGAGCGGTTGATCAAGAAACCGCCCCAGCCCCGAGTGCCTTACCTGTCGGCGGGCGGGCTCAAAAAGCAGGGCGAATCGGCTGCCAAGGCGCGCCAGCGGCCACGTCATCAACTGCATTGCTTAACGACTCCCACGCGGAAAATGCTCCCACGTCCTGCGTTGCCCGCCCGACCTCTCCCCGTGTCGGCGGTCGTGACTCGGATCCCCTCCAGCCCCCCAACTGCCGCCGGACACAGCGATCGAACGACAAGGCTAACACGCACAAGCCTAAAGGTATAGCGCCCGCCCCAAACGTGCCACCCACCGGCACGCTTTGGCGAACGGAAAGCGTAAGCGACCGTCCGTCGGACGCGGCGAATTGCAACCCTCGCCGGGCGTTGAGCGATCGGGTAGCCTGCGACGTGTTCCGCGCATCCACGAGAGGGGTATTCGCATGAAGACGCTGAGCGCATCGAGTCCGCCACATCCGCCACAATGGCTGGTCGTCGTTTCGATTCCCTATATGGCTTTATGGGGAGCGGTTTCTGTGGGATTCCTCGCAATCGCCATTACTGAAGCGCGAATTCCGCAGGGATGGACTGGCTGGGGCGGTGCTGCGATTTTTGTGGCGGGACCTTGGGTTCATGCCTACGGGCTTTGGGGGCGGAGCATTGCGTGCTCGGGTCTGTCACTCATTCCGCATGCTGCCCTGGCTATGGTGACCGCCGTGGCTGGGATCGGGCCGCCGTTTGAACCGGTCAATCTTCTTTTACTTGGATGGGCGGGACTGCAGGCGACTCTGTTCGTGAGTATGGCATGGTGGACTCATCGGTTGTTCAGAAACTTCATTGCCTAGGAAATAACTACACCACGGCAGTCGATCCCGTGGCGATCTGCGATCACCGGGCGTTGAGCGATCGGGTAGCCTGCGACGTGTTCCGCGCATCCACGAGAGGGGTATTCGCATGAAATGGTTGTTGTACGGCTTGGCGGTAATGGTTTTTGTCGCGATGGGGCTGGTGGTGATTCTCGCAGCCCCAGGCGGGCCGCCGCCGCTGGAGATCGGCCCGGAAACGACGGTCCTCGAAGGCCCGCTGCGGCCGGATGGCACCATCGACTATCTCGCCGTAATGAATGAGAGGCTCAGCGAGGGCGTCACGCCGGCGACCAATGCTTATGCGAAAATTGCGCCGCTGGCACCGGCCTCGTCCTGGCCCGAGCCGGGTCTGCGCGTCAAGGTGCTGGAGCAGATCGGCGCGCCATCAGGCGAGAGCGCGGTGACATTCGAGACAATCGAAGCGTACGCTGAGCGACGAAGCAGCGAAGACGAACGCTGGGCGGCGGAGGTCGAAGAGGAGGACGCATCAGAATCATCCTGGGCGGACCTGGTTTGGGAGCAGCAGTGGTGGGACGCGCGAAGCGGAGAGTGGTCGGACGAAATGCCGTTGGTCGCAGAGTGGCTTGCGCTACAGGAGCCGGCTCTGGATCAATTCGCCGAAGCGGTGAAACAGGAGCATTTCTGGGTGCCGCGTTTCACCGGCGCCGATTCTGATGAACTGTCCAATGCATCGTGGCTGTCGATCCATACCACGCTCCCCATGTACAAGGCGCTATCCATGCGAGCCGTCAAACACGCAGCCGAAGGACGCGCTGAGCAGGCGATCGACGACGCTATCGCGGTTAAGCAGCACTTGGCGCATCTGAGAGCATCGGGTTGGTACGACTTTCAGATGGGCCTGGGATCCACGCTTCACCTCACCGAGGCGATGTTGCGCCACAACGTTCTGACCGCGGAGCAGGTCCGGGATTTTCGGCGTAGGGCGGCCGCGATTCCGCCGCCCCGCATGGATCAGGCACTGGACCCGGATTTCCGCTTTATGCTGCTTGATGCGCTCCAGCCGGGCAGATGGGTTGATCAAGCATTGGAGGAGGATGACCTCGACGAGGCTCTTGCAACGCTGGGCCGTTCGGTGTTCGATCGCAATCGTGCAATGCGTCGAGTGAACGGCTTCATCGATCGCATGGTGGATGCCGTTTCCAAGCCGACCGCAGCCGACCGCCAAACTGCATGGGAAGCACTGGAAGCGGAGACCCGGGACATGGAGGATAACGCCGACCAGTTCACCGAACGCGTCGAGAACTGGTGGACCCGCCTGTTCGTGCGCGAGGCTGAAGTCACGGACGCCGTCGCCGATTGGCTTCTCTTAGAGAGGTGGTATTTAGCGAACTCAACCCGAAACTCGTTGCTGCGTGCGCAGGTGAACGAACGTTTGGAGAAGACGGCCCTCGCCGTGGCGAGGTATCACGCGGAGCGGGGAAGCTATCCTGTTACGCTTGAGGATCTGGTCCCGCAATGGCTGGATGAAGTTCCCGTCGATCTCTTTGAGCCGACGGGAAGGCCGCTGCAGTATCGCCTGCAGGCCGATCGTGTGGTCATCTTCAGCGTTGGGCAGCACGGCTACAATGAAGACATGATCGACGCGGGAGAAGACGTGTCGTCCAGCGGGGTGATCGCCTGGCCCCGCCGCTGAACTCGGGGGTGGACGTCGCAACCATGAGCCGCGCACGTGAGTAAGCGGTCGGCCCAACGCCGGGGCAGGCACTGGAAGGTAAGACGGTCGATAGCGTCTGGCATCGTCCGGCTTGGGCTTGCTGCGAATCAGCGTGTCGGCGTCCCCCCACGGCCCGACGACCGCTTACTGACGTGCGCGGCTCATGGTGTTCGCACGGCCAGGGCGGCGACGCGGGCTTCGCGGCGGAGTTGTTCGGAGAGCTGGCCCGCCTCCTCGGCATCTTCCGCCAGCACGAACATGCCCGCGCCCGAACCGGTCACATGCACCGGCCGATCGGCTGCCTGCTCACACCAGAAGTGAACCTCACGCAGGCTCGGCTCGACGTGCATGGCGGCCTCGGCCAGATCGTTGAACAGCGAGTCATCCGTGACGGCGGAAGCGCTTGCCGCCTGCCTGACACGCTGCTCGGCCAGCGCCGCATCGGGGGCCAATTTATCAAAGGCACGGTAGACAGCCCCGGTGTTGCACTGCAGCGCGGGGAGAATGAGCACGAGGTGAAGCGGGCGACGCAGCGGCATCGGCTCGAGCTTGTCACCGGTGCCGCTGATGATGGCTGAGGGCTCGCCGAGGAAGAAGGCGAGATCGCTGCCCAGCTCCCCCGCAAGCTTCCGCAGTACGTCGTCCGGCAGGTTCAGCTGGAAAAGCTCGTCCACGGCCCGCAGCATCGTGGCCCCGTCGGACGAACCGCCCGCCAGGCCCGCACCGACGGGGATCCGCTTACGCAGCTGCCCCTGCAGCGGAAGCTTTCGGCCGACGTGCCGTTCAATCAGCGCGTGGGCACGCACGGCCAGATCCTTCTCCGCGGGCCAATCGATCGGCGTGGGCAGCAACGCGTCGGGTGACCATTCGATCTTCAGATCGTCCGCGGGATCGCCTTTGACGATCGAAGGTTGGTGAGCGGTGGCGGGCTCACCGTTCGGCCCGAGCGGGCGCAGCAGCAGGTCGTCATGCAACGAAACCCGCACCATCCACGAACTGATCGGATGCAACCCGTCCGGCTGAGGCTTGCCCACGGACAGTGCGAGATTCACCTTTGCTGGGCACGCAAAATGATTGATAGCTTCACTCATCCCATCCATCTTAACCGACCCCCCCCCACCTTTGCCCCCCACCTCTTGCCGCGCTTTGCCGCCCCGATTGCGGCCGAGCGGGCTCAGCGTTTCGCGGCGGTCCGCAGAGCCTGAATCTCGGCCCGGCTGAGTTCACGCCATTCCCCCGAAGCGACGCCCTTCAACTGCAACGGCCCCAGCGCGATCCGTTTGAGCCGGCGCACCTTGTACCCCAGCCTTGCCATCATGCGGCGGATCTCGCGGTTACGCCCTTCACGCAGCGTGATAACCAGACGGGTCTTTTCACGATCACGCTGAAGGATCCGCACGCTCTCCGCCCGGGCCTTGGCGCTGGCGGGCTTTCCGGGATCAGCAAGGAACATGCCGCGACGCAGCTTCTCGATATCGGTCGGGCCCAGCTGCCCGTCGATCGCCACTTCGTAGGTTTTCGGCACGCCGTAGCGCGGGTGGGTGAGTTCGTTGGCGAGCGGGCCGTCGTCGGTGAGGAGGATCAGCCCGGTCGAATCGGCATCGAGCCGGCCGACGGGGAACAGCCTTTGGCGGTGCGGGACAAGTTCGAGAACGGTCCGGCGGCCGTGCTCGTCGTCGCTTGTGGAGATGACGCGACGCGGCTTGTTCACGAGCAGATACGTGTGGCCCTGCCGTTTGGAAGGGCGGGCGACGGGCCGGCCGTCGACGGTGAGGCGATCCTGCTGGGGATCGACCCAGGCGGGCAGCTTCTCGACAGTCTGACCGTTCACAGCGACGCGACCCTCGCGGATCATCTGTTCAGCGGCACGGCGGGAAGCGACGCCCGCATCGGCGAGCACTTTGTGCAGTCGCTCGCCGCGGGAGGCGTCGGTCAGATCAACGGGTTTGGGCGGATGTGGGACCATTGCGACACTGTAGCATCTTCGCCGGTCCGTTTGTGCCGACTGGCGCGATGGTGCGGCAGAAGTTGAGTTTGGCGGCTTGCCAGACGGTAATTTTGACCCAGCTTCGCAGTTTATTTTGGCATCGCGGGAAGTGAATCGTAATTTTCGAGCATCAGGATCAGTCTCACAATGTCACCTCCCCAACGGATCAGCGAAAGGACAACACTCATGAAGATGTCGAGACACAGATGGGCGCTCGCCGGAGTGCTCACCGCAGCGGTAGCCGCGCCGGCTGCTGCGGAACCCAAAACCATGTTCCTCACCGGCACCGTGCGCGACTTCCAGCAAAGCCATTCGGACATGGAAGACACCTACAACGCCGAGTACCCCGTCATCACGAACATGGTCGAGGCGAAGCTCGGCCAGGACGGCAAGCCAATACTCAACATTCGACCCGGCGGGGCCATCGAGATCGAGGTTGAATCGCTCGATAAGGACCTCTCGAACGTGGTGCTCGAGCTTCGCCACATCGATTATCTTGAGATGGGTGACGACGGCACAACGCACTACAAGTATGACGGCCTCAGCGGCAAGACCGGCACGTTCCCACTGCCCGAAGGGTATGAGGACTACCGCATCATCGGCGCGTGGATCAAAGCAGGCAACAACGCCAGCGGCGACGGGCCCGGCTACGGGGAACTGGTCGACGGCGAAATCGATGGCGAATACATCGACTACGCCGACTCCGCGCCTGTGGAAAGCAACTCGGGCGACTTTATCGTCACCTTCGTTGCCATCACTCCTGTGCCACGCGAGTGGCGCGTCAAGAGCGAAGACAGCTTCAACCAGTGGTTCAACAACGTCGACGGCGTGAATCAGTCCATGCCCTACACGATCGAACTCAAGAGCACCAGCGGCGAAACGGGCGGCATCTACCGCTACGAACGCTCAAAGAACAACGAGCTACCGTTCTTCCCGATCGACGGCCAGCTCTTCGGCAACGAAGACAATACTCACAACCACCACTTCACGTTCGAAATCAGCACCGACTTCTACTATGACGATCCTGCTGAGCGTGACTGGCCAATGACCCTGGAGTTCTCCGGCGACGACGACGTCTGGGTCTTCATCAACGGGCACCTCGTGATCGACTTGGGCGGCGTGCACGGCGAAGCGTGGAGCTCGGTGGACCTCGACGCCCGTGCCGAAGAACTCGGGCTTTCCACGGAAGAGACCAACACGTTCCACTTCTTCTTCGCCGAGCGTCACACGACGCAGTCGAACCTGACGCTTGAGACGAACATGCGATTCGTGCAGCCGCTCTACGACTGAACCCCTTACCAATCCGCCTCCGTGTCTTGCGAAAAGGCCCCTCACCCGGCAAAGGTGAGGGGCCTTTTTTGTTTTTGCATGCAAGTGAAGAGCCCACGGCGTGACGCCGTGGGGTAGTGAGGCCGATCACTCGGGGGCGCTGTCACGCACGTAGTAATCGACGACGAAAGCCTCGTCGAGCAGCGGCCCGATCAACGCGACGAACTCCTGGTGCGCCGGGTGGGGACCGTAGACTTCAAGGCCGGCCATGTCGTCAAATGTGACGATGAAGCAGTGCGTGAAGCCCTTGTTCAGGTTCTCCATGCTGATGTCGGTGTGGCCGTATTCGAAGCCTCGGATGGTGTCGATGCGATCGGGCAGGGCGGCGAACTCCCGCTCGACCTCGGCGATCTGCTCGTCGGTCACGTCTTCGTTGAACTTGAACTGCACCACGTGACGAAGCATGCCGGTCGGCGCGGCGACATGAGTCGCGCCGGACGCGTCGTCAGCCATATGCTGATTGCTCTGGCAGCCGGCGAGGAAGGTAAGGGCGATGGCGAGCGTGAGGATGAGGGTGTGCATAGGGGATGCTCCTGATTCAGGTTTCTGTGGTGGGTTTGGCCGATGAGTGTCCCGCATCGCGTTCGATGTGTCAAAAGCCGTCTCACCCCGCCGGGCGACCGCATATGGATGCGCAGGCCAACACAGAACTCAGCTGCGAAGGGTGCCCCGGCCAGCGAAGACGGCCGGGCGGAATCGCGACGTCGGCCCCGGCAACGGTACAGATCCGGAAATCCCGGCCGTCTCGCTTCGCTCGCTGGCCGGGCCACCCCTGCGCGCTGCTTTGGCCGGAGACGATTGTACCGGCGCGTAAAAAAGCCCTCGTCCCGAAAAGGACGAGGGCCTGGTCAAATCGTTTGTAATCTGGATCAGCTGCCCGGGGCGGTGCCGGCGAGCACCTGCTCGGCGAGGTTGCCGGGGACCTGGCCGTAGTGGCTGGGTTCCATGGCGTAGGAAGCGCGGCCCTGAGTCATGCCACGGATCGCGGTTGCGTAGCCGAACATCTGGCTGAGGGGCGCTTCGGCCGTGACGATACGCGTCACGCCTCGCTGCTCCATGCCTTGGATGATGGCGCGGCGGCTGTTGAGGTCGCCCGTGACGGAACCGAGGAACTCGTCGGGGACGGTCACAACGACTTTCATGATCGGCTCGAGAAGGATCGGCTTGGCCTTCTTGACCGCGTCCTTGAAGGCGATGGAGCCGGCCATTTCGAAGGCGACCTGGGAGGAGTCGACCTCGTGGTACGAGCCGTCGATGAGGGAGACCTTGACGCCCTGGAGGGGGTAACCGCCGAGGACGCCGCTCTTTGCGGTTTGCCGGACGCCGTACTCCACCGAGGGGATGTACTCGCGGGGCACGGAGCCGCCGACGATCTTGGATTCGAAGGCGATTTCGTCGGTGAACTTGAGGTCGGCTTCTTTTGCCTGCTCGGCGCTGAAGGGCTCGACGGTGATCTTGACGTCACCGAACTGGCCGCGGCCGCCGGTCTGCTTCTTGTGAACGCCTCGGACCTCAGCGGTGCCCGCGATGGATTCACGGTACGCCACGCGGGGCTTGCCGACGTGCACGCCGATCTTCATGTCACGCGTGAGCTTGGTCGCCACGATGTCGAGGTGAAGCTCGCCCATGCCGGCGATGATGGTCTCGCCCGTCTCATCATCCACACGGAAGTGGAAGCTGGGGTCTTCGCGGTGGATGACCAGCAGCGCGTCGCCGAGCTTTTCACGGTCGCCCGCCGATTGGGGCTCGATGCTCATCGAGATCACGGGATCGGGGAAGGTCATGCGTTCGAGGACGATGGGCTTGTCCGAATCGCAGAGCGTATCGCCGGTGGCGCTGTTCTTGAGGCCGATGAGCGCCACGATGTCGCCCGCCTGGGCTTTATCCATGGCGATACGCGTCTTGGCGTGCATCTGGTAGATGCGGCTGACGTTCTCTTTTTTGTTGTTAAGCGGGTTGATCACGCGGCTGCCCTTGGCGAGGGTGCCGGAGTAGATGCGTGCGTAGGTCAGGTCGCCGTGCTGATCGGAGACGACCTTGAAGACGAGCGCGGAGAAGGGTGCTTCGGGGTCGTGAGGGCGGGTGAGCTTCTTCTCTTCGTCCTTGGGATCGAGCCCCTGCACTTCGGGGACCTGCGCGGGGGAGGGCAGGTAATCGATCACGCCGTCGATAAGGCGCTGGACACCGATGTACTTCAGGGCCGAGCCGCAGAAGATCGGGTGGCACTTAATTTCGAGCGTGCCTTTGCGGAGGGCGTCGCGGATTTCGTCCGCGGTAATCTCCTCCTCCATGATGAACTTCTCGGTGAGCGCTTCATCAAGCTCAGCGGACTTCTCCACGAGGGCGCGGTGCCATTCCTTGGCCCGGTCCATTTCCTCTTCGGGAATCTCGTGCTGCTCGACCTTCGAGCCCATCTCCGACGCGTCGAAGAGGTAGGCTTTCATTTCGATGAGGTCGATGATGCCCCGGAACTCGTTGCCCGAACCGATGGGGATCTGGACGGCAATGGCGTTAGCGCCGAGGCGCTCGCCGATGGTGCCGAAGCTGAAGTCGAAGTCGGCACCCATCTTGTCCATCTTGTTGATGAAGCAGATACGCGGGACGTGGTACTTCTCAGCCTGACGCCAGACGGTTTCGGACTGGGCTTCGACGCCCTCTTTGCCGTCGAACACCGCCACCGCACCGTCGAGCACGCGGAGGGAGCGTTCGACCTCGACGGTGAAGTCGACGTGGCCTGGCGTGTCGATGAGGTTCAGCGTGTATTCCTGGTCCTGATGCTTCCACATGCAGGTGGTCGCAGCGGACTGGATGGTGATGCCGCGCTGCTGCTCGTCCTCGAGGAAGTCCATGGTGGCGGTGCCCTCGTGGACCTCGCCCATCTTATAGATCTTACCTGTGTAGTAGAGGATGCGCTCGGAGACGGTGGTCTTGCCAGCGTCGATGTGAGCAGCGATGCCGAAGTTACGGATGTGTGCCAGGGCAGCTTTGTTGGCGGCGCTGGTGGCGGTCGTGGTGTCGGTCTGCGTGGTCATGGCCTTACTCGCGGATGCCTGGGTTTGTTTTGCGATGATTGAGTCTGTTTACGCGGTTGCGTAGCGGCAGTCGAACCGGCAGGCTGTTTGAAGCACCGGCGGGAACGGGGGCAGATTAAGTCGGCGGGTCGGCCCCGGCCGGACAGGTCAGCCCCCTCGGGCCGACGCGGTCAAGCCGCTGGCCGAGGAAGACGCTACTTTTTTGCCTTGCTGTGCAAAGCCATCGCTCCTGTGGTCGACGCCCAAGGCTACGGAGCCAGCGCCGACGATCAATGGAGAATCCTTAACTGCCTGAGATGCCGGGCGCATCGCATGCCAGCCGCCAGCGCAGGACAGTCAAGACTACAAAGAATATCCGCTGTGACCGTTCGGTCAAGCGTGAATCGCGGATTTTACGCTCGACGGCCCCAACCCGTAGCCCACAAGAGCCGGTTTGTCCTC
>JBBDRF010000052.1:0-58968 GCA_040905565.1 Phycisphaeraceae bacterium | reverse complement strand
TTGTCAAAAACCCGGCTCTTGCGCCTCGGGCGTTGGTCGATGGTCGATCAGTAGTTGCGCTCGGGGGCACGCGCGGGGTGGCTTCGCAGTTCGCCCTGGTCCTGGATCAAACGAATCGCCAGGTAGACGGCACTGAGGCCGACGAGGATGTAAACGATGCGGCTAAGCACGGCGTCGCTTCCACCGAAGATCGCCGCAACCAGATCCCACTGGAATGCCCCGACGAGTAGCCAGTTGAGGCCGCCGACGATCAACAATACTTCGCAGATCACGTCCAAGGTTTTCATCACTATCCCTCCCCAGCGGGCACGCGAAGTCCCGCCAAATTATTTTCTCTTTTCGCCCATCGCCGCCCCGGTGCTTCCGTAGCCCGGTGCAAATCGGAGCCGTGCGGCGAAGCAGCGCGCCATCGAACGCGCCCGTCTCAGTATCATAGGCACGGCGTCAGGCAGGCACAGCGGCATCAAGGTAGATTCAGGGGAATCGGGAAACATTCGCAGGTGCCCCGGCCAGCGCCGACGACCGGGCGGGATTACGGTACCGGTTCGCGGTCGCAGCATGCGTTGCGAAAGCCCGGCCTCGCTTCGCTCGCTGACCGGGGCACCCTGAACCTACATCAATCATGCAAAGACTTGCTGCCAGAGCGAGGGCCTGAGGCTTCAGTCGCCGGATTGCGGGGTGGTGGGGCTGGCGTCCGGTGAGGCGTCGGGCGCGGCGGGTGCGGTGATGCCCAGAGCTTTGCGGATTTCCTCGAGCAGCTGTTCCACTTTGAACGGTTTGAACAGCACCGCGGAGAGCCCTTCCTGCGAAGCGCGGACGATCGAATGGTGCGGGTCGTACCCGAAGCCGGTCATCAGAATCACCGGCAACTTCTCGTCCATGCGGTGAGCCGCGGCAAAAATCTCGTAGCCGTTGCGGTGAGGCATGCGGATATCGCTCACGACGAGGTCGAGCCGCTGGGAATCGATGATGTTCGCCGCTTCGTGGCCGTCTTTGCAGGCGAAAACCTTGCAGCCCATCTTCGTCAGCACGTCGCCGATGGTGCGGCGGATGTTCACTTCATCGTCGGCGACCAGAATATGCCGACCGACCAGCTGCGGGTCCTCAGTGGTATCGACACTGTCGGAGCCGAGCACGGTTTTCACGCCCTGTGTGACGTCTCGGACAGCTTTGCGGATCTGTTCGACGTTGTCGACGATGTGGTTGAGCCGCTGGCGCATATCGTCGTGGCCGATGTACTCTTCGATCAGCGTCTGGGCTTCGGTGACGATGTCGTTCAGCGGAGCGGCCATTTCGCGGACGACGTTTTCGCTGATGCGACCGCTGGTGGTGTAACGCTCGACGACGAGTAGATCGAGGATGTTGAGGGCGACGGCGATGTAACGGCCGAAGATTTCCGCGAACTGGCGGTCGTCTTCGTTGAACGTGCCGGGGTTCTGCGATTCGATGTTGAAGATGCCGATGATCTTGTCGTGCAGACGCAGCGGGACGGTCAGCGACGATTTCGCGTGGCCGAGTCCGAGCACGTAGCGGCCGTCTTTTTCCACGTCGTGGCAGATGTAGCTGCGGCCCGTCGCCGCGACCCACCCGCTGATGCCGTTGCCCTCAGGCTCAGCATATAGATCAACCTCAAGCGCCTCAGCCGGCAGGCCGACGCTGATGACGGGTTCGAGTTTGTTGGCCTTCTTGTTGAGCAGGCGGATGATGAAGTGGTCGAAGTGCATCAGGTCGCTGGTGTAGCGGATGATTTTTTCTTCGAGAAGCCGAAGCCGTTCGGCGACGTTCATCTTCGCGAGCGGCTCCGCTTCGAGGCGCACCAGCTCGCGCCCGGCGGCGTCGATGGCGTCGATCTTCTGCTGAAGTCGACGGCCGCTGCTGGCGTCCCACACCACCGCGACGACCTGCTTCACCCGCCCGGCGTCGTCGATGACCGGCGAGACCATCGCTTCGAAGTAGCGATCTTCACCGACCTGGAAGCCGAATTTCTTGCTGCGCTGGCGGGGTTTGTCGGTGAGATTGGTCGGACTGACCTGATTGGCGAAGAGGCTTCGGGCGCTGATGCAGGTCTGCTTCACGCGGTCGTACACTTCGGGCGGGAAGCTGCGCATGCGGTTGTTGGCCCAGGCGCAACGGCCGCGGTCATCGACGACGCAGACGCCTTCGCCGATGGTGTTGAGCACCAGCGAGGCCTGCTGATCGACGAGCGTCCGCTCAAGCGGCAGGAAATCGCCGACGTCGGCAAAAACGGCGTGGTACATCCGCCCCGCGCGGAGCATCGCCATCGCCTCGTCGACGCTTTCGTAGATATCAAGCTCGAAGTGTTCGCCGAGTGCACCGGCCACCTGCTCACGGTCGGTGGCTTTGCCGGCAAGAAGTAATACGCGAGGCCGTTGGTCGCTCATATTCGCCGCACACAAGTTGGGTAAAGCGAAGCATTTTACTCGCGTGGCACGTAAACAGTCAACTAACGATTCACGAAAGCGTGCGGGGCAAACGGCGGCGGGGGTATAAAGTTAGCGGGCGATCGCAGATTCACCTTGGGCAAAATTTCGCGCGGTGATGCCGCAAACCAACGGCGATCTGCGATTGCTCGCTAACGATCACATTCGGCCGTGGATGTAGTCCTGCATGTAGCGGATGGTGACCTGGCCGTCGCGCAGGTCCCAGGCATTGATATCGCCCATCGAGATCAGGCCCATCAGTTCGTCGTTCTCATCGAGCACCGGCAGATGCCTTACGCGCCGCTCCATCGAGAGCTTCCGCAGTTCGCGGATGGCGGTGTCGGGGGTGCAGCAGACGACCCGCCGGGTCATCACTTCGCCGACCGTCGTCGTTTCCGGATCACGGCACTCGGCGACGACGCGCCGGAGCACATCACGCTCGGTGAAAATCCCCGCCACGGCACGCGAGTCCGTTTCAGTCACGACCGCACACCCGACCTGGTGGCTGTTCATCAACTGCGTGGCTTCAAGTACGGTGCGGTCTTCCTCAATGGCGTAAACATCATTGCCCTTGATCGCGAGGAGGTCACGTGCTGTAGCCATGCCCAAACCCTTTCCGTAAAATGTCTGCCGCGAGTGCGGCTTCGCCCGATCGGGCGCTGTTGAAGATGTGACAACCTGAGCGTATCAACGCATCAGCTGGGCGACAAGATTGTGAAAAAGAACACCAACTGCCCCCGCTTACGCCTTGGCAGCCCCCCCTTGCAGGCGATACGCTGAGGCCCACCCGGGACCGGCCGAACATTAAGATTTTCGAGGATCGGCATGAATCCACTCCAACGCAGCTCCGTGCACTGGGCGACGCGACTGGGCGTTATTCTCGCAGTCACCGGCTCAGCGGTCGGGCTGGGCAACTTCCTCCGCTTCCCCGGACAGGTCGCACAGCACGGCGGCGGCGCGTTCATGGTCCCCTACGTCATCGCGTTCGTGCTGCTGGGGCTGCCGATCGCGTGGGCGGAGTGGTCGCTGGGACGCTTCGGGGGATCGAAAGGCTACAACTCCTCGCCGGGCATCTTCCGGTCCGTCTCCAAAAAACGCGCGACGCCTTACTTCGGCATCATCGGGCCGGTCATCCCCGTGATGATCTACATGTATTACGTGTTCATCGAAGCCTGGTGCCTCGCCTACGCCTGGTACTACCTCACAGGCGACCCGCGCCTGACCGATCCCGCCACAGCCGACTACGAAGGGTTCTTTACGCAATTCGTCGGGGCCCATGCCGACGGATTCCTGCTGAGCGAAGGCGGCGCGGTGCTGATCTTCCTGGTCATCTGCTTCGCGCTGAACTTTGTGCTCATTTACCGGGGGCTTAACAAGGGCATCGAGTGGTTCTGCCGCTGGGCGATGCCCGCGTTGATTGTCTGCGCCCTGATCGTGCTGGTGCGCGTGCTGACGCTCGGCGCCCCCATGCCCGACCGGCCTGAGCAGAACATTCTCAACGGCCTGGGGTACATGTGGAACCCGGTGCAGGAACCGCAGCGGCTGGCGCCAGGCGACGAAGCGATCGGCAACCTGATCGTCCGCACTTCCGTCGATGCCTTCGAAGCCGAAACACGCGAAGACGGCACGCTGGCGGCCCTTCGCGTCCTCGACGCAGGCGGCTTCGCATGGGCACTTCAGCAGGCGGGGTGGACGCCCGATCAGGAGATCGCCGACGACGCCGACCTCGCCAACAGCACCTGGCTGCACGAGGAGTCGCCCCGCATCGAGATCGAAATCACCGACGGCGTGGCGCAGTTCGTCGGCCGAGGCTCCGAGGAGATCCACACCACTGAGTTGCAGGCCACTGATCCGCCCGCCGGCACCCCACCGAGCGTGCGCAGCCTATGGCAATGGCTGCCGCGCGACGTCGCTGAGCCGCCTGAGAACGATCAGCTTTTCGATCGGCTTGCGGTGCTCGACGGTGCCGGCTTCCGCACTGCCCTCAGCGATACCGGCTGGGAAACCGCCGACGACGATCCAACCGTTCACGAGCACCCCGGCTCGCGCCTCCGCATTGTGCTTGGGGAAGACGATTCGCAAGCGGTCATCGCTTCGTATAGTTTCCTGGAAACGCTTGCCGATGCCGAGATCTGGGTCGCCGCGACGGGGCAGATCTTCTTCACGCTCAGCGTCGGCTTCGGCATCATCCTGACCTACTCCAGCTATGTCCGCCGTAATGACGACGTGGCGCTCAGCAGCGTCACCGCGGCAGCTGGCAACAGCTTTTGTGAAGTAGTCCTCGGCGGGCTCATCGTCATCCCCGCCGCGTTCGTTTTCCTCGGCGTGACCACCGTCGCCAACCCGCCGGGCACGTTCGGCATGGGCTTCGTCTCGCTGCCCAACGTCTTCGCCGAGATGCCCATGGGCCGGTTCGTCGGCTTCCTGTTTTTCTTCCTGCTCTTCCTCGCCGCCGTGACCAGTTCACTTTCGATGCTTCAGCCCGCGATTGCCTTGCTCGAAGAGGGCCTGGGGCTCGGCCGCAAAGCCTCCGTGGCGGTGCTCGGGTTCATTACCGCGATGGGCTCCGCCTTCATCGTGTACTTCTCCAAGAACTTCGCCGCACTGGATACCATCGACTTCTGGGTCGGCACGCTGCTGATCTACGTGATGGCGACGATTCAGGTCATCCTCTTCGGCTGGGTGCTCGGCATCGATCGGGGCATGAGCGAACTACGCCGCGGGGCGGAGATCAAAATACCCAACTTCGTCAGGTATATGATCAAATACGTCGCCCCGGTGTACCTGCTCACGGTCTTTGGGATCTGGCTTGCGAACAACGCGCCGGGCCGGGTGCAGGGGCTTTTTCAATGGGAAGAGGGCGAGCCGCCCGTCGCGCTGATGTCCGTGGGGCTCATCATCTGCGTGACGATTTTCTTCGGCATCCTCATCGCCCGAAGCGTCGAACGATGGGACAAGGCCGAGGCAGCCGCCGAAGCGGCAAGCGACCCGAACCCCGACCGCGAATCCGAGGAGATCAACTCATGACCATCGCCGGCTGGATCATCATGCTCGGGTCCGTCTTCGCCTCGACCGCATTGGCGGTCTGGTGCATCTATAAGGTCTTCACCACCCCCGGTGCCGTCGAGCACGTCCACTCGCAAGTCGACATCAAACCCGACGACCGCGAGTGAGTGTGCCGCCGCACTTGATGATTCTCCTGCCGCTGGCGGATACCATGGGCTGCGTCTGAACATTCGCCTGCCCTCCGAGGATTTTGACCATGCGGCTGCCCCTCCTGTTCACCCTTTGCCTGAGCCTTATCACCCTCACCGCGTGCAGCCCGATGACCTTCACGGTCGGGCTTCGGCCGAGCGATGAAAAGATCGAATCCTCCATTGTCGAACGTGACGAAGGCTTCTGGGTACGCGACCGTGTCGCTATCGTGGACATCAGCGGGCTCATCCACAACGTCCGCACGAGCGGCCTGCTCTCCTCCGAGCCCAACCCCGTCGGCGTCCTCCACGAAACGCTCGAAGCGGCCCGGCAGGATGACAACGTCAAAGCCATCATCCTCCGCCTCAACTCGCCCGGCGGCACGGTGACCGCTTCCGATGCGATGTACCGCGAGATCGAACGCTTCCGCCGGGAGACCGACAAACCCGTCGTGACCATTATGATGGACGTCGCTGCCAGCGGCGGCTACTACGTCGCCTGCGCCACCGATCACGTGATCGCCTACCCGACCACCATCACCGCCAGCATCGGCGTCATCATGCAGACCGTCAGCGTCAAGCCCGCCCTCGCGCGCGTCGGCGTTCAGGCGGAGGCCATCACCAGCGGGCCGAACAAGGACACCGGCTCGCCGCTGTCCACGCTGACCGACGAAAAGCGCGCGGTCCTGCAGAACATGGTCGACGATTTCTATACGCAGTTCGTCGGCGTCGTCCGCGAAGCTCGGCCGAACATCACCGAAGCCGACTTCGCCGACGCCACCGACGGCCGCGCGGTCACCGGCGTTGCCGCCTACGAGATGGGTCTGGTCGATCAGCTCGGCGACGTTCACGATGCGTGGGCGAAAGCCAAGCAGCTCGCCGGCGTGGAGCGTGCCCACCTCGTGATGTATCACTCGAACTACCAGCCGGCGAACTCGCCCTACGCCCGCACCCCCGTCGGTCAGCCAAGCAGCGGCACGCAGGTGAACATCGCCCAGATCAACCTGGACGACCTGTTCACAGCCGGCGACGCGACCATGGCCTTCATGTACCTCTGGCGCCCCAACCTCCCGTAAACGTTAGCGGGCGATCGCAGGTCGCAACTTCTTCGGGGGAACCGGCGGGCTGTAAGCCCGCGGCTAGCGGGTTCACTTTATGCAACAGCGTGCGACGACGACTGCCGAGCCCCCCACCGCCCCCACCCCCCCGAACGACGCCGCCCCGCGTTCGGCGAGGCTGGCGACCGCTGCCGCCGTGGCGCTCTTCGTCGTCGGCCTCATCATCGTCAGCCAGGGCCGGGTGCCGCTCGCGCCGCGGATGGCGGGGCTTGTGCTGTTGCTGTTTGAACAGGGCGTCGTCGTCATCGCCTACCTCGCCGCAGCGGCAGGTTGGGGCACCGCCCTCGGCCGGGTCATCCGCGAACCGGCGCTCGACGCTGCTGGCTTCGCCGGGCGACTCATCCTCGGCCTCGGACTGATGGCGCTGATCATGTGGCTGCTCGGCTGGGCGGGGCAACTCAACGCGTTCACCGCGTGGGGCCTCGGCACCGTCGGCTGGGCGCTGGCGGGCTGGCAAACCTACCAGGCTCGCGATCACTGGTGGCTTAAGCCGTCTGAGCAATGGCCGACGCTGCCCTGGCCGGTGCTGCTGGCGATCCCTGCGGTTACGCTGTTGATCGGAGCTGCCTGCATTCCGCCGGGCATTTTGTGGAGCAGCGAAGAGGGCGGTTACGACGTTCTCAGCTATCACCTGCAACTGCCGAAGGAGTGGATCGCCGCGGGGGCAGTTCAAGGCTACGCCCACAACGTTTATTCCTATCTGCCGAACCTTTTCGAAGTCGCCTTCGCGCAGCTGGGCCTGTGGCGGGGGAGCATGGTCGACGCCAGCTACACCGCTCAGCTGCTGCACGCGTGCATGGCCATCCTCACCGCCGTCGTCATCGGGCAGCTCGTCGCCAGCCGCACGACGCAAATCGCCGGGGCCCTTGCCGGTGGGCTGTACCTTGCGGTGCCCTGGACGATCGTGACCGGGACGCTTGCGTACAACGAGCAGGCCGTCGCCGCCTTTGCCGCACTGGCGTTCGCCGTCGCATTGCATCTGGATCGCCCCGCCGCCGAGGATGAACCGGAGCGTTCCGCCTTTGCCGATGGGCGTCGCGGTGCCGTGGTGGGAGCGTTCGTGGGGTTGGCGGTGTTGACGAAGCTGACAGCCGTCGGCGTGGTGGCCTTACCGCTGGCGTTCGTGTTGATGATGAATCGGCAGGGTGGGCGGAATCGGCAACTGATTCGCCTCGCGGGCTTCGGCCTCGCAGCGGGCAGCATCGTCAGCCTCTGGCTCATCCGCAACGCCCTGTGGACAGGCAACCCTGTGTTTCCGATGCTCACGGGCCTCTTCGGCACCGGCCACTGGACCGCTGAGCAGGCCGACCGCTGGAGTGGTGCCCACCACAGCACCGGCCTCTTCGCGGGCCTCGCCGCCCTCGGCCGCACCGCCCTCTGGCACGGCCAGTTCGCGTTCGTGCTCTGGCCCCTGCTGATCGCCGCCGCCGTCGTCGCATGGCGACAGGCCTCAACCCGCCGCACCGCGAAACTGCTACTCGGCGTCCTCGCGATTCAGCTGATTTTCTGGCTCCTGTTCACGCATCATCAGAGCCGTTTCCTCGTCGCCCTGCTGCTCCCAGCCTGCCTGCTGATCGGCCTCAGCTGGCCCGCCTGGCGCTCCGCCGCCGCCGCGACGACGACCTTCGCCCTTGCGTTGACCATCTGCACCGTGGTGAGTTTCACGCTGTATCTCACGCAGCTTGATGGCGGGGCGGCGCGGTACATTGATACGCTGAACGTGCTGCGTCATCCCGAGTCGCCGCTGCCGACGCCGTTCAACCAGGTCAATCGCCATGTGCCGCCCAACGCCCGCATTTACGCCGAGGCCTTCGCCACGCCGTATTACATCGACCGGCCGATCAGCTACCACACCGCGTGGGATGCAAGCCCGCTGGGCCGGTTTATCGTTGAAGATCGGTTCGATTCGGCCCACCAATGGCTCGCGGATCAAGGCTACACGCACGTCGTCATCGCCTGGGACATGCTCGACATCTGGCGGGAGCCGGGCAACTACGGCTACGACTCGAACGTCGATCCCGATCAGCTTCACGCCTTCGCCGAGCAGGCGCTCACGCCCGTGGAGCAGGTCGGCATCGTCCAGTTGACGATCCTCTACGCGGTGCGTCAGCGTTGACCAGCTACAGCGGCGCTCTTAATGTAAGGGTATGAAATTGTCAGCCGCCTCAGCTTCGATGCGTCGCATGTTCGCCGTCAGCCTGCTCAGCCTCATCCCGGGCGCAGGCGGGTGCCAATGGATGAACGAAGGCTGGAGTGACTTCGCCGCCGGCTTCAACGGCCAGGCAGCCGAGCAGGCCGACGACCCCGAGCGTGCCGAGGCCGCCGCCGAGGCCGTCTACCAGGCACGCCTCCACCGTCAGGGCGGCAACCTCGACCAGGCCCTTCTCTGGTTCCACCGCGCCCTCGAAGAAGACACACGCCAACTCGAAGCACACGTCGGCATCGGCGACATCTATCAGGTGCGAGGCGACTACGCCGCCGCCGCCGGCCGCTACGAAACCGCCCGCCGGATCGATCCCACCGATTATCACGCCACGTACAACCTCGGGCTCATGTACCACCTGCTCAACCGCGTCCGTGACGCGGTCGGCATGTACCTCAGCGCCCTCTCGATCGAACCGGACAGCTACGACGCGAACTTCAACCTCGCCACGGCCTATCTGCAGATCGACCAGGCCGGCCAGGCCCTGCCCTACGCCCGCCGGGCTGCGGAGCTTGAGCCCTCGACGCAGGCATCGTTCGTCAACCTCGGTGCCGTTTACGCCGCCCTCGGCCGTCACGAAGAAGCCATCGAAGCCTATCGTCAGGCCGAGCAGCAGGGGCCCTATTCCTCGCAGCTGACGACGAATTTGGTCAACGCCCTCGTCCGCAGCCGGCAGTACGAGCAGGCCATCAGCGTCATCGAAGAAGCGCTGAGCAACGAACCCAGCGCCCGCTACTTTGAACGTCTGGGCTATGTGAACTTCCGACTCGGCCGCTACCAGCAGAGCCTCGAAGCTTACGACAATGCCCTGCAGATGGAGCCGGACGAGACGGCGGCGCTCAACGGCGCGGGCGTCAGCCTGATGACGCTCTACATCCAGGGCGATCGCAACGACCACGCCCTGCACGATCGCGCCATCAAGTCCTGGCGGCAGAGCCTCAGCATCAGCCCCGACCAACGCCGCATCGTCGATCTCATCAGCCGCTACGGCAACCTCTAAACATCACCAATTTCCCCTCAATGAGCAGCCCCCGCCATGCCCGACGCCCAGCTTCTCGAGTGCTTTGACAATCCCGAACCCACCCGCGAATACGCCATCGAGCACGTCGCGGAAGAGTTCACCAGCGTCTGCCCGAAGACCGGCCACCCCGACTTCGGCACGGTCACGCTCGTCTACGGCCCCCGCAAAAAGTGCGTCGAACTCAAAAGCCTCAAGCTCTACTACCAGTCCTTCCGCAACGAAGGCATCTTCTACGAAGCGGTCACCAACCAGATCGCCAACGACCTGATCGCCTCGACCAAGCCCCGCTGGCTCGTCCTGGAAACCGACTGGCGCGGCCGCGGCGGCATCCGTTCACGCATCTCCGTCACCTACGGCGACGTCCCCCCGGAACACGCGTGAACGATTGTTGATTGCTGATTGGTGATTGACAGATAGCGCCTCCCGCCCATCGCGAGCCGCCACGTCACCCAATCAAAAATCAAAAATCAACAATCAACAATTCCCCTCCCCATTTGGCTTGAGCGACCTTGCTCATACAATACCGGCATGAGCATCGGCACCCCCTCAGCGACGCAGCAAAATCCCGCCACCACCGACGCCGGCACCTCCTCCGAGGCCCTGCTCGATGTGCGCCACCTTAAAACGTACTTCCCCATACGCCAGGGGTTGCTTCAGCAGACCGTCGGCCACGTTAAAGCCGTCGACGATGTCTCCTTCCACGTTAAACGTGGCGAGACGCTCGGCCTCGTCGGCGAGTCCGGCTGCGGCAAAACCACCGTCGGCCGATCGCTGCTCAGGCTCATCCCCGCGACCGCCGGCGAAGTCATCTTCGACGGCACCGACGTCTTCAAAGCCGACCGCGGCACGCTTCGAAGGCTTCGCCGGGGCATGCAGATTATTTTTCAGGACCCCGTCGGGTCGCTGAATCCGCGCATGACCATCGGCCGCATCATCGGCGAACCGATTCAGGTGCACGGCCTGGCCACGGGGCGCGAGCTTAACGACCGCGTCGCCGCCCTGCTCGAACGCGTCGGCCTCAGCCCCGACTATGCCGTCCGCTATCCCCATGAATTCTCAGGCGGGCAGCGGCAGCGCGTGGGCATCGCACGCGCCCTGGCGCTCAACCCCAAATTCATCGTGTGCGACGAACCGGTCTCCGCGCTCGATGTCTCCATCCAGAGCCAGATCCTTAACCTGCTGAACGATCTGCAGGACGAACTCGGCCTGGCCTACCTGTTCATCGCCCACAACCTCGCCGTGGTGGAGCACTTCTCCGATCGCGTGGCGGTGATGTACCTCGGCCGCATCGTCGAGGTTGCCGACCGTGCGACGCTTTACCGCGACCCCAGACATCCGTACACCCACGCGCTGCTCTCAGCGGTTCCGCTGCCCGAGCCGGTGCGTCATAAGAAGCGGATTGTGCTGCAGGGCGAAGTGCCCAGCCCCTCGCATCCGCCCGCGGGTTGTCATTTCCACCCTCGCTGTGCCCTGACCCGCAACCTCGCCAGCGAGATGTCCGCTTCGGAGACCGTTGAAGTCACCATCGACGGCAAGCCCGAGCGCGTCGTCGGCCGCTGTGTGAACGAAGCCCCGCAACTCGGCGACATTTCGGACAACACCGGCCACTGTGCCGCGTGTCATTTCACGAACGAATCGCCTCGCCTCGCGTCAGCGTGAACAGCGTGATCTCCGGCCGGGCGTTGAACCGCACCCGATGCGTGTAACCCAGCCCGCGATTGATGTACAGCCGCGCCCCGCCAGGTACCGCGACCTCGCCAGCGCAGTAACGGGGGTTATTCACCGGCAGAATCGGCGGTCGGCCCCCGAACGGCGGCTGAATCTGGCCGCCGTGCGTATGCCCACAAAGTATCCAGCCCTGGAAATCGTGCCAGTTGCCCGTGTCGGCCGAGTCGGGATTGTGACAAAGCACCAGCGACGACCGCCCCTTCCGCATCGCCGGCAGCACATGCTCGGGCTCGAACCGCCTGCTCCATAGATCGTCCAGCCCCGCCACCCGCAAGCCCTCGCCGACATCCATGTAGGCATTGCGCAGCATGATGATGTTGTGCTCGCCGAGCGCCCGCGTCATCGCCACCGCCAGATCGTTACGCCTGACACCGGGCCCATAATCGTGATTGCCCAGCACGGCGAACGCCCCCAAAGGCGGTTGCCCCAGCCCGCTGAGGATGTCAGCGCTGCGCTCGATCTCGCCGTCGTTGCGGTACGTCATGATGTCGCCTGTGATCGCGACCATGTCCGGCTTGAGCGCGGCGGTCTGCTTCACCGCCCGCCTGAGGTACTGATCCTCAACGATCGGCCCGACGTGCGGGTCGCTGATCTGCGCCAGCGTCTTGCCCACCAGCGCGTCGTCCAGTTCCGCCACCGGCAGGTCCCGCCGCACCACCTGCACCCAGTGCGGCTCGATACCCACCACGTACCCCGAAGCCGCCATCGGCCCGCCCACCGCAAGCCCCGCACAGGCGCGCAGTACCGTGCGCCGATTCACCCACCTGCTCGCTCGCCGCGGCTCATGTTCTGAAGCTTTGGATCGATCATCCATGGCCGTGGCGCCGTCCCTTCGCGAATCATTCAAAGATGGCAGCCGGGCGCGCCGCGCTTGGCCAGGTACTGCTGGTGATATTCCTCGCCGCGCCAGAACGTCCCTGCCGGACCGATCTCCGTGCTGATGGGATTTGCGAATCGGCCCGACTTCTCCAGCTGCTTCTGCAAAGCCTCCGCCGCCTGCCGCTGCTGCTCATCGTGGTAGAAGATCGCCGACCGATACTGCGTGCCGACGTCCGGCCCCTGCCGGTTCGGCGTGGTGGGATCGTGATTCTCCCAGAACACCTGCAGCAGATCCTCGTAACTAACCTTCTGCGGATCGTAAATCACTTCCACCGCCTCGGCGTGCCCCGTTCGGCCGCTGCAGACCTGCTCGTAATCGGGCTCGTCGGTGCTGCCGCCGATGTAACCCACCGACGTGGCCTCGACGCCTTCGAGCCTGCGGAAGAGTTCTTCCACGCCCCAGAAACACCCCGCTGCGAACGTTGCTTTTGCCATCTCAACTGCTCTCCTTCGATCCAAGCAGCCGACCAGCCCCCACGGAGCCGATCGTTGCCGCTGTTATGTTCTTCGTCACAGCTTACGTCGGACCTTCACTCCCTGCCTCATGCGGACACCGCCGCCCGAGCCTCCTCCAGCAGCGGCATCACGCTCCGCACCATCGTCTGATCCGCCAGATTGTGCGTGTTCAGCGTGATCGTGTAATTCTCCGGCCCCTGCGATCGGCCGGGCCAGTAGCGGTCGTAAAACGACCGGCGGTTTTCGTCCAGCCGTTCCATCTCGTACTCCGCTTCATCGCGGTCCAGACCCCGCCGCCTCGCGAGATTCGCAATTCGATAGGCGCGCGGCGCCACCAACCGAATGTGAACCGCCTCACGAAGGTCGGCGGTGATGTACGCGCCGCCCCGGCCGACAATCACCACGTTCCCCCGCCGCGCCAGTCGGCGGATCGTCTCGCTGACCCGACGGTAGACGGTGAATTCGTTGATCTCCGTGTCGCCGCGCAGGTCCAGCCCCGCGAAAAGTTCGGACAGCCAGGAAAAATCTCGCTCCTCCAGCATGTCCACCCATTCAGGCGGCAGGTGATGCTCCTGGGCCACCTGTTCGACCAGCCGTTGATCGTAAAGTTCCCACGGCGGGCCCTGGTGGTGTGTCTGATTCAGGTGCTCTACCAGTTGCTCACCCAGCGACAGCGCCCCCGCCCCGGCCTCACGACTGATCGTCACGAAAGGCAGTGTGGGACCGCCTTTACGTGGACGTCGCACTTCTCGATTGATCTCACTGCGTGCCATGTTGCCAACTCCTTCCGCGTCGTCAGAAGCAAAACCGAAGCTGTCTGAACTATACGCAGGCAGGCCGGGCCGGGTGCGGCAGAATCGGGCGATTTTCGCCAGGCTCCCGCCCGCCAACCCGGTGTGCCGCCGCAGCTTAAACAGGTGTTGATTCGCATTATTGAAGCTTTCGCCGCCGGGGTTCCGATAAGACGCACAGCAGGCTCGAAGGATCGATGCCTGAGCGCCGCCGCGGCGCTGAAGTTGTTTCAAGGATGAAAGGCGGTCTGCGTGCGTACGATCGCGGTGATTAATCAGAAGGGTGGCTGCGGCAAGACCACCACGTCCATCAACCTTGCTGCTGCGCTCGCCGAGTCGGGCCATAAGACGCTTCTCGTGGACATGGACCCGCAGGGCCACTGCGGCCTCGGGCTCGCCGTCCCTGAAAGTCAGCTCGAAACCACCGTCGCCGACGCGCTGCTCGCCGACCGGCCCGAAAGGTTCGACCTCAACGAGGTCCTCTGGCAGATCTCCGGCCGGCTGGATCTCGCCCCCGCCACCGTCTCCCTCGCCGGTGTCGAACCCAGGCTCGTCAACGCCCACGACCGCGACCTGCGCCTCGCCAAGCTGCTCCAGGCGGCGGGCGACCGCTACGCCTTCTGCATCATCGATTGTCCGCCGGGCATCGGGCTGCTCACGTTCAACGCACTCCGCGCAGCCGGCGAGATCATCATCCCCGTCGATACCGGCTACTTCGCGCTCAAGGGCTCGGTTAAGCAGGTGCAGACGCTGGAGGTCATGACCGAACGCTGCGGCCACCGGGTGAACTTCCACCTCCTGCCGAACATGGTCGACGTCCGCCAGCGGATCTCCCGGCAGATCCTCCAGGAAATGCAGAACCACTTCGGCGAGCGCGTTCTCCCCACGGCCATCCACTACAACGCGGGGCTGCGTGAGGCGGCCAGCTTCGGGCAGCCGATCTGCGAGTACGACGCCAGCAGCCGCGGCGCGGAAGATTTCGCCGCCCTCGCCAAGCATCTGCTGACACTCGCCCCACCCGCGCCGGAACCAGCCGTGAGCAGGCCCGCCAGCGAGGTCGTGCCCGCCGAGTCGTCCGTCTTCGCAGGGCAGGTCGAAGTCGCCACCGCCGCCGTGGCCGTCCCTGCAACGCTCGCCGCCACTGCCGGCGCCTTCGCCCCCGTCACCCGGTTGAGCAGCGGTGACGCCAACGGCAACGGTAACGGACATGCGACGATCAATGGTTCGCGCACAGATGATGCTGGTCGTCGGGCCTCCATCTCAGCAAACGGCGGAGGCGGCGGCACGGGCGGGCGTGTTGCCGATCTGCTTGAACGCGCCCGCGCCCTCTCGCAGCGCACCTCAGCCATGCAGGAATCGCTGGCGCGCGACAGCGATGTCTCCAGGCTTACCCCTTCCAGCCAACAATCACGCCTGCCCAGCAACCTCGCGCAGAAACTCGAACGCTTCTACGGCGCGCGTGTCACCGGCCAAGGCGTCCTGTTCGTCCAGCCGATGGGCGACGCCCGGCAGATCGCCATCGCAGGCGATTTCAACGACTGGTCACCCGTCGCCACGCCGATGCGCCCCAACCGTCGACTCAACCTCTGGGAAGCCTGCGTCCCCTTACCGGCGGGCCGCTACCGCTATAGACTGGTGGTCGACGGCACATGGACTTACGATCACCACAATGACCGCGTCGAAACCAATCCGTACGGCGAACTCAATAACATCCTCAACGTTGCCTGACATCGCACATCAGCCCTTATCACCTCTTCCGCTCCCTTCGCCCCCGGTCCACCAGTCGTTTTCGTGGACGCCAGGCGGTAGGGGCTCACTCGAGCCCGAGGCCTTCGCTCATGGCCAACTCAAGTACGCAAAGCAACACCACACGGCAGGCGCTCGACGAACTCGCCGCACTCTTTCTCACGCCCGCCCCACCTTCAGCAACCGCAACCCCGCCGCCTGCAGCAAAACCCGCAGCACCGCGGCCCGAGCAGCGCTCCGCATCGCCGAATGCGACGGCTACCGCCGTGCCGCAGCCGCACAGCCCAGCGGTTGAAGCGGTGATGCTGGGGCATCTGCCGGGCTTCGCGTCGCCTTGGATTACGCAGTACGCGCATATCCTGACGCAGCGGGAACAAGGCGACGTCGCCATCGCACATGTTGATGATGACGAAGACGCCCAGCCGGGCGTTCGCCTGGAGATGGTGCAGCTGGGTGACCAGACCGACCCTCCGCCGCCGCTGAAACTGCATGCGGAAACACTCGAGCAGGCCATCGCTGCGATCGTCCCGGAGGTCAGCACCGTGCTGGTTGTGGTGACTGATCCGGAACGGCCTCGCATCCGTCGGTGGCTCGAGCATGTGTCCTGCTGGACGCTGATCTCCGGTGCGGATGAGACAGCGATCGTGGGCGCTTACCGCCTGCTCAAAGCGCTTCGGCAGAGTCCGTTCGCTGCTTCGGTCGATCCGCCGCGTGTGCAGTTGGCGTTGATGGGCTCGGACGATGAAGTCGCCGCCGCTGCCGTAGCGAGGCTTGCGCGTGCCACGGCCAAGCATCTTGATATCACGCCCACGCTCGCCGCTTCCCGCAAACGGCTCGAGCCCGCCCGCCGCCATCCCATCTGGCAGGTCGATCAACTCGAGGACGCCCTGCCCCGGCTTCTTCAGGCCCTGGAGCAGGCGACCCCTTCCCCTGCGCCCATCAACTACAACGGCAACGGCACCGCGGCACCCTCAACCTCGAACGGTCACGCCGCCCCCACCACCGACCCCCCTACCGAAGCTCCTCCCAAACCGCCGCGTGCCGAAGCAACTCAAGCCGACGCCCGCAAGGACGAGGAAACAGCGGGGATGTCGACGTATTTGGAAAACAACGCGATCGCCCTGGCGGCCCGCTGCCCGCGCTGTGCTTCCGTTGAGCTTGCGGTGGATGCAGCCGGTCAACTGCATCTCATGCGTGTCGTGAACGATGCGACCCCCGCCGACGCTGCTCTGCGGGAGCTGATTGAGACGCGTGCCTGGGCGGTGGAGCATGCGGCGGTGCTGGCGCTGACCCTGCCGAATCGCACGCTGAACCCCGCCCTTCAGCCGCGGCTGCACCTGTTCAGCGCGGAGCCCGCCCCGCTGCTTGAACGATTGGCGCACGCCAGTCACCCCGCACAGCAGCTGCTCGCCCTGCACCTGCTCAAACCCGTTGAGCTGGCCGGGCAAATCACCCACGTCCATGCAGCGCTGACGCACGGCTAGCATCGCGCCGCGCAGGGTGCCACCCATCGGCCGCCCTGTTACTTCTCACGCCGTTGCGTCTCGCCGGCTTCGACCATGCGGAAGAACTCGGGCAGTTCCACCAGCGGAATATTCCGCTCCCGGGCCATCGCCTGCGCGTCGCTATGGGCGTTGAGCATCGCAAACCATTCCATTCGGCCGAGCACCTCACGCGATTCCGCCACCGACGCTTCCTCCCGATTCGGCAGCGGTGCCAGCACCACGTAATCCACCTCCGCGGAACTCTCCAGTTGATCGACCAGCTGCAGCCGCCCGGCCCGTTCAAGCTCCGCCAACTGCTCACGGCTTTCCAAGTCCGTCCCGTCCCAACCGGACACGTACGTCCGCACAGGCTTATTGGAACTGCAAGCCCCCAGCCCAAGCGCCAGGCCAAGCAGAATCGTCGCCATCGCCACCGTGTTCCAACGCTCAATTCGCATGCTCTGATCTCCGTTTAGCAGGTCTCACAGCTGGTCACGATACACCAATTCGATGCGATTGGTAATCCGCTCCAGCACCGTCTGGTAACTCTGGCCGGTCGCGGTGAGATCGGGAAACTCCAGGCACCAGGCGACGTGCTCGTCTTCGCCCGCCTGATCGGCCACCACGTGAAACACCCGATCGCAACACACCACGTGATGCACCTGCTCCGGATCAAAACGACTCTGCTTCATCGGTCCCCCCCCAGTTTTCCCGTTGCCTGATTATAACCACCCGAAAAGCGAGAGCCTCACGCCGCCGGGCCGCGGTTACCATGTATCGAGCCGATTATCAGGCGAACGGGGTACGAGCATGATGCGTGTCATTTTCACGGCTTTCGCGCTAACGCTGCTGCTGACGGGGCTGGCGCTCGCCGACGGCAAGGGGTTCGCCGCACGGGCAACGCCGGGCTCGGTGCAGACTGCGGACCAGCGGGCGGTCATCGTCTACCACGAAGGGCAGCAGACGCTGGTCATCGATACGACTTTTGAATCATCGAGCGAAGACCTCGCTTGGCTGATCCCTCTGCCCGCCGTGCCGCAAATCGAACGCGCCACCGCGGGGCTGTTCCCGACGCTTGAATATCTATTCACCCCCAGGACCGTCGGCTCGGTCGCGCCGTATTGGCTGCTCGCCGGCTTCATTTGTCTTCCGTTTGCTTTCGTGATTCTCCGCCCCGCAGGATGGTGGAAGTCCGTGCTCATCATGTTGCTTGTAGCGCTGCTGCTGGTGGTGATCCTGCTGCCGAGCCTTGGCAGAGCTCGAGGGGTGACCGGGTCAGACGGCGTCCACGTTCACAGCCGCCAACTCGTCGGCGCTTACCAGACCGCCACGCTCGAAAGCGAAGCTGCGGAGGACGTTCTCGACTGGCTCGCCGAGAACAACTACCACGTGCCCGATGATGCCGGGCCGGTCATAGAAGACTACATCGGTGAGGGCTGGGTGTTCGTGGCGGTCAAGCTGCGTCAGACGGAGGCACGGGGAACGCTGACGCCCCACCCGCTCACCTTCACGTTCGACGCCGACCGCTGCGTTTATCCCATGCGATTAACAGCCATCGATCAGCACGAACCACTGACGCTCGACCTGTTCGTCCTCGCTGCACAAGAAGCCCGCGCCGACGGTCTCGAAGCCGTCACCACGCTTCCCGCCGAACGACCCGAGGAGACGGCGAACTACCAGTCGCGTGCGATGAACTGGCCGTATCTCGACAACACCCTGCCAATCAAACACCCCTATCTCAATCGCCTCACCGATCCGCTACCCGGTGCGTTCGTCGGCACACGCCTACGCGGCAAACTCACTCCGCAACAGATGCAGCACGACATCGAACTCGCCTTCCACCCCCTCGCCAAAGCTCAGCGGGCGCAGCGCTACACGCAACGCGCAGCGGTCGGCTTCGCGCTCAACGTCGGCATCACCGGATTCTTCCTCTTGCTGCTCATTCTCGCCGTCTACCAACGGCTCGCCGGTCGGACCGACATCCCTGCAACCCACGCCGTCACCAGCGTCCTGATCGCACTGACAATCGGCACCATCAGCTACACCTGGCCACCGCGTGCGGACGCGCATGCACCGGATGAACGGCCGTTGAGCCCGTTCCGAATCCTTAATGTTCTCGAGGAAACGATGGATCGGTATGAGTACACCGCCGACGAGCAGACGCCGTTCACCGCCGAGGCCATCCGCACCTTCATCACGTCAACACTCGGCCCCGACGGCCCAGCCGAACGCGACGCGCCGGGACATTGGCTCGTGCGGGAAACAAATGATCAGGTTGAAATCGTCGTCTACGACTTCCACGCCGGCGAGCATCTGGTATGGCGATCGGACGAGTAGCAGGTTTGGCACGTGGAGCGGTCGTTTACTCGACCGTTCCCTCGCCGGTGAAGCGGATGCGTGGGCGGGGGACGCCCATTTCGTAGAAGAACTGCCGGACCTGGCCGGGCGGATCGACGATGAGCGAGCCCTGCGCCTGGTAGGGCGAGCCAACTCGGCCGCCGTTTTCGGTGACGCCAGGCAGCGTGAGCGTGAGGCGGCGCTGCGAAGGGAGCGTGGCGTCGGGCACGGTATCGGTTGTGTAGGTCACGCCATCGACCGTGAGGGTGTAGGCCGCCAGCGTCAAAGGCAGCGGCTCATCGTGGGCGTTGTCGATCGCCAGGTGCAGGCGATAGCTGGCCGCTTCCTCGCCGACCTCGACCAGTTCAACCCGCTCCACCGTCGCATCAGGCATCGGCGGACTGAACGGCCCACAACCGACCACGCTCGCCACCGCAAGCAGCGCCGCAACAGCCGACACACTTTTCCCGCAGCCCTTGAGCAATCCAATCCCTTTCAGCAAACGCGGTCGAATCGTAACCCAACCCCCCCCCACCCGCCAGCCCCCCCGAAGCCCACGGCGTACCGCCGTGGGATTACCCCCCCCGCTTGGCTCGCGTGTTGCTATGCGATAAGGTTAATCGCTTTGACCTTCGCCTGTTGCTGTGGATGGAAATTGCTATGAGTGCTTCACCGGTTGTTACACGCTTTGCGCCGAGTCCGACGGGCTACCTGCACATCGGCGGCGCCCGCACGGCCCTGTTCGCCTGGGCCTACGCCCGCCATCACGGTAAGGACGGCCAGTTCATCCTCCGCATCGAGGACACCGACCGCGTCCGCTCCACCGAAGAAGCTGCCCAACGCATCCAGCGTGACCTCCAATGGCTCGGCATCCAATGGGACCAGGGCCCCGACCCCGACGCAGGCGATCCCTACAACCGCCAGATCGGCGAGCACGGTCCCTACTGCCAGAGCCAACGTTTGGACCTCTACAACCAGCACATCGACAAACTCATCGAAGCCGGCCTCGCCTACCGCTGCTACCGCTCAGGCGACGAGCTGGCCGAGGAGCGTGCCGCCGCCCGGGCCGCCGGCCGCGCCTACCGCTACGATCGCAGCATCTCCACGAACCTCACCTCCGACCAGATCAGCCAGTACGACGAAGAAGGCCGTAAGCATGTCGTCCGTTTCCGCGTGCCCGATCATGACGTCACCGTGCAGGACCACGTGCTCGGCCCGGTCACCACAGCCGCTTCGGAGATGGAAGATTTTGTCATCCGCAAATCCGATGGCTACCCGACGTATCACCTCGCCGTCGTGGTCGACGATGCGCTCATGCAGGTCACGCACGTGCTGCGGGGCCAGGAGCATCTGAACAATACGGTGAAGCACTGGGCGCTTCAGGACGCACTGGGTTTTGCCCATCCGGTCTACGCGCACATCCCGCTAATCTTCAATGCCGACGGCTCGAAGATGAGCAAGCGGGACAAATCCAAAGCCGCCCGGGCCGCTGCTGTGAAATGGATGGAGGATCACGATATCGACACGCTTGCGGATTTGACCAACATCACCGACCGCACGCTGCTGGCCGCATGGCTGGACAAAGAGAACGACGACGTGGCGGTGGCGGAGCTCGTCGGCGGCGCGATCGGCGTGACGCTGCCGGAGATCGACGTGCATGATTTCCGGGCCTCGGGATACCTGCCCGAGGTGCTCTGCAATTATCTTTCGCTGCTGGGCTGGTCGCCCGGTGAGAACGTTGAGAAGTTCGACATGAAGTTCCTCGTCGAGCGGTTCGATCTCTCACGCATCGGCAAGACGAACGCCCGGTTCGATCGCGACAAGCTCTTCCGCTTCAATGCCGACGCCGTGGCGGCGATGCCCGTGGATGAGTTCGTCAGGCGCTGGCGTCAGTACTGCAGCGAGTTCGAGCCGGAGTACATCGAGAAGCTGCCGGAGGCCGACTTCGCGAAGATCGCCGCGGCCTATCACGAACGCAGCCGAACGCTGGCTGAGCCCTGCGAGAACGGGCGATTCTTCGTGCTGCCTGACGAGGAGATCGCGTACGACGACAAAGCTGTCACCAAGATTCTGCGGAAGAATGAGGGACAAGGTTTCGACGTGCTGCGTCAGCTCCGCCCGAAACTCGAAGCAATTGCTGACTGGTCGCCCGGTGAGATTGAGAAGGTCGTGAAGGGCCATGCTGAGGAGGTTGAGCTGGGGCTTGGCAAGGTCGCCCAGCCGTTGCGTGTCGCGGTCAGCGGCTCCACCATCAGCCCGCCCATCTTCGATACGCTCGCCATCGTCGGTCGCGACTCGACGCTCAACCGCATCGACCGCTGCCTGCAGCTGGCCGAGGCTTGAACTGATCCTCACCGCTGTTTCCGGATCATCACGATGAACTATTGGCTCGTAAAATCGGAACCGAACACGTGGAGCTGGGATGATCAGGTTCAGGCTGGCAGCACCGGCTGGGACGGCGTCCGCAATGCCCAGGCTTCGAACAACATGAAGAAGATGAAGCAAGGCGACCAGGCCCTGTTCTATCACTCGGGCAAGCAGCGGGCGGTCGTCGGCATCGTCGAAATCGCCAAGGAATATCACCCCGATCCGACCGACGCGTCAGGCAAGTTCGGGCAGGTTTCGGTGAAGACGCTCAAGCCGTTGCCTCAGCCGGTCACGCTGCAGCAGATCAAAGCTGAGCCTGCCATGCAGGACCTCGCCCTGGTGCGGCAGCCGCGCCTGTCGGTCATGCCCGTCGCAAAAAAACAGTTCGACCGCATCTGCAAACTCGCGGGGACCGGCGACGGGTAGCGTCGCGGCTAGTGGTCGATCACCTCGAGCCAGGCGAGATATTCTACGTTGCCCGTTCTGCCCTTGCCTTTGCCGCCACGGATCGGTGACTGGATGTGGTGACGCAGCTCCAGGCCCGGCATCTGACTCAACTGTTCAAGCGTCCGCTGCAGCACGCGTTCGGCCTCGGCGTCATCAAGCACGCCTTTCTTCCCCTGCCTTCGGCCCCCGGCGTCGTCGGCCTCGTAGTGAGGCTTGATCAGCGTGACGATATGCGTCGGGTGCCATCGCAATGCTGCGGGGATCGCGTGCGCCTGCTTCGTCCAGCCGAGGTCGATCACCACCAGATCGACCCGCTCGGTCGGCACCGCGACATGCAGCGCATTTGAGCGTTCCATGACCGTGACGCGATCGTCCTGCCGAAGCTTCCAGGCGAAGGTGCCGTAGCCAGTGTCGACGGCATAAACATGACTCGCCCCGCGCTGGAGCAGACAGTCGGTAAACCCGCCGACGTTGCAGCCGAGGTCGGCACACACAAAACCGCCCACGTCCAAATCGAACGCATCGAGCGCCGCTGCGAGCTTGAGCCCGCCTCGTGAAACAAAGGTTGCCGGTTCGCCGTCGTCGTTCATGGTCGGCATGGTAGCAGGGCGACGCGCGGAGATGCTCGAGTACCAACGCTCAATGCTCAACGGCAGCGCGCCGCCGGCTTCGGAACGTTGGGCGTTCAACCATCTCCTACTGCCGCCGCACTGCTGACGGACGGTCGCTTACGTTCCCGCTCGCCAAGGCAGCCAAAGCCTTACGCCTTAGCGGCCATCATGGCCTTTCCCGCGTCATCCAGCAGCTTTCTGGCACCCTGGTCCAGCAGAATCTGCGTAACCTCGCTGCTGAGGGCGGCGATGCGATCGACCGCTGCGGTGACATCCGCTTCCGCCATCTCGCTGCCGTCCAACGAAAGCACGCGCGCCCGCAGCCGGAGCTCATCAAGCCCGATCGGCTCAGCCAGCACGGCCAGCGGCGAGAAACAGTCAGCTTTCAGCTTCGCGACGACCTGCCGTTCCGCGTTCACCCGGATGCTTGTGATGGCATCGTTCAACGGCATGCAGCGTCGCAGCGTGACGTGATCGTCCACGCGGCACTGAATGCCCAGCGCCCCTTGGGCCGCAGCGGGCAGCATGTCCTCCACTGGGATGATCTTCTTGAGATGCTCCGAGAGCCCAAGCCGATTCAGCCCCGCCGCAGCGAGAATGGTCGCGTCGATCTCGCCGTTCTCCATCACCTTGGCGATGCGGGTTTCGACGTTGCCGCGCAGGTGCACGATCTTCAGGTCGCTACGTAGTCGCAGCACCTGGGCCGCTCGCCGGGGGCTGGATGTCCCCACCGTGCCGCCGCGTGGCAGATCGGCGATGCGGTCGGCATCACGGGCGATCAGCACGTCTTCGACGGCGGCGCGTTTCGGCGTGGCCGCGAGGATCAGACCAGGCGTTCCTTCCGTTGGTAGATCTTTGAGTGAATGGACGGCAATGTCGGCCTGCTTGGAAAGCAGCGCCCGTTCTATCGCTCGCGTGAACAGGCCCTTACCGCCATGCGGCGCAAGGGGACCTTCGGTGCGGTCGGCTTCCGATTCGATCGGTACCAGTCGCATGCCGACACGCGGATTCAAACGATTGACGTATTTGCCGACCGCCTCGGCCTGCACCATGGCAAGCCGACTCTTACGGGTGGCTATGAGAATATCTCGTCTGCTGGGTCGCAACGCAGATCTCCTCGAGAGGCTAAAGGTATGTCCGCTGTCCCGTGCGAACCACGAATCGATGAAGCACGAACCCCACCGCGGACCCCCCCAGACACGGGGCACACCATTCTAGCAACCCAAGAGGATAAAGTGAGACTCAGGCGGTTAGATAATCGCCCAGACTATCAATAATTCCGCACTGAGGATGGCGGTGCACCATCTCAGCACGCGCCAGCTGACGGGGGAAGTGACAGGCTTCTCGCGTAAAGGGACCCGGCCGAGCGATTCTGCCGCCGCCCCAAGCGTCCCGCCCCGCCTCGCCTGATCCTGAACGATGGCTATAACGAGGTTTGCATCAAAAGGATTCAACCCCATCAGTCGCCCCACCCGCAGCAGGTTCTGCCGCTCGGCAGGCCTCAGCATCGCCCCCTGAAGCACCTGCTGGGTCCGCACCGCCAGCACCCACCGTGGATCGGTCGAGTTCAGTTCCGCAGGCTTATCAGGGCGACGCCGATGCGACACAGGCGGCTCCGCCCCACGCGGCCGTCGCACTTCACCCCCAGCAGCCCCCCCCGCAAGCCGAAGCGTGACCGACCCCCGCGGCCCGCGCCCGACCAGCCTTAGCTGGGTCCGCTCAGAAGATGAAGAAATCGGCTGGCTCATATGCTCCTCGCTCCGGCGGACTCTCAATCCGCCGCGACAAGCATACCACCGCTTCACTCCCGGATAACACCGATTTTCGCCCACCAGCGTCCCATAACCAACTATTTTACCGAACACTGGTGAAACTGGTGAAGCTTTGCCGATTAGGGGAGGTTCGGCCGGATGCGCCGCCTTCAACGCTCGCGCGAGGGGTGCCCCGGCCAGCGAGCGACCGCGAGACGGCCGGGTTTGTCGGCTAACCGAACTGGGGCGGCGTTACTCAATCTGCGACCACCCCGACCGGCCGCGGTCCCTCGCCTATTGCAAATCGCGCAAAGCGCAGCTACAAGCAAGTCGGTGTTATATCCCACTGCTTACAAGTTACTTGCTGGAGCCTCATGATGATGCGTTTCCCCGCCGCTTTCGCGATGGTCCTGTGCACCGCCCTTCTGCTCACCGGCTGCCAAGCGATGGGCGAGCCTGCCGCGTTCGATGCCGACGGCATCCCGCACGAACGCTACTATGTCGGCGGCGGGTTGAGGATCAAGTACACCGCACCGGTCGACGGCACCGCCTACTTCGTCGACAACAACCTCCCCAAGATCATCATGACCGAGTCCCTCGAGAAGGGGGAAGCGTTTTCGATCTCCGGTGGCGCCACCGAGCCTGAAGAGTATCAGCAGATGATGGGCGCCCCGATCAAGGATGCGAAGCTTGCCCTCTACTTCGTCCCCAATGAGAGCAGCCCGCCGCCCGCGGAGTGAACGAAACGGGTTCGACCGTACATCAACGACGATCGTGTGCCACTGGTGGCTTGTCCACCAGTGCTCAGGCGCATATTGAAGGCACTGGTGGGCAAGCCACCAGTGGCACCCATTTCTTTACGTCCTCAACCCACTCCGCAGGAAGAATTCCATCAACTCGTGGCCGTACTGGATGTGCAGGTCCGAGTGCTCAGAGTTCGCCTCGGTGAACGGGCGTTTGAGTACCGCGTTCACGTTCGTGCCAGCCATGCAGAAGGGGACGGGCGTGGCATCGTGCTTGCGGGTCTCCACGCGCGTGTAATGGTCCGGCAGGTAGAGCACACGCCAATCGTCGAACGTCTTCAGCTTCCGCAGCAGGGGCCCGACGATGTGCTCATCGATCGATTCAATCGACGCGACTTTGGTCGCTGCGTCGGCCTGATGCGAAGCTTCGTCCGGCGCCTCAACATGCACGCACACCAGGTCGTACTCATCAAGGGCCTCACAGGCCCGCTCGCCCTTGCCGGCATAGTTCGTGTCGTGGTAGCCGGTGATGTTCGGCACCTCCAGCCGCTCCCAGCCGATCAACGCACTGATGCCCGCCAGCAGATCCACCGCGGTGATCATCGCACCCCACAGCCCGAAACGGCTGTGGAACGAATCGATCTCACGCGGCGTGCCCTGCCCCCACGGCCAAACGTGCGTGGCGGGGGCTTCGTTCATCTCCGTCCGCGTCGCATTCACCTCATGGTTGGCAAACAGCTTGGCGCTCTCGGTGATCAGCTTCTGCAGCCGTTCTGCGTGGGCGCCGCCGCGTGGCAGGTGCTTGCGGATCGGCTCGCCTGGGATGTCGTGCGGTGCCACGGTTCGAAGCTCGTCATACGATCGGCCGGACCGGTCGACCATGATGTTGCGATAGCTCACGCCGCTGTAGAACGTGAGCCCGTCGGCGAGCCCCTGCTCCTGCAGAGCATGCGTGAAATCATCCAGCAGCCGTTTCGCTTCGGGCGTGGAGATGTGACCAGCTGAATGGTCGGCCATCAGGTCGTCGATGACGGTCACGAAGTTGCAACGGAACGCCCACTCGCCGGGCTTGAGTGCGATGCCCATCGCCGCCGCTTCAAGCGGTGCACGCCCGGGATGGTAACGGCTCGGTTCGTAACCCAGCAGCGACATGCAGCAGATGTCCGACCCGGCGCTGTAGCCCTCAGGCGTGGTGGCAACGGTGCCCTGTCGGCCCGTCGTGCTGATGGTGTCGGTGTGGGGCTTGGCCGCCGCTTCGAACGGCGTGCGGTTTTCAAGCGATTCAAGCGGAAAGTCGGCCGCTCCGTCGGCGATGATGATCACGTACTTCATAGCGGGCGATTATAGCCCATGACGGCCGGAGGCAAATCGCAACAGCTCGAAAGCTCAGGCCACCCCGGTCGCGCGCTGCCGGCTGCCGTTTTCGCTGTAGCGTTTGCCTCTTCGGGCGGCGGCATCGCGGCGGTTCCGCATCCGTTGATGAAGCTTCTGCAACGCAGCGATCTCAAGCTGCCGCACCCGCTCACGCGTGAGGCCGACAACTTTGCCGATCTCCTTGAGCGTCATCGGTTCGTCGCCGTCGAGCCCGTAGCGGAGCCTGAGAATGGTCGCGTCGCGCTGATCGATCGCATCGAGCAGTTCACGGATGGCTGCGATCTCCTCCATCGTCTCCATCGATTCATCCGGCGCGGGCGTCCGATCATCTTCCAGCATTTCGCCAAGCGACATCGATTGACCGTCGCGAGAGACAGGCCCCTGGGAAGGGCGCTGCGAGGCGCGGACGGCCTTGCGGATGATGCGGACTTTCTTGGCGGGCAACTCCATCGCATCCGCCAGTTCCTGAAGCGAAGGCTGCCGGCCGTAATGCTCTTCCATCTCGCGGGAAACTTTCTTCCACTTCGCGATGAGTTCGACCATGTACGCCGGGACGTGAATCGGCTGAACGGCATTGATCAGCGAACGTTTGATCGCCTGCTTGATCCACCAGGAACCGTAGGTGCTGAAGCGGGCCCCTTGCTCCGGATCGAACGTTTCCACCGCACGCAGCAGCCCGATGTTGCCCTCTTCGATGAGGTCGGCCAGTGCCATGCCGCGGTTGCCGAACCGCTTGGCGATGGCGACCACGAGGCGCAGGTTCGCACGAATCATGCGGTCGCGGGAAGCGGCACAGCCGTGCTCGAGAATCTGCCTGGCCAGATCCTTCTCTTCCTGCGCCGTCAGCAACGGCACTTCGTTGATCTGCCTTAGATAGATCTGAAGGCTTGATTGAACCTCAGAAGAAGAACCCATCGGGATTGTCTCCTGACTCCCGCAAGTCGCAACGGCTCAGAACATTGGCGAAGCGCCTTCCCCGCAATGGGGGAACGCGTGGACACGAGCACCCGCGGCCCGACTAACGCCGTCATACCGTTGATCGGACGGATTGTCCCCACGCTTAAGCAGCGTTTGGCAGACCTTATAAGGATCGCCGATAACCCCGTCGCGCACAAGTATAAAAATTCACATAAGCCGGGCGCTGGCGCACCCGTCAAAGAGCCGGGCTGTCCCCAGCACTGTCCGCCCCGTCCGCCCCCAAACCACCGAGGGCGAGGCGAATCTCTGCCGCGAGGCAGTAGAGGACCGGCACGGTGAACATGGTGATGAGCACGAAGCTCATGCCGCCGACGCTGGGGATGGCCATCGGGATCATCACGTCGGCGCCCCGGCCGGTCGCGGTCAGCACCGGCAGCAGCGCGAGGATTGTCGTGGCCGAGGTCATCAGGCAGGGGCGCACACGACGGCTGCCTGCCGCCACCGTCGCCTCGCGGACCGCTTCGATCGTGGCAGGCTTACGCCGATCGAACGTCTGCTTCAGGTAAGTCGACATAACGACACCGTCGTCCACGGCGATGCCGAACAGCGCCAGGAAGCCGACCCACACCGCCCCGGTCAAAGCGATCGCTTCGAGTTGGAACAACTCGCGCATGTTCACGCCGAGCACCGCGAAGTCGCCGAACCACTCCTGCCCGTAGAGATAGATGGTGATGAATCCGCCCGCCCACGCCACTGCGATGCCGCTGAACACGATGCCCGTGGTCACGATCGACCGGAACTGGAAATAAAGCAGCAGCAGGATAATCGCCAGCGCGATCGGCACAATCAGCGTCAGCTTCCGCATCATCGCCACCTGCGTTTCGTACGTCCCCGCAAAGCGGAAGCTGACGCCGCTGGGAAGGACGAGCTGCCCGCCGGCCACCTGCTCACGCAGCATCTTTTCGGCGCGGGGCACGACCTCCATCGCACTGGCCGCCCCGTCCGTGGCGAAGGTGACGTAGGCCACGGGGAAGCTGTCTTCGCTCTTGATCATCTGCGGGCCACGCCGGTAGACGATTTCCGCGACGTCTCCGAGCTGCACCGGCGAACCGCTCGGCGTATCGACCAGCACGCGCTCCATCGCTTCGACATCGTTGCGAAGCTCGCGCGGATACCGCACGCGCACGTCGTACCGCGCCCGTCCTTCCACGGTGCGCGTCACCGCCCGCCCGCCGATCCCCGTGGCCACCACGTTGTTAACATCACCCACGTTCAGCCCGTAGCGGGCCGCCGCATCGCGATCGGTCTCGACCTCAAGGTAAGGCTTGCCGACCACCCGCTCACCCTGCACCGTCGACGCCCGGATGCCCGGCACATCCCGCAGCACCTCCTCAATCGCCAGCACCGCCTGATTCAGCGACGCCAGATCGCCCGCCCGAACCTTCACGCCCATGCTTCCCCGCATGCCGGTCTGCAGCATCACCTGCCGTGTCTCGATCGGCTGCAACAGCGAAGCGCCGGTGGTGCCCGTGATGGCCGCCGCCGTTTCCATCGCCTCCCAGATGTCGGTCGGGGACTGGATATGATCGCGCCACTGTCGATAGGGTTTGCCGTTGGGGTCCGCAATCAGCTCCCCGTCTTCATCACGCACGAAGTCGCCGGTGGCCGAATCAACCTTGAAGTTCACCCGGCGGCCCGCGGCATCGGTGGCGTACTCGCTTTTGTAATCGACGATGGTTTCGATCATCGACACCGGCGCGGGATCGATGGCGCTATCCACCCGGCCGATCTTGCCCACCACCTGCTCAATTTCCGGGATGCTGGCGATGGCCTGGTCCTGGAACTTGAGAATATCCAGCGCCTCGCCGATCGATGCATGCACGCTAGTGGTGGGCATCCACAGGAAGCTGCCCTCATCAAACGGCACGCGGTCGCCGTAGCTCAGACCGGGCATCGCGTGGGCCGCTGCGACCCACCGCTCACCCAGCCGCAACTCGTCGACGTTTTCGTGCAGGTAAGCGGTCGACCACACAACGGCGCCGAGCAGCAGCACCACCACCATCGCCCAGCCGGCCGTCACGCTTCGCCACGCCCATAGACTGAAGCGCACGCCGAGCCGATCGCGAGACCACAGCAGCAGCATCCAACTTGCATAGGCGAAGCCGAGCACGACGAGCACCGCCGCGAGGGGTACTCCCCAGAGCATCATCGTTTCGAACCCGAGCCACACCGCCAGCCCGGCCAGCACCATGATCATCGGCACGGAGAGGAACAGCAATTTGTGCCGCAGGCACCAGCGGAGGATCGGCCCGTACCACCACATCACCAGCGCGAACGAGCCGAGCACGCTGCCGATGAGCAGGATCACGAACACCGCGTTCTGCAGCAGCCCGCGCTCCGGGCCCAACGGTTCCCACACCCACGCCAGCACCCACACCACCAGCGCCGCCGCCACGATATTCGCCAGCCACCCCCCCACCTTTAGCGCCGCGTGGCCGGGGCGTTCGCCGAGCGATCCCGCAGCAATGTGGTAGCCGGCGATCGCCATCAGCCCCAGCCCCGCCGGCCAGACCATCGCCCAGCCGCGAGCCGCGCCGACCGCTGCAAGAATCAACCCCGCCAGCGCCAGCACCACCCACACCGCCTGCCGTGCTGCGCGATTAGAGACGCGTCCCGCGATCAGCACATGGGCCGCAGCCGGCACCACGGTGATGGCCAGACCGGCCGCCGCGATCAGCACGAACGTCTTCGTGAACGCCAACGGCGTGAACATCTTTCCCGCTGCCCCGGTGAGCGCGAACACCGGCAGGAAGCTCACGACCGTCGTCCCCACCGCCGTCAGCACCGCCCCGCCAACCTCCCGCGTCGCCCGGTACACCACCTCCAGCCGATCTTCATCGTCGTCGGCTTCCGCCAGATGCCGCAGCACGTTCTCGGAAACGATCAACCCCATGTCGACAATCGTGCCGATCGCGATCGCGATGCCCGCCAGCGCCACCACGTTCGCTTCCACGCCCGCCAGCTTCATGCCGATGAAGCAAATCAGCACCGCCATCGGCAGCATGCCGCTGATCACCAGCGACGCACGCAGATGCACCACCAGCACAATCACCACGATCATCGTCACCAGAATTTGCTGCACCAGTGCGTCGTTCAGCGTGCCCAGCGTTTCGTAGATCAGCTCGGTGCGATCGTAGAACGGCACGATCTCAAGCTGACTGATACTCGCCCACTCGGGCCACAGGGCGCGGTCGTTACTCCGCAGCCACGCGACGCCCGCCTCGCCCTGAAAATCTTCGATGCCCCACAGGGCTGCGAAATTTTCGACCTCTTCGCGCGTCGTCTGCGTCCAGTCGATCAGCACCTTCGCAGGCAGCCCACCTTCGATCTCCGCGATCTTCGCCTTCACGTTTTGAATCGCACTCAGCGGGTTGTAGCCTTCTCGGACCACGACCACGCCGCCGACCGCCTCTGCCCCCGCCATCGTCAGGGCTCCGCGTCGCTCCGCCGGGCCGAGGGTCACGTTCGCGACATCGTCGACCTGAATCGGCACACCGCCTTCGGCCGCCCGCACCACCGCCTTTTCGATATCGTCCAGCCCCCGCACATAGCCTAGGCCGCGGATGACGTACTCAACCTGATTAATCTCGGTCGTGCGTGCCCCGACCTCGACATTGCTGTTGCCGACCGCCTGGGCGATTTGCCCCATCGTCACGCCGTGACTTCGCATCGCATCGGGGTCGACATCCACGTGGTACTCGCGCACGTGCCCGCCGATGGAAGCCACCTCACTCACGCCTTCCGCGCCCGTCAGCCCGTACCGCACGAACCAGTCCTGCACGCTGCGCAGCTCATGCAGATCCCACCCGCCCGTCGGCTCGCCGTCAGGACTGCGGCCTTCAAGCGTGTACCAGAAAATCTGCCCCATCCCCGTCGCATCAGGCCCCAGCGCCGGCTGAACCTCGCCCGGCAACAGCCCGCTCGGTAGCGCGTTCAGCTTCTCGATCAACCGCGCCCGCGACCAGTAAAACTCCACATCATCATGGAAGATCACGAAGATCGACGAGAAGCCGAACATCGAACGGCTACGCACTTCCTTCACGCCCGGCACGCCCATCAGCGTCACCGTCAACGGGTACGTCACCTGGTCTTCAATATCCTGAGGCGACCGCCCCGGCCACTCGGTGAACACAATCTGCTGGTTCTCGCCGAGGTTCGGAATCGCATCCACCGCGACCGAATCGACCTCGGCACGCAGGCCACCCATCTCCCAATCGAACGGCGCCACCGCCACGCCCCAGCCGATCAGCAGAAGCACCGTCACCACCACCACCAGCTTCTGCTCCAGGCAGAAACGAATCAGTCGGTCAAGCAAACTGTTGTGATCCTCAGCCATCTGTTCTCATGCTCCGTCGCGTTCGCTGTTGCGTAAGCGGGTCAGTCCTGCGCTGCCTGCCACAGCGCGTTCAGTTGCCCCGCCACACTGCCGCACCTTCGCATGCGTGTGCCCATGTAGGGGTTGTCGACCTCGTCGCCGGCCTGCACCCACTCCGCCCCGTGCGTGTCCTCGATCGCCATCGGACAGTGCGCCAGATAGATCGGCCCCACCCCCTGCGCGCCCAGCCTTGCGACGATGTCGATCATCGCTTCGCTCATCGGCACGTAGATGCGCCTCACGGATTTCTCGTCCCCTACCACGCGCCGCATCTGCGTGATCGCGGATGTGATCCGCCTCGCATTGCGCTGCCACACTTGCCGGGCCGGGTCGTCCAGCGCGGCAGCATCCACCGCCGCCACCTGCTCATCGAGCCGATCAATCGCCGGGCCCACCTCGTCCCACGCGTCCGCCGCCATCGCTTCGGTCAGTGCGAAGTAGGCTTGCACCACCTCACCCACCTGCTTCGCGAACGCGTCGTCCACCGGCAACTGTTCAGCGCTTGGCCAGTAGTCCGGTCGATCGTCGCCAGCGGCCATCGGAACCTGCTCGCCATCGCCGCCGCCGTCCGCCTGCCCGTGGTGTTGATGCCCGTCGCTCGGCGCCGCTCCAGGGGGCGACATCATGCTTGGAGCGCCCGGGCGAATCTGCAGTTCGCTGTCGAGTTTGAAATTGCCGTTGGTGACGACCATCTCGCCCGGCTCGATGCCTTCGTGGATCACCTGCCAGTCGCCGTCGTCACCACTGCGTGGGCCGAGCACCACCAGGCGCCCTTCGAACACCGTGCGGTCATCCTCCGCATCTTCCTCGCGTGGCAACTGCACATACACCACGCCCCGCCGCCCCGTCATCAGCACCGCACTCCGCGGCACCATCGTCATCGCCTCCTCGCCCTCCGCATGCACTTCACCGCTGACATACATGCCCGGCTTCAACGCAGCCTCGGCGTTCGGCACATCCACACGCACCTTCGCCGTGCGCGTCAGGCGATCCACGATCGGCTCCACAAAACTCACCTCGCCGTCAAAGCTCCGCCCGGGCTGCGCCTTCGCCTCGAAGGTGACCGTGCTGCCGACGCCCACCCACGCCAGATCGCTTTCGAACGCTTCAAGCTGCAGCCACAACGTCGACAGATCCATCACCCGCAACAGCCGTTGCCCGTCGTTGAGCCACTGCCCCTCGGCCGCGTCGAGTTCACTGACCACGCCGGCGATCGGACTGCGGATCGGCTGCGTCCGAGGTACGTCACCGCTCTGCACAATCTCGCCGATGCTCGCGTCATCCAGACCCAGTCGCCGAAGCTTGCCCCAAGCCGCTTCCGTGCCCGCCGTCTGCTCGCCGGGCGAAACGTTCCGATGCGCGATCAGCAGCTCCCTGCCCGCCGCCAGCACGTCCGGGCTGTACACCTCCGCCAGCACCTCGCCTTCCGCCACACGCTTCCATTGATAATCCGCATGCAGCGTTTCAATGTAACTTTCAGAACGCACCGCCACGTCGGCCCGGCGGCGCGTGTCCGCTTCAAGCTCACCGACGAACGTGATCATGCGATCCACCGGCCGCTGCTCCGCAGGCGTCACCTGCACGTTCAGCAGCGCCATCGATCGGTCGCTCAGCCGAAGGATCGGTGCAGCGCCATCGTCATTGCCGTCGGGCATCACGCTCAAGGCCATGCCGCAATACGGGCAGGGCTCGTCGGGATCGTCCGACACAAAATGCGGATGCATCGGGCAGTAGTATTGGGTCGCCTCGCCGGACTCATCCGCCACCTGCTCGATCGCATGGTCGTGCCCTGAAGCCGCTTCGCTCCCGCCCGACCACATGAGCCCAAGCCCGAACGCGGCCGCCAGCGCCACCGTCGCGCCGATGCCGATGAGCCACGGTCGCGCCTCGCGCCATAGACGTTGTTTCCAGCCGTTCCGCATGGTGATCATCGCTCGCCACCTTTCGCTGCCTGATCTTCGTCGTGGTCCGCCGGCCCACGGAGCGGCCGTCCAACCAACATTTCCAGTTCCGCCAAGCGCTGGAACCGCTCCCGTCGAGCGCGTTGATGCGTCAGCTCGAATGTCAAAAGCGTCGTCTGCGCCTGCGTCAGCGCCTCGAAGGGCACCTGCCCCTCGGCGTACGCCGCCTCCGCCGCTTCAAGCGATCGCCTCGCCGAATCGAGTAGCCGATCCTCGTAAAGCGCGACACGCCGAGCCGCATCACGGAACCGGTAGTGCGCCAGGCGGACGCGTGCTTCGAGCTGATTCAGTTCATCGTGCTGACCGTTCGTCGCCGCGGCATACTGCGCCAGAGCCTCCGCCCGCTCCGCGTCGAGCCGCTCGCGCCAGATCGGCAGGTTCACGCCCGCCATCAGCTCGACCGCGTCGCCTCGATCGGTCACCCCGTCCTGCCACGCGACGCCGACGGTGAGATCGGGGATCCAGTTTTGCCTCGCCAGTTTCACATTCCGCCGTCGGGCGGTCGCCTCAGCCGTGCGGGCACGCAGCGTTGGGTTCGTCTCACTCAGCCACGCCAGAAGCTGCGACTCGGCCGCCTCGAGCGCCACGCTCGGCAGTGTCTCCGCCTCGGGCAGCGGCGCGTCGGCAGGCCGGCCCAAAGCAGCGTTCAAGCGCGCGCTGACGGCGGCGCTGCTCGCCTCAAGCGATGCCAGTTCGTCGGCGACCTGCTCCAGTTCCAGCTCCGCCCGGGTCACATCCGCCAGCGGCCGCCTGCCTGATTCGAGCCCCGCCTCCGCCGCCTGCACCGCCGATTCGAGAATCGCCAGGTTCGCCCGGACAAGGTTCGTGGCCTGCGCGAGGTAAGCCCATTCAGCCCAGGCGTCGCTGATGTCGTAGACGAGGGCAAGGCGGTCGGCTTCGAAGCGCTGCTCCGCCGCCCGGGCCTCGGCCGTGGCGATCTCGCCGCGAAGCTTGAGTTTTTCCCACCACTCAAAGGTCTGCGAAAGCCCGACGTTCTGCCGCATCATCATCTGTTCGACGAAGTAGCTGTACCTCAGCCGCGGATCCATCTGCGCCCGCGCCTGTGGCACACGCGCCAGGGCTGCGCGCCACTGCTGGAACGCCGATCTCAGCCCGGGGTTGTGCATCATCGCGTAGCCGATCATCGCCGGGAGGTCCGCATCAGATCCCAGCTCAGCCGTCTCGCGCGTATCCCGCCTCAACCTTTGCGTCGCTTGCCAGTCGTCGGCATCAACAGCGGCGGGCCGCTCCGCAGCAAACCCGGCCGCGTCGCGCTCAACCCACCGCGCCAGCGCCCGCCCTTCCCCGTCGCCTTGCGACGCACATCCGCCGGCAAGCGTGAGCATGACCCCGATCATCGGCGCGCCAAGGCGCCGCGACCGTGATGCGACAAAGGCCGTCGCGAGCTGTGCAAGTTGTGACGTGCGGGTCGGCATAAGCAGGCTCCATCGTGAAGGGGGCAATGCCCACTTTCGCGGGCACGCCCCAAGTGGTGTTACTCGCGCGCTGCTTCAAGCTTCGCGAGGTACTGCTCAGGATCCTTCTCGAAATCCTCCAGGCAGGGCTTGCAGCAAAGCTTGACCGTTTCGCCCTCGTGCTCGTGTACGTAAGGCTCGCCCATGCCGCCGAGTACTTCGCCGGAAACCAGGCACGTTGTGAGGGGGTATTCCGCCGATGCCGCCGCGGTTTCGGCAGGGGCTTGCGGCGCTTCGGTTTTTTCGACGTTGCTTTCGCTGCCGCAGCCGCCGAGGAAAGCTGCCGTCATGAATGCCGCTGCCAGGAGGCCGAGTTGCCAGGTACGCATGTAATGATTCATCGTTTTTCTCCGAATCAAGGGGGGTATGGTGATGCAGATGTTTTGAGGGGGCGCGCGCAGCCGCAGCCGCGTGCCGCGATGGGAAGTATGGGCAGAGGTATAGCCGTCGCGCCATAGGCGCACGGCTACACCCTGCGGTGTGCTCGAGTCAGATCACGAACACACTGCAGCTACCGAAGCTTTACGTTGTCAGAAGACAACGCAACGAGAAAAGAGACGCTACCCCCGGTAAGGGCGCGGTTTTCGCTGCGCTTAACGAATCAGGAGAGAGGCCCGCACCGCCCACAATCGCCGGCGCCGGTTCCGCCAGCCACACCGGCGCCGTGTCCCACGACAGGCCGGCCAGCCTTTGAACATCAGACTGGTCGGGCACCATAAGCACGAGTTTTTCATGCTCGCAGTCGCACGGCTCTTCGTCGGGTTGATCGGTGTCGCAAGGACTGGTCGTTTCCGCCGGCTGGCAACTGCCGCAAGTCTTAACAGGCTCCTGCTCCGGGGCAACGTGGGCCAGCACCGTGGCGCAACAGCACCACATGGGGGCCGCTGCAATCAGCAGCAAGACCACCATCCAGTTGCATCCGCGATGGTCAATGCCTGGCACCATGACAATCCTCACGTCCATTAGTAGCCGCCACGCCGGACGCGGTCAAGGATTTAGGCCGATGAGCAACATCTTCTACGCTTTCGCTTGAAAGTGGACCGGTAGCGCACCCTATACTGCTAACGTTCGTCACACGCATTGCGTTGAGCCCTGGGGGGGGGAGATGAGTACAGCCGCGCGGTCCACACCTGCACTTGCCCAGCTTTCGCTGCGCACGTTGGCTTTACGGGGGTCGGCCTGGACTTTCCTGGGCTTCGGCCTGGCGCAGGCGCTTCGGCTGGCGTCGCATCTGATTCTGGCGCGTCTGCTGTTCCCCGAGGTTTTCGGGTTGATGGCCCTCGTGGCCGTCTTCCTTCAAGGCCTGGAGATGTTCTCCGATGTGGGCATCGGGCCTTCGATTATCCAGAACAAGCGCGGGGACGATCGCTCATTCCTCGCGACCGCCTGGTCGATCCAGATCATCCGTGGCTTTCTGCTCACCGCGATCGCCCTCGCCGCCGCCTGGCCCTTCGCCGCCTTCTACGGCGAGCCGCAGCTAGGCCCGCTCATCTCCGTCGCCGCCTTCGCCGCCACGCTTGCGGGCTTCAACTCGACGGGCATCTTCAGTGCGAACCGTCACATGGCCATCGGCCGCATCACGCTGCTGGACCTGCTCAGCCAGAGCGTCGCCATCGCCGTGATGATCACGTGGGCCTGGTATTACCGCACGGTCTGGGCGCTGGTGGGCGGCGGCCTTGTCGCTGCGGGCCTGAAGATGCTCTTCAGTCATGTACTCTGGCCCGGCCGCGATCGCCTCGGCTGGAACTGGGAGGCGGCACGCTCACTGTTCAGCTTCGGCAAGTGGATCTTCGCCACCTCAGCGGTCAACTTCCTCGCGGCGCAGGGCCATCGGCTTCTGCTCGGGGCGTACCTGGTGATGGCGGAGCTGGGCATCTTCGCGATCGCCTATCACCTGACCGACGTGCTGCGAGGCGTCGTCTCAAAACTCACCCATTCGGTGATGTTCCCCGCCCTTAGCCGCACCTTTCGCGACAACCCCGAGCGCGTCAAAAGCGTGTTCTACCGCGCCCGCTTGCTCTCCGATGCGATGCTGCTTCCCGCGGTGGGCGTGCTCGCGGCCACCGGCCCGGCCGTTGTCGCCCTGCTCTACGATGACCGCTACGCACAGGCCGGCTGGATGCTGCAGATCCTCGCCCTGCGTGTTGCAATCTCCTGCACGACGCTCTTCGGCGGCGCGTGTCTCCTCGCCGCCGGTAACCCGCGATACGGCTTGGTCACCAACAGCGTCCAAAGCGTCTGGATCTTCGCAGGCGTGCCGCTCATCTGGCCTGCCTATGGGCTTTACGGCGCGCTCTGGGTGCTTGCCACAGCCAACATCTCTACCGCCTTCATCGTCGCCTGGGGCCTGCACCGCTACGGCGTCCTCTCCATTTGGCACGAGATTCGCGCCCTTGCGTTCCTCGCCGTCGGCGTCTGCGTCGGCACGTTGTTTAACCCAGCCCTCGAAGGCCTCGTCGGAGCCCTTTCCTGATGCGACCCCTCGCCCACGATCCCGCTTCGCCCACACATCCCATCGCACAGGTGCCCGCCATGACCACCGCACCAACACGGATCCACGACGACCGCATCGGCGACGCGTACGACCGTCTGGCCGCCTGCTCACCTCAAGCATCAATCTATTGTCAGCGGTGGTGGCTTGATGCCGTAGCGCCAGGCCAATGGCAGATCTTGAGCGTCGGCGACAAGCAGAATCTGCACGCCGCATGGCCAATTGTCACACACCAGCAAGGGCGCAGCGGCCGCACCGACGTCGTCATGCCTGCGATGACACAGAAGCTCGGCATCCTCCTGCCGCCGCCGAACCCGAAACAGAAATACGCCGAGCAACTTTCGCGTCAGCACCAGCACATCGAAGCGCTCATCCGGCAGCTGCCGACGACCGGCTCATTCCAGCACAACTTCCACGAAGCGTTCACCAATCACCTGCCCTTCTGCTGGAACGACTTTGAGCAGACGGCACGCTTCACCTATCTGCTGCCGGACCTTTCCGATCTCGACCAACTCTGGACGAATCTCCGCACCGCGCCGCGCACCGCCATCCGGGCGGCGCGGGACGAACAGCTGGAGGTGACCGACACGATCGACTTCGAAGAGATGCTCGACCTCAACGCGCTCACCTTCGCCAGGCAGGGCATGGCTCCGCCCGTCTCGCGTGAACTGCTTCGGCGAATCGACCAAGCCTGCCTCCAGCACGCGGGCCGAAAGATCGTCGCTGCCCGCGATCCGCAGGGTCGCCTCCATGCCGCCGTCTACATCGTCTATCACGACCGCGTCGCCTACCACCTGCTCGTCGGCTCGGACCCCGGCCTGCGCCGCTTCAACGGCGTCGCGCTGGCGCTATGGGAGGCCATCCGCTTCGCCTCCACAGTCGCCGATGTCTTCGATTTCGAAGGCTCGATGATGCGCAACGTCGAACAGACCAACCGCGCCTTCGGCGGCCGCCAGACGCCCTACTCCTGCATCACCAAACCCGGCCCCCTCGCCATCCCCGCCCGCGCCCTGCGGAAGGTCCGCCACCTCACCGGCAAATTCAAAACGCACCTCAACAGCTATCACCGTGCCGCGGCCCGGAACTCAAACTGAACGCGATGGTCCACTCATCACACCTGGAAGCAGGAAGCTCGCCATGCCAGATAAAACTTACGGGATCGGCATCATCGGAGCCGGCCAAATCTTCACCGACCACGCCGACGCCATCGAAAAACTCGGGCAAGGCATGAGGCTCGTCGGCGTCGCTGATACCAGTGCCGTGCAGCTTTCACACGCCGCCGACCGCTTCGGCCCAGCCATCACCACCAGCGATTACCGCGAGCTGCTGGACCGCGAGGACATCGACGTTATCGCCGTCTGCACCCCGCCCGCCACGCATGAGCGGATGGTGATTGACGCTTTGGAAGCCGGCAAATTCGTCATCTGCGAAAAGCCCCTCGCCCACTCCGTCGCCTCCGCCGACCGCATCCGTGAAGCGGCCGCCCGCTACCCCGGCAGGCTCTCGGTCGTCTACCAGCTGCGTTACATCCCCGACATTCAGAAGACCGTCTGGCTCCGCGATAACGGTCGGCTCGGGCAGCTCACCGCCGGCCATTTCATCCGCTTCGACCGCCTCTCACCCTTCGCCACCAAGTGGTGGGGCCAGTGGCAAACCGCGGGCGGCGGCGTCGCGATGACCCAATTCATCCACCAGCTCGATCTCGCCTGCCACCTCTTCGGACAGCCCGTGGCCGTGCAGGCGCAGATGGACACCTACGCCGCCGACATCGAATCCGAAGATACCTTCGCCGCCACCATCCGCTTCGAATCCGGTGCGATCGCTTCATGCACCGCCACGCTCACCAGTCAGGCGCCGCCGCTTCAGCAGTGGCACATCTTCGGCAGCCGCGGAACCATCCAGAACCCCTGGGCGTGCCACGGCGACAACCCCGCACAGATGCAGCGCGATCTGCAACAACTGGATCTGCTCTACCCGCCGCTTTCAGGGCCCGTGAAACAGCCGAGTATGCACATCGCCGCCCGCGCTTTCCGCAAGGGCCTCCGCATCCTCAAGCTCGGCGGCCACGTCACACCGCCGCGCGCCACCCCGCTGCACCTCCCGTACTACCGCGCCGTCCTGCAGGCGATCCGCAAACGACTCCCACTGCCGATCTCCGCCGATGATGCCGTCGTCTCGCTGGAACTGTGCACCGCCATCTACATCGCCAGCCTCACCGGCGAATCCGTCCAACTTCCGCTCGATCGCGCTAATCCCTATTGCGAAGGACTCACTCGCGATGACTACCAGAACTACCGAACCCACGCTCAGCGCAGCGCCGAAGGCCACGCCCATGCCGGAAGCGGCTCAGCATCCTGAACCCGGCATCCGCGCCAACGGCAACGCTTCGCTCGCGCTCTACGGCGGCGAACCCACCCTCACCCGCCCCGTCCGTGAACGCTGGAAGCCCATCCGCCTGCCCGACATCTACCGCATCGTCCGCTACGCCATGCGCGGCGTCAGCACCGTCACCGCAGGCGACTGCATCGGAGAACTCGAACGCGCCTTCGCCCAATGCACCGCATCCCAATACGCCATCGCCATGAACTCCGGCACCGCCACGCTCCACTCCGCCTACTACGCAGCCGGCGTGAAACCGGGTCACGAAGTCATCGTCCCCAGCTACACCTTCTACGCCTCGGCCGCCCCTATCTTGCAACTCGGTGGCACGCCCGTCTTCTGCGATATCGATCCGCGCACACTCACCGCCGACCCGGACGATGTCGAAAAACGCATCACGCCAAACACCCGCGCCATCTGCGTCGTTCACGTCTGGGGCAACCCCGCCAGAATGGACCGCTTCGTCGCCATTGCACGCAAACACAACCTCACGCTCATCGAAGATTGCTCACACGCCCACGGCGCGACCTTCCAGGGCAAACCCGTCGGCTCCTGGGGCGATATCGGCTGCTTCTCCATGCAGGGCGCCAAGCCCGTCAGCGGCGGCGAACTCGGCGTGGCCGTCACCGATGACCCGAAACTCCACGACCACATGCTGGCGCTCGGCCACTTCGGGCGCGTCGCTTCCGGTCAGCAAGCCGCCACGTACGACATCGACGCACTCAGCCTCGGCTTCAAGTATCGGCCTCATCCGTACGGCGTGCTGCTGGCGCTCGGCTCACTGGCGCGCCTCGATCAACTCAATCAGCGTCGACGCCAGAACTACGCCATCCTCACCCAGGAACTGCGCCACTGCCCCGCGCTCAGGCCCATCGATATCTACCCCGGCGCACGCCGAGGCGGGCTGCTCGAATTCATCTTCCGCTTCCACCCCGAACACGCCAACGGCATCTCCGCAGGCCTCTTCGTCAAAGCCGCCGCCGCCGAGGGGGTCCCCATTCAGCGCGATCGCTACACGCTGCTGGGCCGTCGCGGTCGGCTCCTGCACGAGCTGCCGCTGTTCAACGAACTTGATTACACCCAGCACGGCGGCTTCATGGCAGGCGGCCCAAACCGCTACCGCGACGATCCCACCCGGCGCGCCACCCTGCCCCACGCCGAGGCCCTCGCCGACCAGCTCGTCTCCCTGCCGCCGTTTACAGATGTCGACGAACGCGACGTCCGCGCCGTCGGCCGCGCCCTGCGAAAGGTCGCCGACGCCCTGCCGAAAATCACCGATCACCGCCGGGGCGTTTAAGTTGCTTGGCGCGCGGGAACTGTAAGCCACCGTTCGACGGAACGACGAGATGCCATTGCAGCGCAAGCATCGCTTCATGTGGCGTGCCACTGGTGGCTTGTCCACCAGTGTTTTGACGTACGGCCCGGGCACTGGTGGGCAAGCCACCAGTGGCACACTCGCCTGACACTAAATCTGCCGCCCATTGCCCGCTCGGCTCGGGGTGCGTCTAATACGGGCTATGACGTATGCCTGCCTGCTGCTTTTATTCATCGGCTTTGCGCTCAGCTGTCCGCTGACAGCCGTCGTGCGACGACTCGGCGGTCGCCTCGGTCAGCTTGACCAGCCGGGCGATCGTAAGATCCACGACCGTCCCATCCCCGCAACAGGCGGCATCGCCATCTTCTGGGCACTCGCCGCCCCGCTCGCCCTCGCCATACTCGCCGTCTGGGTCGTGCCCGTCGCATGGTGGGAAGCGCTGCTGCCCGCAGCCGTCGAACATCTCGAAGGCGCACGCAGCCAGACCCCCCTCGCCATCGCCCTGCTGCTCGCCGCCGCCGCACTGCATGTCACCGGCCTCATCGACGACCGCATCAACCTCGGCCCCCTCCTGAAGCTCGGCGTCCAGCTCACCGCCGCCGCCGGCCTCGCCATCTTCTTCGACATCCGCCTGCTCGAACTGCTCGGCCCCGTCGCCAGCGTTACCATCACCGTCCTCTGGATTGTCGCCCTCACCAACGCCTTCAATTTCCTGGACAACATGGACGGCCTCAGCGCAGGCGTCGCCGCCGTCGCCGCCGCCATCTTCCTCACCGCCGCACTCCTCGGCGGCCAATGGTTCGTCGCCGCCGTGCTCGCCCTCCTCCTCGGCGCACTGCTCGGCTTCCTCGTGTTCAACTTCCCCCCCGCAACCATCTTCATGGGCGACGGCGGCTCACTGGTCGTCGGCTTCGTCATGGCGATCATGTCCGTCCGCATCACCTACTATGACCCGGCCATCGGTATCGGCTGGTGGGCGGTGCTGACGCCGATGCTCGTGCTCGCGATCCCCCTCTACGACCTGCTCAGCGTGACGCTCATCCGCATCTCGCAAGGCAAGAGTCCGCTCGTCGGCGACACGCAACATTTTTCGCATCGCCTGGTCCGCAAGGGCCTCAGCCGCCGCGCTGCCGTGATCGTGATCTGGGCCTGCACCGCTGCGACAGGCATCGGCGCGATCATGCTCAGCAGCATCACCCAACCCTGGCACGCCGGCCTCATCGCAACGCAGACCGGCCTCATCCTTCTAATCCTCGCACTCCTCGAACGCACCCCCCCACCCCCCCCCACCGTTGACCCGACTACGTCGCAGGCGTTTGTCGACTCGCCCCAACCAACCGCCAGCACCCACGAAAAGGTGGGGGGGGTCCGATGAATACGACCGCAACCACCGTCAAATCGATCGCCCCCATCACCGCCTCACATGCAACAGGTAACGCCATCGCATGGGTCGCCGTGGTCGGCCTCGTGGCCCTGGCAGCATTGCGATGCGTGGTGCCGTTCAACCCCGATCCCCACTGGTCCGCTGCGGAGGGCGGCGCGCCGGAAGTCGGCGCGTTCGGAGCCGCCCTGCTCGATTGGCTCGCCATGGTCGTCCTCGTCCTCGCCATGAGCGCGAACCTTCTCCGAGGCCAGCGTGTCTGGTGGGGCCTCGCGATACTCTGGCTTCTGGGGCTGATCGTCGCGCTTCATCATGGTTCGCAACACGCCGACAGCCTCCGCCTCGCCGGCAACTGGGCCGGTGCCCTGGCGCTCGGCCTCGCCGCCATCCACCTCGGCTGCGACAGTCGCCACCGCCGCCTCATCCTCGCCGCCCTCGTCGCGCTCATCATCCCACTCGGCATTCAGGCGCTCTACCAGATCGGCGTGGAACATCCGACCACGATCGCCGGCTACGAGGAGCAGCGGGCCGACTACCTCGAATCACGAGGCTGGGCTGAGGGATCGCTCGAGCACCGCAAGTTCGAAGAACGCCTCTATCAGCTCCAGGCCACCGGCCGCTTCGCGCTCGGCAACGTGCTCGGCACCGTCATGGCCACGCTCGCACTCGCCGCCGTCGGCTTCCTCGCCGCCATGCTCGCCGGCCGCTCGCGTCGGGCAAAATGGGGGGGCGCTGCCCTCGCCGTTGTCGCCGCGCTCGCCTTCACCGTCGTCATCTTCACCTTCAGCCGCGGCGCCATTCTCGCCATCGCCCTCGGTCTCGGCGCTGCCGCGGTCGCCTGCATCCTCACCTGGCGTTTCAAACTCACGCCCCGAATAAGCGGTCGCTCGTGGGCCGTTCTCCTCCTCGCCGTCGTCATCTTCTGTCTTGGTGCCGTCGTCCTCCGAGGCCTCGTCTTCGGCGAACCGGACACCGCAGCCGGCGAACGCTCGCTACTGTTCCGCTGGCACTACTGGCAGGCCGCGGCCAGCATGTTCGCCGAACGTCCGCTCGTCGGCGTCGGCCCCGGCAACTTCCAGAACGCCTGTCTGCTGCACAAGAATCCTCTCAGCCCCGAGGATGTCAACGACCCCCACAGCGTCTTCATCGCCTACATCGCCACGCTCGGCCTCGCCGGCTTCGCATGGGCCGCACTCCTCCTCAGCCTCCTCTGGCACGCCGCGAAATCCCTCGGCAGCCGGGCCGCCATCGAACCCACTCTGCTGGATGCTGACGAGCCCCAACCCGCTCGCCGCGCCCGCTGGCTCGCCGTCGCCGCGATCGCCGTGCTCGCCTTCGGCACGCAGTACGTCATCGAGCTGCCGCGTTACTGGATCGACGCTGCCCTGCTCTGGATGCTCGCCACCGGCTGCTGGATCGCCCTCGCCGGTTGGCTCGCCGGCCGCCGTGAGATTGATACCCGCTACGCCTGCGTCGGCCTCTTCGCCGCCGTCGCCGCGATGATCGCCCACGCCCAGATCGAGCTCTCGCTCACCAGCACCATGGCCCCGCCCCTCCTGCTCGCGTTCCTCGGCATCACCGCCGGTTCACCCCAACCCGCGCCCTCACAAGCCAGCGTGAAACGCTTCGCGCCACCGACCGCACTCGCGTTCACAGGCGTTGCCCTCATCGTCGTTCTCACCATGCTCGTCGTGCCGATCGCGCGTCAGCAGTCGCACCTTGCCGAAGCCGCACGCCAGGCCGCCGCCGGTCGCATTCACCTCGCCACCGAGGCGCTCGCCGCTGCGGGGGCCGATGGTCTTCCGCCGAACCCGCGCATCGCCCAGCACGCCGTCCAGCTTTATGTCCAACGTGCCGAGAACGCCCACCAGCGCCGCGACACCCGCGCTCGCGATGTCGCCTGGGCCGCCGCCCGCGACTCCCTCGAAGCCGGCCGCGCCCACGGCAGCCATGCAAGCCTTTGGCGACTCGAACTCGCCATCAGCAATCGCGCCTATCAACTCACGCAAGATGAAATCTGGAAGGCCCGCACCCTCGCCGCCGCCGAGGCCATGCTCCCGCACGATCCGCACAGCCTCCAAGCCCGCCTCCTCGCCGCCGATGCCGCCTGGGAACTCGGCGAACAAACCCGTGCCGCCCAATGGTACCGCGACGTGTTGACCCTCAACGAGCAGGCCTACCTCGACCCCAACCGCCAACTCACGCCCGACCAGAACGCCCGCGTCCAGCAGCGCCTCGACCGCGGCTAGGTCGACGGTGCCACGATCAACCGGTCCCCCGTCAGCCGTTGCCATTTCTCGCTGATCCTGTCGTCGGTCACCACCGCTTCGGTCTGCTCCAGACGACACACGCGCGCCAACGACTTCCGCCCGAACTTCGAGCTATCCATCAGCATCACCGCACGAGCCGCCTGCTGAATCATCACGCGTTCGACCTGCGCCTGGTCGATGTTCAGGTTGTACGCATAGCCGTCGAAGATCCCCGCCGTCGAAAACAGCAGCAGATCCGCATGCAGCTCCGCCAGCGCCGCCGTCGCCAACGGCCCCACCAGCACCCCCGTCCGCGGATACAACGATCCCCCGATCATCACCAGATCAACCTGCTCATCGTCGGCGAACAGATTCGCAATCGTCAGCGAATTGGTCACCACCTGCAGCGGCCTTGCCGTGATCCGCTCCGCCGCAAAATAAACACTTGAACCCCCGTCCAGCAGCAGCGTCATGTTCGGCTGCACCAGCGAAGCGGCATACTGCCCGATTGCCTTCTTCGCTTCGATGTGAACGTTCAGCCGCTCATCAAACGCGACCGGATGATTGCGAGGCCCCCGGTAAACCGCCCCGCCATGCGTGCGCTCCACCAGCCCCTGATCCTCCAGGCGATCAAGATCACGCCTTACCGTCGAGCCGCTCACGTTCAGCGCCTGCGCCAACGAGTCCAGATCAACCGCCTTCTGCTGGCGAAGCATGTCGAGCAGGCGCTGCTGACGTTCAAGAACTAGCATGAAATCCACGGCCGCAGGGGCATTGGAGTAGCATCAAAACAGTCATCGGCCGAACCGACGATCCAGCCTGGCACGATGATACGCAATGCGATCGGCACTGCTCATGGCTGCAAAATCAGGTCGGTCGCTGCCGTTGTTGCTGACGCTGGCATGACCATTGTTCGAAATGTTCGCCGCAGCGGAATGCGCCGCGGGCGCGGGCCGACCGCCATCGACCGCCACCGCTGTCTTCGTCCCGCCGTAAGCGGTCGCCGTCACGGTGAGTTTCATATCCTCTTCCAGCGACCGGTAAGGCTGAATGCTCAGTCGCTGAAGATCGCCATGATAAGCCTTGACCGCTTCATCCGGTTTAATCTCATCATCCGCCAGCGCCCGCAGGTAACGCACAAACGTCAGCTGATGTTCCGAATGATTGATCTTGCGTCCATACAGCGCCGCCCGCGCGCCGTGCTTGCGGGCATCGTGAAGCTGGAAGAACGCATCGTACGTCGTCCCCGCCCCGCCACCGAGGATGCCCGGCACAAGGTTCGGATCATAAGTCGCCAGCGCCTCCATCGCCTCCGGGCCGTGGTACGGAATCTTAAGAAAGATCGGCCGCCCCTTGCTGGTCACGCCCGCCAGCGTCCGGGCAATGTGATCATTCAGAAACTTGCCAACATTCGGCACCGGCACAGCGGGCGCATTCGGATCAAAAAGCTCGAGAAAATGCCTGAAGTTCTTCTGCTCCGCTTCAATGCGGAAAGCTTTGTACGCTTCAAGCGTGTCGCCGTCGAGTTGGATGTCGTTGTTGAACGTGACCGAGTACAAACCCAGGTCCGCACCGAGGGTCCGTTCTTCCGGTTCGCACGCCGCCTTGCCGCACATCGCATGATCAAGCGTCGCCGTCCGGAACGGTCTCGAAGGCTGATTGGCGTACTGCACCTCACCGCCCGCAAGCCAGATCTCGCTGGTATCGTTGGCCCGGATGGCCGGCGTGATGTGCGAGTTGTCGAACAGCCGCTGGCGAATCGTCAGCAGTTCGCTCGTCGACGCGCTCATCAGCATGATGTCCACAAGCCCCTGATCCACCACATCACGAATCAGCCGGCGGTAATCATCAAGCGACCGGAAGTTGCCCTCATGCGCATGATGCTCGGGACTCTTGCCGGGCGCAGAAAGCCCGAACGCCATGTCCGCGTCCTTCGCATCGGCAAGAATAAAGTCCTTGCACGAGGAGTCCGCGAGAATGTTCGCAAGCTTCTGATCGAGCGATTTAGCAATCATAGTTCTAGTCCCTGCGACGCATCGCGAACCAAATTGTTGAACCACAGAGGCACAGAGGGGGAGGAGAAAAGGCAGAGAAGAGAAGGACGAATCGAAGAACAAAACACCCGACTTTTGTTCTTCTTAAATGTCTTCTTTCTCTTCTTTCTTACCTCCTCTTCCTCTGTGCCTCTGTGGTTATTATTTCTTCTTTCCCAGTCCCGAGACACAACCGCTCCCTTACGGTCGCGGCTTGTATTCAACGTTTAGCCGAGTTTCGACCAGGTCTCTTCGAGTGCCCTCGCACTACCTTGAAGCCCGGTCAGTTCCTTAGGCCACAGCTCCGCTTCCAGCGTGCCGACCACGCCCGATCGGCCGACGACCGTCGGGATCGAAAGGCAAACATTCCGCAGCCCGTACTCGCCGTTCATACGGCTGGCGACGGGGAGAAGCTTGTGCTGATCCAATGCGATACTGTGGATTACCTCCGCAATCGACAGGCCCACCGCCCATCCCGCGCCGCCCTTGCCACGGATCACCTCAGCGCCCGAACCCTGCGTCCGCTTGAACAGATCGTTCTGCTGCGCCACGCTCAAAAGCTTCGTCAGCGAAACGCCCGCCACCGTCGCACTCGACCACAACGGCGTCATCGTGTCGCCATGCTCACCGATAATCAACGCCTTCACCTGCGTCGGCGGCAGGTTCTGATCCGCTGCGATCATCGAGCGGAAACGAGCCGTATCCAGCACCGTGCCGAGGCCCATCACCTTCTCCGCAGGCCAATCAAGGTGCTCGATGGCCAAGCGGGTCAGCACGTCGACGGGGTTGGAGACGACGAAGATGATCGCGTCGCGCTTCAGGTTCGCCGCTTTGAGGTTGTCGAGAATCTGCGTAAAAATTGCGACGTTGCGGTTGATCAGATCCAGCCGACTTTCATCGGGCTTTCGCCTGGAACCGGCGGTAATGCAGACGATGTCGCTGTCGGCGACGTCGCCGATTTCGCAGGCGTAGATCTTTTGATCGGCTCCGATCGAGGCCCCGTGGAGCAGGTCGAGCGCCTCGCCGTTGGCCATGTCACGATTGGCGTCCACGAGTGCGATCTCGTGGACGATACCCGCACATTGCAGTGCGAACGCAGCGTTGGAACCGACGCGGCCGCCGCCGCCGATGATGGACACTTTCATATGGATGCTCCTGCGATTGCGTTCGGGAATCAGCCTGCCGCGGCGAGGATCTGGTCGGTAATCTGCTGCACCATTTGCTCAAACTCCTGGTCGCCGATCGTGGCGGAGCCGTTGCCGTTGGTGGTGGTCGTGGTGGTCGATGCCGAGGGGATGTTCTGCACGGCGCCGCCGTCGCAGTTGCACGAAGCCGTCGCGGGGCGAACATCGAACGTCGCCAGGAACGGCTCGTTCACGTCGCCGATGCAGCCGGTCGGCGCACAGGCCAGACGCTTGTCGGGCATGCCGAAGTTCTGCTTCACTTCCAGCAGCTCGGTCATCTGGTTGGAGTCAAGCACGTTCACCGCCCCGAGCTGTTTCACCAGCATCAGAATGCGGCTGTACGCGTCGAGGATTTCCAGCTTGTAGTACGTATCCTCCAGCGATTTCGAGAAGCACACCACGCCGTGGTTGCCCATCAGCACCGAGTTGGTGTGCTCGTCAATCAGCGGGATGATCGAGTCGGGTAGGTCCTGCTTGCTCGGCGTGGCATAGGGAGCGGTCGGCACGCGGCCGAGGAAAACCTCCGCCTCGGGGTGGATGCCTTCGGGCAGCGGGATGCCTGCGATGGCGAACGCGGTGGCGTGCGGCGGATGCGAATGAATCACCGCCCGAACGTCCGGCCGCTTCTTGTAAATCGCCAGGTGAACGAGCACCTCGCTCGTCCTCTTGTACTTGTTCGCCGTGTCGATCTGCTTGCCGTCCATGTCGACCAAGCAGACCATGTCCGGCGTCAGCGAGCCTTTCGAATAGCCGGTCGGCGTGCACAAAACGCGGTCTTCGCCGATGCGAACCGAGTGGTTGCCTTCGTTGCCGGCACAGAAGCCGCGCTGCCAGATTTTCGTGCCGACATCGCACAGTTGCTGCTTAAGTTTCCAGATCTGTTCAGCCATAATTTATTGCTTCCGTGAAGTTGGTATATGAACGGAGTCGATGATCGCGGCACAGTACGCGTCGATCGGCACGCGGTCGGGGCGGAACGGCTGGGTCGCCTCACCGCCTTCAGAAAACGCGATCAAATCCCCCACGCCCGCACCCATGCGGTCGTATACGATCAGCGATTCAGGCATCGGCTTCACGCGTTTGCCCGGCTTCATCGCATCGCCTTCCAGCGCCGCTGCGTCCAGCGCTTCGCACACCAGCCAGCTGCCCGGCTTGAAGTCCGGCACGCCTCGCGAGAGCGTCAATCGACCTGTCACCCAGGCTAATCGCATCGGCCAAGCTCCATCAGTTGTCGATCAACCGCCGGCAGGTTGGGCCGTTCGGCCGTCACGAACCGATCGACCATCGCCTGCATCGCGCGAGGCCCGACGTGCGGATATTCGACAATCAGCACGTTCGCTGCCAGAAGCTGAATCCCCTGCTCCACCGCTTCGCCGCACGTGCCGACCACCGCCCGAAGCGACGGGCAACGATTCGCAAAGCACGCCGCCTGTGCCGCCGAATGCACGAACAGCACGCCCCCCGCCGCCTTGTTCTGTTTCACATCCCGAGCCACGCTCCGCACCGCCGCGGTCAACGCACTCAGCTGATGCTTTTCCCCCACCGGCTTCAACTGCGAACGCCGCTGTGCCGTCAACTGCTCCACCGCCTCGCACCGACCATCAATCCACCACGACCACCCCCCCACCGTCCCCCCCACCTTTGCCCCGCCTGCGCCCCCCGCCACAGACGCCGCCGCCACCGCCGCCCGCTTCACCGTCAGCTTCTTCTCTTTCACATAATCCACCGCCAACGGCGTCAGCGTCGCATCCGGCGAAAGCGTCACCGCCCCGCCCTTCAGCCCCTCCAGCTGCCGTGCCGTCACGAATCCGCGCAGAATCGGGCCCGTGCTTTCGCCGTTGCCCTGCGTTTGCTTCGCACCCCCACCCCCGACCGCCCCACCAGGCGAGCCAAGCCGCCCCTGCAATTCCGTGAACTTCGAATAATCCCCCGTGCAAACCCCCACAGGCGGACGAATCGCCACCGGCGCCTCACGCGAAACCTTCGCACCATTCTGCTTCAGCGCAGCCAGCACCTGCTCAGTGATGCGGGCGATAAGTTGGTCGTGCTGCTCTGCCATACTTAACCAGTCGCTCCGCCGTACGAGCCGTTCCCGTTCTCGTCCACGATCCCCAGCGTGAACCAGCGAATCGGCGTGTTCTTATCGGTGATTCTTTCGCGAACGCCCTTGCCGTCCGACGAAATCATCACCACGTCGCCCGTCCCCGCACCGATCTGATCCACGCACAGCAGCGGGTCGCCCGTCGGCTTCCCCGTCCGATCAAGCTGCAGGCAGATCAGTAGCTTCTGCCCCGCCAGCGACCCATGCCGGACCGTCGTCGTCGCCCGACCTTTCACAAGTGCTAGCAACATGCGATGCCCGATCAAACGATGCGGAGCGAACCGCTCATGCTCAACCGACGGAAACGCGTAAACGTCAACGGATTGGTGATCCCCTCGCCCGTCGGCGTCGAAATCGAGTAGCTCGGATACCCTTCGCCCCCGATGCCAAGGCCGGCCGTGCAGGGCCCGTTCACCACAAAGATCGTCGTGTTCATCGCCCGACCCATGCGGGTGATCGTGTCCAGATTATTCGAGTGGATGATCGCCGTATGCCCGAAGCCATGCTCGTACTTGATCGCCTTCGCAATCGCTTCATCGGCATTCCGCACACGAACGAACGGCACGAACGGCATCATCTGCTCCTCAGGCACGAACGGATTCGCCTCATCGGTCTCCCCGAAAAGCAGATCAACATTCGCCCCGACCGAAGCACCCGCCGCCTGCCCCAGCACCGACGGATCCTTACCCACCAGTTCCTTGCGGACCGCGTAGTGATCGTCCTTCCACTCGAACGCCGCCGCCGTCAGCTGATCCACCTGAGCCCGGTCAAGCTGCTGCGCCCCCGCCCGCCGCATCGCGTCCATCATCCGGTCGAACACGCTTTCAACAACAAACACTTCCTTCTCGCCGATGCAAAGCAGATTGTTGTCGAACGACCCACCCGCAATGATCGCCCTCGCCGCGTTGTCCAGATCAGCCGTCTCATCCACCACCACCGGCGGATTGCCAGGCCCCGCCACAATCGCACGCTTTGCCTGCTTCATCGCCGCCCTTGCCACAAACGGCCCGCCCGTCACCACCAGCAGCGGAATGTCCGGATGCGTGAAAATCCCCTCCGCCGATTCAAGCGTCGGCGGATCAATCACACAAATCAGATTCTCAATCCCGAACGTCCGCGCGATCGCCTGGTTGTACGTCCGCACCGCCGTCGTCGCACACCGGTACCCCGACGGATGCGCGTTCACCACCATCGCGTTCCCCGCCGCAATCATGTTGATCGCGTTCGCCGTTAGCGTCGGAATCGAATGCGTCACAGGCGTCACGCAACCAATCACACCCCAAGGTGCACATTCGTCCAGCCCGATCCCATCGTCGCCGCTCCGTGCCCGCGTCTCAAGAAACTCCACGCCCGGAATGCTCTGCAGCAACTCAAGCTTCGCAATCTTGTGATCAAGCCTCCCCACCTGCGTCTCTTCAAGCTCAATGCGACCCCAGTCCGCAGCATTCTCCGTCGGAATCCGCCGAAGCATCGCGCAGATCTCACGCCGAACCTCCACGCCCGCTTCCTGTAGCTTCCTCTGCGATTCCGCCGCCGCCTTCACCGCCTGGTCCACGTCGGAGAAAATACCGAACGCACCCTGCTGCGGCGCCCCCCCGCCACCGCCGCGGTAACCCTGCGACTGGCCGTTCGCGGATCCGTTCGCCGGAGCCCCATTCTGAAGCTGCGACAGGACATTCTTCACGACGTTTTGGATGAGCGTTGCCTGGTCCATCACTTTGTTCTTTCTATCGATAGCTAACGTGTTCAGGAGGGAACGTTGCTAAGGTCGATCGTTTTGCCTCGGACGCTCGCTTCGTTCACAAGCCCCACAATCGCCGCATCAATCGGCATGCTCGAGCAGCCTTCCACCATCCGCGAACTGCTGCCCTGCACAATCAGCACCAGCTCGCCCTCACCCGCCCCAATGCGGTCAACCGCCACAATCGCACGACCGGTCGGCGCGAAGGTCCCACCACCCGCTTCGGGATAGTCGACCCGCAAGGGCTCAACAATCATCAGCTTGGTGCCGTTGATCGCCGCATCCTTCTGCGATGCCACGATTCTGCCCTGCACACGCGCCAAAAACATGCAAAACTCCCGGGGGAGACATTCCCACTGCGTTCAAGCATGAGCACCAAGCCCAACGCCAAAACAACAGTCGGAAAAGGTGGGGGGGTTAGACCTTGGAGACGCCTTCGTGGGGGCGGGCGATCACGTTCACGCTCACGACTTCGCCGATTCGGCCAGCCGCATCCGCACCCGCATCAACCGCTGCTTTGACCGCTGCCACGTCGCCGATGAACTTGATGCTCGCCAGGCCGCTGCCGGGCTTGTTCATGCCGCCGAACGTCACATTCGCTGCCTTCAGCCCAGCATCTGCCGCTTCAATCGCGGGGACCAGACCCTTGGTTTCGATCATTCCCAGTGCTTCGTTTGCCATGATGATTCTCCGGGGAGCAAGGTGAGCCGTTTGGCTCGGTGTGTCAGTTGTTCGTCGTATTCGTTGTCGCTTCGAGCACCGCCACAGTCTGGCGGGCCACGATCAGTTCTTCGTTGGTCGGCAGCACCCACAGCGCCACGCCGGAGTCCGCCGCATCGATGCGTGATTCCGCGTTCGCATCCGCCGCCTCATTCGCCTTCGCATCCAGCTTCACGCCTGCATAGTCAAAATCACGCAGCACCGCTTCACGCAACGCCTTGCCGTTCTGACCAATACCGCCCGTAAAGCAGATCGCATCCACGCCGTTCAGCACCGCCATGTACGCACCGATGTAATGCCGAATCGCCTCGGCATACACGTCGATCGCAAGCTGGCTCCGCGCGTCGCCCCCCGCCGCCGCCTGTTCAATATCCCGCATGTCCGAACTGATGCCGCTGATGCCAAGCAGCCCCGATTCCTTACCCAGCCGCTGCAAAGCTTCTTCAGTGCTGATGCCCGCCGCGTTCAGTTTCAGCAGGGCAAAGATCTCAAAATCCCCCACCCTTCCGCTCTGAGGCAGCCCGCTCTGAGGCGTCAACCCCATGCTCGTCGCCACGCTCTGACCATCCGCAATCGCACAGATGCTCGACGAACCACCAAGATGGCAGTTGATCACCCGCCGTGCGTCTGGAGCAATCTCCGCCATCCGCGTCGCCACGTAACGATGGCTCGCACCGTGGAAGCCGTATCGGCGGATGCCCATCTGCGTCCACTCATAAGGCACCGCATACGCCTGCCGCTTCAGCGGAATCGTCTGATGGAATGCCGTCTCGAACGCCGCCACCTGAGGCACGCCAGGCAGCCGCTCACCAAAAGCGCGCATCGCTTCGATGTAAGGCGGATTGTGCGCCGGCGCCACATCCGCAAACTGCTGCATCGTCTCAAGCACACGCTCATCGACCCGCACCGCGCCACTGATCGGGCCGCCGTGCACCGCCTTGAAACCGACCGCACCCAGCGATTCAATCGCATCAAGCACGCCCGCATCCACAAGCTCTTTCAGGTGCAGCTCAATCGCCGCCCCATGGTCGGGCAACCCAGCCGTGCCGTCGCGGTCGACGCCGTCCGCCTTCAGCGACCAGGCACTCTCAGCTTCGCCGATACGGTCCGCAGCTCCCTGCGCCAGCACCGCTTCGTCCCGCGCCGTATCAAACAGCTTGTACTTAAAGCTCGTACTGCCGAGATTCGCCACAAGAATCAGCATGAGATGCGTTCCCAAAGTAGGGTGGGCACCGCCCACCACGAATACCCGACCAGTTCCAAAACGAGCCGCAACCGCAAGGAAGCGCTCAACGTCCCGCCTCGCCTTTCAGGTGAGCCATGCCCACCCGACGCGCCGGCCAATCGTTTTAGAACTTGTCCAGCAGATCATCGTGAGGCCGCGCAATCACGTGAGCCGCAATCAGCTCACCCGTCCGCGACGCCGCTTCCGCACCCGCATCAACCGCCGCCTTCACACTGCCGACGTCCCCACGAACGACCGCCGTAATGAAAGCGCCGCCGATCGGCACCGTCTTAACAAGCTCAACATTGGCAGCCTTCAGCATCGCGTCGGTCGCTTCGACGAGGGGCGTATGACCACGGGTTTCAATCAGACCCAATGCGTTCATCTTCAAAACTCCAAAAAGGAGGCTATTAAGTTCAACCACAAAAACACAAAAGCTAAGCCAGGAAACAAGAAAACAAACCTAAGTACAAATCGACTCCCCACTCCGCGACTTAGGTTTCACCTTCTCTGCTTTCCTACCTCCTCTTCCTCTGTGCCTCTGTGGTTATATTGCTTCTTCTTACTTACTACCGGCAGCCTTCTTGGCCTTCGGCAGCAAAGCAGGCAGTTCGTCGTGCGGGCGGGGGATTACATGCGTCGAAATCACCTGCCCGATGCGAGCGGCAGCCTCGGCCCCGGCATCGACCGCTGCCTTCACCGCCGCCACGTCGCCCAGCACGAAGGTCGTCACCATGCCCGAGCCGACTTTGTCCCAGCCGAGCATTTCAACGTTCGCGCTTTTGAGCATCGCGTCACTGGCTTCGAGCAGTGCCGTCAGGCCCTTGGTTTCGACCATCCCGAGTGCTTGGTTGGCCATTGCTAAGTCTCCACGTAGAAGTTCGTTGCGTATTTTCAAAATCAGCTCAGGCGATAGGGCCGTCGCTTGTTCACATCTTCAGTAGCTGCATGCGCTCAGCCGACGGCAGATGGCAGGCATTGCCCTCGTCGGTGTCGATATGCACTTCAAGTTTTACCTTCGGATTCTCACGGACCAGCAGGCGGTCGAAGACCACGCCGCAGGGCCCGTCGATCTGCAACTTCATGTAGTCGCCGTCGTTAACACCGAAATGTGCCGTATCCGCGGGGTGCATATGCACGTGCCGTTCCGCCCGGATCACCCCCTGCTTCAACGTCACCGCACCGTGAGGACCAGCCAACACGCAGCCGGGCGTGCCCTCATGCTTGCCGCTCATGCGGAGAGGCAGGTCGATGCCGAGGAACACACCGTCGGTGTAGCTGAGCTCAACCTGTGTGTAATTCCTTGCAGGGCCGAGGATTCGGACGTTTGGAATCATCCGGTTGCGGGGCCCGATCAGGTTCACGGTCTGCTCGGAAGCAAACTCGCCGTCCTGGTACAGGTCTTTCATCTTCGTCAGCGTCTTGCCCGGCCCGAAAAGCGTTTCCACATCTTCAGGCGTCACATGGACATGCCTCGCGGAGACGTTGACAACCAGCGGGTTCGGTCCCGCGTTGTCCGCCGGCGCCCGATGGGGCTGACGCACGTCCTGCTGAAGCTGACTGGAAAGCATTTGCCTTACCAGTTGTTCGACTTGTGACCGATCCAGCGTTTGCGTGGCCATGAATGATTCCCGCTCTCTAGTGACACGTGCAGAGCATAAGTGTACAAAATGCATCGGCAGAATCAAGCATTATCTTTCAGCTTCGCGCATAAGTCTTCAATTCCTGCAAAAGCAGGCCCGATTACTCGCAGTTACCTGGTGATTGACGGGCATTAGTCGACGTTGATCGCATATCCGAGCACGCACCAGTGGGTCGGCGGCAGCGCCCTCGGAAACGGGGCGCTCGGATCGGCGGCTAACCGCGCGGGGTCCAGGGAGGACGGCGCGATAGGTGGGAGAGGCGTGGTTGATTGATAGGTGGGGGGGGTGATAATGGAAGCATGAGTGTTGTTGCTGTCATCCCCGCCAGGTACGCGTCCACGCGGTTGCCCGGCAAGCCGTTGCTGGATCGAACAGGTCGCCCGCTGGTCGTCCACGTCGCCGATGCCGCCGCCCGGGCAACCCTGATCGACCGGGTCCTGATCGCCACGGACGACGAACGCATCGCTAAGGCCGCCGCCGACTACGGTTACGAATCGGTGATGACGCGTGCGGACCATCCCAATGGGACGAGTCGCATTGCCGAGGTCGCACAGGCGTTGCCTGCGGAGGTGGATCGGATCGTGAACGTGCAGGGCGATGAGCCGATGATCGACCCCGCCCTGATTGACGCATTGGTGGCAAGGCTAAGCGATTCGGAAGCCCCCATGGCCACCGTCGCCTCGCCGTTCGCAGCCGATGAAGACCCCGCCGACCGCAATATTGTGAAGGTGGTGCTGGATCAGCGTGGTCGCGCGATGTACTTCTCGCGCAGTCTGATTCCGCACGATCGCGATGGCACCGGAACGGCGCAACCGCTTAAGCACATAGGGCTTTACGGGTATCGCCGAAGCTTTCTGCCGAGCTATCTCGCGCTGGAGCCGACACCCGCGGAGCAGGCTGAACAGCTTGAACAGCTGCGGGCGCTGGAGCATGGCTTTGCGATTGCAGTGATCACCGAGCGTGTGGAGCATCACGGCATCGATACGCCCGAGCAGTACGAAGCTTTCGTGGCACACTGGCAGCAGGCCGAGCCGATGGCGGGGGATGGCCGTTCGTGAGTCCGTTCAGCTATGACGATCCGTCGCAGGATTGCCGGGGCTACATGCGGTTGATCGAATCGCAGTGGCCGAAGGCGAACGATGCGCCTGATGATGAACTGATGGCCCTGATCGAGCGTGCGGTGGATAAGTGCCCGCACCTGCCGGAGCTGTGGATGATGCGGGCGGATCTTGTGGCGTTGCATCTGTCACAGACGCGGGGCAAGGCGAGTCCGTATCGGCGTGACGATGTGCTGCAGAGCCTCGAAGCGGCCGCCCGGATTCGGCCGGACTATATAGAGGCCCACGAGGCGGTCGCGGAGTTCTGCGAGAACGAGTTGAAGGACATGCCTGCTGCGGAAGCAGCCTACGGGCGAGCAATCGGACTCGGCGGCGGGCCCTGGGTTTATACCGGGCTGGCGCGCGTGCTGGCGCGGCAGGGAAATCTTGCCCAGGCGCTGGCGGCACTGGATCCCGAGTTCTGCCCGTACCACGATGAGCCTGAGGTTCAGCAGGCTCAGCAGTTGCTGCACGACGGCATCTACGATCTCTAAAAAATACAGCCGGAGCCGGTTGTCCGGCCCCGACTGCTGGTTCGCACGCTTGAAGCGCGGCGGCCTATCTCTTCGCTGACAGATCCGTGCGCCGCCGCACGGTTCAGTTGCCGATCGAACGCCTCATTGCTCGACCGACACTTCACTGTACCCGCGCGTCATGAAAGCCCACGTCAGCGATGTGCCCGGGTATCGTGTCGGGCGAAACCGCAGAGCAAGGACGGGCGGGATAAGACAAAGATCTCGCGTGGCGGAACGAATAGAGATTCAAGCTTGAGGTTGCGACGCGGCGTCACAATGCGCCGAGGTCGGACGTACAACCGCTTACTTACGTGCGCGGCTCGTTGCCAACGGTGCGCAGTGGTTGGGCAGTGGTGCAGGCGATGCGCGCTTGTTGCCCGGCTGCGATATAGGTTTCGCCGCTGGGGGCGGCTCAGGCGTGTTCGGCGTTTGTGGCACACGACTTGCGGCTACGGGATTCGTCGAATGTGAACCTTAGTTTTACTAAGGGCTATTCATCATCCACTAGAGTTTGAAGATCGACAGCAATCGATCGATCCTGCCACGAAACCCCAACACTTGCGAGTTCTTCTGATGCTTGGCTACCTGATCGATATGGACGGCGTGATCTACCGCGGCGGCCGCCTTATTCCCCAGGCCGACCGGTTCATTGCGGACCTGCTTCGCCTGGATGTTCCCTTCACCTTCTTAACCAACAACTCCCAACGCACGCGGCGAGACGTCGTGGCGTCGCTCAGCCGCATGGGCATCAAGGTCAGTGAAGACCATGTTTATACGTGTGCCATGGCCACGGCTCGATTCCTGGCGCGGCAGAAGCCTAACGGCTCAGCCTTCGTGATCGGCGAAGGCGGACTGGTGACGGCGCTGCATCGGCACGGATTCTCGGTGGATGATCGTGATCCGGACTTCGTCGTGGTCGGCGAAGGGCGGACGTTTACCGCTGAATCGATCGAAGCGGCGCTGAACATGGTGCTCAACGGCGCGAAGCTGGTGGCGACGAACCTGGACCCCAACTGCCCCACCGCCAACGGTACCCGGCCCGGCTGCGGGGCGCTGGTGGCGATGCTTGAATCGGCGAGCGGACGGCCTGCGTTCAGCGTCGGCAAACCCAGTCCGGTGATGATGCGTGATGCGCGGAAGATGATCGGCCTGACCGCGGACGAAACCGTGATGATCGGCGACACGATGGAGACGGACATCCTGGGCGGCGTGCAGATGGGTTACCACACGGTGCTGACGCTGACGGGGACGACCGGCCGGGAGGACGTGGCGGCGTACGCGTATCAGCCTGACCTGATCGTCGATTCGATTGCGGACATCGATCATGCCGCGTTGTGCGAACGCTGGGGGGTGGGGGAGATGTGTGATGTTTGATGGGTGAGGTGTGATTGGGGGGGCGGGGGAGCCCCGGCGG
>JBBDRF010000051.1:0-5378 GCA_040905565.1 Phycisphaeraceae bacterium | reverse complement strand
CGCCGCACTGTATTTCGTCGACGTGTAGCCCTCGCCCGACGCCTCGGGATCCTCGTGATAGGCGACGACGAGGTAAACGTTGGCCTGCTCCGGCGTGAAGGTCGCGTGGCCCTGTTCGTCGGTGTGACGTTCGTACCGTTCGTCGAAGTGGCCTTGCAGTTGCACCCCACGCGGGATGAACGAAACGCGCGTGCCTGCCAGCGGCTCACCATGGAACAGCAGTTGAACCGCCAGCGGCTCACCTGGCCCCATCGGCGTCACCGGGTCGGTCCGCGGCACGAGTTCAAGGGGGTGGCCCAGCACGCGGTCGAAATTCAACGCCTCCGCGGAAACCTCGTCCAGACGCTCGCTGGCCAGGAAGAACGTCTTGGCGCTCTTGACCGATCGCGTCGGAGCATAGTGCACGACCTTGTCATCCAGGCAGACCACCATGTGCAGGCCCGCCGTCTGCAGCTGGACCTGCGCACGCCAGTGACCCGGGTTCGATTCGGTTCCGAGATCGCACAGCCTCGGCTTCAGATCGGTGGACTGCCCGTCGGGCCCGATCCGTTCGAGCGTGATGTGCTGCGGGTCAACCTTGCCCGCGAGCTTGAAGTCGCGGTGGTGGTTGCCGTGGTTACCCAGCATCAGGTCCACGTACAGCACTTCCCCCACGCGCACGAGGTTCGTATGCGGCTCGACCCACGTGTCATGCGCGAAGGCGGGGCTGGTCAGCAGCAGCATCAGCAGTGCAGCGAAGCATGATCTGTCCGTTTTCATCGTCTGTTTCACCTTCTACGTTCTAAGGCCCGTTCAACGTGCCGTGGCCGGGGCTGATGCCGCATCTTAAATCAGACGCAGACGTGCGCGCGGTTGGCGTGATTCATTCAGCCTCGATCGTGTACAGCGACATCATGCCTGCGTGGACATGATCCCCCACGTTGCACTTGAACATCCACGTGCCGGGGTTGTTCGCCTGCATGTCGGCCACGACCGAAATGCTGGGCAACAGCATCAGCGTCTCCTTGCGACGACCGCTTTCGGTGACGCCGTTGCCGTGCCAATGCGGCGTGTGCAGGTCGACCTCGCTGCCCATGCCGAAGAGATACCAACGGACGTCTTCGCCCTGTTGCATGGTCAGGCCCGGCTGATTGCCGAAGACGAAGCCGTTGATCGCGTGCATGAGGTGGCCTTCCTCTTCCGCTCCACCCTCGTTCTCATCAAAAACCAGGAACATGCAGACAAACTCGCGGTCCACGTCCCTGGGCGTGCCGTCGTCGTTCGCGGCCTCTGGGCGGGTGATGATGATCGGCCCCGCCAGCCCGCGCAGGACATCCTCCACCGGCTGGACGTGTGAGCGGTAAAGGCGCAGGATTGAGCTGGGATCATTCGGACCGGGACCGGTCTCGGGCCGCAGTTCCAGCGTGTACGTGTAGGTTTCGCCCGGCTGGACGGCCGAGCCGGGGGCGTTCATGCCGCCGTAGGACGCCCCTTCGCTGTCCTTATCGTAGTGCGTCCCGATCGGATGGATGCTGTAGGGTCGGCTGGCGTTGTTCTTGAAATGGATCAGAATCGTATCGCCCACGACGCCGCGGATGATCGGCCCGACGGTACCGAGGTGCTCGGGCCTGGGCTTTTGTTCGGTGAAGGTCTCGTCGGTGTATTCGACGTAGAGCGTCTTCTCGTAGATGGTCTGTTCGCCCCATTCACCCAAGCCGTGGTGGCTGCCGAGGTGCGATGCGCCGCCGTGGCCCATCTGGTCGCCCCGCGGCGCGTAGTCCCACTCGACGTCCTCGGCGGCGATGTAGTAGTGGCGCGTGCGCGGCTGATACGCGGTGGCCGAAGCCGCTTCGGCGCCTGCCTGCTCCGCAGGATCCGGCTGCGTTGCGGCGCAACCTGTCATAGCGAAGGGCAGAATCAGGCTGGTCAGGCAAAGCGTGTACGGCATAAGGCGGGCAAACAATGACTGCATAACGGGCAGGTCCTTTTGTTCATGTCTCGGACCATCCATGGATGGCCGGTTGTTAATGCGATTCACAACATTCACACGGGCTGTTCAAGCGGTTCACGATCAAGGCGTTTCAGGCCGGTCCTGCTCACCGCTGTCGGTTCGGGTTTCACGGCACGCGGAGGGGCCGGCCTGGGTCGTTTCCGGCCGACGATCAGGTAGAACCATGCGACGATCGTGACGATCGTGACGACGACGAACCCGCCGACGAACAGCGTCACGCCCCATGGCACCTCCGGCGCAGTCTCACCCCGCGGCGGCGGGCCGTAGCCCATGATCCCCTCGTAGGTGCGGCACGCCGCGAGCCCCAGCAGGGCAACCGTCAGGATGAAGGAGGCCCCGTTCCAGAGGCCATCCCGATGCGACGGGCCCTGGGCCAGTGTTCGCAAGCGCCACAAGTAGGCCCCTACAAGGATGGAAAGCGACAGCACCAGACCCAGGACGAACCAGAGTAATTTGACGGTCAGGCCGGCGAAGTTGCCAAAGTGCAGCGGGTCGGCCGTGTCCTGCCACCGCAGTAGCGGCGTCAGGTCACTGCCGTGCTGAACGCGCATCACCTCCGCAGTATATGGGTTGACAGCGACGTGGTTCGCCCGGTTGCGCACCAGCCACGTTTCGCCCTGGCCCCACACCCGCAGCACGGTCCGCCGCCCGGTGGGCAGCCAGAGACGCTTCACCTCCAGCGCCGGGTGAGCTTGCTCGGCCGCAGCCACCAACCGGTCCAGCGGCAGGTGTTCGGCATCCTCACCATAGGTATCCAGTTCCTCGTTGCTCATCCGAGGCAGCGGCGTGCCTTTGGGGGCGACATCCAGATCGCCCATGCCTTCTTCTACGAAATACCAGATGCCGGTCAGCGCGATGAGCACCGCGAACAGCAGCGTCCATACGCCGATCATCCGGTGCACGTCAGACCACAGCACCCGCGCGCTCTTGCCCAGGCGAAGGCGGAACAGATACCGCCACCAATTCTTATAGAACAGCAGTCCCGTCACCGCGCTGAACAGCAGTATGAAGCCGAAGAAGCACGTGATGTACAGGCTGTCGGGCAGCCAAGGCAGGTCGCCAATGAACAGTCGGCGGTGGAAGGAGCGCAAAAACCGCTGGACGTTGAAATAGCTTGTGTCGCCCTGCACCTGAGCTGTGTAGGGATTGATGTACACCCAGCGCCACTGCCGATCGTCCGTCGTCACGACCGCCTCGGCGGCGGCATACCGGCCCATCGGCTTGTCCAGCCAGCGGATGGTCCAGTCCGGGTGCGCCTCGCGCACCGCCTGGTGGATCGCCCCCCACGACGCCGGCTGGGCGTCTGAAGGCGGCGACACGCGCATCGCCGGGTTCGCCAGCCAGTCGAGTTCATGGCTGAGCGTCGCGACGGTGCCCGAAAAGCAGACCACGAACAGCATCAGGCCAAGGTTCATCCCCAACCAGCCGTGCAGTCGAAACAGTTGTTTAGTGGAAAGTCCCAGCATGTCGATTCGATCATCCTTGTTGGCCGAGGGCCCTCGAACGTTCCTCCCCCCGGGCGTTACTCCAGATCGAACAGTTCATCGGTGGTGATGTCGCCGTCTTCGTCGATGGTGCCGATGTCGTGCGACTTGGCCATGCTGTCGTGCTCGTCATAGAACACTGGTTGGAAGGTGCCGGCGTGGCCGTCGGCCCAGCCCACGTTGCCCCTGCCCGCGTGCCGACCATGGAAATTCGCCTCCTCGCGGGAAGGCGGAAAACCCCACGGCGTGCGGTCGGGACCGCCGCCGGAAATCCGGGCCGAGTCGAACATCAGCACGGTTTCGGTCGGCGTGCGCAGGCTGGAAATCTTGTGACCGCCCTCGCGTTCGCCGTCCACCCACTCCCAGTGGCGACTGACAGTCGAGTTGTAGGCGTAGTCCACCGGGCCGTACTGCGGTCGGCTGCCGTCCAGTTCCAAGGTTGGACAGCCGCCGATACTTGCGTCGCCCCAGTAAGGCGCGAGCAGCGCCGCGTCGGGGATGAACTCGTTCACGCCCGGCACCCACCCGCCAAACCAGCGCACCAGCACCCCGTCGCTGTTGGTCGGCGGGTTTCCACCCACCTGGGGCAGGCGGTCATCGTGCTCATGGGCGAACACGATCGCTGCAAGGTTGATCTGCTTCAGGTTCGACAGGCACACTGCCCCTTGGGCCGTTTCCCGCGCCGCCCCCAGCGCCGGCAGCAGAATACCGATGAGGATTGCAATAATGCTAATAACCACCAGCAATTCGATCAGCGTGAATCCCCGCCGCCTCGTCACGCCCGCCACGGGAGCATCAGACAAGCGAGGCATGGAACGGGGGGTTCGGATAGATGAACACGGCATGACAGTCTCCCTCAAGGACGAAATTCAGTTCGCACGCTGCCCAAACAGCATGATCATGAGACGCAGTCTCAAAATAAGTTCGCAGCGTCCTTCTGTCAAGGTACGATGACTTAAACTTCCTTACGGGTTCACCATGACGAGTCCCGTCACCCGGAACCCGCTATTCGCGCGGGCCATTGCACCTGAAACAACCTCCGTTGAGATCGTGTTTTATGCGCAAAACGCTGTATCGTATGGAAGGATGAGGAGTCACGCGATGAGCGAACGCAGGTTTCAAGTTCATGGACTGTGCTGCGGGAGCGAGGTGAAGTCGCTCAAGCAGGCGGTGGGTCCGCGTGTGGGCGGCGAGCAGAACCTCGCCTTCGACATCCTGCAGAGCCGGATGACCGTGCTGGTCGATCTCGAACAGGCCTCTGATGAGCAGGTGCTTGAAGGCGTGCGGCGGGCTGGTCTGGACGCGGAGCCTTGGGATCAGCCCCCGCGATCTGAACGACTCGGCTTCTGGCAAAACCACGGCCGGGCACTGCTCGCAGCCGTGAGCGGTGTCGTGCTTGTGCTGGCGTTTATCGTGCACGCGGTGAGGGCGGGTGATGTGCTGACCGCGCTGGCTGGTGAAGGCGTGGGCGCGCCCCTGCCGAGCGTGATGCTCTACGCGCTGAGTATTGCCGCCGGCATTTGGTATGTGGTGCCCAAGGCGTGGTTGGCCCTGCGATCGCTTCGGCCGGACATGAACCTGCTCATGATGATCGCCGTGGTCGGAGCGGTACTGATCGGCGAGTGGTTTGAGGCGGCGACGGTGGCGTTTCTGTTTGCCGTAGCGTTGCTGCTGGAATCGTGGAGCGTCGGCCGAGCGCGGCGGGCGGTACAGAGCCTGCTCGAAGCTGCGCCGCCCGTTGCCCGAATCCGGCGAGCCGGGAATGCGGTTGAGGTCCATCCCGAGCAGGTAACGGTGGGCGAGGTCTTCATCGTGCGCCCGGGCGAAAAGATCCCGCTCGACGGTGAGGTGGTGCTCGGGCACAGCGATGTCAATCAGGCCCCGATCACCGGCGAGAGCATTCC
>JBBDRF010000050.1:0-5456 GCA_040905565.1 Phycisphaeraceae bacterium | reverse complement strand
CAGACATGAACATCTTTACCAGGCTCGTGACCTGCTTCTTTAAGGATGCGGCCGACGCGGTCGCGCGTGGTGCCGATCGGCGAGGTGGATTCGAGGATGATCAGGTTGCCCGGCTGCACGTGGGGGGCGATCCGGCGAGCGGCATCTTCGACGATGGAAACGTCGGCGCGTTTGTCTTCGGTGATCGGCGTGGGGACGCAGATGATGAAGGTATCGCAGGGCTCGGGCTCGGTGGCGGCGACGAGGTTACCGCTGTTGCAGGCAGCGGCGACGAGCGTGGCGAGGCCGGCTTCCTTGAGGACGGTTTCGCCGGACTGCAGCGATTCGACGACGCGGGGGTTCACATCGACACCCAGCACGGCGAAGCCGGCGTTGGCGAGGAGGCTGGCCGTGGGGAGGCCGACGTATCCGAGTCCCATTACGCAAATTTCAGCCATCGTTGTCGGCTCCTGATGCCTGGGGCATCTTCAGTTGATGATCGAGTTGGGGGATCTGCTGCGGGCTTCGCCTTTCAGCGAGCGGCTGCAACAGGGTAAGGTATCGGCGGGCCTGCTCGGCCCGGTCGAAATTGTCCAGGACGAACTGCCGACCGCGGGCGGCCATGGCTTGCCAGGTGGCGGGATCGTCGGCGAGATCGGTGATGGCGGCGGCCAGATCGTCGACGTTTTCGGGGGCGACGTACCGGCCGGCCCCGGCGTTTTCGACGAGCTTACGGGCCTCGCCGCCGACGCTGAGGATAATCGGGCGCTGCATCGCAAGATACTCGAAAATCTTCGAGGGCAGCACCTGCTGAAACAGTGGGGTGTCACGCAGCGTGACCAGCCCAAAGTCGCAGGCGGCGTAAAACTCGGGCACGCGGTGCTTGGGCTGTTGATCGATAAACTGCACGTTGGGCAGGTTCCAATCGGCAGCGAGCTGTTTGAGGTGGTCTTTCTCAGCGCCTTCGCCGACGAACGCGAAGTGCAGATCGGTGCGGTGGGCGAGGCGTTTTGCGGTTTCGAGCACTTTGTGCAGGGCGTGGGCCATGCCGTGCGTGCCGAGGTAGAGGAGGACGGTTTTGTCGCCCCACCCGAACTCGCGGCGGACGGCGTTGTGACGCTCACCAGGGGTGAAAAGCGAAGCGTTGATGCCGTTGTGGATGATCCGCATTTTGTCGTGCGGGATATTGTAAAGCTGATGGATCTCGTTGCGATAGCCCTCGCCGACGGTCACGATGAGGTCGCTGCGACGGTAGAGGTTGTCGGCGGTGCGCTTGAGGCCACGCATGATGAAGTTGTCACGCATCGCTTCGACAGCCTGGATGGATTCCGGCCAAAGGTCACGCACTTCAAACACGAACGGCACGCGGAACCGTTTGGCCAGGGCGTACCCCCCCACCGCACAGAGAAGCTGAGGCGAAGTGGCGATCACCACGTCAGGCTTCCGCACACGGACGGCTCCGATCATCGCAGCGGACGTCATGAAGCTGGCGTAAGAGAGCATCCGCTTGGCGGCCCCCTTGTTGGCCGTGGCGTAAACGTAAGAGCGGATGACGTTCACGCCCTCCCACTGCTCGCGGCGGGTGATGCAGCGACGATCGGCTCCGGCCTTGACGCCCGTTGGATGGTGCGCAAAGCCGGTGAGCACCGTGACCTCATGGCCGGCCTGTACCCAATGGCGGGCCAGTTCGGACACGCGGGCTGCGGGGGCACCCATCTCAGGGGGGAAGTATTGTGAAACGTAGAGTATGTGCATGCGTTAACGGGGGGTTATCAGAAGCCACGTAGCCAACCATCGGCAAATTGGAGGGGCGACAACAGTCGGCTTATCTCACGTCGCCTTCCAGCAGGGTTTGAACCTGCAGCGGCGGGTGGCCATGGTACTGCCAAGTGAGTCGGCGGGTGAGTTGTTCTTCGCCGAACGCGGGATGGTAGGCGGCCGACTCGTCGGAAAAGATCAGAGGCTGGTCGCTCTGCATACGGAGGGTAACGGAGGCGGATTCGTTTTGGAGTCGCCATTGGCCGTCGCCGACGGAGCGGACGTGCCAGTCGGGGGCGATCAGCAGGCTGCCTTGCATGTGATGCTCGCCTTGGCCGGTGACGTGGTCGATGATCTTGAGTCGGCGGTCGGCGTCGAGTTGCATCTCGCGGCGGTGCATCGGGCGGCCGGGCAGATGGCGGTAGCCGTCGTGCGAGGCGGCGACGTGGAAGCAGTCGGCCTCGCCATCCACGGCGACATTGACGGGCCGAGCCCGCCGACCGACGCGGAAGATGTGCCAGACCTCCGACGAGTTTTCGCCATCGATGCAGACGGTGTTGTGAGCAGCGGTGGAGCGGTCATAAGCACGGCGATGGTCATGGTCGTAGGCAAAGGTGCCGGGGTCGACGATCAGCCGTTTGCCTTGGAAGGAACATTCGAAGGTCAGCGTGTCGGCATGGGCGTGACCGGGTTGATAGTCGACGCCGACGGGCCCGACATCGAAGAAGACGGACCACGCGGGGCTGTGGTGGATGAAGAGGCCAAAGTCTGCAAAGTGCCGCCCCCCCCACTCCCCCCCACCGTTTCGTGCTGGTGCCTGTTTGAGAGCGTCGCTCGGCGAGGGGCAACCGTTGAAGGCTGCATCATTCAGTAGCGGGATGTGACCATCGGGATGGCGTGCCCAGGCTACGAACATCGCCATGCGCTGCCAGGTTTCACGCAGTTGCTGGACGACGGCAGGATCTTGAATCAGGCGGGCGAGCGTGGCGAGGTCTTCCATGATGTGCAGGTGATACATGGGGCTGCGCTCGAAGTGGCCCCCGTCTGGCAGCACTTGCTCCGCCGCTTGATCGAGCGCCAGTTGTGTCGCCGCGGCAAGCCAGCGTTGAGGCTCATCGCCCTCGAAGAATCGCCCCGCCCACGCCAACCCGACCGCGTCGCGCATCAGGTGATTCGCCCGCAGGTCCCACTCGATGTTGCGTGCGAGGAAAGCCCCCTGCTTCCACAGGCTCTTCAGAAATCGCTGTTGAAAACCGTCGCCCCATGGCTGACGACCGCGCTCGCCCAGCCGATGCCACAGCCGTGCCCAGTGCCCGATGCGCGTGGCGATCGCATACGCGTTCCAAGCCAGCTGCTCAGCGCCCTCCTGCTCAAGATCGCAATGGTCCAGCCAATCGGCGAGGTAGCGCCGCAGGACCGCGTCCGCCCGATCGCTCAGCTGATCATCCCGCGCGACCAATTCCGCCAGCCGTTCGGCCCATGCGTGATAGTGAAGCGTGACCGTCCACAACCGATCCTGCGAAACCGGCCCCAGCCGCCAATCCATCTGCTCATCTGTGGCCAGTTGCTGCGTTTGCCCGAGATGCGTGAACGTGCCCTGCTCCATCTGCGAAAGCCAGTGTTCCGCATCGCCCTCGGGCGCGCCGGCCTCAGGCATGTCCGGCGGCAGAGTCAGGCTTGACGACACCACCGGCGACGCGGGACAAACCAGCGGCCGCCTCGGCAGCAGCCCCCCCACCTTACGGCCAAGTCGATGCCAGACCTGTGCCGGGCGGAGGTGCATCGCGGTTCGTAATGTGCGGGCGGCGGAACTCATTGCTTCTCGAAATAGCGATCGTAAACGGACATGCCAGCGAGGCGTTTGACCAGCGTATACAGCGGGTTCCGCGAACGGTACACCCGCGGCAGCCCGACGTCGAGTTCCCGATAATCCGCTCGCTTTCGCACCTGCCTAATCACACGGAACACGTCCGGCCAGGCGGCATCATTGAAAGCGACCACGCCGCCGGGCTTGAGCAGCTGATCGCTGAAGAAGAAATCGACGAAGACGTCCGCGAACGCATGGCTGCCATCAATGTAGATCAGGTCCGGCTGGACGCCTTGCTCGATCAACCGCGGCAGGCCCAGATGACTGAACATGTGCAGATGTTCGTGCCGATCGCTCAGCCCCGCACGCTGCACCTGATGCAACGCGATCTCCCGGCCCGTCGGCCAACCGATGTACGGATCAATCGAAATCAACCGACCGCCCGGCACCTCCGCAAGCGATTGCAGGATTGTGACGGTCGACACGCCGTGCGCCATGCCGATCTCCACGACGGTCCGAGGCTGGCGATCGGCGATCACCCGCTGCAACGCCTGGACGTTCGGCTGCGAGATGTTCGCCGTCACCCGCACCTTCGCCCCGTCCGGCTGCTCCACCGTCCCCGCTTCACAAACCTCCGCAAGCACCGCCCGCGCCGCCGCGCCAGCGCTCCGATGCTCAACGTTCACGTTCGTCATCTTCATGCTCTCCCGGCTCGCTGCCGCAGTCGGCCCTTGAGCCGCTTCTGGATATGCCGCAAGGTCCCCACAACGCCGGGGGCGCGGCCGAACGGCACCGCTGCAAGCTCGGGCCACTGCGACCGAACAATGTCGTGAGGCAAACGGTGTTGCCCCCAATACCGAACAGGCAACCGCAACATGGTTTCGTAGATTGTTCGATGGCAGAACGGGGTGAGATTCACCGCGAACGGCGCCGCCCCATACATGTGCGGCGAAGCCCAACAGCCAACCCGAAGTTCAAGGAAGATCTGCGCCGCCAAGCCACGGCGATCAACGCAAGCTATACCCGACAGCCATCCCTGAATTGCATGTAGAAACGGCGCAGTCGTGGGTAAGCCGAGCACAGTCAAAACCTCTGCCGGCTCCGGCATACTTCGCGAATCACCGTCACTAAATCGGCGACCGGGCTGCCGCCCCACCTCACCTGTAAACCCTGTCAGGAATGCGTTGCCGAGCGACAGATGTTTGCGGCAGGTTTCGTAGAAATCACGACCTTTCCCGGCTCCTCCCGCGTAACCTATACGCTGAAGATAGGCAGTTCGGTCTGCTTCGGGTATATCCTCAACCGGCAGGACGGTATGCTGAAGACCGTACCTCCTCGCAAGGTGTCTGCTGTTGGTCAGATCAAGTGAACCGACTGACTTTCCGTAGTCGAAGGTAATACTCCGGGTCTGGTCAATAAAGTCACGACTGCACGCGAGGATCATCCGTGAATCCATGCCGGCGGTAAGCCCGAGATACGTCGTGTGCTTCGCCGTGACGGCCTTGATGTTCCGCCGAATGCCGCTGGCGATAGCCTCTACAGCACCCGGAATCTCGTCGTCCGACATTCGCGTCAGTGACTTGTGCAACCAGTGCCGCACCGGCTTCCACTGTTTAAGATCAAGATAGTGATTGGGCAGTAGTCGCTTCACGCCCTCATACGGTGTCAGTCCTGCTGGGAAGTACCGGTCGGGGCCCAGCGTCTTCGTCAGCGACTCATCCAGCGAATGCGGCTCGACTGCGTGCATCGCCAGAAGCGCAGCCGTCGAAGCCACCATCGACTCGCGCGTTGAGTAAACCGCAGCGAGCGTCCCGGCGGGATCGAGGTAAACGCGGCTAAGCCGAGGCGTGACGATGATGGTGGCCTGCCCGGGAAAACTTGATCCAGTCTGAGTGAGAGTTTCTACTGGCCG
>JBBDRF010000049.1:0-5631 GCA_040905565.1 Phycisphaeraceae bacterium | reverse complement strand
ATGAGTCCGCCGGATGGATGGATGTATCGCCACTGGTGGCCCTTGCAGGTATAGCCCAGATTGGCGGCTCGGACGATGGCGTTAATGTGGCATTCCATGGCCCGCGCGGCCCCGGTCAGGCTTGGGAAGGTCCGGGCAGTTTTGCCGGCGGCGTCCAGCATGGCGACGGGTCGGGGTGGCCGGCCCGACGGCCGTTTCGGCTTCGGCCGGGGCTTCGCCTTCCGCCAGTAGAAGCCGGCGGCCTTGGATCGCTTGCGGCAGGCGACGCTGACATAGGCGGTCGCCAAGGCAACGGCCTGGCCGGCCTGTCTCATGCTCTCGTATCGCGCCACCACCTGGCCGTCCTGGTCGATCTGCTCGACGGCCTGGCCTGGTCCGCCCTGGCCATCTCGGCGGGCTTGGCGTTGGCGTCTACGCGATGATGGGCGGGGCGGAGCGTCACGGCCCAGCAGTTCCAGCGTGCGGGGATCATCCGCGAGCCGAGCCAATGCGTTTTTGTGCAGTTGAGAAGTACGGGCTTCGCTGAGGCCGAATCGTTCGCCGATCTCTCGAAGGTTGACGGTGCGAGTGTAGTACAAACGCGCGGGCACCATACAGCCCGCGGCGCCGGCGGCGAGCATCCGTATGCCGCCTTGCAGAAAACGCCGCCGCGACCATGAGGTGTTTCGATCGTCGTTTCTTCCATCATCGGTACGCATTAAAACTCCCAGCATCACGGACTCGGAACTGACTCGAATGCTTCGATCGATCGCCCCAGCCAGGGCTCGTCGAGGCCGTGGATCTGCCAGGGCATCCACTTGAGCGGGAAGAAGGTCAAACGCACCAGTTCGCCCTGATGCGTTTCGGGAATCGGCAATGTGAAGCGATCTTTCGTGGCGGGCGAACGGCCGTGCTGAGCTGCGGCTCGGCGTTCTCGAACGTGTGCTCGATCTCAACGTAGTCCTTGCCCTTGAACGCGTGCACCGGCGCATCCGACAACGGCCGCACCCACACCCGAAACAAATCCGCGCCCATGCTTTTGGTGATCGCCCCGGCTGACTCGATCTGCTCGTCGGTCACCACGCTGGGCAACACGTGACGCGCCCAGTCGTCGCCGAGCGTCACTGTTTTTGTCGCGCGGCCAAGCACCCATATGCCGCTCTCGTCGCCCATGCGAATGTTTTCAATGCCTAGTTCAACCTCCTGCCCCGCACGATCACCTTTGAGGTACACCGAAAACACGTTCTCCAACGCACGATGGTTGAGCACCTGCCACATATACGGCCGCCGACCTTCCATGCGCAGCGACTGCTCGCCATGCCAGGCCTGGTCCGTGTCAATCGTCCACTGCCCGGGCGTTCCTTCCGGCCCGACCACCACCGCGGGAAACCCTTCACCGCTGCGCACCGCCGAAGCGGATGCCGGCGCCGCCCCGACCACATCGGCTTCGAAATCCTCATCCAGCGCCAATTCCGCCTCGACATTCGGCGATAGAACCAATGACAACAGCGCGGCGACAGCCAGACCAGGACGATGCGGCATACCAGATTCCCAGCAAGAGGAAGATTAGGAGAAATACGACGGACCCATGCCACGGCCAGCGGGGCATCACCACGCATTCAGCTCGACCGCTGCTGGCCGTCCTGCCACCATCGCGGCGTCGAGAGGTCCATGCGCATGAACCAGAACGGATATCGGCCCGAGCCCGTCTCGCCAGGGTCGGTCGACTGAACGGCACCGTCTTTGCGGAGAAAGTTCATATTTCCGTTGTGGCGAAACGCCAAAGCTGCATTGTGGCTTGTTGAATCGGCCGCAAGCTGGGCGTTGGAAAAGTCGTCGAAGACGGTCATTGGTTTGCGCTTACCCGACGAATTCAGCTCTGTACGATGGACGGCCTCGAACAGCAGCGCCTGACGGTTATCCATCCGAGGGGTGTCCATCCTGTTGTTATCGTACTGGTCGATGTTGACATGCCGGTTGATGACATAATTCCGGGTCACCTCAGCAGAATAGCCTTCCACGACCTGCCCCTGCGGGCAATGGAAGATCGCATGGCTACCCTCCCGGACGTTGCCGCTGTCAGCGGTTTCCTGTGTGTAGTTCAGGTACGGCGCGATCGATTCATCCCAGATGGTCGATTCTGTACTCGATGTACTCCCGCCGTCCCAGTACGGCAGCCAACGGTCGTTGTCATCGGCGTAGATATGAAAGGCAATGTCCATCTGCCGCTGGTTGCTGGCACAGGCAATCGTGCGTGCCGTAGCACGGGCGCTTTGCAGGGCCGGCAACAGAATGACGATCAACAGAGCAATGATCGATATGACAACCATCAGTTCCATTAGCGTGAATCCATGAGTTCTGACTCGCATGACGTGCTCCTGCTCTGAAAAGTGTGTTTTCGCGTTCATGAGGACAAAACCGCCTTGGTGAAGACAAGCTCGATCCTGATCGAGGTGAAGGCGAACGTTTTCGCCATCCTCCTAATCAAACCATTCGTCGTTCGGATCGAACGCGGGAATTGGAATATTGACGATTCGCAGCCGGCCCACGGCCCGATGCCGACAGCCCGGCCTGATGAAAATAGCAGTCATCGGCTTGACCGGATAACGCTGGCCGTCGAGCTCGATCTCGCCTTCGCCCTCCAGCACCAGGTAGACCTCCGTCAGCTTCTTGTGGTAGTGCGTCCGAGCGTCCTGCCGAATGTCAACCATATGCACCGTCGCGACGTCGTTGTCGTCGGTCACGAATGCGCGACGGGTCATCCCGCATGGACACGGCACCGCTTCGATTTCATCGAGCTGGGCGATCATGAAATTGGCTGATGAGGTGACGGCCATCATTTTCTCCGTTTGCTGGCATTCTCGAACTGTTTCCCGCCAAGCCAACCTGAACGCCACGGAACCACGGCAAGAGTCAATGCAACGGGAACACCAAGCCTGCTCGTGACCTTCGGAATCAGGCAATGTGCTCGAGCATTTTCACGGTCACCTGTCCCGCCGGCGTCTCACCCTGCAGGTACGACTCGATTGCGCTCACCGCCCACCGCCCGATCCACGGGTGCGGCATGCCCGCGATGTGCGACGTCAGCACCACGTTGGGCAGCTTTCGGAATGGACTGTCTTCCGCCGCCGGCTCGGGATCGGTCACATCCAGGTAGGCCTTGAGGCGGCCCCCCGGTCTCGCAGGGCTGGCGGAATCACCACACCGATCTCTGATTGACGCAGTAGCTTTGTCATTGCCTGACCCCGGTCGCTTTTAAACAGGGTAATGAAACGGGCGAACGCCAACTGTGCTTTTCAAACGCGGTGGTCACTGATGAGCCGGTCGAGCCCGCGGCAGCCGGCGAGCGCTGCGGCATCACCAGGCGATGGCCGCGTATCGCGTCGAACGGCAGAAGCGCGGGCGACGGCCCTGCCGAAGCGTCCGCCTGCGTTGTCGACTCAAGCCGTCCGTTTGCGTCGCCCGAGCATGAACAGCCCCCCGACTGTCAGCAAGCCGAGCGTCGCCGGTTCCGGGACGGCTTGCAGTTGAATCTCGTCAATTCGAACCTCGCCGCCACTGATGCTCGAGCGGTCGACGCCGAGCGCCGCATGCGTCAGCGAACCGAGGTCGAGCACATTGCCGGTGAACGCGCTGTCGCCTCCGCCGTCGGAGACCTGCAGCCGCGGCGTCGCGTCGCGTAGCTGCTGCTTTCAATGGCGTCAGACCAGGCGGTCAGCGTCACGGCGTCGCCCGCGGCAGCCTGCTCGATGCGCAGGTGCAGGTCTTCAAAATCGGTGCTGACCTCGGGGACGTAGTCAACGCTGGCCGAGCCCTGCTGCGTCGCGTCGCGATTGCCGCCGAACGCCTGCGTGCCGCCGGAGAGTTTGATGATGGAAAGCGTGTTCGTGGCGTTCGTTGATTCGTCGCCGCCGAGGATTGAGAGGCCGTAGCCGTTCTGATTGCCATCGGAAGCCCAGATTTGCCCCACGGAGTCGACGAAATGGATCTGCATCGTGAAGCTCAGGTCGATTTGCGTCGCGCCGGTGAGATCCTGGCCGTGCGCCTTGCCCCCGCTTTTGCCGGTCTCGTCTGAGGAGGCAGCGTGATTATCCAGTACGTCAGGGCGGTCATCCAGGGTCCGCACATGGTAACGATGAGCGCCGTTGAGGGCCCAACCATTGAGTTCGGCGCCGCCTCCGTCAAGATTGCCATCGCCGTTGTTTTCCCACGACGAGAAATCTTCGGTGAACGCGGCGTTCGCCGGGGCGGTTGATCCCACGGTCAACGCGGCCACTGCCAGCAAGGTCATGACGTCAACGCGGCGGATTGATTCAGCATGATTTCTGCTCCTTGAAAGGTGAAAGGCTCGAATGTCCGCAAACAGATGCGCAAGCCCACGAGAGGGGCAAGCTTGGTGATTTGTCATTGCTCTACTCCCATACACGCGAAATCAGGATAAAAAATAGCAAAACCATGAGTAGATTTGGCAAAATCAACGATGCGGAGGTCCCCGCCGCCCCCTGCCGGCTGCTCTACGCCGCCCGTGAGCAGGCCCAGGAGCGCCAGGGGCGCAGTCGTCATCGACATCCGTTCTGGCAATTGGAGTTGTTTCTGGTCGGCAACGCTTACGTGCTGGACGACGAAGCCGAGCATCCCACGCAAGCTGGTGATCTGTGGCTCTCCCCCCCAGCACCTCCCACGGTTTTATCTATCCCGAGCCCGGTACCACGTGGATCTCAGCCAAGTTCACCTGCCCGGCCGAGTTCTCTCAGCAAGTCATCCATATGGACCACGCGCACAACTGCCAGCCCCTACGCGATGGCTTGCAAGCAATGCTTAACAACGATGCAGCCATGACACCACCACTTCGACTGGCGACGGAAGGCATCATCGAAGCGCTCGTTTTCGCGGCGCGCCTCAAGCCGCATGCCAAGCAGTCAGAGACACTCGCCGACAAGGTCATCGACTTCGTGTATGCCCGGTCGGAGCAACAGATCACCATCGCTGAACTCGCTGACGAGATGGGGTATTCGCCCGGCTATCTGTCGGCGATGTTCCGTAAACAACAGGGTGAACCCTTGAAAGCATTTCTTGACCGCATCCGAGGCGAAAACGCGGCACACCACCTGTGCTATGCCGACTTGAATATCACCCAGATCGCCCAGCGGATGGGTTTCCCGGACGTCTACAGCTTCTCACGCTTCTGCAAGCGTGTGCTCGGCGAAAGCCCGAAGCAACTCCAAGGACGTCGGCCCCCCAATACGTGAGCGTCACCAACTAGCCGAGCGTCAACCCGGGCCGGGAGCGTGGAATGATCCATGATCCTTGACAACTGAACCTACTATGTCGTTGAATTGGCAGATGCTCATCACCATGCAGTAGTGCGGGACTGGCTCATTGATCCGTTTCGATCTTCCGTGGCGATGGTAATAGATAAATAGCCGATGTAGTATCCGATCAATCTTCTCTTGCTGAAGGGACCACACGGCGGCCCCGCGTTCGGCGGTGGATTGTCAATGGACGTTTGGGTAGCATGAGCCTGCGTGCCATTTGATCGACAGCTTGTAATATCCGGAATGTATCTGATGCGTGACCGGAGTCTGTAATGAAACATTTGTTTGCCATCATTTCGGTCGTGCTGGTGGTTTCGAGCGTGGCGCTCTATGCCAG
>JBBDRF010000048.1:0-5795 GCA_040905565.1 Phycisphaeraceae bacterium | reverse complement strand
CCATCAACCAACCGACTCTCACAACGGCTGGCACATAGTTTTCAGGCAGGCCACGGTTGCCGAACCTGTCGTAGAGTGCCCGGTTTAACATGTTCTCGCTCGACAGGCGTGATTTATCAAGGCATTGAAACAGCCAGTCCGGCAGCATGCCAGCGCAACTAACATTGAAGCAACGCGTTACGCTATCGCATCGCAGCAGCGAGAGGCCCGGAAGCGAAGGTTTAAAAATTTGCTTCGCAAACTGTATGTGGTAACTTTATTTTGACCTTATAGCAGCAGGCCTCACCCCTGCTCGAGTCCAGAGGTAAAACCCAAGGAGCTACCATGCTACGTTTCGCTGTCACAACCCTCTCCGCAGCCGCCATGGCGATTGCACTCGCACCCGCCGCCGCCTCGGCGAGCACCCCCATCAACAGTTTCCCTGATTACGCCTATCCCGATGGTGCCGGTCATTCGGAGTTCACCGAGGACGCGAACGGTCTTTCGGCCAAAGGCTATGGAACGGGCACACCCGTCGACTTTATGTTCGGCGCCGGCCCCGCAGGCTCGCCCAAGGGCGACGGCAGCCTGACAGTTAAGGTCACGGATGCTGATTCTAAGATCATCATCGGACCGGGGCAGGTCGGCAACAACGACGTCAGCATCGGCGATCTCACCACACTCTCCTACGCCACCCATTCCGCCAACGCCAATCACGCCTCGTTCTACCTCAACATGTATCTCGATACCAACTCAGATAGCGTCTGGGACACGGAGCTACGCACGGCTCCCATTCACACGAGCGCCAATCAATGGATCACGTGGGACGCGCTGGATCGGGATTGGAGCGTCGGCCAGGCGAAATCCGGTAGCACCTACACCGCAGGCGACGTCGGCAAGATCGGCGTAGACTTCACCGACGGCATTCTGCTCAACGATTGGGACAACAACGATTACCCGCCGATCGCCTTCAGCATGGGTGACACAAGTGGCGGCTACGTCGGCCACGAAGTCAGCATCGACGGCTTCAACATCGCTTGGGGTGGCGACAACGCGGGTGACCTGAACTACACTTTCGTCACGCCGACCCCCGTCGCGGGCGTCCTCGGCCTCGCGGCCTTCGGGATGCTTGGCATGCGTCGCGGCCGTCGCGACCACAGCCTCGCCGCCGTGGAAGCGTAAGCCACCGCCGCAGCAAAAAACGAATCATCGATAAGGGGCGGACCTTCAAAAGGTTCGCCCCTATCACATGGCACCTGCATCAAAGCATCTGGCGACTTGCCCCACTTAACACGCTCCCGTTTCAGCGTCTCACTTCCGCGAAACCAGAACGCAGTGGCTGCCGAGCAGCTCTCCTCGATAAAGCACGCCAGCAGATGGTTTTGCGTGCCAATGGCGAAGGTCATCTGCTTAAGAACAGCGGGGCCGGAAAAAGTTGTCCCCGCCACGCTACGTGGTAGCTTTGGATTAACGTTATAGCGCAGATCGTCCCCTGCGAAGTCTAGAGGTAAACCAAGGAGTTCCCATGTTACGTTACGGTATCACGACCCTGTCAGCGGCGGCCATCGCCGTCACACTCGCCCCCGCGCCCGCAGCCGCAAGCGGCACGCAAACGCAGACCTTCGATGTGGATCCAACGACCGCATCCAGCCAAACTCCCGACGCCTGGTACAAGGATCGTTACGCTCCGCAGGTTTTCGAAAGCGAGTTCTTCGATGGCGATGATCGTCTGAAGTTGGGCCTCCGCGAAGCGGGCCAGGATGGTCAACGCGGCGCTCAGAACGGTGGCTTCTACAACTACCAGGGTCGCAAGTTCGACACGCCCTACAACACTGTCGACACGTCGGTGTCGGTCGATCTCTATGTCGATTCGGGTTGGAATGATGGTGTGCGTGCAGGTCTTTGGGCGACCGCCGCCAACGGCAACTTAACGTTCCCGATCCTTGAGTATGCCACGGACGAAGAAGTCGGTGAAGCAGGTTCGGGCGATCGTGTCGCCAATGGGTTCCGTTGGTGGCAATCAGGGGAAGGCTGGACGGAGATCGAGAGCAATGTCGACGCGGACCAGTGGTACCGCCTCACCATCGGGCTGACCGGAACCGATGTGGATTTCAACATCACCAACCTGGTTGACAACACCACCGTGTTCGACGGGAGCGTGGCGAACCAGGGGGCATCCTCTTTCGACAACATCATCCTTCAGGGCCACAACGAAGGCCGCGCCGGCGAGTATGACATCTATTGGGACAACGTCGTCACAGCCGTTCCCACGCCGATGGCGGGCCTCGCGGGCCTCGCGGCCTTCGGGATGCTCGGCATGCGTCGCGGCCGTCGCGACCACAGCCTCGCCGCCGTGGAAGCGTAAGCAGGCCACAGCAGCACAATTCGAGATATGAGCAAGGGGCGGGCCTGAATAACGGCCCGCCCCTTTTTGCGCGCGCCGTAACCTTTGATCAAGACGACAACTGTAAATATTTGATTATTCCGATTGTTCCGTTTGCACAGCCATCAGGATCGTTGTAACTTTAACGGACCTGCTGCTGTGAGCCCGACGCAGACTCCGCGGACGCAGCAGGTAGTAAGGCGGCCGGAACCGCTGTCGGAATCTTTGATCCTTCGTGTGGAGTAATCGTGATGCATACCAAGAACTCTCAGCCTCGAGTAGCCCTAAAAATGAGCGTGTCGAAAATCGCCGTCGCTTGCGTTGCCGTGACCTTGCTCGCGATGGCGCAGCCCGCTCAGGCGATCACCACCCCTCGAACCTATACCTTCACCGCAGCGGACCTGATCAACAACATCTTCATAGACGGTGCCGACAGCAGTACCGCCGCCGATAACGGCCTGTTCAACGGCGGACGTCTGCTTCGCGATGGCACCAGCGGCACCAGTAGCGAAGCCGCTCGAACCTACGTGCAAAGTCAGCACAGCAATTTCAACAGTCGGTGGGATGACCTTGTAACCGCCGGCGTCACGCTCAACAGCTTCAATCTCTGGGGCCTCGATGGGCGTGGCATCCATTGGGGCGAAGATTACAAGCCTCTGCAGTGGCTTGATGTCAGCGCCCCCGATGGCTGGAGCACCGGCTTCCACGATGCCGGTCCTGCTGGGGCGGGCTGGTTCCAGAATATTGACGATACCCAGTCGGATTACCTCGATTACAACACGCCGCTTTTCCCGTGGTTCTATCTGGAGGACGGTATCGCGCTCGACGAAACGCCGGAAAACCTCGAAGCCATGGAGTTCTCCGTGACGGTTCTGTTCGAAGACGGCTTCGAATTTTGGGGCGCTGACACGCAGGGAGCCCCCAACGATCTCGATTCGCAGCTGACGATGTGGTTCGGCGCCAACCTCTACGATGGCGAAGAGTACGCGGACATGTACGAAGGCAACCTCACCGCGGTGCCGACGCCCGTTGCCGGCGTCGTCGGTCTAGTGGCGTTCGGGTTGCTGGGCATGCGGCGTCGGCGCCGTGAGCAGAGTCTCGCCGCCGTCGAAGCCTGAGCGACGCACTCTCGATAATCAAAAGCTTGTGAATAAAGGGCGGACCTGCCATATGGTCCGCCCTTTATCATTTGGCAGGTGAACTGACACGCAGCGTGTGCCGATTGTAAGATAGAGGCTTACTTTGCCCGGGTGGTTCCGCGCCTGAATTCTGGAGATCTGTTCGATGCGAATCCTGCTCACCGGCGGTGCCGGTTACGTCGGTAGCGCCTGTCTGCGTTGGCTTATCAAGCATGGCCACGAACCGGTGGCGTTCGATAATCTCAGCGAAGGCAATCCGCCGGCCGTCCCGGACGACCGTCTGATCGTCGGCGACATCCTTGACACCGATCCACTTGCGCAGGCGATGCGCGACAGCGGTGCCGAGGCGGTCATGCATTTCGCGGCCCTGGCGCTCGTTTCCGATTCCATCAACGAACCCGACCGCTACTGGCAGAACAATCTGATGGGCACCCGAAGCGTGCTCGAAGCGATGCGGCAGGCCGAGGTCAACCGCATTCTTTTCTCCAGCACCTGTGCCACGTACGCATTCGGTGCCGAGATGCCGATCACTGAGGAGACGCCTCAGAAGCCTCAGACGCCGTACGGCACGACGAAGCTGGCTGCGGAAAACATCATCCGCGACTACGCACGGGCGTTCGGGTTCGGCTGCACGCTGCTGCGATACTTCAACGCTTCCGGTGCCGACCCCGACGGGCAGTTCGGCGAAGACCACACCCACGAAACGCATCTGATTCCGCTGATCCTGCAAGCCGCCGTCGGCCGACGCGACAAGGTCACACTGTACGGCACCGATTGGCCCACGCCCGACGGCACGTGCGTGCGGGATTTCGTGCACACGGATGATCTCGCTCAGGCACATCAGCTCGCCATCGAGGCTCTCCAGCCGGGCGAGGATCGGCTTTACAACATCGGCACCGGCGTCGGCACCACGGTGATGCAGGTGCTCAAGGCGTGCGAAAAAGCAGCGGGCCGGCCGATCCCCCACGAACTGGCCGACCGCCGCCCCGGCGACCCCGCCACGCTCGTCGCCAGCAGCGCCCGCATCCGCCACGAACTCGGTTGGGATCCCCAATACACCGACATCAACAAAACCGTCGCCACCGCCTGGAAATGGCACAACGCTAATCCCGACGGGTATGCGAAAGATCCTGTCCAAAACTAAGCATGCTGCAAAGTTCGGATTTAACCGATCCCTCATAGCGGCGTTGCAGAACGTCCAAAGTTCCGGAGTAAACGATGCGCAAAGTAGCCACGGCCGAGCACACCGATACCGACTACGCCTATTGGCACGCCAGAGGAAACCCCTCGCACAAGTACCTGCTGCCTGCGGTGATGGAAACACTGCAGTCACTCGGTGGGCCGCCCATGCGCGTGTTCGATGTGGGCTGCGGGAACGGTTCCACGGCAAGTCAACTGGCGGCTGCAGGCTATGAGGTGAGCGGCGTCGACCCCTCCGAGTCGGGCATCGAGCGCGCGAACCAAGCCTGCCCAAACCTGCAACTTTCCTGCGGATCGGCCTATGACGATCTGGCTGCTGAGCATGGCCGATTCCCTGTGGTCCTGAGCTTGGAAGTCGTTGAGCACCTGTACTCACCTCATCTACTGGCGCAGACCCTGTTCGATCTCTTGGAGCCAGGCGGGACGGCCATCCTCTCCACGCCGTATCACGGCTACCTCAAGAACCTCGCCCTCGCCGCGACAGGGAAATTGGACAAACATTTCAGTTCACTTCGCGAGCACGGCCACATCAAGTTTTTCTCAGTTCGCACTCTTGAAAAGCTGCTCACGAACGCGGGCTTCGTCAACATCAGATTCATGCGCCTCGGGCGCATCGCCCCCCTTGCGAAATCGATGGTTGCAATCGCGGAAAAGCCGGTGTCGGGTTTCAAAAGAAACGAGTAGCCGCTTGCGAACGACCAACCGGAGACCGACCGCAGTATTCAAAGGAGCGCTCGTTGATGAAGCTAACTTCTGATGATTTCACAGGGCAGTTCGTCCTCACGAAGGGGGCTTCGCCCGAGGGGTGGGCTGCAAGCACGCTTGCCGGTTGGAAGCTTGCGAGCCATCCGAATCTTCCCGTCTATCGCGTTCTGGCTCAGGACCAAAGCCAGATTGGTTGGCTGATTGGTCATGCAATCGATGAGGACGCCGAGTTGATTGGCGTGGATGTCACGCTGCCGATACCGCATGCCGATGTGACCAACGAAACGGCCGTGGAGAGGTTTATTTATTCCTTCGGCGGGCGGTTTGCTGCCATTGGCCTGCCTGAAAACTATGTGCCAGCCGTTGTGAGAGTCGGTTGGTTGATGGCT
>JBBDRF010000047.1:0-33245 GCA_040905565.1 Phycisphaeraceae bacterium | reverse complement strand
CCGCCACCCCTCGGCCGCGGCCCACCAAGCAGAAGCGGGCGCGGCCGCGCGCACATCGCCCCGGCCTTGGCGGGGGTCCCCGCAATCTCCCCGGCCAAGGCCCGAGCTATGTACGGCCACCCCCTGAAACGCCCCGCGTTTTATGGTAGAAGTATCCCCCATGAGTTTTTACATGATCGATTCGCATCAACGTTTCTGGCAGCAGGCGCAGCCGCTCGAGCGCAAGCCCATCCGCCGTCGCTTTCTGCCTGAAGACATCGAACCGCTGCTTGAGCAGGTCAGCGTCGACCAGACGGTCTTCGTCCAGCAGGAGCACAGCGCCGACGCCAACCGCTGGGCCTTCGAGCTTGCCGAGAAGCACGCGTTCATCGGCGGCATCGTCGCATGGGCCGACCTCGGCGCGTCCGACTTCCGGCAGCAGTTCGACGAGCTCCACGAACATCCCAAGTTCGTCGGCGTCACCCATCGCGTCGACGAAGAAGCGGACGACGACTTCGTCGTGCGTGACGACGTGCTGACCAACCTCAAGGTGCTCGAGAAACACCGCGTCCCCTTCGATCTGCTCTTTCAGCCTCACCACCTCAAGCACGCCGCGACGCTCGGCCGAGAGCTGCCTGAGTTGCCGATGGTCATCGACCACCTCGCCAGGCCGCCCGTCAAAAGCGGCAAGCTCGACGGCTGGGCGGAAGACATCAAAGCCGCCGCCGCTTGCGATCAGATGTACTGCAAGCTGTCGGGCCTGATCACCCAGGCGGATTCGAAGAACTGGACTGTCGGCGACCTCCGGCCCTACGTCCACACCGCCCTTGAAGCCTTCGGCCCCGAACGCTGCATGTTCGGCTCGGACTGGCCCATCTGCGAACTCGCGGCGACCTATCAGCAGACCTACCAGGGCATCGTGAACACCCTCACCGAGCTCTCGCACGACGAACGCATGCAGATCCTCGGCAAGACCGCCGCCAGGTTCTACAACCTCAAGACCGCCTGAACCCGAAACGCATCCCCCCGAAGCCGGGCTGTCCCCAGCCCGGTTTTTCCATGCGCCGCCCAACGCGCTGATTCGTCTCCCACGCGACCGGGCTGGGGGCAGACCGGCTCTGTGCCTTTCGCACAGTCGCAAAATTGCATCGCCCGCTGCCCGCATCTGGCGTTGACGATTGGGTACAATTGCTGCCGATTCAAAGCACCTTCGTCCAAAGGGGTTAATAATGATTAGTGCGGCATTGCGGAATCTGATAGACCAACAACTGACGAGCGTCGGTGAAATCGGGGAACTGGCGGGCGTCGCCCCGTCGACCGTTTATCGCTGGGTGAACGGCCAGACCCAGCCGCCTTACGATTCCATTCGTTTGCTCATTCGCCATCTTCCCAACGCACGGGCCCAGCGTGTCCTCCTGCTGCACACCATCCGAGGCACCGCCTGGCAGGTGCGTGGCCCCCATGCCTCGCTGGATGTGAACGCCGACGGCAAGATCGATGCGGAAGACGCCCTCGATACCATGATCCGCATCGTGAGCGCTGCATCGCAATCGCTTGAACAGACACGCGAATCCCTCCGGCAAACCCCCCTCTCGCAGAACGAGTTGATGGAAGCGGTGGAAACGCTCGAAGACGTCGCCATCGAAAGCTGCCTCGCCCAGCAGATTCTCGCCAAAATCCACGAAGCCCATGCCCGCCCCCCCCGCCGTCAGGCCCTCCGCCCACAGGCCCAGCAGATGCGACGCAACATCTGAACGATGACGCATCGCAACTTCATGACCGCTGCGAACAAACCTGCAAAAGGGGAGTCGCAGTTTCATGCCCCTCGCTTTCACAAGTTGTCTGGACACAACCGCGCCCTTACGGTCGCGGCTCGTATTCCGGCGCTTGCCCACAATCGCCCCCCCGATCCTCTGCCCTTCTTGCCAACCGTGCCGAGGCGGCGTATCGTCACGGAACCGGCTACACGTGTGCCGGGTTGAAGGCTGCCTGTAATTTTTATCTTGCGTGAAGGCACGTGCATGAACGCCTCCGATCCCCTCGCCAGGGGCGCCAGCGCCCAGAAACCCGTCGTGAAGTCCTCCAGCGATGCCGGTGAAATCGACCTCACCGATTCCACCATTCTCATCGTGGACGACAATCAACAGAACCTTGAGCTTCTGCAGGCGTACCTTGAAGGGCTGCCCTGTCGCATCGTCACCGCGACAGACGGCCTCGAAGCCCTTGCCGCCGTCGAGCGTGAAGAGCCCGACGTTATCCTTCTCGACGTGATGATGCCCCGCATGAGCGGCTTCGAAGTGTGTAAGAAACTCAAAAGCGACCCCGCCACCCGTGCCATCCCCATCATCATGGTGACCGCACTGAACGAACTCGGCGATGTCGAACGCGGCGTAGAATCCGGCACCGACGATTTCGTCTCAAAGCCGGTGAAAAAACTGGAACTGGTCACACGTGTCAAAAGCCTCCTCCGGTTCCGGCATCTCAAGCGTGAGTTGAACCGCACCCTCGCAGATAACCAACAACAAGGCGATCAAGACGATTCTTCGTCCGATCGCTGAGCCCGGCGTCACACGGAACGCCGCTCGATTACTAACAGATTGCGGAGTGGTCCTATGGGTAGCAATGTAAAAAAGACGATGGTTGCCGTTCTTGTCGCGGTCCTCGGCGCAGGGCTGCTCAGCGGCTGTCAAACCAATCAGATGACGGAGCATGGAACCTTGTCTGAACGTCCCGATCGTCTCGTGGTGCAGCTGGATAACGGCCTCGTCGTCATCGCACAGGAAGTACCCACCGCCCCAGTCGTCAGCGTCCAAACATGGGTCAAAACCGGCTCCATCTACGAGGGCCAGTACAACGGGGCCGGCCTCAGCCATTTCCTCGAGCACCTGGTCTCCGGCGGGACCACCACCACGCGCACCGAATCCGAATCCAACGCCATCGTCGGCCGCATCGGCGCCCAGGTGAACGCCGCCACCAGCCTCGATACCGTCCGCTATTACGTGAACACGAGCGCCGAGCACACCGACACCGCCGTCGACCTCATGAGCGACTGGATGCTCAACTCCGTCATCAGCGACGAAGAGTTCGCGCGTGAGCGTGATGTGATCCAGCGCGAGTTCGAGATGGGCGACTCTGAACCCGGCCGCATCTTCTGGAAGCTCACCCAGCAGGCCCGCTATCAGCAGCACCCAGCGCGCCATCCAACCATCGGCTACCTCGATGAATTCCTCGCCGTCACGCGTGACCAGATCTACGATTTTTACCGCACCATGTACGTCCCCAACAACATGGTCTTCGTCGTCTCGGGCGATATCGACAAGGAAGCCGTCGTCCAGCAGGTGAGGAACCTCTGGGGCGATGCCGAGTCCAAACGCCTCCCCGGCGTCGTCTTCCCCGTTGAAGAATCCTCAGGCGAACCAGTCGAACTCACCGGCCAGGCCGACATCGATCGTCCCCGCCTTCGCATCGCCTGGCCCGGCACACGCCTCGGCGGCGAACACGATTACGCGCTCGATCTACTCAGCCAGATCCTCGGCCAAGGCGAACTCTCCCGGCTCGCCCAGAGCGTCCGCGATGAGCAGCAGCTCGTCACCAGCATCTCCGCCTACAACGCCAGCTTCGCCTGGGGCGAAGGGTTCTTCGGCATCGACGCCACCGTCGTCCCCGGAAAAGTCGATGAAGCACGCGACGCCATCCTCGCCGAGGTCGCACGCATCAGCCGTGACGGCGTCATGAGCGATGAACTGCAACGCGCCAAGAGCAAGACCGTCGCCTCCGTCGTTTACTCCAGCCAGACCGCCGAGGCGACGGCCGCAAGGCTGGCGGGCGACTTCATCCACACCGGCGACCCCGACTACCTTCAGCGTTACGCCGAGGCGATCGAGCAGGTCACCGCCGGCGATCTGCTTCGCGCCGCCCGCGCGATCCTCGAACCCGAAGAAACCATCACCGTGAAGCTGATGCCGCAGGAAGGCGACATTCAGCCGCTGACGCGTGAAGATCCTCCCGTCGCCGCCGCCACCGGCCGCGAGCCACGCGTCGAACTGGTCGATCTCGACAACAGCAAACTTGTCGCACGGATGAAGGCTCGCGAGGCCCGCACCAGCGAGATCACGCCCGTGGAAGTCGGCCCCGTGCGCATGCACACCCTGCCCAACGGCCTCCGCCTCGTCACGCAGCGGAACACGCAGCTGCCCGTTGTCGCCATGCAGTGGTACCACCTCGGCGGCCTCCTCGGCGACGAGCCCGGAAGCCAGGGCCTCGCCAACGCCACCATGCAGATGCTGATGCGCGGCGCCGGCGACCGCTCCGCGGACGAGATCACCCGTGAACTCGAATCCCTCGGTGCCCAGATGGCCGCCTCCACCGGCAACAGCACCTACGTCGTCAATGCCCAAAGCCTCTCCGAAGATTGGCCCGCCGTCATGGCCCTCATGGGCGACGTCATCCAGCAGCCGACCTTCCCCGAAGACGAATGGCAACGCCTGCAGCCGCGCCTGCTCGCCGCCATCGCCTCGGAAAACGACCAGTGGCACTCCCAGCTGCGAAACAACTTCCGCACCAACTTCTTCGGTGAATCCCACCCATGGTCCAGCTCGCTGCTCGGCCACGCCGGCGTCGTCGAAGGTGCCACCGCCGATCAGCTTCGCGCTTACCACGGCTCGCGCTTCTCCGCCTCCAACAGCGTGCTGGCCGTGTTCGGCGACATCAACGAAGAAGAGGTCGTCTCCGCCGCCCGCGAGCTTTTCGCTGACCTTCCCGAGCAGGCCGACCACGCCTTCGAGCTGCCGCAGTCGCCCACCGTCGAGCCTCGCGTCGTGCAGGTGCCCACGAACAAGCCGATCGCCGCCGTGCAGATCGGCTACCCCGGCCTCGCAAGGCAGAACGAAGATTACCCCGCAATGCTCGTGCTCAACGGCGTGATGAGCAGCTTCCCCGTCGGCCGGCTCGATCAGGCCCTGCGTGGTCAGGGCCCCGGGCTCGTCTACGCCGTCGGCTCCGGCCTCATGACCGGCGTCACCGACGGCTACTGGGCCGTCCTTTTCAACACCCAGGTTGAGACGGTCGGACAGGCCATGGAACGGTCACTCGCGGAGGTTGATCGCATTCGCACCGAGCCCGTTGACGACGCCACCCTCGCCCGCGCCCGCACCGCTGTGCTCACCCGCGAAGCGTTCGGCATGCAGTCCAACAGCCAGCGTGCTTCCAGCGCCGCCATCGACGAGCTCTACGGCGTCGGCTACGACCAGGCCGATCAACTCATCACCCAAATCCGCGCCATCACCGCCGACGACATCCACCGCGCCGCCCAGCAGTACCTCCAGAACCCCCTCGCCGTCATCCTGATCAACGAACCCGTCGACGATTCGGAGCTACCCACGGTCGAGTAGCGTGGGCACCGCCCACCACACCACAACAGCATAAGCACGAACGCCCCACCACACCGCGAAGCACTGGTGGGCAAGCCACCAGTGGCACCCGGCTCGATTCAACGTTCGCTGTTCAGCTCACGAACGTAGATGTTCGCGAAGTCGACCGTCTGCCCGTGGTGCGGCAGCGCGAGGCGAATGCGTTCCGGCACATCGTTGATGGCGGCGTCGTCGACGACCGTGCGGCCGTTCACCACGACGCTGAGCCGATCGCCGTTCCGGGTGATGATTGAACGGTTCCACTCCCCCACCGCATGGTCAGCATGAGCATCAGGCGTCACGCCCGGCCATACCTGCTCAGCCCTGGCCGGCCGGGACTGGCCGCTGTGCAAGATGGCGGGGTAGGTGTGTTCAGCCGCGTCACCAGTCCAGCGCCAGTCGTAGATGAGCACGAAATCGCCGAACGTTTCTTCCGTCCACAGATTCGCATCGTCCGCGTCGCTCTTGCCGTCGTAAGCGAGCACCCAGCCGTTGGGCTTCCAGTGGCCTTCATGACCCGCGTTGACCCAGCCGGCGAGATCCACGCCGTTGTAAAGATTGCGGAACCCTTTCGCCTCATCCGCGATGTCCTCGGGGCGGGGCTCGGTCGAAGGAAGCTCGCGAATTTTGATGTTCCGGAAGTGCGTCTCCGCCCCCTCAGCCTCCAGGCAGATGTAACCCTTCCTCGGGCTCGCACTGTTGGCTTCGCTCACGATCTTACCGTTGACCGCAAGCTTGATGTTCCCGTCGTAAGCGATCACGCGATAGTGGTTCCACTCACCCGTCGGGTTCGCCCGCCTTTCGGTGGGTAGCGCGCGCGCCCAGCCGTTGGGGTGGGGATGCTTGGGTTTGAGCGTGGAGCCATGGATCGAGAAGACGTCGCCGTGGCTTGTGTAGTTTTCCGTCTCATGGCCGTCGATGATCTGAATCTCGATCGATCGCGTGAACGGCACGCCGACGGCGGGCAGCGGATCGCTCCAGATGAACAGCCCCGCGTTGCCGCGCTCCTGAATGTGGCGGTACTCAAGTTCGAGGATGAAGTTCTCGTAGTGCCGGTCCGACCGCAGCACGCCGTGCGGCTGGCCGCTGGTCACCACCATGCCGTCGCGGACAAAGTACGTGCTCTCCGCCCCGTTCACGTTGACCCAGCCGTCGAGGTCTTCGCCGTTGAACATCTCGACGAAGCCGTCCTCCACCGCCATCCAGCGTTCCCACTGGTCGCCCTGTCCGTAAGCGGCCGCTGCCGTCAAAAGCGTCCCGGCCAGTGTCAACATCAACGCCCGACGCCGCCCATTCGTGATCCGCATGGCAAGCTCCCGTTGCAAGATGAAACGACCCGCCGGCATCGCCGCGTCAGGCCGACCATCATCCTACATCGCCTGCTTTACTTATGCCCGACCATCGCTTCGACGATGTTCAGCGCGTGGTCCTTAATCTTGCGATAAGCGTTCAGCATCGCCGTGTAGGACATGCTCTGGATCGGGTTCACCTTCTCATCAGTGAGCCGAACCAGGTGCTGCTCGCGTAGCTGTTTGATGCGGCGGGTCACGATCTCGCTCTCCGTCTCCGCCCGGCTCAGCGCGTCGCGATCCCGAGCCTGCACCCATGTGTTCACCATCTCTACATAGGCCGTCACGCGGTCGTGCAGTTCCATCACCGTCGCCCGCTCCTCATCGGTCAGCGACAGGTCCGCCTTGCGCAGCCTCAGGTGCGATTTGAGCACGGTCGAAACGTAATCGCTGACCGATTCATATTCGTCAGCGATCCGCAGCTGCTCCCGGCCCTCAGCGGTGATCGAATGGGGCACCTCGCCGGTCAGAAGATCCGTCACGAAGTCGATAATCTCCTGCTGCATGTTGTCCATGATCTGTTCACGATGGAAGATCTTGCGGACCAGCTTCTCGTCAGGCTTCTCCTGATCAAGCACCTCCCGCACCCACGTCAGCATCTTCCGCACATCCATGCCCATGCGGATCATCTGCTTTCGGCTCTGCTCAATGGCGATCACCGGCGACTCGATCATCCGCGTGTCCAGACGCCCCAGGTGCGAAACTTCCTTCACACCCTTGTCCGGCACAAGCCATTGCAGAAAGCGGGCGAACCGCCTGACAAACGGCAGGAACAGTGCCGTGTTCGCCAGGTTGAAGCCCGTATGCGTCGCCGCCAACCCCGCCGTCACCACCGCCGCATAGGTCAGCGGATTGTCGTACTCGGCGATGTTCGCCTGAAGCGGGCTGAACCCCTGCGCCCAGTGAACAGCCCCATCAACCAGCTGCATATACGGCGTGAAGACCAGCGTAATCCAAAACACGCCGATGATGTTGAAGAGGATGTGCGCGTAGGCCGCTCGCTTGGCGTTGGTGTTGCCGCCGAGCGAAGCAAGCCATGCCGTGATCGTGGTGCCGATGTTTTCACCGAGCACCATCGCCGCGGCGGTGGGGAAGGGAATCACACCCGTCGCGGTGAGGCCGATGACGATGCCCAGGGCCGCGGAAGAGCTTTGCACGACGAACGTGATCAGGCAGCCGATGAGTGCCGCCCGGTAGACGCCTATCAGGGTGTCGGTTTCGAACCAGCTGAACGCTTCGCGGAACTCGGGGACGTGGCGCATCGGTCCGAAGCCGTCTTTCATCAGCTCCAGGCCGTAGAAGATCATCCCCACGCCCATGGCCGTCAGGGCTAGGTAGCGCCAGCGATCTTTCTTCGAGAAGAGCCACACGAAGGCGGAGGCCCCGAGAATCGGCAGGCCGTACTTGCCGATCTGCAGCACCAGGATCCATCCCGTGATGGTCGTGCCGATGTTCGCGCCCATGATGACGCCGATCGCCTGATGGAGCACCATCATGCCCGAGTTCACCAGCCCCACCACAATGACGGTGGTGATGGTCGACGACTGCACCATCAGCGTCACCGTCACGCCGCTGACCGTCGCCAGCAGGCGGTTATCGGTGACCGAACCGATCATGCGCCGGAGCCGATCGCCCGCGACGGCCTGCACGCCTTCGGACATATTCTTCATGCCCAGCAAGAAAATGCCGAGCCCGCCGAGCGCGAAGAAGAACATCCACAGATAGTCCGGCTCCATCGCCTCGGCCGCTGCCTCCTGCCGCTGCCGCACGATGCGCAGCAGAGCCTCGGCGTTCGCGTGGTCGGGGTTGGCTTCGAGGACCGCTTCGAGCTCCTCCGCCGCCATATCCAAGGCAATGACATTGAAGCGTCCTGCATCGTACTGCTCGAACGCCCACAGCGCCAGCCCGTAGCGTGCGTTCAGGTCGTCTTCGGGGATTTCCGCCTGCCGCTGCTCGAATTCACGCGCCAGGCCGATGTCACTGAGTTGAGTGACCGCGTTCGCCGAAGGCGCCGCGCCACTGAGCAACAACAGCGTCGCCAGAAGGCCCATCAGGAGTCTTTTGTGCATCTTGATCAAGTTCCCAGCCGTGTCTCGCCGCCCCACAACCTGACGCCGTGGCGCCTCAAGCTATTTCCCAGTCCACGTTTACCCACCCCCGCCGTCTGTATCCCCGGCAGATCGCCGAAGATTTGACGCCTCACTGATTGACGAAATTGCGACTCAGTCTCTACAATGGGTCGCATCGTCAACCTTTTTGATCTCGGCGGCGTCGCTGCCTCGCAGCACCGCCCTCACCTCGATTTACGGAGCCGCTAACAAGATGCTCACCATACCGAATTTTCGTCCCCTTGTCTGCCTCGCCTTCGCCGCCCTGCTCAGCCTCCCCGGTTGCGGCCAATCGGGCACTTCAGCCGACGGCAGTAGCGAGGAACTGGTGATTTACTGCGGTCGCGGACGCAGCCTCGTCGAGCCCGCCATCGAGCAGTTCAAACAGGAAACGGGTATCGATGTCCAGGTCCGCTACGGCCAAACCGCTCAGCTCGCGGTGACAATTCTCGAGGAAGGGCAGCAAGCCCCAGCCGACCTCTTCTGGGCACAGGATGCCGGAGCCCTCGGTCAACTCACCACCGCCGACCGTTTTCAGCCGCTCGCAGACGATCTGCTGGAGAAGGTGCCCGCCGCCTTCCGCCACGGTCAGGGTCAGTGGATCGGCACCAGCGGCCGCGCTCGTGTTCTCGCCTATGCCCCCGATCGCGTGGACGAAGCCGAGCTGCCCCAGTCCGTTTTCGAGCTGACCGATCCCAAGTGGGCCGGCCGCGTCGGCTGGGCGCCGCCCAACGGCTCCTTCCAGGCCTTCGTCACCGCCATGCGATACATGCACGGCGACGACAAGACCCGCGAATGGCTCCTCGCCATGAAGGAAAACAATCCCAAGGCCTACCCCAAGAACACGCCGATCCTGACCGCCCTTGCTGCGGGCGAGATCGATATCGCCATCACCAACCATTATTACCTGCTCCGCTTTAAGCAGGAAGATCCGAACTTCCCCGTCGCGCAGACGATGTTCGAGCCCGGCGACGTCGGCAACCTCATGCTTGTCGCAGGCGTCGGCATGCTCGACACCGCTACCAACATCGAGCCCGCTGAGAAGTTCATCAGCTTCCTGCTCTCCTCCGACGCCGCCTCAGCCGCCTTCGCTGCGGAGAACTTCGAGTACCCCGTCAGCGTCGACGCTCCCACCCGCGAGGAGCTGCCCGCCCAGGATCGCCTTGGCGAACTCGCGCCGGAGGTCCCCCTCGATGCACTGGACGATCTCGAAGGCACCCTCGACCTGCTGCGAGAAGTGGGGCTGTTGTGAGGCGAACAAGCGGCACAGCGCACCCAACGAGCCGCGACCGTAAGGGAGCGGTAGTGCGCCAGGCCTTAGCGCGCCTCATCGCCACACTGTCGAAGCCAGAGGACACGCAAGCGCATTCCGCCGGCACAACGCCGCGCCGTCATCGTGAGCACAACCGCTCCCTGACGGTCGCGGCTCGTTGTTGCGCCGGTGCAGCACCGCTTCGGAGCGTTACCGTTTGACCACCCTCACCCCGCCCATCCCGAGCCTCACCCGCCGGCCGCCTTGGTATCTGGTGGTCCCGGCGGTGGCGTGCGTGGTGGGCGTGGCCCTGCCGCTGGCGTACCTGCTGATCCGCGCGTTCGAAGCCGACTGGGAGACCTTCTCCACCGTCGTGCTGCGTCAGCGGAACCTCGTGCTGTTGGGTAACACGCTGATGCTCTGCGTCGTGGTGCTCAGCATCGTGACGCTCCTGGCCGTTCCGATCGCCTGGCTCACCACGCGCACCGATCTGCCCGGCCGTAAGACCTTCACGCTGTTGGCCGTGATGCCCCTCGCCGTCCCCGCGTACGTGATGGCCTACACACTGCTCGGCCTCGGCGGGCCCTACGGCACCACCGCCCAACTGCTCGGCTTCCAGCTACCGATGATCCGAGGCTTCTGGGGCGCGACCCTCGCCCTCAGCCTCTACAACCTGCCCTACATGTTCCTGAACCTCCGCGTGGCGATGCAGCGGCTGAACCCCGCCCTCGAAGAAGCGGCCCGCTCCCTAGGCCAGCCGCCGTGGCGCGTGTTCGCCGGCGTGGTCCTCCCCCAGCTTCGCCCCGCCTTCCTCGCCGGCTCGCTGCTCGTCCTGCTGCACGTCATCGGCGACTTCGGCGCGGTCAGCCTCATGCGCTTTGAATCGTTCAGCTACGCTCTGTTCATGCAGTACGAAGCCGGTGCCGATCGCGTCTACGCTGCCTGGCTCGCGCTCATGTTGATCGCCATCACCGGCGCGCTGCTGATCGTTGAATTGCGCTTCCTGCGGGGCTTCCGCCTCGACCCAGCCGGCATGGCCGTGCCCCGCGCCCGCAAGCCGATTCGTCTGGGTTGGTGGAAACTGCCCGCCTGCCTTCTACTCGCAGGCGTCGCCCTGGCCGGGATCATCGTGCCGCTGGTGACGATCCTCTTCTGGTTCAGCCGTCACCCCGAAGGCCTCGCCGGCGCACTCGATGGTGCATGGGCGCGCTCGCTGGGCGACTCGATCAGTGCCGCCCTTCCCGCTGCGATTCTCGCGACGCTGCTCGCCCTGCCGATCGCCTACATGGCCCGCCGCTACTCCTCCCGCTTCTCCCGCGGCATCGAACAATCCGCCTACCTCGGCTACGCCACCCCCGCCCTCGCCTTCGCGCTCGGCCTCGTGTTCTTCAGCCTCCGCGTCACGCCCTGGCTTTACCAGACGCTGTTCCTGCTCGTTTACGCCTACGCCCTGCACTTCCTCGCCGAGGCGGTCGGCCCCATCCGTAGCGCCCTCTATGTCGCCACCCCGCGCCTTGAAGAAGCCTCTCGCTCGCTCGGCTGGGGGCGAATCCAGACCTTCTACCGCGTCACACTCCCCCTGCTGCGGTCCGGCATCGTCGTCAGCGTCGCCCTCGTCTTCCTCTCGGCGATGAAAGAGTTGCCGTTGACGTTTATCCTTTCTCCGCTAGGATTTGAAACCTTGGCGAAGAACCTGTGGAGCCACACCAACGAGGCGATGTTCGCCGAGGCCGCTCCCTACGCTTTGACCATTCTGATATTCTCTGGCCTGTTCGTGGGGCTGCTGCTCCTGCGAGGTCACGAGGAGGTCTCATGACACCGCTGCGCATTGACCACATCACCAGGCGTTACCTTCCGTCGCATCCCGCGGCCGTCGATGCGCTCAGCCTGCAGGTCCAGCCCCAGGAAGTCTTCGCCATCGTCGGGCCCAGCGGCTGCGGCAAAACCACCACCCTCCGCATCATCGCAGGCTTCGAACGCCCCGACGCCGGCTCCGTCTGGATCGGCGACCGCCTCGTCGAGGGCGACGGCGTCCACGTCCCCGCCGAGAAACGCCACATCGGCATCGTCTTTCAGGACTACGCACTCTTCCCGCATCTCGATGTCGTCCACAACGTGATGTTCGGCCTCCACCAGATGCCCCGCCGCAATCGCAAAGCCCGCGCCCTGGAACTGCTCGAAATGGTCGGCCTCACCGGCATGGGCGACCGCAAGCCCCAGCAGCTCTCAGGCGGCCAGCAGCAGCGCGTCGCGCTTGCCCGCTCCATCGCCCCCATGCCCAAGTTCATCCTGCTCGATGAGCCGTTCAGCAATCTCGATCCCGCCCTCCGGGCTGAGACACGCCACCAGGTCAAGCAGGTACTCAAGGAAATGAAGATCACCGCCCTGCTCGTCACCCACGATCAGGAAGAAGCCCTCAGCTTCGCCGACCGCATCGGCGTCATGCGCGACGGCAAACTGCTACAGGTCGGCACCCCGCAGCAGGTGTACAACCATCCCGCCAGCGCGTTCGTCGCCAACTTCCTCGGCCGAACCAACCTCTTCAATGCCGAGGCCACAGGCGAACATGCCGCCACGCCGATGGGTGAGATGTGTCTCAGTTGTCCCGCCAAGGGACCGGTGCTGCTGTCGGTCAGGCCCGAGCATTTACGCATCGCCCCGCCGCACCCCGATGAGCCGCTCGGCACCGTGGTCAGCCGAGAATTCAAAGGCCACGATGTGACGCTGAAAGTCTGCTTCGGCGACCGCCAGGTGCTCGTCCACACCGACTACACCTGCCCCTACCAGGTCGGCCAATCCGTGAGTGTCCTCCACGCCGAGCCCGCCGTCGTCGTCACCGGCGACGTCTGAACCGCCTAAGCGCCCCAGCGAGCGTTGAATACGAGCCGCGACCGTAAGGGAGCGGTTGTGCGCAAAACCACCGCGCGCTTCGTCACACGTGTCGCGGTCCAGAATACCAAAGGCCCCCACCCAATAGACCGCCGCTCACCACCCCGGGCGCCCAAACCACAAGCGCTCCCTCACGGTCGCGGCTCGTCGTCTGGCTTCACCGGTTCCCCGTACTGAACATCTTCATCTGATGGCGTTCAAGATCCAGCTTGCGGATGGGCTTGTCGACCTCCAGCCGATACTTGCCCGAGAAGCAGGCGGTGCAGTAGCTGGACTTCGGCAGCGAAACGCAATCAAGCATCCCATCTAGCGAAAGGTACGCCAGCGAATCCACGCCGAGGTACTCCGCGATCTCGTCCACCGTGCGGTTGTTCGCGATCAGCTGAGCGGGATCGGGGAAGTCGATGCCGAAGTAGCAGGGGTTGCGGATGGGCGGGCAGGAGATACGGAAGTGAATTTCCTTCGCCCCCGCCTTGCGTAGCTGCGCCATCTTGCCGCGTGTCGTGGTGCCGCGCACGATCGAGTCATCGACGACCACGATGCGTTTATCCTTGACCACTTCGCCGACCACGTTCAGCTTCAGCTGCACCGCCAGATTGCGTTGCGCCTGCGTCGGCTGAATGAACGTCCGCCCCACGTAGCGGTTCGGCACGATGCCTTCCCGCAGCGGCAAGCCTGATTCACGGGCGAACCCCATCGCTGCCGATCGGCCCGAGTCGGGCATCGGCATCACGAAGTCCGCATCCACCGGCGACTCGTTCGCCATCTGCTCGCCGAAGCGTTCGCGGACGATCTGCACCGTGTCGCCGAAAATCTTGCTCGACGGGTTCGCAAAGTAGACATGCTCGAAAACGCAATGCGCCGGCTGAATCTTCTCTGCGAACCGGCGGGTGGTCACCCCGGCATCCGAAAGCGTCACAATCTCGCCCGGCTCAATCTCCCGAACCGTCCGCGCCCCGATCGCATCGAGCGCCACCGATTCCGAAGCCACGCAAGGCTTGCCCTCTTCGGTCTCGCCAAGCACCAGCGGCCGGAACCCCCACGGATCGCGCACCGCTTCGATGCGATCGTTGTAAAGCAGCACCAGCGAATACGCGCCCTGCAGATGCTGCAGCGCGTGATAGAGCGGGTCCGCCTTGTCAGCATGGTTCGGAGCAGCCAGCAGATGCAGGATGATCTCGGTGTCGGTCGTCGTCTGGAACAGGTGGCCGCGTTCCTCGAAGCCCTGCCGCAGCAGGCCCGCGTTCACGAGGTTGCCGTTGTGACCGATCGCGATCTGCCCCGCCTTGAACGACTGCAGCAGCGGCTGCGCATTGCAGCTCTGCGAAGAGCCCGTCGTCGAATAACGGTTGTGGCCGATCGCAGCCTGGCCTTCGAGTTCGGTGAGGATGCGAGGCGAAAATACTTCGCTCACCAGCCCCATCCCGACGTGCGCCTGGATGGATTTGCCATCGGTGACGGCGATCCCAGCCGATTCCTGCCCGCGATGCTGCTGGGCGTAAAGGGCGTAATAGGAGCGTGCAGCAGCATCTTCGTGACCCCAGATCCCGAAGACGCCGCACTTTTCTTTTTTCTCAATGTCCATGGCAACCGCACTTTGGGAGAGCTGGTGGAGGGGCTGGTCAGGGCGTCCGCACGGTAACTTCGCCCGTGGCACCGGTCAAGGAAGCGAGCGGCAGGGGCCGACTACGAGCCGCGACCGTAAGGGAGCGGTCCGGCGTCGCGCCTCCGCGTGCGTGCAGAATTACCCATCAATGCCAGCCCCTGAAAAGTGTTTCCGGCACGACCGGGTTGGCGACACCGGCTCCTTCTGCCGCGAAACAGTATTACGCCGGAGGCCGGTCATCGGATCGCCCCCCGCCCCAATAAACTCACATGCCCGTCCGGAACGAGCAGATACAGCCCGATGGCAGAAACGCACAGAAGACAAAACTTTTGTGATACTGCGTTTGACTAGCGCATTTGCGGTGCTATGTTTAGAGGGTCGTAAAATACGCCGCGGAAAGGCAACGGCCTGGAGACCCACCCACCATTCGGTCCCAGCCGTCCGCCAGAGCCTTTCCCCCCGCACTTTCATGCGTCGCGGGGTGTCGGTCGTCGCTGAAATCTTGTTCAAGGCAGGTACGCAATCGCCGCGGCTGACCCCGCGCGCAGAGGGTTTTCATTGGATCGTGATGACGCAAAACGTCGAGTGCTCGAAGCGAGCGACCTGGTCCGCCTCATCGGCGACCACGTTTCTCTGCGCCCCCGCGGCAAAGAGTTCGTCGGCCTCTGCCCGTTCCACGAAGACAAAAACCCCTCCATGTACGTCTCGCCCAGCAAGCAGATCTACAAATGCTTCTCATGCGGCGCAGGCGGCGACGCGTTCAGCTTCATGATGGGCTATCACAAGATGTCCTTCCCCGAAGCCCTTGAACATCTCGCCGAACGCAACAACATCAAGCTGCCCAAACGCTCAGCCGGCACATCAGGCGAAGGCGACGAAGGCCCCTCGCCCCGACAGCGCATCCAGCAGGCCAACCAGCTCGCCCAGCGTTTCTTCAAGCAAACCTACACCGACGCATCGCTCGGCAAGATCGCCCGGGACTACGTCACCAGCCGCGGCATCAGCGACGCCATGGTCGAAGCGTTCGGCATCGGCTGTGCCCCCGACGCATGGGACGCCCTCGCAGGTCAGGTCCAGCAGCAGCGGTGGGACGCCCACGCCTTCGAACAGGCCGGCCTCATCGCCAACCGCAAATCCGGCAACGGTCAATACGATCGCCTCCGCCATCGCCTGATCTTCCCCATCTGCGACACGCTCGGCCGCCCCATCGCCTTCGGCGGCCGCACCCTCCCCGATTCCAAACTCGGCGACAAAAGCGACGCGAAATACCTCAACAGCCCCGAAACACCCCTCTTCAACAAGTCCGCCACGCTCTTCGGCCTGCACCTGGCGCAGCAGACGATCATCGCCAAACGCACCGCCGTCATCGTCGAAGGCTACACCGATGTCGTCGCCGCCCACCAGGCAGACCGCGCCAACGTCGTCGCCACGCTCGGCACCGCCCTCACCAAAGAACACGCCAGGCAGCTGCGACGCTACTGCGATCGTGTCGTCCTCGTCTTCGATGCCGACGAAGCAGGCCAGAAAGCGGCCGACCGCGCCCTGAACGTCTTCTTTGAAGAGAATCTCGACGTCCACATCGCCGTCCTGCCCGACGGCCTGGACCCCGCCGACCTGCTCGCCGACGAAGCCGGCCTCGCTCGCTGGGACGATGCGGTTGACCAGGCCGTCGACGCCATGCGGTTCCAGTTCGATCGCGTGCAAAAGGCATTTGATCAGACCGATTCGCTCACCGGCCGGCAGCGCATCATCGAAGAATATCTGCGGACGCTCGTGGGGCTCGGTCTCGCGCAGCTGGACACCAGCCGCAAGGGCCTGGTCATCGCCCACCTCGCGGAACTGCTGCGTGTCAGCACCGGCGAGGTCGACGCCATGATCCGCCGCCTCACCGCCAACGCCCGACGCCGCCCCGCCCCCCCCACCGCGCCAGACCCCACCATCGACCACGACGATCACGAGTTGCCCGGCGACATCGTTCCGCCACAAAACAGACGCGACATGGGGGCGCAACAGGTCGCCGAGCGGCATATCGTGGGGTGTCTGCTGAACGACGCAGCCCTGTTCCACGAGCTTATGCCCGACGGTCGCACGATGGATGAATCCGTGCTGCCCAGCGATTTCGCCGACGAACACGTGCGGGCGGTTTACGATTCGGTTTACACCTGGCTGGGCGATCATGACGATCTTCAGCCCGCCGATTTTCGCGACGTGTTTGATAACGACGAAGCCAAGCTCCGAGCCGCCATGGACATGCAGCTCGAAGTCGATACGCTCAGTCGACACGACGGCGAGCAACGCCTGGAAATGCTCAGGCGATGTGCACGAACGCTCGAAAAATATCGTGCCGAGCGGGAGTACCGCGAAGAAAAGGCACGCATGAACACGCCCGCCAACGACGAGCCGACGCCCCTGCTGCGCCGCTTGGAATTGGCCAAGGCCCATCGTAACGCGAACCCCTCATCGGTCGTTCGGCCGGGGGTGTCGCGATGAAAAATGAACGTCGCAGAGGCTGTAGCGCCACACGCTGTTACGTCCACTGCGGAAAAAGTCGGGCCATGACGGCCCGGTCGAACCCCCGAACTGGTTGCGGAGTGCTGCTGTGATCGTTGATATTCATCCCTCAATTCAAGAGCTACAAACCAAAGGCAAGAAAAACGGTTGCCTCACCTACGACGATCTCAACGAGGCTTTGCCCGATGAGTGGGTCGCCCCGGACAAGATCGATGAGCTCTTGATCAACTTCGAGCGCATGGGCATCCGCCTGCTGGATTCAAGCAAGCGTAAGTCGCGCGTGAAGTTCGCTGAGGACGCAAAGCGCACCCCGCCGCCGATGATCATCGACGACCCCGATGCCATCGTCGAAATCGCGCCCAGCGGCGAAGCCATCGACGACGCCGCCGCACGCCGCATCGACGACCCCGTCCGCATGTACCTCACGCAGATGGGTGAGATCAGCCTGCTCACGCGCGCCGAGGAGATTCGCCTGGCCAAGAAAATCGAAACCTGCCGCATGATCTTCCGCCGCCGCGTGCTCGAAAACGACTACTGCGCTCAGCAGGCGGTCGATACCCTCGAGCTCGTGAACGCCGGCAACCTGCCGTTCGATCGCACCATGAAGATCGCCACGAACGAGCCGAACGCCAAGGAGAAGATCTCCGCCCGCATTCCGGTCAACCTCGAAACCATCCATCAGCTGATCGACCTGAACCGCGAAGATTGGCAGACGCTGGAAACCTCGTCCCGGCTGGCGAAGGCCGCTGAGGAGAAAATCCGCGAGCAGATCCAGCGCCGCCGCCGCAAAATGGCGACGCTGATTGAAGAGCTCAGCCTCCGCACCAGCAAGATTCAGCCGCTGCTCAACAAGCTCCGCTCGATCTGCTTCAAGATGCGCGCCCTCAAGCGTGATCTCAACAAAGCCGCCGCTCACCCCGATCGTTACAACCCCGAAGACGTGATGGTCATGCGGGAAGAGCTCTCGGGCCTCCGCTCGCTGGTCCTGGAAGATCCCGACGAACTGCTCGCCCACGTCAACAAGATCACCGTCGTCTTCAACGAATACGAGCAGGCCAAGCGCGACCTCTCCGGCGGCAACCTCCGCCTCGTCGTCTCCATCGCCAAGAAGTACCGCAACCGTGGTCTCTCCTTCCTCGACATCATCCAGGAAGGCAACACCGGCCTGATGCGCGCCGTCGATAAGTACGAGTACAAGCGTGGCTACAAGTTCTCCACCTACGCCACCTGGTGGATCCGCCAGGCGATCACCCGCGCCATCGCCGACCATGCCCGCACCATCCGCATCCCGGTGCACATGATCGAAACGATGAGCAAGCTGCGTAACATCTCCAAAACGCTTGTGCAGGAACTCGGCCGCGAGCCGACCGTCGAAGAGATCGCCGACCGTGCCGAGATGACCATCGGCGAAGCGCGACGCGTCCTCAAGATCAGCCGGCATCCCATCTCGCTCGACCGCCCCGTCGGCGAAAGTGAAGACAGCTACTTCGGCGACTTCATCGAAGACGAATCCGCCGAGTCCCCCACCGATACCGCCGCTCAGCAGATGCTCAGCGATCGCATCGAAGCGGTCCTCAAAACCCTCACCTACCGCGAACGTGAGATCATCAAGCTGCGCTACGGCATCGGCGACGGGTACACCTACACCCTCGAAGAAGTCGGCCGCATCTTCAAAGTCACCCGCGAACGCGTCCGCCAGGTCGAAGCCAAAGCCCTCCGCAAGCTTCAGCACCCCGTGCGGGCGCGCAAGCTCTCAGGCTTCCTCGACTCCTCCGCGGACTAACCGTTAGCGGGCGATCGCAGATCGCCGTTTCCGCCGACCAGCATCAGCGATCCGCCATGGCCGAGCCTCCGGATAACGCCCCACCGCCAGACCCCAGCCGCGTCATCACCGACGCAGCCCAAGCAGGTCCGGCCGCGTTGCCCGGAGGCTCGGCTGCTGCGCCGCTCGCCGCCATCGTCACCGCCCTGCTCGCCCTCGCACTGCTGCTCATCCTCACCCTCGCGCTCATGCTCAACGCCCGCCCCGCGCCCCTGCAATGGTCGCTCGCGTTCGGCATCCTCATCCCCGCTTACCTCATCGTCCGCCGCCTGCGCCGCCGCGCGCCCCGCATCGCACTCGGCCTCGCCACCCTCGCCACCGTCCTCTCCCTCGCATTCGTCGGCAACGCCCTCACCGCCCTCATCGCCATGCACGGCGTGCCCCTCGTCGATCCCCAACTCGCCGCCATCGACCGCGCGCTCGGCGTCGACGCCGCCGCCTGGATCGCCTGGGCCCAGAAGCCGGCGCTGCTGAACTACGGCCTGTTCGCCGTCTATGAATCCCTGATGCCGCAGACCGTGCTCATCGCCCTGCTCTACGCACGCCGCCACGACGTCGTCGGCAGCTGGCGCTTTGCCCTGCAACTGCTGCTCGCCGTCTTCGCCACGATTCTCCTGTTCCGCTTCTTCCCAGCCGTCGGCCCGTCGCTCACCCCAGAAACCGCACCCACGGCGTTTCAGAATCACTACATCAGCCTCTTCAACGGCCTGCACACCGGCGAAGATCGCACCATCCACCTGTTCATCTTCACCGGTCTCGTCACGTTCCCCTCCTTCCACGCCGCCTGGGCCGTCATCCTCACCGCCGCTTTCCGCCCCTGGCCCAAACTGCTCCCCGCCGCCGTCGTGCTCAACTCCCTCGTCCTCGTCACCGCCGTCACCCACGGCTGCCATTACGTCATCGACATCCTCGTCGGCATCGCCATCGGCACCGCCGCCCTCATGCTGCCCACCATGCCGATGAAAGTCGCCCCTTCACACGTTTGAAAGTAGTCGCCATGCACAAGGTTCTGATCATCATCGGTGATGCCGCCGAAACCGTCGACACGCTCTACCCGTACTACCGGCTGATCGAGGCAGGCTTCCAGCCCGTCGTCGCCGCTCCCCAGCGCCGCCGTTATCAGATGGTGATGCACGAAAATAAGCCCGGCTGGACCATCACCAAGGAGTGGGAAGGCTACACCATCGAAGCCGACGTCGCCTTTGCCGAGATCGATCCGACCGACTACGCCGGCATCTTTTTCTCCGGCGGCCGGGCTCCGGAATACATCCGCTACGACGAAGACCTCGTCGCCATCACCAAGCACTTCTTCAAGCACAACAAACCGATCGCCAGCGTCTGCCACGGCGTCGAAATCCCCGCCTACGCCGACTGTGTGAAGGGCCGACGCATGGCCACCGTCGCGAAATGTCGTTTCGATCTCGAAGTCGCCGGCGGCATCTACGTCGATGAACCCTGCGTCATCGACGGCAACCTCGTCAGCGGCCGCACCTACCACGACCACGGCCACTACATCGGCCCCTGGATTCAACAACTCCTCGCCGCCACGCAGCAACCGGACACGCCCGACACCACCGCCAGCCGCTGAGCGCGCCCGACGATGATGCGAGACAAAACGGCAACGTCTCAGCGCATGGACGGAACGGCAAGCGAGATCCCAATCCGCGTGCCCTTGCCCGGGGCGCTGTCGATCTGCACGTGGCCCCCGATGAGTTCCAGCCGCTCCTGAAGCGAGAACAACCCGAAGCCCGACGGGTTGGCACTAGCGCGACGCGCCACGGGATCGAACCCCGCGCCCGAGTCCTCGACCTGTACCTCCACCTGCTGCCCATGCCGCCGCAGCGTCACGCTCGCCTCGGCGACCCCTGAGTGCTTGACCACGTTCAATAACAGTTCCCGCACCGCTTCGAACAACAGCACGCGAAGCTGTTCGTCCTCGACCGGCTCCGATCCGTCGCTGCGGACATCGACCTCCAGTTGATACTTGCCGCGCACCCAACGCGCCAGCCATTCCATCCCCGCACGAAGTCCAACGTCGAACAGGACCGGCGGCGCAAGCTCTGTGCTCAGCGAGCGGGTCGTCTGGATTGCCTGGTCAATCAATTCCGCAGCGGGATGGTCGGCGGACCGTAGTCGCATCTTCGACGCCACCAGAATCTGCTGAAGATCATCGTGCAGCAACTGCGCCAACCGCCGACGTTCGCGATGCTCAGCATCGGTCAGTTCCTTGGCCATTAACTGCAGTTGTCTCGCCCGCTGCTTCGCTTCCGCCGTGCGATCCATCACACGCTGCTCCAGCGTCTGCGTCAGCTCCTCAAGTTGCGCCACGATTCGACGTGCCTGCGTCACGTCGATGAACGCGCCCACCGCCCCACGCACCTGCCCCTGTTCGTCGCGCAGCGGGACCGCGTTTCCAAACAGATGCCGCTTCACCCCATCGGTGAAGCGAATCTCCATTTCGTAATCACGCACCACCTCGCCTCGCGTCGCACGCTGTAACGGCAGCTCGTCCGGAGGCAACCGCCTGCCTTCACTGTGGCACGCGAAATGTTTCGGACGCTCAGACTCCGGCGCGCTTAGCGACATATTGCTGTCGGGGCTCATCCCCAGCAGTTCATAGCCTGCCCGACTACCCGTAATCCGCCGACACTCCGGGTCGTGACCAATCCAGACCACAGCCGGCACGGACTCCAGTAAAGCCGCCAGTTCATCCGCCCGTGCCCGCTCCCGCGCTTCGCTTTCGCGCAGCTTCTGCTCCACGTCTTTGCGCTCGGTGATATCCTGCACCAGACCGAGCATCCGCCTCGGCTTACACCACGCCTCAATCACCTGTCCACGCGCCCAGATCCACCGCACTTGCCCGGTGTCCGCCCGGCGGATTCGGCACTCAAACTCCCACCGGCCCGTCTCGTGCAAAGCCTCGTCCAGCTGACGAGACACATGATCACGATCTTCCTCAAGTACATGCTCAAGGAAGATGTCATAGTTCCACGTCGGCACGGCTTGGTCGTACCCGAAAATCTCGTCGTGCTTCAGTGAGCGTCGCGTTGCCGACGGCTTGGCCTCGGAAAGATCAAGCTCCCAACTGCCGAACTCCGTCGCCTCGAGCGTAAACCGCAACCGCTCGTCGTTCTGACGCAGCGTCTCTTCCGTCTGAACACGCTCGATAACGTCCGATGCCTGTCGCGCCAGAATGTCCAGCAGGTAAAGTTGCCGATCAGCAATCGGACTCGAGCGGCGCCACTGCGTCGTAAGCATGCCCACCAGTCGCCCCGAACGCGCCACCAGCGGCGTCGACTGCGCCGACCGGATCCCCGCATCAAGGTGTGCTCGTGCATCCTCCGTACCCGCAACCCGCGCGTCATCCGCATAGTCCACGAGTACCCGCTCACCCCGCCTCAGCGCCTCACCGCACGACGTGGCCGCACCCGGCGACACCCTGGCAAAGTCGTTTCGCATCTGCTGAGGAATGCCATGGGTTTCGAGCAGACATAGCTCGCCTGTTTCCCCGTCGACTGTCTGCATCGTGCCACAAGCCGCTCCCATGATCTCCATCGCCGCGTCAATCAGTTCCCTGTACAGCGTCTGGGTATCGCCACTGAGGCTCAGCCGGCTGCTCATCTCCCGCAGGCGCTGCTGATCCATCAGTTGCCTGGCCAGATCCTGCTCAGCCTGCTTCCGCTGTGTGTTGTCGCGGCCGACCTCCGAGGCGCCGATGATCCGGCCATCGCTGCCCCTGATGGCCGATACGGTCAAAGAGACGACAAGCCGTTGCCCGTTCTTCGCCTGGCGGACCGCCTCGTAATGGCCCACGCGCTCGCCCCGGCGCAGACGCTCGATGATGCTGGGAATCTCGTCCTGCTGCGGCGCGGGCACCAGTATGGAAGCAGGGCAACCGATCGTTTCCTCAGCGGTATAGCCGTATAGCCGCTGGGCACCTGCGTTCCAGCTGGTGATGATGCCGTTAAGGTCTTCGCTGATGATCGCGTCATCGGAAGATTCGACGATCGCCGCAAGGTGGTCCCTAGGGGCCGCCCTTCTGGATGTGCCCGCCGAACCGATATCCTGCGCCATGGAAATGACCCTCCCAGCCGTAGTGGATTTGATTATAGGCCGGATGCTGCGAGAAGCCAGAACTACTGTACACGACTTGGCTGGATATCAGGCCCGCCCCTCCCCGACCACAACAGGGCCCCGCTCTCCCCAGCCCGGCCGCCCTCCCCAGATGCCCCGTCAAACCTCAACACCCTTCACACATTCCCATCACTCTGCGAACATCGCTTCGATGAAGCGTTCGGGTTCGAAGGGTTCGACGTCGTCGGGTGTTTCGCCGACGCCGATGAACTTGACGGGGATGTCGACTTGTTCGCGGATGGCGACGACCATGCCGCCGCGCGCGGTGCCGTCGAGTTTGGCCAGGAAGATGCCGGTCACGTCGATCGCCTGCTTGAAGAGCTTCGCCTGCTGAATGGCGTTCTGGCCCGTGGTGGCATCGAGCACCAGCAGCACCTCGTGCGGGGCTCCGGGAATCTTGCGCGCGACCACGTCACGGATCTTCGTCAGCTGCCGCATCAGATGATCCTGCGTGTGCAGCCGCCCAGCCGTGTCGACCAGCAGCACGTCGGCCTTGCGTGAGATGGCCGCCTCTGCTGCGTCGAACGCGACCGCTGCGGGGTCGCCGCCGTGCTGGCCCTTGACCACTTCCACGCCCAGCCGGTTCGCCCACGTTTCCAGTTGCTCCACCGCCGCGGCCCGGAACGTATCGCAGGCTGCAAGAATCACCGTGCGGTTCTCATCACGCAGCGACTTGGCGATCTTCGCAATGCTTGTCGTCTTGCCCGCCCCGTTGATGCCCGCGACCAGAATGACAGTCGGCCCCTCAGCCGCGAAATGAATATGACGGTCCGCGTCGGACCACATGCCGCCGAGTTCGCGCTTGAGAAATTCGAGCGCTTCGTCGCCCGTTTTCATCTCGCCCGCTTTGTGAGCTGAGCGGATATCGGTGATCAGCTTCATCGCCGTCTTCACGCCGATGTCCGACTGAATCAGCCGTTTTTCCAGGTCGAAAATGAGTTCGTCGCTGAGCAGCTGATCCTGCAACAGCACGCGGACGTCTTCGCTAAGCACATCACGCGTCTTCGCCAGGCCCTGCTTGATCTTGTCGAACGTACTGCGAAAGAGTCCCATGTCGGGCGGTTCCCACGTATGGTCACACGCTGAGCAACGCGCGGTCACTCAGCGTCGGGTTTGTCCTTGATGGCATCATCCAGCCACGCATCACCGGTGCTCGGCTCAGCCGCCGGCCCAGCACTCGCATCGGCCTCGCCCTCAGCGCCGGGCTTCTCATGAAGCTTCCGCGCCAGGCGGTCCAGCACCCCGTTGATGAACGACGGGCTGCGCTCCGAGCTGTAGCTCTTGGCCAGCTCGATCGCTTCGTTAATCGCCACCGCCGTCGGCGCCCGGCCGCTGACCATCTCGTGATACGCAAGTCGAATCAGATTCCGATCGACCACGGGCTGCCGATGCGTGGGCCAATCCGGAGCGACCTCACTGGCCAGCTCATCCGCCGTCGCCCGCTGCGCCCACGCCTGCTCCGCCAGCTGCGTCGCCTGCTTGCGGACCTCGTGACCGAACGGCGCTTCCTGCACGGTCGCCGAGATCTGCTCCAGGTCCGCCTCGCCGCGCGCATCCAGCTGATAAAGCATCTGCAGCGCCAGTTCACGCACTTGACGACGATTGCTCATGCTTCCCCCGCACTGATCTGCTTCATCACGTGGCTCATCTCGATCGCCGCCAGTGCCGCACTCGCCCCGGCGTTGCCCATCTTCGACCCCGATCGCTCGATCGCCTGCTCCAGCGTCTCGCATGTCAGCACGCCGAAGATCACCGGCCGCCCCGTCTCCATCGCCGCCTGCGTGATGCCCTGCGTCGTGCCCTGCACCACGCAATCGTAGTGAGCCGTCGCACCCTGAATCACACAGCCCAGACAGATCACCGCATCGAAGCGACCGCTCGCCGCCATCTGCTTCGCCGTCACGCCGAGTTCCAGACTGCCGGGCACATGCACCACGGTCACCGCCTCTGCGTCGCCGCCGTGCCGCGTGATCGTGCCGAGCGCTCCTTCGAGCAGCTTATCGGTAATGAAACTGTTGAAGCGTGCGACCACAATGCCCAGCCGAAGCTTGTCAGCCGTCACTTTGCCTTCGATAACCTTTGGCACGATAGCGTTCCTTCCTGCGATGCGGGCGAAGCGAACCATTGTATCACACCCGCCCCCACCTCCCTCAATCCGTCCCCTTGAGCACCTCAATAATCCCCTGACAGAACTGCGGCAGATCGCTCGGTCGCCGGCTCGTCACCTGATGCCGATCGATCACGACCGCTTCATCCACCCACGTCGCACCCGCATTGATCAGATCATCCTTGATGCCAGGCGTGCTCGTCAGCTTGAACCCCTGCACAATCTTCGCCGAGATCGGAATCCACCCCGCATGACAGATATGCGCCACCAGCTTATGGCTCTCGTGGAACTGCCGCGTCAGGTCCAGCACGTTCGGGTCGCGCCGCAGCTTATCCGGTGCGAACCCGCCGGGGATGACCAGCCCGTCGAAATCCTTCTCGATCATCATGTCGATCGCCGCATCCGATTGGCACGGATACCCGTTTTTCCCCTTATAGATCGTGCTCATCTCAGGACCGGCAATCGTCACACCCGCCCCCTCCTCCATCAGCCGCAGCTTCGGATACCAAAGCTCGAGATCTTCATAGATATCGTCGACGAACATCAGAATGTGCTTGCCGTTGAGCAGGCCCATAGTCACTCCCCTTTGGGTGGTAGAACATGAAAAGATCCCCCCACAACCACGAACCGTTCAGTATAACCCCCACTCCCACCTTCCGCACCCTCGCCCGCCCCGCCCCCCCCCTTCACGCCAACCCACGTCGCGCCGCTTCGCACTGCCCCGACAACTGCTCACAGCATTCCCTCGCCTGCTGATGCGATTGCTCCCGTGCCGCCCGCTCCAGCCCCGCCGCCGCTTCGCTGATCGCAGGATACCCATAGCTCGCCCCCGCCCCCTTCAGCTGATGCGCCAGCCGCGCCAGATCCTCCCACGCCCCCGTCCTCGTCGCCTGCCGCATCGCATCCACCCGCAACGGCAAACCCTTCACAAACCACGCCACGAGCGGCCGGTAGTTCGCCTGCCCCGCCAGCGGACTCACCAGCACCGCCAGTTCCTCAGCCCCACTCTCGATCGTCCCACTATCGTGCATGATTCCAAGCATGATGCGTCCTCCAAAGCCCGACGCCCGTCGGGCCCAATTTAGCTATCGACGCCCACCCCCTAACGGTTAACACCCCAAAACGCCGATTTTGGGCTATCATGCGCCTTTTTCCCCCAATCCGCCCACCGCAAAGTCGCCTAGATTGCCGGAGTCTCGCAGATGGCCCAAGCCTCATCCAATAACAACCGCCCCTCCAACAACGCCCCCGTCATCGAGCTCTACACCGACGGCGCCTGCCTCGGCAACCCCGGACCAGGCGGCTGGGCCTGCATCCTCCGCGATCGTCAGACCGGCGAAGAACGCGAATACAGCGGCGGCGAACCCAGCACCACCAACAACCGCATGGAACTCGCCGCCGTCATCCAAGGCCTCCGCAACCTCCCCCCCTCCGCCACCGTCATCCTCTGCTCCGACAGCAAATACGTCCTCAACGGCATCAACTCCTGGATGGCCGGCTGGAAAAAACGCAACTGGCGCAAAGCCGACCGCAAGCCCGTCCTCAACGCCGACCTCTGGCAAACCATCGATCAGCTCATCGCCCAGCACAATGTCGAAGTCGAATGGACCAAAGGCCACGCAGGCCACGCCGAGAACGAACGCTGCGACGAACTCGCCTCCATGGAAGCCCTACGCGAAAAAGAACTCGCCCAAACCCCCGACTTCTAACCCCCCCACCACGCCCCCGCCGTCTGTTATCCTCCCAACCACGACCCAACTTCCGACCTCCCAACCACAGGAACACAGCCACCATGGCACGCAACTCCGACCGCATCGAGAAGGATTCCATGGGCGAAATGTCCGTCCCCGCCGACGCCCTCTACGGCGCCTCCACCCAGCGGGCCGTCCTCAACTTCCCCGTCAGCGGTCGCCCCGTGCCCGTCGAGGTCGTCCACGCGTTCGGCCGCCTCAAAGCCGCCTGCGCCCAGGCCAACCAACAGCTCAAAACCATCGAACCGAAGATCGCCAAGCTCATCGTCCAGGCCTGCGACGAAGTCGCCACCGGCAAGCTCGATCAGCACTTCCCCGTCGACGTCTTCCAGACCGGCTCCGGCACCTCCACCAACATGAACGCCAACGAGGTTATCGCCAACCGCTGCTCCCAGCTCGCCGGCAAACCCATCGGCTCCAAAGATCCCGTCCACCCCAACGACCACGTCAACTACGGCCAGTCCTCCAACGATACCTTCCCCACCGCCATGCACATCGCCGCGGTGCTCATGCTCAAAAACGACCTCCGCCCCGCACTCAAACGCCTGCACACCGCACTCGCTCGCAAAGCCAAACAGTGGGACAACGTCGTCAAAATCGGCCGCACCCATCTCCAGGATGCCACCCCCATCCGCCTCGGCCAGGAGTTCAGCGGTTACGCCGCCCAGATCGAATACGCCATCGATCGCACCGACCGCGCCATCGCCACCCTCAGCGAACTCGCCATCGGCGGCACAGCAGTCGGCACCGGCATCAACACACACCCCCGCTTCGCCAAGCTCGTCTGCCAGAAACTCTCGCAATCCACCAAGTGCAAATTCACCGAAGCACGCAACCACTTCGAAGCACAAGCCACCCAGGATTCCTCCGTCGAAGCAAGCGGCCTGCTCAAAACCATCGCCGTCAGCCTCTCCAAAATCGCCAACGACATCCGCTGGCTAGGCTCCGGCCCCCGCTGCGGCCTCGGCGAACTCGTCCTCCCCGCCATTCAGCCAGGCTCCTCCATCATGCCCGGCAAGGTCAACCCCGTCATCGCCGAATCCGTCGTCCAGGTCGCCTGTCAGGTCATCGGCAACGACGCCACCATCACCTACGCAGGCTTCGGAGGCGTCGGCTCCCTCATCGACCTCAACGTCGCCATGCCCGTCATGGCCCGAAACCTCGTCGAATCCATCCATCTGCTCAGCCGCGCCGCCGACGTCTTCAACGAAAACCTACTCAAAGACCTCAAGCCCGACAAGAAGCGCTGCGCCGACCTTATTGAGCAGTCCCTAGCCATGTGCACTTCACTCGCCCCCGTCATCGGCTATGACAACGCCGCCGACATCGCCAAAACCGCCTTCAAACAAGGCAAAACCGTCCGCCAGATCGCCCTGGAACGCAACATACTTGATGCCGACAAACTCGACGCCCTCCTCGGACCCTGGTCCATGACCGAACCCGGCGTCAAAAACTAGCCCCCCCGCCGTTTCCCATCATTCACAAACCACAGCTCAAAACATAATAAATAAATGACTCTCCCCAACCGCTCCCATCTGCTGACCGAACAGCGCAATCCGCGCACGATGAATCTGCACAAGCTCTCGGTCGCAGATCTAGTTCGCACCATCCGGCGTGAGGATGAAACCGTTCTCACCGCCATGGCCACCGCCGAGCCCGCCCTCAGTGCTTTCCTTGAAGAAGCCGAGCCGCGCTTCATCGCAGGCGGCCGCCTTATCTATCTCGGTGCAGGCACCAGCGGTCGCTTAGCGGTACTCGATGCTTCCGAAGCCCCGCCGACATTCGACGTGCCGCCCGGTCGCGTCATCGGCATCATCGCAGGCGGCGACGCCGCCCTCCGCACCCCCGTCGAAGGCGCCGAAGATAACTATAATGGTGCCGCACCCGAACTTAATAAACTAAACCTAACCTCCCTAGACACCGTCATCGCCATCGCAGCAGGCGGCACCACTCCCTACGCACTAGGCGCACTCGAACACACCAAACTAACTTCTCCTCAAACCCTCCGCGCCCTCATCACCTGCACCCCACTCCCCCCCACCGACGCCCCCCCCGACGACGCCCACAGCGTGCCGCCGTGGGACTCCACCGACGATCCCAAAACACACCTCCTCCTCCTGCCCACCGGCCCCGAGGTCATCACCGGTTCCACGCGCATGAAAGCCGGCACCGCCACCAAACGGGCGCTCAACATCATCTCTACAACGCTTATGATCCGTGATGGCCGCGTCCACGAAAATCTCATGGTCGAACTTCGCGCCACCAACGACAAATTACGCGACCGAGCTGCCCGCATCATCGCCACTTTGACCGGCCTCGACCGCGACGCTTCCTTGCGCACCCTCGAGGAAGCAGACGGCGAAGTCAAGACCGCCATTGTGATGCACAAGCACCAGCTAGATGCCGAAACTGCACGCCAACACCTGAAAACCCACAATAATCGGCTCGAAATGGCGCTCCAGCGACAGCCTGATGCGCCGACGAACGACTGATGCGCACCCGCTTTACGCCGGCCACTCGCCCGTAAAAACCTCAGTCGCCGGCCCCGTCATGTAGACCCGGCCGTCCGATTCGCGCCACTCAAGCTCCAGATCACCGCCCGGCAGATGGGCCAGCAGCTTCCTCCCGCTCCGCCCCGTCAGCACCCCAGCCACGCACACCGCCGAGGCCCCCGTCCCGCACGCCAGCGTGATCCCGCTGCCCCGCTCCCACGTCCGCATCGTGGCCTCAGCTTCGGAATGCACTTGCACAAAATGCACGTTCATCCGGTTCACAAACCACGGATGCTTCTCAAGTAACGGGCCGACCCGCTCAAGCTCCACCGCCGCCACGTCGTCAACATAGAACATCGCGTGCGGGTTGCCCATCGAAACACACGTCACCCCCCCCTTCACCGCCGCCGCCAGAGCCTCGCAGCCCGCCGGCCAATCCATCTCAACATCAACCACGCGCTGATCTTGCGCGACGCCAGGCACCGCCACCGGCACCTTCGCCGCCTTAAGGATCGGCTCCCCCATGTCCACCGTCGCCAGCGCAAGCTTCCCCGCCCCGTCAGCCGAGTGAACGATGTTCAGCACGCCGTTGCCCGTCTGCACCCGCATCGGATTCGCCGTCGCTAACCCGTGGTCATGGGCGTACTTGGCGACACAACGCACGCCGTTGCCACACATCTCCGACTCCGAGCCGTCCGCGTTGAACATCCGCATCCGCACATCCGCAGCGACGCCCTCCTCAGGCGGCAGCACCAGAATCAGCCCGTCGCCGCCCACCCCCGTATGCCGATCGCTGATCCGGGGGGCAAGGGCTGCGGGGTCATCGACTTTTTCGGTGAAGCCGTTGACGTAAACGTAGTCGTTACCGATACCGTGCATCTTCGTAAACTTCATGATGTCACCATGATAACGTCGACCGCCTTCGCCGTCACCCGCCGTAGGTCAGCGCCAGCGCCGCGAGGCCGAGCAGGACGCAGACGCCTCGGATCATCTGGACTTCGCCGTCGATCGGGCATCGGTAAAGCGGGCAGCCGACTAGACTTCTGAGGTAATTGGCGCGCCAGGTGATCGACCCGTGCCGCCAGCTGGGTCGGTCGGCGGGGGCGTGGCTGAGGGCGGAGACTCTAAACAACGCCCTGCTCATGATTTCCGCACCTTCACTGCTGATGGTCGCCGCCGTTTCACCCCGATCCTCCGCAAGGCGCTGGGTGAGGTGCTGTGCGGCGAAGGTGTCGGCTTGCCGTTCGAACCGCCGGGAGATGTACCCGAATGCGACATACCAGCCGCCGAGCAGGAGGCCGATCATCGCCACGTCGCTCATCTCACGCCAGTAGGATGCCGTAACCGCTTCCTGCAACCCAGGTAACGATTCCACCCGCATGATCGCATATTCCAGCACCGTCGACCATGCCATGAGCACCGTGATGGCGCAGATCGCCAGCCAGGGCATGTGATGCCGCCTGACGTGCCCGAGTTCGTGGGCCATGACGGCTTCGACCTCGTCATCCTCTAGCCGTTCGATAAGTCCGTCCGTCAGCAGGATATACCGCGTCTTGCCGATGAGGCCCATCACGGCCCCGTTGACGATGCCGCCGTACGTCCTCCAAAGCAGTAACTCCCGTATTCGCACGTGGTAACAATCGCACAGTGCCAACAGCCGGGTCCGCAGTTCGCCCTCGGCCAGAGGGATGGTATCCCAGACGTGCCGGATCATCAGCGGGGCAGCAAGGAAGATCGCGAGCCCGCCGCTGAGCGTGAAGGCGGAGCGGTAGGCGATCCAGGGGTGCTCGGGGACGAGGAACGAGTCGACGATCTGCGTCCAGCCGAGCAGCGCAAGCAGTGGCACCATCATAAGTAACAGCTGATGTCGCACCTGCGAAAGCAGGTACTGCCCGCGTGTCCAGATGGGCCAGACGGGGTCGCCGCGATCGAGCTGACGGATCAAGGCAGCCTCGCGCATCCGGCGGTCAATAGGATAGTAAGCCCACCACGTCACCGCCACGGTGGCCAGGGCGGGGAGGATGGCGAGGACTTCGTTGAGGAGAATCCAATTGCCGAGCGTCTCGCGTAGCCACATAAGCCCGCCGAGTACATAGATTTGCGTCAGGAACAGCGCGACAATGACGGCCCGGCTGGCGTTCAGGGCGACTTCGAGGCGGCGAACCCAGGGGCGGGCGCGGCCGGGGCTGTGGGTCATAATGCGCTGGACCCAGAAGCACCCGCCGGCGATGATCGCTGCAAGTACCGCATAGGCAGAGAGTACCGTCAACGGCATGGCGGCCCCCGTGAGGAGGGGCTTTAAGCCGAGGTCGGCGGCGGCGGCGTCGTGCACGATCAGCGCGACCATCATAAGCATTACGAACATCTGCATTTGCGTCGCTTTCGCTGCCGCACGGCCCAACCGCGCGGGGGAGTCTCTCATCCGCCATTTTATCGCATGAAGCGGCAGGCGGGGTCCTTTTCTCTTCTCAACGGTGGATGGTGCCGAGATCGACGACGATTCGCCCCGTCTGGTAGTAATCGACGTTCAGGCGGTTGCGGTCGATGAAGGTTAGCACGAGGCCGTTGAACTGGTGCCGGTCGCCGATGCGTTGCAGGTCGCCGTCGCCGGGGCCTGCGTATCGGCGGTTGTTATGTTCCTGAGCGTGGAAATGATAGTGAGCGAGTGCGGTGTAGCCGTCGAAGATGAGCTCAGGGGGAGCATAGTAGGCTTTCGGATGGCGGCGGACACTTGGTTCGTAGAGAACGGGGGTGATACTTAGGTTTTGGTTTGGGAGGATGAGGCCGCCGAGTTCGGTGGTGGTGTCGGCATGGTCGGCGTCGGCCTGGGCGAACCATTGGTCGACGATGGTGCGGTCGGCCATCATCTGGGTGATGAGGCGGAGGGTGAGCAGGTCAGCCCAGGCGAGTTGATCGCGGTAGGCGGCAAGCTGCTGGGGGTGGTCGGCGAGGGCGTCGACGGTGGAGCCGAGGCCGTGGGTATCGGCGGAGGCGAGGTGCGTTTGGAGCTGTGTATATAGCTGTTTTTGCGTGTGGGCGAGCACGGCCGGTTCGGTGCGGGCGGTGTAGGCGAGGATGGGGAGATGACGGAGGGCAAGGCCTTGACGCTGGGCGGGGGTGAAATCGGCGATGAGGGGGGCGGCTACCTGCCAGAGGTTGCCGAGGAGGCCGGTGCGGAGCAGGCGGAGCCAAGTTAGGGTTTCAAGATTATTGGGAATGATATTAAGTTCGGCGGCAGCGGCTTGTAGATCAAGGACTAGTGTGTCGTTGGTGGTTTCTAGTGTTGTGAGTTCGGCGATGGTTTGGTCGTGATCATCAATGAGGCGGGCGTAGAGCGTGAAAGCGGCCGCCCGTTCGCGGATGTCATCTTGGTCGGCGTCGGTGAAGACGGCAAAGGCGATTTCTTCGACGGTGCGATTGGGGGCGAGGGTTTGCAGGGCGGCTCGCTCGGGGCGGTCGACGTCGGGGTACCGGCGGGATTCTGCGGCGTAACGGCGGACGATGGCGGGGATTAGTGCGGGCCAATCGTGGGTGACGGCGAGATCGAGGGCGTGGCTGACGGTGTCCCAACTGCTGAACGTGTGGAGGTGCGCGGCGAGGATGGTGATGGTGCGGTCTTCGTCGGCGGCGGCGAGTTCGTCGAGGGCGTACTGCTGCCAGAGGCGGCCGTGGCCGGGCTGGGTGAGGAGAATTTCGAGTGCGGCGAGGCGTGATTCATCGTCGGGCAGATCGGCGGCGGCCTGAGCGGCGGCGGCGCGGCGGACGTCAGGGTAGGCTTCGCGATCGAGCATGACGGTGAGGGGGGCGTCGATTTTTTGAGGCGTTGATTGGCAGGCG
>JBBDRF010000046.1:21816-33864 GCA_040905565.1 Phycisphaeraceae bacterium | reverse complement strand
TACCCGGTAAAAAGTGTTAACCATGTCCCCGGTTGCTCAGAGACGGCCGGGCCTCCGGACCTGCGCCGATACCGAGGCCGATGTCGCGATCCCGCCCGGCCTTTTGTGCTGGCCGGGGCACCCGCTCAACGCTAATCTGTGCGTCATGGATATTGATGCGAATCTTGACAAGTTGGGGATTGAACTGCCCGAAGCGCCGTCGCCGATCGCGTCTTACGTGCCGGCCAAGCGGAGCGGGAATCAGCTCTACATCAGCGGGCAGTTACCGCTGCATGCTGGGAAGCTGATCGCGATGGGGTCGGTGCCCACGGTTGTCACCCCTGAACTGGCGCAGGAGGCGGCAAGGCGGTGCACCATCAACGCCCTCGCGATCCTTCGCAAGCAGGTCGCAGGCGACTGGTCGAAGGTGGTCGGGGCGGTAAGGCTCGGGGTTTTCGTGCAGAGCGAGCCGGGCTTCGCTGGTCAGCCCACCGTCGCCAACGGCGCCAGCGAACTGCTCCAGGACGTCTTCGGCGAAGCCGGTCGCCACGCCCGGGCAGCCGTCGGCGTGGTCGCACTACCGCTCAATGCCACCGTTGAAGCCGAGTTTCTCTTCGAAATCAAGGCGTAACGATTCGCAACGGATGCCCGGGGACTGACGGTGGTGGGGCGGTCGTTAGCCGCCGGTGACCAGGCGTGCGATGTCGTGGTAGGTCACGGTGACGAACAGCGCGCCGATTAGCAGCAGCCCGATCACGGTCAGCACCGATTGCACTTCCGGCGGCGCGGGTTTGCCACGCACCTTCTCCCAAAGCAGCAGCAGCGCCAGTCCACCATCTACGATCGGCAGCGGCAGGAAGTTGATCACCGCCAGGTTGATGCTGATGAGGCCGAGGAAGAACAACAGATACGCGAAACCGCGATCGCTGAACTGCGTGCCGGTTTCGACGATGCCCACCGGCCCGCGCAGATGTTCGACGCGGACCGTGCCGCCGAAGAGGCGACTGATCGTGATGTACGTCTGCATCATAAAGCTGTGGGTCTTCTCGACGCCCAGCCCGATCGCTGCGATGGGGTTGCTCGTCTGCTGCGTGACCTGAAGGACGGTGAACGGCAGCCCGTCGAGCCAATCAAGCTGCGCCAAGGCGGTGCGATCGGCTTCGCTCAGCGTGAGTTCCTGCGTCTCGACCACGTCGCCGACGGGCAGCTGATAAGTGATTTCGAAGTTTTCCTGATCGGCAGGAGCGCTTTGGATGGCCACGCGCAACTCGCTGAGGGTCTGCGCCGGTTCGCCGTCTACTTCCAGCAACCGTGTACCGGCCGGCAGGTCCAGCGATGCGAAGGGGGTGTTCGATGCGACGTCTCGGATAACCGACTCGTCGAAATCCATGCCGATGCCGAGCAGACCTCGCCGGGGCGTGATCTCGAACTCTTCCACCACGCCGTCGCGGAGCACGGAGATCGCCACGGGCTCCCCTGCTGCGTGACCGCCGATGACCTCGCTCATGCGCGTGGGGCTGGGCCAGGAGGCGTTTTCGAGCGCGACGATGATGTCGCCTGATTGAAGTTCTCCGTCGGCGGGCGCGCCTTCCTGGACGCCGTTGATGCGCGTGGCGGGCTTGAGGCCCAGCAGGTGCATTTCGCCGTCGTCGCTGATCATGTAATCCGTCTGCGGCTCGAGCGTCACCGTGCGCTGCTCCGGCTCCTGCCCGCGTGCGGGGACCGTTTCGAAGGTTCCTTCGACAGGTTGGCCCTCAGCGGCTTCGAGCAGGCGACGGAATTGCCAGTGTTCCTGAATCGGCTGCCCGTTCACAGCCACCAGCCGCATGCCGGGCTCCAGGCCCATGCTTTCAAGCTGAGCCGCCACGCCAGGCCCTTGCGCGAGGCGGGTATCGGCTGCGGGGGTGACGCCGATGTGCAGCAGTTTTTCCTCGGAATCTTCCACGGGCACGATGGCGAAATTCAGCTTCTGGGCCGAGCCGTCGAGTGCGGGGCGTTCGACATCAAGGTTCAGGACGCGTCCGCGGGGCGCGAGCGCCGAAGCGATGCGAACATCAAGGAAGTCGGTGGTCGCTTCGCCGTTGATGGCTTCGACGCGGTCGCCGGGTTGAAGCCCGACGATTTCGGGATTATCCGTCGCCTCGGCGTTGGCGGCGGGCGAGTCCGGCGCGACGCCGCCGACGATCGCGGGCGGGAACTGGACGCCGATCATGAATGCCACCATGAAGAACAGCACCGCGAAGATGACGTTCATCACCACGCCCGCACTGATGACGCACATGCGCGCCCAGATGGGTTTCTTGTTGAAAGCGCGGGGGTTGTCGCTGAGGGCTTTGGGGTCCAGATCTTCCTGGCCGACCATCTTCACGTAGCCGCCGAAGGGGATCCAGTTCAGGCGGTATTCGGTTTCGCCGAGGCCGAGTTCGCGCTCGGCGTCCTCGATCTCCTGTGCTTTGATCTCGGAGGTATCTTCTTCGCCGTCGACCTTGGGGCGGCGTTCACGGACGAACTCCTCGATGCGTCGCTGGTACTCTGGTTCGGTCGTACCGACACGATACCCGATGCCGCGGCGGTAGCAGAGGATCGCCTGGCCGAAGCCGATCGCGAACGTCGTCGCCTTGATGCCCACCCACTTCGCGACGAGAAAATGGCCCAACTCGTGCACGAAAATCAGCGAGCCGAAGCCGATGATGAACAGCAGAAGATTCCAGGTGCTCCAAAGATCCATACCAGTTACCTATCGGCAGATGCGCCGGCTCCGTGAGATGGGAGCGTGGCGCGGGGGGGTTCAGTTAACGCTCGATCTGCTGCCGCACGAACTGGCGAGCTGCCCGGTCGGCACGGTGGATCGTAGCAAGGTTCGTCGCCGGTTCCACTTCGAGCTGATCTAAAGCCTGCGCGGCCAGATCGACAATCGCGCCGAAGGGAATCAGCCTGTCGAGGAAAGCGTACACCGCCTCCTCGTTCGCGGCATTAAGAATGGCTCCGCTCGTCCCGCCGGTTTCGATCACGCGGTAGGCGAGGTTCAGGGCGGGAAAACGCTGAAAATCCGGCTGCTCAAAGTCCAGTTGCGAAAGGGCCGTCCAGTCCAGCGGCTCCCCGCTGCCTACCGCCCGATCGGGGTAGGTCAGCGCGTACTGGATCGGCGTCCGCATATCCGGCGAGCCCAGCTGCGCCAGAATCGAATGGTCAGCAAACTCGACAAAACTGTGCGCGATCGACTGCGGATGCACAATCACGCCGATCTGGTCAGCGGACAGCTCAAAGAGCCAGTGCGCTTCGATGATCTCCAATGCCTTGTTCATCATCGTCGCCGAATCGATGCTGATCTTGCGGCCCATGCTCCAGGTCGGATGATTCAGCGCCTGCTCGACGGTCGCGTTGCGAATTTCCTCCGCGGTGCGATGGCGGAACGGCCCGCCCGAAGCGGTCAGCACGATGCGTTTGATCGCCCGGCTGTTCTGGCCGTCGGCCCCGGTCTGCAGGCACTGGAAGATCGCGGAGTGCTCACTATCGACCGGCAGCAGCGACACCTTGTGCTCGCGCACCAACGGCATCACCAGCTCGCCCGCCGCCACCAGCGTTTCCTTATTCGCCAGCGCGACGTGCATGCCCTTGCGAATCCCAGCGATCGTCGCAGGTAGCCCCGCAGCGCCGACGATCGCCGCCACCAGCATGTCCGCGTCGGTCTCCTCGACCAGCTGCTCCGCTGCCTGCTCGCCCGCATGCACCTGCGCCCCAGGCAACCGCGACCGCACGCCCTCGGCGGCCGCTTCGTCCGCCATCGCCAGCCGCGTCACGCCGAACTGGTCAGCCTGCTGTGTCAGGAGATCGGCGTTGGCACCGGCGGCGAGAGCCTCAACGCGAAACCGCCCGTTCAGCCGATTGACCACGTCAAGCGTGTTCGTGCCGATGCTCCCGGTCGAGCCGAGGATGATCAACCGTCGTGGATCGGCCGCCGATGCGTCAGGCTGGGCGCTGGTAGTAGAGGTCGCTTCGGTCATGAGTCCCGGTCACTCGAGGAGGTATCAGAAGCGGCGTCCGGCGTGTCGGATGAGGCCACCGCAGGCGCCGCGGCTGACCCGGCGTCCTCACCCGCATCCTCAGCGGGAGCGGCGGGGGGGGAAGCCTTCTTCGCCGTGGAGGCACGACGCCCGCCACCGGTGCTGCGCGAGCGCCGACGACGCGGCGGAGCAGCCGCCTCAGCTTCATCATCGTTCCCCTCAGGCTTGTCGCCCGAGTTCTCCGTCTCCGCCGAGGGAGCAGCCGTTTCTTCCTTCGCTTCGGCTTCCTTGTCCTTGGTCGCCTTGGTCTTGCGACGCCGCGGCGCACGCTTCTTCTTGACGGGCTTGGGCGGAGCTTCTTCCTCCTCCGCCGCTTCCGTGACAGGTTCCGCATCGGTGACGGTCGGCGTCGGTGTCGGCGTCACCGCATCGTCCGGCACAACCGCTTCGGCAGCAGGTGGCGTTTCGACGGCGACAGGTTCACGCACCGGCTCTTCCGGTTCCGCCGCGGCGACGATTTCCGCGGGTGGCTCGGCGTTGCCGTCGGCCTCGGGCTGCGTATGGCCGTTGGTGTGCTCGGCATCGCCGGTCGCGTTCTCGGCATTCTGATTGTCATCGCGTGAGCGTCCGCCTCGCCGCCGACGCCCACCGCGCCGACGCCTGCGCCGCCTTCGGCCGCCGCCTTCGCCTTCGCCATCACCGTTGTTGGGACGCTCGGCGTTGCCGTCGCGTTCCGCATCCTTGATGACGTTGCCGGGCCCGAGCACTTCGTCGCCCGGCTTGCGGACCGACGCGCCTTCGTACCCGCCCGAAACAGGCGGAGTCGGCTGAGCTTCATCACGATCACGATCACGATCACGCGACGCGCCTCGATCTTCCGGCGGCTGCCGATCCCGATCCCGATCCCGTGAGCGAGGCCCACGGCCCCGTCCACGTTGCTGATCCGGTCGTCCGTCGCCTCGGCCGTTTCGCTGATCGTCTTCCGCCGGTTGCGAGGCGTCACGGTCAGGGTCGTCAGGGCGGACGGTTTCCGAGCGTGCCGTCTGCTGGTCAGCGTTCGCAGCGTCGCCACCTTGCTGGTCGCCGTCCTCGCCGCCGCCGCCGCGCCGCCGTCGTCGGCGTCGACGCCGTTTCTTGCGTCCGCCGCCCTCGCCCTCGCCATCGGCCTCGTCGCCGTTCTCCCCGCCGTTCGATGTCTGCTGTGCCGGGGCTTGTGCCGGCCGAGTGTCGGGCGTCGTTTCTTCTTCGTCTTCTTCGAACGGCAGACGTGAAGCTTCGTCAAGATCCTCAAGGTCCTTCACGTTCACTTCGTCGGCATCGGTGAATCGCGGTGAGCGGATCTTCGGCAGCCGGTCCAGGTCGATCTCGTGACCGTTGCTGTCCATGCAGACCAGCTTCACCTGATCAGGCCCGAAACTGGCGTCGGCGGTGAAGCGGATCGGCTTGCCGGTGTCGGCTTCGAGTTCCGCAAGGGCCGCCCGTCGGCGGTTCAGCAGCATCGCCAGCACTTCGGGGTTCGCGGTAAGTTCCACCCGTGCCACGCGGTTGGCGTGAAGCGTGACGGCGATGCGTCGCATCACTTCCAGCGCCACGCTTTCCGGACTGAGCACCTGCCCCGTCCCGCCGCAGTCGTCGCACTCGTTGTAGACCGATTTCTTCAGCGACGGCCGCATCCGCTGACGCGTCATCTCCAGCAGCCCCAACTCGCTGATCTTGAGCACCTTGGTGCGGGCGCGATCTTTCTTGAGGTTCTCCCGGAAGCGTCGTTCGATCTCACGCCGATGCCGGTTGGCGTACATGTCGATAAGGTCGAGCACGAGCAGGCCGCCGAGGTCGCGCAGGCGGAGCTGGCGTGCGATCTCATCGATGGCGTCCTGGTTGGTCAGGAAGGCCGTCTGCTCAGCATCTTTCTTGTCGCGGAACTTGCCGCTGTTGATGTCGATGGCGACCATCGCTTCGGTCTGGTCGATCACCAGCGAGCCGCCACAATCCAGCGGCACGGTGCGGCTGTTGATCTGCTGAATCTGCCGTTCGATATCGAACGCGTCGAACAACGGCACGCTGTCCTGGTAATGAATTACCTTCGTGGTGGTGCGGGGGCTGGCGAGCTTGAGGAACTGCTTGGCCCGCAACGCCGCCACGCGGTCGTCCACGATAATCCGCTTCACGTCCGACGTGATCACATCCCGCAGCGTGCGGATGATCAGGTCGCTCTCGGCGTAAAGCTCCGAGGGCCCGCGGCCGGTCTTCATCCGCCGTTCGATATCTTTCCAAAGCCGCAGCAGGTAGTTCAGATCGCGCTTGAGTTCGCTCTTGGGCCGCTCGAACCCAGCGGTGCGGACGATGAAGCCGAGGTTCTCAGGCGGATCGAGCTCGTCAAGAATCTTCCGCATGTCCCGGCGTTTTTCTTCGTCCTCGATCTTTCGGCTGACGCCGTGCCGTTCCATGTACGGCATCATCACGAGGAAGCGGCCGGGGATCGAAAGATAGCTGCTGACGGTGGGGCCCTTCGTACCGATGCCCTCTTTGAGCACCTGCACGGGGATCGTCTGGCCGCGCTTCAAAGCGGCCTGAATCGGCGGCCGTTCGCGCCGGGGCGTTTTGTGACCCACCCGCTCGGTCTGCTCACGATCTTCACCGGGGAAGAAACGCGGGTGCAGATCGCTGATGTGTAGAAAGCCCGAACGTTCAAGGCCGAAATCCACGAACGCTGCCTGAATAGAAGGCTCCACGTTCGTGACCCGACCCCGATAGATGTTGCCCACGTGCAGATCGGCACTGGTGCGTTCGGTATAAAGTTCTTCGAGTTTCCCGTCCTCCACGATGGCGATTCGGCATTCTTCGCCCGGGAGGAAGTTGATGAGCATGTCCTGATTGGCCATTTGTGACTCGCCGGCAACGCGGCAGGAAAGACGGCGGCTCGACCCCGACGGGGAGCGGTAAAACCATCAATCTGCCGGCACGGTGCCGCGGTTGGGCAGGTGCTGCGTCGCTCAATCCAGTGGGAGAGCGAGGCAACCCCGCGGTGTACTGAAAAATGTCTCTCTACCCGCAGGCGGCGCGTCATCCTGACGACACCGATTGCTCAGACGACGGCCCGACCGTCGAACGCCTCGGGCACAATCTTACGCGTCTCTTCGCGTAAATAGTTTATCACCTGCCGCTCCGAATCATAGCTCGCCACGCGGCGGGCCACACGTTCGCAGTCGGCAATGGTGACTGAGCGGATCACCTGTTTCACTTCCGGAATCGCCTGCGGCGTCATCGAAAACGTCCGCAGACCCATACCCAGAAGCAACATCACGTATTCAATCTCACCCGCCATCTCGCCACAGCACGATATATCAACCTTCGTACGCCGAGATGCGCGGATCACGTCCTTAATCAACATCAGCACCGCTGGGTCGGCGGCGCTGTAAAGCGACGCCACGTGCTCGTTCGCACGATCCACCGCAAGCGTGTACTGCACCAGATCATTGGTCCCGATCGAGAAAAAGTCCACCTCAGGGATGAAGCTACGCGCCATCAGCGCCGCCGAGGGCACCTCGATCATCATGCCCACCGGCACATCGCGGTCGAACGCGATGTCCTGCTCTTCCAGATCCTCCATCACATCATGAAGGATCATCCGCGCCTGTCGCAGTTCCATCATGTTCGAAATCAGCGGGAACATCACCCGCGTATTGCCGAACGCACTGGCACGCAGGATCGCCCGCAGATGCGTCTTGAAAAGGTTCAGATTCTGCAGGCAGAAGCGGATCGAGCGGCAGCCCAGGAACGGGTTCCGCTCGGGCGTTTCCGCCTGCCGCTGTGTGTATTTGTCCGCCCCCAGATCGAGCGTGCGAATCGTCAGCGGCCGGTCGCCGAGGATCTCGATCGCCTGCATGAAGGCTTTAAGCTGCTGCTCCTCGTCCGGTTCGGTCTCGGTCGAAAGGAACAGGTATTCTGTGCGGTAAAGCCCGATCCCCGCTGCCCCTTTTTCAAGCGCGAGGGCGATCTCTTCAGGGAATTCGATATTCGCCTGCAGACTGATATGCACCCCATCACGCGTGACGGCCGGCAGTTCAGCAAGATCGACCAGCCGCTGCTCCAGCACCTGAATGCGAAGCTCGTACTGCCGATATTCTTCAAGCTGATCGGGATCGGGGTTGATGATCACCAGCCCCCGGTTGCCGTCGACAATCAATACGTCCGCACTGGAGATCACCGACGTGACATTCTCAAGCCCGACCACGGCGGGAATCCCCAGCGCCCGCGCCACGATGGCGGTATGGCTGGTTCGGCCGCCAGCGTCGGTCACCATCCCGCGGATCATCGTCTTATCAAGTGAAGCTGTCTGCGAGGGCGTCAGATCATGCGCGACGACGACCGCTTCGTGTTCCAGGTGCCCAAGCTCCGCCCGGACTTCCTCGACCAGATGCTTAAGGACGCGTTTTTCCAGATCCCAGATATCGCTGACGCGTTCGCGGAACAGCGGGTTCGCCTGCTGCAGGAACGTCTGCGTGAGCTTCCGCATCACGCTCGCCAGTGCGAACTCCGCGGTCACGGCCTCGGCGTCGATGAACTCGTGCACCTGCCCGATCAGCGTCTTGTCCTGAAGCATCCCCAGATGAAAGCCGAAGATCTTCGCCGTTTCCGGGCCCAGCTCGTCAGCCACTTCATCGCGAAGCTTCTCGATCTCATCCCGCGCCCGGTTGATCGCATCCTCGAGCCGATCATGCTGATGCGCAAGGACGCCGCGCGGCACCTGCCTCCGGGGGACGTGTACGTCCTCGGCGTCAAGCACCACAGCAGGGCAGATTGCCACGCCTGGTGAAACCGGGATGCCTTTTCGAATCTCCATCAGTGTCGCAAAGGTAGCAGCGGTCCGAAGTCAGAAAAACGTCAGCACCAGACGCCGCAAGCGTCGCTCACTTGGCCGCCTGCGCCAGCTGCTTGGCCTTATCCGTCTGCTCCCATCGGAAGTTGGGCTTGCCGAAGTGGCCATGGTAGGCGGTGTGTCGGTAGATCGGCTTGCGAAGATCCAGCGACTTGATGATGCCGTTCGGCGTCAGATCGAAGTGCTCACGGATCAGCGCCGCGATCTTCTCCGGCGCCAGCCGCTGCGTGCCGAAACAATCGACATGCACGCTCGTGGGCTCGGCGACGCCGATCGCGTAGGACAATTGTAGCTCGCAGACGTCGGCAAGCTTCGCCGCGACGACGTTCTTCGCCACGTAGCGCGCCATGTACGTCGCGGAGCGGTCGACCTTCGTCGGATCTTTACCCGAGAAGGCCCCGCCGCCGTGCCTGCCCCGGCCGCCGTAGGTATCGACGATAATCTTCCGCCCCGTCAGTCCCGTATCCCCATGAGGCCCGCCGATCTCAAACTGCCCCGTGGGGTTCACGTGGACGATCAGGTCGCCGTTGGCCAGCTTCTTCGGGATCACCGGATCGATGATGTGCTTGAGGACTTCGCGTTTGAGCTTTTCTTGCTTGGCTTTGCCGTTCCACATCGGCTCGTGCTGCGTTGAGAGCACCACGGTATGCACGCGGACGGGCTTGAGGCCGTCGTACTCCACGGTGACCTGGCTCTTGGCGTCCGGGCGGAGGCCCTTGATCTTGCCGGAGCGGCGCACCTTGGCGTGGCGATCCATCAGCGCGTGGGCGAGTTGGATCGGCACGGGCATCAGCTGAGGCGTCTCGCGGCAGGCGAAGCCGAACATCATCCCCTGGTCGCCCGCGCCGTCCGAATCCACACCCCGGGCAATATCTTCCGACTGGGCATGAATCGTCCGAAGCACCGCACAGCTGTCGGCATCGAACTTCATGCCGGGATCGGTATAGCCGATCTCGCGGACCGTCTGGCGAACCGTGTCTTCGATGCGGTCCATCGCCTGGATCGCCTCGGTATTGTGCACCGTCACTTCGCCGGCGACGACGACCAGACCCGTCGTGCAAAGCGTCTCGCAAGCTACGCGTGCTGCTGGATCTACCGCAAGCAAAGAGTCAAGTACCGCATCGGATACCTGATCAGAAACCTTGTCCGGATGACCCATTGAAACCGATTCACTGGTGAACAGGTACCGATCGTCGCTGTTGAATTTGCCCGACACGCGCGCTCCTTATGGGGTGTCCGAAGGGGAAGCAGAAAATTGAGAAGCCCCGTACTTATAGCCAACTCCCCGCTTTTCAGCAAGGAGCGCGTGCCGGTGAGTGCTGTGCGACAGCAGCCGGCCGTCTCGCTGCGTTCGCTGACTGCCGCCCCTTAGTTAGTAGGTGTTCGCTGAGCACCACAGCCGCCGGTCTACGACCTGCCCGTCCCCAGCCGCAGTGGTCCCGATCAAACAAGCGGCTAAACTACCGGTGTCCCAAGGGCCGCATAGGCGCCGCCCGATGAGGGTTAGCCCGTCGTGTGCAGGCATTTGACAGGCGATGAGGCTGATCCTATGCTACTCGCTTATCGCGCCAGAGGGGCCGGGCTATGGCATCGCCACGTCCAGCCTTTTTGTATTGAGACTATGCTGCGGAAGGCGCGACGGGCGCAGCATAATCACGCTCGCCACCGTAGCTCAGTTGGTAGAGCACACCCTTGGTAAGGGTGAGGTCACGGGTTCAAGTCCCGTCGGTGGCTTTCGCCGCCGCCGCTGCTCGCCCTGGCGACGGCGCGGGGTGGAAAAACAAGCAAGGCTGTCCGCATAGGGCGGACAGCGGCAACCAGCCTCGGCAAGGCGTATCGCCTCAAGCGGCTTGGTTGACAGCATACTCAGGTCGGTCTCACTCACGGTAGTGAGGCCGCGTTCAATCCGAGCCACGCAACGGAGGTTTCTGAAATGGCAACCGGCGTATTCGCAAGAACCAAGCCGCACGTCAACGTCGGTACGATCGGCCACGTCGACCACGGCAAGACAACGCTCACCGCGGCAATCACTGCCGTCCAGGGCGCAAAGGGCCTCGCCAAACATCGCGCCTACGACGAAGTCGCCAAGGCGTCCGAGTCCGACGGCCGGCGCGACCCGACCAAAATTCTCACCATCGCCACCAGCCACGTCGAGTACGAGTCGGAAAACCGGCACTACGCTCACGTCGACTGCCCGGGCCACGCCGATTATGTCAAGAACATGATCACCGGCGCCGCCCAGATGGACGGTGCGATTCTCGTCGTGTCCGCAGCGGACGGCCCCATGCCCCAGACCCGCGAGCACGTCCTGCTCGCCCGTCAGGTCAACGTGCCCAAGCTCGTCGTCTTCCTCAACAAGGTCGACCTCGTGGACGATCCCGAACTGCTCGACCTCGTCGAGCTCGAAGTTCAGGAACTGCTCACCAAGTACGACTTCGAAGAAGACACCCCGATCATTCGCGGCGCCGCCTTCCCCGCTCTGCAGGAGCCGGAAAACGCCGAGAAGGCCAAGTGCATCCAGGACCTCCTCGACGCACTCGATGAGTGGATCCCCATCCCCGAGCGCGAAATCGACAAGCCCTTCCTCATGGCCGTCGAAGACGTCTTCTCGATCAAGGGCCGAGGCACCGTCGCCACCGGCCGTATCGAGCGTGGACAGGTCAAGGTCGGCGAAAAGATCCAGATCATCGGCCTCACCGACACCAAAGAGACCGTCGTCACCGGTGTCGAGATGTTCAACAAGACCCTCGATTCCGGCCAGGCTGGCGACAACGTCGGCTGTCTGCTTCGCGGTGTTGAGAAGGACGATGTCGAACGTGGTCAGGTGCTCGCTGCTCCCAAGAGCATCACGCCTCACCACAAATTCGAAGCTGAGGTCTACGTCCTCAAGAAGGAAGAGGGTGGTCGCCACACGCCGTTCTTTAACGGCTATCGGCCCCAGTTCTACTTCCGTACCACCGACGTCACCGGCAACATCAACCTCCTCGGCGGTGCCGAGATGTGCATGCCCGGCGATAACATCACCGTCGAAGTCGAACTCGGCAAGCCCATCGCGATGGAAGAAGCGCTCCGCTTCGCCGTTCGTGAAGGCGGCCGTACCGTCGGCGCCGGTGTCGTGACGAAAATCATCGAGTAAAAGAAGTAGCAAACGATTCATCGTGTCCGCGGCCGGGTTAACCCCCCGCC
>JBBDRF010000046.1:0-21806 GCA_040905565.1 Phycisphaeraceae bacterium | reverse complement strand
CCCCCCGAGGCGCTGAATCAATGCAAACTTCCAAGGAAACCGTTCGATGGCTAAGAAAGCACTCGCAGTTGAATATGTCTGGCTCCAATGCTCGGAGACGGGTGATCTGAACTATCGGACACCCATCAACGTGCGCGGCGGCCTGCCCGACAAGCTCAAAGCGGGCCTGAAAAAGTACAGCCCCCGCCTGCGGCGTCATACACTCCACAAGATCAAGCGTAAGTGATCGCCACTGCATGGAGTTCCTCCCGCCTGTCGGGTAGACTCGTGCATGGCTATCGCCGCCGGTCGCGTGAACGCCAGTAGCTCAATTGGCAGAGCAGCCGCCTCCAAAGCGGCAGGTTGGGGGTTCGACTCCCTCCTGGCGTGTTCGTACCGGGATCCGAATGAACGGATCCCGCGTCTTTCCCTGACGGAGCCGTGAGCACCGATGGAAACGCAACTTTACAAATCAGGCCAAGGGTACTGGACCCGGCTGATGACCGCGCTGGGCGGCGGGGTCCTCATCCTCGCCGGGGCCTACTGGTTCACCCAGCAGCTCAGCGTCATGGTCGGCGCCGAGAACGACAACCTGATGATCTACCAGGCCGTCGCCGCCGTGCTCATCATCGGTGTCTTCGGCTGGATGTTGTTCCGCTGGGTTGGCAAAAAACCCCGCACCGTCGACTTTCTCGTCGCCACTGAAGGCGAGATGAAGAAGGTCAACTGGCCCACGCGGAAAGAAGTGATAGGCGCCACCCGCGTCGTCATCTTCGTCGTTCTCATCTTCATGAGCGTGCTGTGGCTCGCCGACGTGGCGTTCGCCAGTTTCTTCCGGTGGATCAACGTTCTGCAAGCCTAACCCCTCGGAGTGGTTCATGTCTGAGTCCAAGCCCCAACCCTCCTCCGCTGATTCGACGCCTGAGCAGGCCGACGACGCCGAGCAGCTTAAAAACGAGCAGCCCGAGCAGCCCACGCCTGATCAGCCCGAAGCGCACGCCGCGGAGCCCGCCGCCAACGCAGATGACGCCCCCGCGTCAAGCGAGGCCGGCGATGAGGAAGAACCGCTCATCACGCCAGGCATGAACTGGTTCGTTCTCCGCGTCGCCTCCAACAAAGAGGATTCGGTGCGGGAGACGCTGCTTCGCAAGATCAAGATCGAAGGCTATGAGCATCTGGTCAGCCGCATCCTCGTGCCCACCGAAAAAATCAAGACGATGAAGGGCGGCAAGCAACGCGTCACCGAACGCAAGCTCTACCCCGGCTACGTCTTCGTCGAGATGAAACTCGAAGAAGATGGCCGCATCCCCCAGGATGTCTTCTTCCTTATCAAAGAAACCACAGGCGTCGGCGACTTCATCGGCACTGCGGGCCGTCCCGCCGCCATGAACGTCGACGAAGTGGAAAAAATGGTCGCCGCTTCCAAGAAGCCCGAAGATCAGCCCGAAGTCCGCATGGAATTCGAGCCCGGCGACCAGGTCCGCATCAAAGAAGGCCCGTTCGAGAACATGGAAGGCAATGTCGACGAACTGCTGCCCGAGCAGGGCAAGGTCCGCGTCATCGTCACCATCTTCGGCCGTGCCACGCCTGTGGAAATGGAATACTGGCTCGTCGAACGCGTCGACGAGTAGAAAAAACGTCAAGCCGGGCCGGCCTCGCCTCACGTGTTTGTGGGGGTATTTTCAAAGCCCCGTCACGTTTCGTGAATGTCGGCTTGACCCCACGGCCCACTGCGGCGATACTTGACGCCGCTGAGTCGGCGTCGCCTCGCATCCGTCCGCGATCGGCGCCCTTCGCTCGACGTGCTTGACCAGCGCCAAGGAGGCATGCCTGATGGATGTTCGACGAGTTCGCCGCGGCGACAGCGTACTATACACGCTCGTTCTTTTCGTTTTCCTGTTTGTCATCACAGCCGCACTCGCGGTCGTCTTCTACATGCAGGCTGAGGAACAGCGGGTCCAGGCCGATCAGGCCAACAGTTCGCTCAACGAGGTCGCCTCCTCGCAGGATCGAGGCTCGGACCTTTACGCCACCATGCAGAGTCGCTCAACGCCGACCGTGTTCGCCGCCCTGCGGAACGAACTCGAAGGTCTGCGCAGCCTCATCGTCGGCGAAGCCGATGCCTCCCGTGAGGCCATCGCCTCACGTCTTGCCGACGTCGGTGCCGGTGAGGGCGACGTCCTCGTTCATGTGCTCACCGACATGACCAACGAACTCCAGCGCCTTGAGGGCCAGCTTGAAAGCGCGGTCGTCAGCGCCCGCGCCGCCGAGCAGCAGCTCGACGATCTGCAGGAACAGGCCGGCACCACGCAGGAAGCTCAGGAAGCTCAGGTCGCTGAGCTCACCGCCGCCGTCGACTCGCTGAACAACGATTACGAAGCCTTCCGCGAGCAGGTCGCCTCCCAGCGTGGCGAACTCAGCCGTCGTCTGGAGCAGGCCCGCGACGAAGCGGAACAGGAAATTCGCCAGCGTGACAACCAGATCAGCCAGATGGAAGGCCAGCTGGTTCAGCGTGACTCACGCATTCGCCAGCTCATCCAGAAGCTCGGCGGCGAGACGCCTGAAGTCCCCGATGTCACACGCGAAAGCGACGGCCGCATCGTCTCCGTCTCCACCGAACGCAATGTGGCCTACATCGACCTCGGCCGCCGACATCGCATGGTGCTCGGCATGCGGTTCGAAGTCTTCGACCGTGTCCGAGGCGTCGAAGTCGGCGAGGACGGCGAACTGCGTGGCAAAGCCACCATCGAAATCGTCGACATCTCCGACACCTCCGCCGCCGGTCGCATCGTCCGCGCCTCGTCAGCTCAGCCGGTGCTCCCTGGCGATCCCATCGCCAACCTTGTCTACGATCGCGAACGTCAGTTCAAGTTCTTCGTCTTCGGTGACTTCGACCTCGACAACGACGAGAACTACTCCGTCGCCGACCGTGAAACCGTGTTGACCCTCGTCCGCGAGTGGGGCGGTACCGTCGTCGATCCGGAGCAGCGGCGGGATCAGCTCTCCGCCCGGTTCGACAGCGAACTGGCTGACAATCAGCCCGTCCCGCCGGATGTCGATTTCGTCGTCGTCGGCCGTGAGCCGAGCATGCCCCCCGAGCTCGCGCCGGGCGAGCGTGACCCCGTCCGCATTCAGCAGGCGGTCCGCGCCGAAGAGAACTGGCAGCAGTACCAGACGATCGTCGCAGCGGCACGCGAGTTGGGCATCCCGGTGCTCAACGCCAACCGCTTCCTCGCGCTCATCGGTCATACCCGCGACTAAAAGCGGCAGCGGCCACGCCGAAATCTAGAATCACACAAACAGTGAGAGCCGATCCAGCCGGGTCGGCTCTCCTGCTATTGGACTCGCTCATGGCACGCAATCAATCGCCGCTGGTCAACTGGTCGCAGTACCTGGCCCTGAGGCTGGCGACCATGGCCATGCACACCTTCCCCGTCGAGCGCAACCTCAAATCGGCCGTCGGCCTGGGGTCGCTGCTCTACCGTCACAGCAGACGCCACCGTGAACGTGCCCATGAGCATCTCCGCATGGCGATGCCCGACCTCCCCGAAGCCCGCATCGCCGAGATCGCCGAGTGCTCGATGCAGCACTTCCTCAAGCTCGGCACCGAGGTGATGTTCACCACTCGCCTGATTCAGCAGGACACCTGGGCCCACCACGTCCACCTGCATAACCTCCAGGAATCGCTGGACCTCGTCCTTTCAGACCGCCCGACCATCCTTGTCACCGGCCACTACGGCAACTGGGAAGTGCTCGGCTACGTCATGGGCCTGCTCGGGATTGACCTGTCTGCCATCGCACGTCCGATCGACAACCCGCTGGTCAATCGCTGGCTCCTCGGCGTCCGCGAACGACGGGGCATGCGGATTATCACCAAGTTCGGTGCCACCGATTCCATGGTCGATGTCCTCGAAAACGGCGGCACGCTCGCCTTCATCGCCGACCAGAACGCCGGCAACAAGGGCATGTTCGTCCCCTTCTTTGATCGCCTTGCGTCGACCTACAAATCCATCGGGCTTCTCGCCCTGCGCTACAACGCCCCCGTCATCTGCGGTTACGCCCGGCGCTGGAACACCGGCTTCGGTTTCGACGTCGGCACCACCGACATCATCCGCCCCGAGGACTGGCAGCAGGCGGAGGACCCGCTCTTCTACCTGACCGCCCGCTACACGCGCGCCATCGAAACGATGATCCGCGAGGATCCTCAGCAATACCTCTGGCTCCATCGGCGTTGGAAATCCAAGCCTCGCTTCGAACGCCTGGGCAAACCCATGCCCGACGGCCTTCGTCAGCAACTGCTCTCGCTACCCTGGCTCGATGAAAACGATGTCCAGAAACTCCAGACCCTCTCGCACCGGCCGCAATGACCGCGTCTCACACCCCGACAAGTATTGACCGAACCGGCACGAATCGGCATACTACGTAGACGCACAATACGTACCCCCACTGATATTCTGGGTGAAAGATCCGCCATGGATAATTTCGATAAAAAGCGTTTGGAAGGCGTCCGCGTGCTTATCGTCGACGACGATCCCGACGTTCTCGCCGTCCTCAAGCAGGCCATGCAGTCCGAGGGCGCGCTCACGCAGTGCTGCTCCGATGGCAACACCGCCGTCCACGTCTCTGAAAGCGATCCGCCCGACCTGCTGCTGCTGGACATGATGCTGCCCAAGCGCTCGGGCTTCCTTGTGCTCGAGCGGGTCAAGACCCAGGAGCCGCCGCCGGTTGTGATCATGGTCACCGCCAACGAAGGCCGCCGTCACCAGGCTTACGCCGAGACGCTGGGCGTCGACGCCTACCTGCACAAACCCCTCAGGCTTGAGAAGCTCATCCTCACCGCCCTCGACCTGCTCGAGGAACGCAAGCAGGCTAGCAGCAGCAGCGAACCCAGCGAGCCAGGCACCGAGGGTTAGCGGACAATTGCAGACCGCCGTTGATTTTCTGACGCCCGCTTCCCGCACGCGGCGTCGGTATATCGCGCGCCACTGGCACCCCGTCCCCGCAAGCGTTATTCTATGACCCGATGAACGTCAAGTTCTGGGGTCACATGATGCTATACGCAAAAGCGGGAGTCGGCATGTCTGGGAAATACAGGATCGTCACAGGTCTGCTCGTCGTCCTTCTGGGCATCGGTGCAGCCGCTTCCGACGTTCGAGCGGTTGAGGTGCCCGCCATCGCCGTCTTCGGCGACAGCCTCAGCGATACCGGCAACCTCTACGACGCCGTCGGCGGGGCCGATATCCCCTTCGTACTCTCCTGGGATGATTACTACCAGGGCCGCTTCTCCAACGGGCCCCTCTGGATCGAGCACCTCGCCGATCGCATCGTCCCCAACGTCGGCAGCGCGTCCGTCCAGGCCGTCGGGCTCGGCGGCCTGAACTTCGCCTTCGGCAGCGCCAAAACCGGCAGCGGCACCAACTTCCTCGGCGTTCCCAACATGGGCACCCAAGTCGATTCCTACCTCGGCGCGCTCGGCGGCCAGTCGCCGGGCGATACGCTATTTGTCGTCTGGGGTGGTGCCAACGATCTTTACGCCGGCACGCCGTTCGACAGCGTTGCCGAAGATATCGCCGGCCATGTCGCACGCCTCGCTCAGCAGGGCGGCCACCAGTTCCTCGTGCCCAACCTCTCCCCGCTGGGCGACCTGCCCCTGCACATCAACACCACCAATCGCGACGAGTTGAACACGCTTACCGCCGACTTCAACGCCCATCTGGCCAGCGAACTGACGCTCGTCCGTAGCGATTACGATGTCACCATCCACGAGTTCGATATCAGCACGCTGTTCCAAGCCGTCAGCGCCGATCCGCAAGCTTACCACGACGAGCTGTCGATCGTCGATCAGGCTGCCCTCACCGGCGACCCGACTCAGGCCGACCAGTACCTCTTCTGGGACGAGCTGGACGACGTGTCCCACCCCACGCGTGTCGGCCACGCCCTGATCGCCGAAGCGGCCTACCAGACCATGATCCCCGAGCCCGGCAGCGTCGCTCTCCTCGTCACCGGTGTCGCCGCACTCACCCTGCGCCGCCGCGGCCGCGTCCGGGCCTGAAGCGGCGCTACCAGCCTGATTCCTCCGCCCCTTTCGCCTGTGCGATGTGGGTGAACGTGACCAGACCCAGGCCCCCGAGGAGGTTGCCCGCCGTCGCGATCATGGTGGTCCAGGCCAGTTGAGCCGCGGTGATGTCACCGCCGAAGACCATGCCGAACAGCACGTGCAGCGCCGTCACGATCACATGATCGAACGGCCCCAGCGCCAGCAGAAAGCCGACGATGTAGGCGAGCACGATGCGGCTGCCGATCGAGTTCACCGCCGCCAGCAGGAACGACAGCAGCGCCACCAGCGCGCCGCCGACGATGGCCTTCACGAATGCCGCCGACGTCCCGCGTTGTGCGATCTCCTCAGCGAGCCGCGTCAACACCTCCGCCGTACTTTCGGATAGCACACCATCGACGGCAAGAATCGCCACGAACAGCGCTCCGCCCAGCAGGTTAAGGACGATGGTGATGCTCCACAGTCGCAGTAATCGCCACATCACATGCGCGTTGCGGCGCTGGAAGGCCGAGGCCACCGGATCGAAGAAGTTTTCCGAGAACAGCTCCGTCCGCCCGACCACCAGGAACACCAGGCCCACCCCGAACGCCAACGCCCCCGCCAGCTTCGCCAGTTCTCCGAACTGTGGCTCAACCAGCGATTCGACCATCCCCAACGCCGCCATGCCGAACACGATCGTCAGCCCTGCGATGAACGCGTTGGAAGTGAGCTCCAGTAGCGTCTGATCCAGCCGGCGCTGCCCCTCCTCGAGCGCCCGCTTGAAGATCTGAGATGGGTTCGGTGCCACCGCCATGTCCCATCCTACGCAGCGGCACCCCCGCGGCAGCCCAGAGCTCAGCTTCTGGGCAGACGGCGTCGAATTCAATAGGCAGCATTGACCCGACATCACATGATGCGTCATCATGGTTCGCATCGCATGACACAGCCGCCGTCGACCGACAGGGGAAGATCCATGATCTCACGCATCGCACAGGGTTTCGCGCTCGCCATCGTCGGGGTAAGCCTCGCAAGTCTCGCCGGGACTGCGGCCTCGGCTGAGGCTCCGCAGGATCAGCCGAACATCGTCATCATCATGGCCGACGACATGGGCTACTCCGACATCGGTAGCTTCGGAGGCGAGATCCAGACGCCGAACCTCGATGCGCTGGCCGAGGGGGGATTGCGCTACTCACAGTTTTACAACACCGGGCGATGCTGCCCGACCCGCGCGTCGCTGTTGACCGGCCTGTACCCGCACCAGGCGGGCGTCGGGCACATGGTCAGCCCCGGCACTCAGCCCGGCTACCGCGGGCGGCTGGTCGACCGGGCCGTCACCATCGCGGAAGTGCTCGGGGAGCAGGGCTATCACACCGCGATGGCTGGCAAATGGCACGTCACCCATTACGCCTACAACAATCCCGAGCCCACGCTGCACCGCGCCAGTTGGCCCCGCCAGCGCGGCTTCGACCGGTTCTTCGGCACCCTCTCCGGGGCGGGCAGTTTCTTCGAGCCCGTCAGCCTCATGCGCGACAATACCTTCATCGAGCCCGACGAAGATTTCTACTACACCGACGCCATCAGCGACCAAGCCTCCCGCTTCATCACCGAAGCACCCGCCGATGAGCCTGTCTTTCTCTACGTCGCGCACACCGCGCCGCATTGGCCCCTGCACGCGCTGCCTGAAGACATCGCCAGGTACGAAGGTGTGTATGACGAGGGCTGGGACCAGATGCGGGAGGATCGTCACGAGCGGTTGCTTGAGATGGGGCTGCTGAGTGAAGATTGGCCGCTCTCGGCGCGTGGTGGGGGGATCCCCGCATGGTCGGACGCTGAGCACAAGGCGTGGCAAGCTCGGCGGATGGCCGTTTACGCCGCCCAGGTGGACCGCATGGACCAAGGCATCGGCCGCGTCGTTCAGGCGCTCAAGGAGACCGGGCGGTTTGAGAACACCCTCATCCTCTTCCTCGCCGACAACGGCGGCTCCCACGAAGTCATCCAAGGCACGAACACGCGGCACGGTAACTTCGAGCAAGGCGGCACCCAGCCGAACATCATGCCCGGCGACGCCGACACCTACGCGTCCTACGGCCGCCCCTGGGCCAACGCCTCTAACACGCCGTTCCGCCTCTACAAATCATGGAACCACGAAGGCGGCATCGCCACGCCCCTCATCGCTCACTGGCCCAACGGCATCCGCGACCGCGGCGGCATCCGCCATCAGCCCGGTCACGTGATCGACCTCATGGCCACCGCCGTCGATATCTCCCGAAGCAGGTATCCGGAAATCTACAACGATCACGAGATCCTGCCGCTCGAAGGCACGTCGCTCGTGCCCAGCTTCGACAGCGATCAGCCGCTCGAGCGTGAAGCGATCTTCTGGGAACACCAGGGCTCCCGAGCCGTCCGCGTCGGCGACTGGAAACTCGTTCGCGAGCGCCGCAAGGACTGGGAACTGTACAACCTCAAGGTCGACCGTACGGAAACCCACAACCTCGCCGACGAGCACCCCGACCGCGTCACGCAAATGGCCGAACGATGGAACGCCTGGGCCGACCGCGCCTTCGTGAGACGGTAACCCACAGCGTCACGCTTTGGGCTTCGAACGCCTATCAAAAAAAAGACCCCGCCCGTGAGGGCAGGGTCCTGGAAAACGTAATTTGCGGTCCCGCTGGCGAGGGCCCAGTGGGGGCCTGGTGGGGGGGGTTACCAGGCGAAGTGGGCGAAGGCCTTGTTCGCGTCGGCCATGCGATGGGTCTGATCGCGGATGTTCATCGCCTTGCCTTCACCGTTCGAAGCATCGAACAGTTCACGGGCGAGGCGCTGAGCCATCGGCTTGCCCTTCTCTGCCCGTGCGGACTGGATGATCCAGCGGAAGCCGAGCGACTGCTGCCTGCGCCGGCTCACCTGCATCGGCACCTGGTAGTTCGCACCGCCGACGCGCTTGGAGCGCACTTCGACAGCCGGCTTTGCGTTATCAATCGCCCGCTCGAACACTTCGATCGACGTGGGGTTACCCTGCGTCCGCTCCTCGATCAGGTCCAGCGCGTCGTAGACCAGCCGCTGGGCGACCGTCTTCTTGCCGTCCTGCATGATGCAGTTGATGAAGCGGGAGAGTTGCTTGGAATTGAATTTCGGATCCGGCCGAAGCTGTTCTTCAGCCTTGGTAATACGTCCAGCCATGGTAGCTTTCCTTTGGGCTCGTCTACCCCGGAGCTTTCCGGGGTCGTTCGTTCACCCTGCAACGTGCAGGATTACTTGCCGCTGCCTGCGCGCCCATTGCGCGCAGTGTCTCTTGCAGGCTGCCGCCGCCGAAGAGCTCGGAAGCGACGGCCGTTAAGATCAGCGATTACTTGCTGCGTTTCGCGCCGTACTTGGAGCGACCCTGCTTGCGGGTATCCACGCCCAGCGTATCCAGCGACCCGCGAACGATGTGATAACGCACACCGGGCAGGTCACGAACTCGGCCGCCACGCACGAGCACAATCGAGTGCTCCTGCAGGTTGTGGCCTTCGCCGGGGATGTAAGCCGTCACTTCATTGCCGTTGGACAGTCGCACACGCGCGACCTTCCGGAGGGCGGAGTTCGGCTTCTTGGGCGTCACGGTTCGCACGTTCAGGCACACGCCACGCTTCTGCGGAGCGCTGTCAAGGTCGCGCACCTTGCTCTTGGGCTTCGGCATCTGGCGCGCTTTACGAACCATTTGATTGATCGTTGGCATACGGGTAGACCTCTTCCTCGGAGAAAGTAAGTCGCACAGTATAGATACCCTTGCCAAAGCTGGCAAGTCCCCCCCAATCCCCCATCCGTGCCGAGCTTAGCGGGCGATCGTAGATCGCCGTTCGCCGAATCCCCTCAATGGTGATTGTCGTCGCCCACGCCCCGCAACGGCGAGCTGCGATCGTCCGCTAACTACAGGTGGGCTTTGCGGTAGGGCGGCAGGGGGGTATGATCGGCATCATGCGGACGGCTGTTGTTGGTATCATCACCGCGGCGATCTGTCTTGCGCTCAGCGGCTGCACCCCAGCCATCAGCGAAGGCGGTTTCCACGCCCCCGACCCCGGCTCCAAGCTTTACGCCATCACCCGGGCCGGGCAGAATCGTGACCGCACCGCCATCCCCCATCTCATCGAACAACTCGAAAGCGACGACCAGGCGGTGCGGATGTACAGCATCCTCGCCCTCGATCGCATCACCGGCACCCGCCTCGGCTACATCCACCACGCCCCCAGCCACCACCGCCAGGCCGCCGTCGCCAGGTGGGTCGAAGCCTATCGCCAAGGCGAACTCGAAGACGATCACGCGAAGGCTGCCCAGCCATGAGCGAGCGTTACGAGATTGAACTGCGCATCTTCTCGCACCCGCGCTACCTCTGCGTCGTCCGGGCCGTCATCGAAACCGCCCTCAAACGGTTAAGCTACGGCGAAGAGCTACGCGGCCGCCTCGCCCTCGCCGTCGACGAAGCCATCACCAACATCATCCGACACGGCTACAAAAACCGCGAAAACGGCCCCATCTGGCTCACCCTCACCGCCACGGACGAAACGGACAGCGGTGGGGGGGTGAGCATCGTTTTGGAGGATGAAGCCGAGCCGGTCGACCCGGTTCTGATCCGTGGCCGGGACCTCGCCGACATCAAACCAGGCGGGCTCGGCGTCCACATTATTCAGCAGGTCATGCACGAAGTCCGCTACCAGCCCCGCCCGCAAAACAACGGCATGAAGCTGACCATGATCCGTCATGCAAGCACACAAAACGCAGCCGCCGACGGCCGCAACGCAACAGAGAACCCCTCCCCATGAACGACGAAGAAGTCCTCCGCAGCACTCAGCCGATCGCCGACGGCATCCTCGTTACGCTCGAAGGCGACATCGACCTCAGCCGCACCCCCGAGCTTCGCCATGCCCTGCTCGAAGTGGCCGGCGAGAAACCCCCTCGCCTCGTCGTCGATCTCACCGGCGTCGACTATATGGATAGCTCCGGCGTCGCCACGCTCGTCGAAGCGCTCCAGCATCAGCGTCGTCATGCCGGCAAAATGGTGCTCTTCGGCCTAAGCGCCAAGGTCAAAAGCATCTTCGAGATCGCCCGCCTCGATATGGTCTTCACCATCGTCGCCGACGCCGACGCCGCCCTCACCGCCTGACCCGCAAGCAGGATCGCACCGTGCCCGACCCCCTCGAAACATCCAGCCCCCGCCCCGGCCCCGCCGCCTTCGTCACCGCCGTCGGTCGCTGGGCGATCGCCACCGTCAGCTACATCGGCGGCATCGCCTACCTCGCGCTCGACCTGCTCCACTGGATTTCCCAGACGCTGTTGCTGCGCCGCCTCCGCTTCGGCCGCAGCGCCTTCTACACGCAGATGGTGCGCGTCGGCGTGCGCTCCATCGGCATCATCGCGCTCGTCGCCGGCTGCATCGGGCTCATCCTCGGCCTCCAGATGGCGCCGCCCCTCAGCGAATTCGGGCAGACCGACAAAGTCGCCAACATCATCGGCGTCGCCGTCCTCCGCGAGCTTGGCCCGCTCATCTCCGCCATCGTGCTCACCGGCTTCGCAGGCGCTTCCATCGCCGCCGAGCTGGGCACCATGAAAGTCGGCGAAGAGATCGAAGCCCTCGAATCCATGGCCCTCAACCCGGTGCGCTTCCTGGTCATGCCTCGCGTCGTCGCCACCATTGTGGCGCTCATCGTGCTGTGCGTGATTGGTGACATCGTCGCCATTGGTGCCGGCGCGGTCATGGGCGTGTTTGTTCTGGAAATCCCCTGGCCGCTCTACTGGGCGAACACGCTGGATCAGATCAAGCTCGCCGACTTCATCACCGGGCTCATCAAGGCCGGCGTTTTCGGCATGCTCATCGCCGTGATCGCCTGCTACAACGGCCTCCGTGTCAGCGGCGGTGCCGCGGGCGTCGGCAAAGCCACCACCACCACCGTCGTCCACGCGCTCGTCTCCATCATCTTCGCCGACCTGCTCTTCACCGCCATCTTCTACGCACTCGGCTGGCACTAGATTACTGCTTAAGGATTGCTGCCTTCCCCAATCCAAAATCAAAAATCAGCAATCAACACCCCCTCTAGCCCCTCGAAGTCTCCCCGCCCTTGCTGGTATACTGAAACGACTACCAGACCGACCTCTCAACGATCCCCTGCCACCGGGTTTACTCCATGACGATCGGCAACTTGATGCAAAAGCGAACCAGCGTCCACATCAACCCCGCCGCACTGGCACTCATCCTGTTCGCACTCGCCTGGTCAACGCTCATCCCCGCCACCGTGGCCCACGCTCAGGTCACCGACGATCAGGTGCAGGCCGGCATCGACCGACTCGTCCAACAAATCTACGACGCCCAGAACGATCGCGGCACCTGGGATCCCCCCGAGCGCGGCTCCGATCACACCTACGGGGCCAACTGGGGCGGCACCACCGCACTCATGACCTTCGCGCTCATCACCGCAGGCGAAAGCCATCAGGACCCGCGCCTCAAGCCCGCCATCGAATTTCTCAAGCAGGCGGACATCATCGGCACCTACGCCGTGGCCTTCCGCGCTCACCTCTGGGCGGCGCTTCCCGATGAGTTCGGACAGTACCTCCGCCGTGATGTGCAATGGCTCGTCGGCGCACTCGGGCCCTACGGCTACGACTACACCGACACCCCACGCGACGGCCGCGTCGACAACTCCGTCACGCAGTACGGCGTCCTCGGCGTCTGGGAAGGTGCCAAACGCGGCATCCCCGTCCCCAACCGCTACTGGAGTGCCGTCCAGGAACACTTCGTCGAGTACCAACTCGTCAACGGCGCCTGGTCCTATACCTCCGACAACGTCTCACGCGGTTCCATGGCCGCCGCAGGCATTGCCGCGCTCTACGTCACGCAGGATTACCTCCACCGCAACGATTTCCGCGAACTGGCCCAAACGCCCGAGCACCCCGTCCAGAAACGCATCGACCGAGGCCTCGACTGGTTCGGCGAAAACTTCCGTCCCGATTCCAACCCAGGCGTCGGCTCCTACACCCAGTATTACCTCTACGGCGTCGAACGCATCGGCCTCGCCAGCGGCGTCCGCTACTTCGCCGGCCACGACTGGTACGGTGCCGGGGCCGAGTGGGTCCTCGCCAATCAGCACGACGGCGTGAACGCACCGTTCGCGCTCATGTTCCTCGTCCGTGGCCGCGTCCCCGCATTCATCAACAAACTCCAGCTTCCCGACTTCCACTGGAACAACCGCCCGCGCGATGTCGCCAACCTCACCGCGTGGGTCTCCGACGAAACCGAACGCAAAATGATGTGGCAGGTCCTGCCCATCGATTCCGACGTCGAAGAGTGGCTCGAAGCGCCCATGCTCTACCTCTCCGGCCACGAGGAACTCAGCCTCTCCGAAGAACAGGAAGCCAAGCTCAAACGCTACATGGACCTCGGCGGCATGATCATCTTCTCCGCCGACGACGGCTCCTCCGAATTCACCGACAGCGTCCGCGGCCTGCTCGGCCGCCTCTACCCCTATCAGCAACTTGAAGCCATCCCCGAAGGTGACCCCCTCGTCAGCCTCGTCTACGACGTGCGCCTCGGCAGTCGTCTGGAACCGGCCACCATTCACAACGGCGTCCGGCATCTGGCCATGATCCTGCCGCACAACGTCTCCTGGGACCTCCACCGCAGCGACCACAGCGATCCCCGCGTCTGGCAACTGCTGACCAACGCCTACTTCTACGCCACCGAGCGAGGCCGAACACGCGACCGCCTCGATACCCACTTCCTCGCCCGTTCCCGAAGCGGCGGCGGGCCCGAGGTCAAAGTCGGCCGCGCCGTCTACGAAGGCAATCACGATCCCGAACCCCTCGCCTGGGAAATCCAGAGCAATTTCATTTTCAACAACAGCCACGCCACCGTCGACCTCACCGCCGTTCAGCTAAGCGACCTGCCCGAGCCGTCGGAAGTGCCCTTCGTCCATGTCGCCGGCACCGAAGATCAAACCTTCAGCCAGGCCGAACTCGACAGCATCGGCAGCTACGTTGAAGCCGGCGGATTAATGCTTTTCGAGAACGTCGGCGGGCAGGGCGATTTCGCCACCGCCGCCAGCACCGCGCTGCGTGAACTGTTCGCCCGGCGGCTGCGTCCGATCTCACGCCAGTCCGCCCTCATCACCGGCGAAGGCATCGAAGGCCACGACGTTTCCACCGTCGCCTACCGTCCCTACACGCTGCTCCGCATGGGTAAGATCGACGCCCCGCGCCTCCAGGCCATCAGTTTCGACGACCAGGTCCGCATCATCGTCTCGCAGGAAGATCTCAGCATGGCGATGCTCGATCAGCCCGTCTGGCGCGTCTTCGGCTACGACGCCGACTCGGCTCACAAGATCGTCACCAACATGGTCCTCGAAGCCGCCCGCCGCTGAACTAAAAAGCGCATCGTCAATACGAGCCGCGACCGTAAGGGAGCGGTTGTGCGTAGGGCATCGGCGCAAGCCCGTTACGTAGCAAGCGACCCCTCTCCCCCCCCCCCCGGAGGAGAGGCTGGGTGAGGGGGTTCCGAATATCAAAAAAAGCCATCGTGCCTCGGCGGTCAACCCGCTCGGCACGATGGCATCAATAGACCAATCATCAGCCGCGCATTCAGCCCGCCCGCCGTCGCCTCCGCCGACCAAGCAGCGCCAAAGTCAACAGCGTCATCACGCCTGTCGTCGGCTCAGGGATCGGATGCGCCAGCGCGCCGTAGACGTACTGTCCCAGCGCCGTGCCCCGGTCGTTACCTTCGATGCCGTCGAAGTCGAAGTGGACGCCCAGCAGCACTCGGCTTTCCGCGTTCTCAAGCGCCGCTTCGGAGAAGCTGTCATACGTCCGGAACTCCGAGCCCTCATAGAGCGGCTCGTCGGTCGTGATCGTGAAGCTGATGTCGTCCGTTCCGAAGAACGCTTCCATCACCGCCGCATGCGCCCCCGAAAACGCCGCATGCCCCGACGTGTAAGCCGGGAAGGTCGGCGTCGACGGATACAGCGGAAGCCAATCCGCATCGGCCTCCGTGTCAGGATTGCCGTCGCTGTCCGCTTCCCGGATCGCCGTCACCGGGCGCCAGAAATCCGTCTCGTATTTCGTGTGCCACGATGCGATCCCCGCATCCGCCATCGCGATATTCGTCAACGCAAACAACCTCGCCTGCTCCTGCGTGCTGAGGTTCTGATCCTGCGCCACCACCTGCGTGATGTGATTGAGCTGACCGATCGGCAGGAACGACCCCGCACGATCGTTTGCCCAGAACATCGCGATGTCCGTCTGCTCCTGCGTCCGCGTGCTCGAGTTCCGCGCGCCGATCGCCTTCACGTCGTTGAACGACTCAGCGTATGCCGCACTGTCCAGAGCCGGCGGATCAGGTGCTGCGAACTGTGTCCCCGATTCCACCGCCCACGGCGTCACATCTCCCCAGTGAGGCGTGTACGGATCTTCCGTGTAATTCGGAGGCGTCGGCCTCCAGCGTCCCGGCTCATCCTTCACCGTGTAATTCGGCTCCGTGTCCCAGCCGTCACTATTGCGATGTTCGATCACGTAATCCGCCACACCTCGACCGAGCGAAACGCCCTGACTCCGTTGACGCGCATTCTGCACGCCGCTCAGCTGATTATTCAGCGTCGCATCAAAAACGGCTTGCCGTTCCGGGTAGAAGTGCGAAAGCACCCGGTGCGCCGCCGCCGCCCCAGCCGCATCGATCGAAGCGTCCGGCACGTCGTAGTTGATGTGCACCAGGGGCCGGTCCACCCGCGTCACCGAGTTCACCGCATCCTGGATAGAAGCGTGCAGAATCGCCCCCTGTCGTGCGACCGGCCCCGGTTGCCCGCCGGTCGCGCGGATGGAGTCGATCCACTGTTGGTTCCATTCGTCAACGATTTGTCCATGCGCCGTCGGTGCAGCCGCGAGAAAAAACGCCGCCGCGCAAACGCACGCCGTCAGCCGTCGTCGTGCCATCGAAAAGCCCTCCCCAACGATGAATGATTGAAAAACGCGAGCCCTCTCCGCTCGTCCAATTCATCGTTAGCCGGAGGCTGTCAACGCACCACCCGCATGTGCAGGGTTCTGTTCCCCCATCCCCTTCCGTCGCAACGCATGGGCGCAACGCTGACGGGGGAATTGTTGATTGCTGATTGTTGATTTTTGATCGAGGGATACGGACCGCACTGTCCTCAGCCCGGACCCTCCAACCACACATCCCGAAAAGGTTGAACCACAGAGGCACAGAGGAAGAGGAGGTAATAAGAAGAGAAGTCAGAACTAAGAAATCAGGAAAAAAAACCGAGACCTTCTCTCTGTCTTTCTCTTCCTCCTCCCCCTCTGTGCCTCTGTGGTTCAACCTTCTTAACGACCGCCGTCACTTGCCCCGGATCATGCGAACTTCGACGGACTCGTTGGGAACAGATAGTCTTGCTTCATCACGATCGATCAAGGTGAACGTCGCGTCTGCTTCCAACAATTCCCCATCTCTCTCACGACGCAGTTCAAGCGTGTCGAAGCCACCTTCTTCCCATTCGCCATGATTGCTGTTCGCACCGTCGCCGCGGGTGAAAAATGTGCCGTCTTCGCGAACCTCAAGCTCAAAGCTGGCAACTTGGTCCGGCGGCGGATCCGCCTTCCAATGCCCCACCAGCCCCGGCGACGAGCAGCCAACCAGAAGTAGCAGCGAACCTACGAACAGTGCACGAAATACCATCGGTTACCCCTGACTGAACTGGAGATAAGAAAGATCACTTACCCGCGTAGTCGATGATTCGGCTGATCTCGCTGCGTAGGTTCTGACGTTCCACCACGCGATCGACGAAGCCCCGCTCCAGCAGAAATTCCGAACGCTGAAACCCGCTCGGCAGATCCTGCTTCACCGTGTTGGCGATCACGCGAGGCCCCGCAAACCCGATCAAGGCCTTCGGCTCCGCCACGATCACATCGCCCAGCATCGCGAACGAAGCCGTCACGCCCCCCGTCGTCGGATCGGTCAGCACCGAAATATATAGTCCGCCGTCCTCGTCCAGCTGCGCCAGCGCCGCCGACGTCTTCGCCATCTGCATGAGGCTCAACGTCGATTCCTGCATCCGCGCCCCGCCCGAACAGGCAATCGTGATCAAGGGCAGATCATGCTCATGCGCATGCTCGATCGACTCAGCCAGCACCTCACCCACCACCGACCCCATCGACCCCATCATGAAGTACGGATCCATGCACGCCAGCACCACCCGCCGACCTTTGATGTACCCCGTCCCCGCCACGATCGCATCGTTCTGAGGCACCTTCTGCGACTCACTCTTCAGCCGATCCTTGTAAGGCTTGAGATCCACAAAATTCAGCGGATCCGCCGGCGCCACCTCTTCCCAGCGAGGCTCGAAACTGTCCGGGTCCGTCAGCTGCTCGACGCGAACGCGGGCACTGATGCGGTGGTGATATTCACACTCCGGGCACACCCAGAGGTTACGCTCAACGTGCTTGCGATAGACCATCACCTCGCACGCGGGGCAGCGCATCCACAGCCCCTCCGGCACGTCGGCACGGTTGGAGGTATCGGTCACTTCCTGCCAGCTTCGCGGTGCTTGCGTCATGCGGGAACCTTTTTAACGTTCGGCGAGCGAAGCCCGCGCCACGCTTGCGCATCAAGTTCAATCTTCTCAACCACAGCCATCGGCTCACTCAGCCGACGCTTGTCCACGTCCCCCGTCAGCCACGCGGTGCACAGCCGAAGCATCATCGGACGCAAAACCAGAACGAGTGCGTCGTGACCCTTCGCCAATCTTTTGAAGGCGAGTCGAAGTCGGCGCACCGCTTCATCCGGCAGCTCCCCCTGAGGCACCGTGGGGCCCCCGCAGTCGGTGTGCCATTCGCTGAACACCGTGCGGTAACGCTCACGCAGCTCTTCCACCGTCAGTCCCTGCCAAAGGCCCAGATGCATCTCCGCAAGATCGGGATGCACCTTCACCTTCGCGCCCGCCAGCTCCGCGTAAACCGCAGCCGTCTGCTGCGAAGCTTCGTCGGGCGAACAGTGGATCGTGCGTACCGCCGCCGCGCCCGGTTGCTCCTGCCGCGTCGCCATCCACTGCTGCGCCTGCTCACGCGCCGCCAGCAGACCAGCCTCGCTGAGCGCCAGGTCGGTGTCGCCCTGCAAGCGGTTCTGCTCCTGCCATGTCGTCAGGCCAGACCCAACGAGATAGACCACGTGATGTTGATCGGTTTGCCCCATCATGAGACTGTCATTATCCAGCACCGAGGCCGTCGGGACAACCCACCCCCATCACCGGCCTCTGCCGCACGTTCATCCGCGTGCTTGCCGGACAGCCGCCACGTATTTCGCCGCGACTTCGCTCAGGGCATCCCACCGCTTCTCACGCACCAGATCTTTCTGAATCATCGCCGTGCCGATCCCTACCGCCACAGCCCCGGCCTCGAACCATTCGCCGATATTCTCCAGGCTCACCCCGCCCGTCGGCGTGATCCGCACGCCCGGATAAGGTCCCCGCAGATCGCGGATGTACTTGGGCCCGAACACGTTGCCCGGGAAAAGCTTGATGATGTCCGCCCCTGCCGCCATCGCCGTCGCCACCTCAGTCGGCGTCAACGCACCAGGCACCATCGGCCGATTCAACCGCTTCACCGTCCGGATCACATCCACGTCGGTGTTCGGCGCGAACACGAAGTCCGCCCCAGCCGCGATCACGTCTTCCGCCGCTTCACTGCTGAGCACCGTCCCGGCGCCGACCACCGCATCGTCTCCGAACTCCTGCTTGACGGCTTTGATCGCATCACGACCGCCCGGCGTCGTCAGCGCAATCTCCAGCACCCGCACGCCGCCTTTGTGCAGCGTCCGGCTGATGTTGACCGCCGTATCCGCGGAATCACTACGGATCACCGCAATCAGGCCGTTCGTCAGGATCTGCTCAACCCGCTGCTCTACCTCGATCGTCTCAGTCATGTCCGCGCTCTTCTTGAAGGATTAAACAAAACCCGCCCAACGCAACCGCGGGCGGGCCAGAAAGTCCTATTGTCATGCGCAATGGTCGGCAATGCAAGGGCGAAGAGATTTAACCACAGAGGCACAGAGGAAGAGGAGTAAGAAGAAAAAAAAGTCAGAAGTAAAAAATCAGGAATCTAAAAAAAATCAGAATCAGATTCTTCTCTCTGCCTTTCTCTTCCTCCTCCCCCTCTGTGCCTCTGTGGTTATTTTTTCTGCTCTCAGCGGGCGATTTCGAAGATGGACTGCGTCCGCAGGACGAATCCCGCCGCACTGATCAGGTGGTAGGCCTGGGCGTGCACTTCGCGCTTGTAACGCTGGACGTCGAGGATCGAAAGGTTCTGCGTGCCTTCTTCCTCGCCCCACTCATGCCACATCGCCCCGGCGTCCCGCGCGAAATCCCTCATCTCGACAAAAGTAGCCGTGTAAAGGTTTTCCGACAGCAGTTCCGTCTGAACGCTGGTCACATAGCGGACCTGATCGTCGATCGTGTCGTCCATCTCCTTCTCGCCGAGGCAGGGGAGGGTATGGAGGATGCCGCGCTGAGGCAGCTGCTGGTCCTGGTCGACCACCGCCTCGCTGAGGCATTTGTTCGCGACCTGAAAACGCAGCACGTGACCGCCGGCGGAGACCCAGCTTTCCAGCTCGTAATCCGCGTGCGTGTCTGAACGTCGATCTTGAATGTTAAAAAGCTCCGGGTGCAGAGCCCGCTGAAAAAGCAGCAGGCGGTAAGTCTGCACGCTGGGCGACTTATTACTGAGAGTCATTTCTGGCTCAACCTCTATACGTGTGTTTATTTTTGTGTTCCGAGCGGTGAAATATAGCAAGCTAAAGGCGGGGTTTCACCTTTTATCTGTCGGATTTTGCAAAAACTTCGCAAATCGGCACTCAGCGGCGCTCCCCGGATGCAGATTTCGCACCCTTCAGGCCGATAAGTAAGAAGGCGTAGCATAGGCGCGCCGCCGTTACGCCGTTGCCGTCTCGCCGCCCAACAGCCGTCGTTCAGCGTCGGCCGCGTCGAACGTCGGGCCAGGTTCTTTTGCTCATGATGACGAAGCTTAAACGCATTTACAGGCTCATCAGGCCGATCGCCGATCCCATCGTCGACCGCGCGATGGCTGAAGCCCTGCCCACGGCCGATCCCGAAGCCCAGCAGTTGCTCGTGCTCAGCCTCCTGGAGCGCCGCGACGAAACCGCTCGCATGGGCCTCGTGCAACATTTGCACTTGCTCAGCCCACAGTTGCAGCAGTTGATTGTGTCGCAAGCGCATCGTCTGGATGCCGTCCTCCGCGCCGCCGCCGAGCAGGGCGAGCCGACCACGCGGTTGAACGTCGTCGACATGGTCACGCGCGCCCAGACGTTCCGCCTCGCCTATTTGATGTCCGCCCAGCTGCACCACAGCGACTCGCGCGTCCGCCGTGCCGCCGCCGCAGGCATGCTCAACCTCGCCAATATCATCGAAGATCCTCCCGTGCCGGCACAAGGTGGGCTTAACCCAGAGGCCGAAGCCATCACCGCACAATCCGGGACGGTCAGCGCAGAAGGTGGTGGGGGGGCTGGCGGTGGTGAGGCGGCCAAGCGGGTGAGATGGCTGACCGCCGCTCTGGCTGAGGGATGCTCCTGCTACCATCAGCACGGTCGTCAGGACGTTCTCGCCGCAGCCGCCGTGCTCGGTCCCGCCCGGCCGCGGGCGCTGATGCAGCAATTGACCGACCGCCGCTGCGCCGCTCATACCGTGTTGCGTGACATGATCCGTCACGCCGATCGCCCTGAAATTCAGTACGCCCTGCTCAGTTATGCCTCGCTCGCCGTCCTCGAGCCGGTCGTTGTTGAGGGGCTTGCCGGTCGTCACATCCCCTCAGCCCTGCCGTCGATCTGGCGGACGGCTCACCTGCTCGCCGTGCCTGATGTCCGCAGTGCCGTCCGCAAGGTCACCCCCGGTCAGCATCTTCTGCCGACCGAGTCGTCGCTCGCCACGTTGCCCGTCGAGGTCGAACGGTTGGTGCCGCGCTGGGTGATTGCCGTGCGTGCCGATCGGGCCGATCAGGTTCAGGCGCTTCAGCCTTTGTCGGTCGCAGGCGACCGCACCACGCGTCTGCTCGCCCTGCGTGCCCTTCGTGAGATCGACGACCCCGCCGCCGACGAAACCGTCTCCGCCATGTGCTATGACGCCGACGCCACTCTCGCCTGCATGGCCCTGCGTCATCTGCGCAGTCGGCGATGGCCGGGGCTCACCAGGCTCACCGTCAAGCTCATCAGTTCGTCGCATGTCGCGGTGCGTCGGCTCGCTGAGCGTGAACTCGCGCCGGTGGGCTTTCGGCGATTGTGGCAGCACTGGAACCAGATGGATGTCGCGACGCAGCAGTCGGCCGGCCGTGCGGTCATGAAGATCGACCGACGTTTCACGCAGCAGTTGCACCAGAAGCTGCGCGATGCCGACCCCGGCGTCCGCTTCAAAGCCGTCATGATGGTGCGCTCACTCGAGCAGGCTTCCGAGCATGATGCCAGGCTCATCGAACTGCTCAAAGACAGCGATTCGCGTGTCGCCTCGGCCTCGGCCCGGGCGCTCGGCATGGCGGCGCCCACGGCCGAGTCAGCCGACAGCCTCAGCGAGGCGCTCACGCATGAGGACGACCGCGTCCGCTCCAACGCCATCGAATCGCTCGAAAGCCTCGGCCAGGCCGAGCAGGCCAATGCCGCGCTCCTCGCCCTCGCCGACCAGTCTGGCAACCGCAGCCGCGCCACCGCCATCCGCTCACTGATGAAGATGCCCGTCGCCGACGCTTTGCCTCAGCTGATGAAGATGCTCGCCGACACCCGCCCCGA
>JBBDRF010000045.1:0-6075 GCA_040905565.1 Phycisphaeraceae bacterium | reverse complement strand
GCTGAGCTGGCGATAGTTACTCAGCAGCGAATCGAGTTCCTCGGGGCCGTAAGCCTTCGCCCACCCGGGCATGTCTTTGGAGCCCTTGCTCAGGTCGATTTCGCTCAGCGCTTCGTAGCTGAAGCTCAGCGCATGCGAACCATCCTTGAACGGGTGCTTGAGGTTGGTGCGCGTCCAGTCGAAAACGGGCATGAAGTTGTAACAGAGCACCGGGATGCCGACGTGGCCCATGTTCTCAATGCTCTGGCAGTAGGCGTCGATCTTTTCATCGCGGTCCGGTCGGCCAAGTTTGATTGAATCGTGAATCGGGATGCTCTCGATGACTTCCAGCGACAGGTTCGCGGCCTCGATCTGCTCCTTGAGTTCTGCCAAGGCCTCCACCGGCCAGACCTCGCCGACGGGAACGTCATAGAGGGCGCTGACCACGCCGTCGACGCCGGGGATCTGCCCGATGTTTTCCAGCGGCACCGGATCGTCCGTGCCGAACCATCGCATGGTCATGTACATGATCCTGATCCTTGCTGAGTATTAGGTGTGACCGCTCACTGTTGACCGATTCCGTTGCGGGTGGGCGACCCAGTGCAATTTCTTGCTGAGCCTTTGCCAGTAGCTGGTGTAAGGGTGGCAGATCAGTCGTAGCGAGACGTTCGCTCGTTGGACCTCGACCATGTCACCTGTATGGAGGTCCATTGAAACCTGGCCATCAAGCACCAGTGACGCTGGGGCCTGTGCGTGCTTGATGGTGAGCGACACCACATGATCTGCGCTAATGATCACCGGTCGAAAGCCCAGGCTGTTCGTGCAGATTGGTGTAACGCAGAGGGCATCGAGCGTGGGGTGTACGATTGGACCGCCGGCTGCGAGGCTGTAAGCCGTAGAACCCGTCGGTGTAGCGATGATAGCGCCGTCGCCTCTGAATACGGTGGTCCATAGGTCACCATATGGTGGACGAGTTCCAAGCTCCATGTCCATCATTCGATGCGGCGAGCCGCTTACAAGAACAACCTCGTTCATCGCAAGCAGTTGACCGTCGGTTCTTGTTTCATTTCGCAAGCCGTTTGCCCGATGGACCTGAAGCCGGATCATCATGCGTTTGCTGAGGGGCACCTGACCGGCGGCAATACGAGGCCAATACATCAGCAGTTCGTTCAACGTGAACTCGGCCAGGAATCCGAGCTTGCCGAAGTTGACGCCGAGCAGCGGGAGATTCCGCCCGGCGAAGAGGCGGGCCTGCTGGAGCATGGTGCCGTCGCCACCAAAGACCAGACCAAGGTCCGCTTCGGGTAGTTGGTTAGCCCCCACAGCAGTGAGCCCCTGGATCACCGGCACAGCTACAACCTGAGTGTGGCTATCCAACCATGGGCGAAGCTCTCCCAGTGCGTCCGCTACGCCAGGCTTCCCATGATTCGCCAGGATCAAGACGCGCGGCCGACTCATGCCCTTGCCCCACCGTCCTCGGGTGCCAACTGAGCCACGACGATCGTGTTTTCGTCCTGCTCATGCAGCAGCGGATTGTTGAACTCCACGACGTGCGAATCCACCGACGCGAAAACCTGTTTCAGCCGGTCAAGCAAGAAACCCGGCGGCGGATCAGCGGACCAGAGGGCGAAGACGCCGCCGGGGCGCAGGTGCTTCGTCAGGTGTACCAAGCCGTCGCTGGCATAGAACCGGCCGTGCCGGGAATCGAGCAGCGATTCAGGGGAATGGTCGATGTCGAGAAGGATCGCGTCATATCGAAGCTCCGAATGTGATGGGCCTTCACCGACGTGCTCGAAAAAGTCGCCGTGGATCAACTCGCATCGTGGATCGTCCATTAATTGGTCGGCGGCGGGCACGAGGCGGTTCTTATGCCAGGCGATGACCGGCTCAAGGTATTCAACGACGTGCACATGGTGAACGTTTGCATATGCCAAAGCAGCCTGGGCGGTACAACCCAGCCCAAGTCCGCCAACGAGCACATCGCACGGGCGGTCGCGCAGCAACTCGAGCGCAAGGTCGGCCAGCGCTTTTTCGCTGGTATTGACCAGGCTGGACATGAGAAAGTCTCCGTTGAGCTTCACCTCATATACCATCGTGCCCGGCAAGGACACGGACGTTCGCCGGCGCAGGATCAGGTCGCCCATAGGTGTCTGCTGGTAATCGAGTTCCTCAATGGTTTTGGCCATGTACAAATCCGTTTTCTTTGCCGGCGCTGTCAGTCGGCGCTCGCCGTCATCGGCCTCGGTAGTAAGTAAGATCAAGTACCTGTATGCGACAGGTAGGTCGCAAGGGGCGTGTCGTGATTTTCAAAGCTGAGCAACAGAAACCGCTGCTTGTCGCTCTCGAACTCTTTCGCTACGCGAATACTCGGATCAACGGATTCCAGATACACGTTCGCAAGATCCGCTCGTACAATCAGGTGAAGGTCGCGTCCTGTGGTTTCATAACGGAGCCTCACATCCGGCGCTGCCGTCAGTTCTGACAGCACAGGCAGACGTGTTGGGTTCAAATAGCTGGACGGGAGCGAGAGAGGGCACCAGTAAAAGACGTCATTGCCATCCTGCTGCATGGCCAGATGATCGGTGAGTCCGCCAGAGTGCGGCGATCTTGGCCCGGCGGTGAACGCCAAGGCCGCGATCGCCAGCACCGCGGCGGACGGCACGGTCCAGTCGAGTCGTAGCCAGATCCAGTTCAGCCAGCCGACCGATACCACCGCCGGTTGGAGAGCGGGCTTACGGGCTGCCAAGTAAGCCTCGGTCCCGAGGGAGGGAAATAAGCCGCCCCACAACTGGTTCAGGCGAATCCACCAACGGTGGTTCTCCAGCCGGGAGCCAGTGCAGCGAATCAAGTGCGAGCCTGTCAGGAACTCCAAGTGCAGTCCGGCCTGACTACAGAGACGGCTCCACCTGGCGGGTGAGAACTTACGTAGATGGCCCCAGTGTCGATTGCGGCCAATCCGATCGCGAGCATTCAGGCACAGTGTTCGAAAGGCGGCCACGGGCGACGCACTGACTGGCGTGCCGGCGAGAAAGACGCCACCGGGCTTGAGGAGGCGGCCAACCTCGGCTGCGGTCGACGCCGGAGTGCGCAAGTGCTCAAACACGTGCAGTGAAACGACGACATCTGCCGTGCCGTCGGGCAGCGGAAGCGGATCATGGAAATTGCAGCTGATCAATTCATCGTAGCCGGCGGTTTTCAGCGGTGGATGGTCGATGTTGCCGTCGAGGCCGATCCAGCGAATGTTGTCATGATCGCCGGCAAAGCGTTTGAGCCAGCCACATTCACAGCCTAAATCCACGACCACAATGGGACGGCCTAAGCGAACAGCCTCATCCTTGATCATGCAGGCTGCCCACCAGTAGCGTTGCAGCCGCAAACCATAGCTGGCGGCTTGCAACTGCCCTTTCAACACATCATCAGGGCGCACCACGACATCCCGATACCGTTGCATCGGCCAGAAGAGAAACGGGAACCGCGTTCGCAGCATACGCGATGCAGCCGACTGGATGGGCTTCAAAAGTTTCATCATAAGAGACTCCATAAACGGACGAAACGTGAACACGGAGCCGCTGCTCCTTCCATACACAGGAGCACTTGGCCGGGGATGGTTTATGATAAGCGCGCCAGGCTCCGCGCCACGGTCCTGCCGAATCATGCCGTCTGTTTCTGGGAAACCAGCGAGGCGTGTAGTTCTTCTTCAATAAAAAGCAGCCGGTTGCAGTTCGGGCACTGGATCAATTCGCTGGTGGACAGCAATTGGCTGACCCGTTCCACGGGCACCTGGAGAAAGCATCCCATGCAGTTGTAATCGAATCGCCGACGATCCTGCTCCTCGATCGCTGCAAAGGGTTCACCGTCATATGCCTCCCAAAGTCGTTCATACAAGGAGCGATCCGATGACGCGGTTTGTTCGAGCGCTTGCTCACGCTGGGCGCGCAACTGCTCCACGTGGTAGCCGTGTTCTTCATGCAGGCTGGCGAGCCGTTTCTCGGTCGCCTGTTCGCGCCGCTGATGTTCTTCAAGCGTCGACTCGACGTGGCCGACCTTCCTCTCCAGTTTTTCGATTGCGGCCGCGTGCGACCCGACTACTTCCTCGAAGCCTTGCTGCTGCGAACGGATGCTGTCAATTTCTAACAAGAGCGACTGGTACTGCTTGTTGGTCTTGCTCTCGTGCATGCGCCGCCGACGATCCGCGATGCGCTCATCGAACTCGGTCAGTTCCTTCTCATTTATCGAAGCCTTTGCTTGGGCGTGATGGAGTTGTTCCGACAGTTCGATTCGCTCTGCCTGCAACGCGCTGACCGTCTTCTGCTCAGCCAATGCGTCGCGTTTCGCTTCCGCGAATTGGACTTCAAGTCCGCGTAGCTGCTGATCGACGCGGTACAGGGCAAGTAGATCGTTGCGGCTAGTCATATGCTGAGGTTCTCCTGTAGCAACAATGAAAATTAATTCGTGCCGCACTGGTGTCCGCACGCTCGTTTCGCGCTGATCGGAACAAGTAAAGATGGATTGAAGTACAAGCTGAGGTTGACAGACAGCCCGACCGCACCGGCGCTCGCTTAGAAGGTGACGAACACCGACTGACGCCGGCGCGTTTCATGTCGGGACTGCCTGCGGAGCAGCTGTCAGCAAACCGTCAGAGACGGCCATGAACTTGAGCATGTCGGCGATGCGGTTGGCGTAGCCCCACTCGTTGTCGTACCAGCTCACGAGCTTGAAGAAGCGGTCATTGAGGCTGAGCCCGGCATTGGCGTCAAAGATCGAACTTCGCGTGTCACCGATGAAGTCGCTGGAGACCACTTCCTCATTGGTGTAGCCGAGGATGCCTTTGAGTTCGCCCTCGCTCGCAGCTTTGAGTGCCCGGCAGATGGCGTCATAGCTTGTGCGGCGCGTAGTGCGGACGGTCAGTTCAATGGCCGACACATCAGCCGTGGGCACACGAAAGGCCATGCCAGTAAGTCTGCCGCGCAGTTGCGGCAGCACGAGGCTTACGGCTTTGGCGGCGCCGGTAGCGGCGGGAACGATGTTGGCATATGCATTGCGACCGCCGCGCCAGTCCTTTTTGCTCGGTCCGTCCTGAGTCGGCTGGGTGGCGGTCACAGCATGCACGGTTGTCATCAGCCCTTCATCAAAGCCGAACTGCTCGTCAATGACTTTGGCCAGCGGTGCCAGGCAGTTGGTGGTGCAACTCGCCATCGACACCACGTTGTCGGAAGGTTGATGAAAATCGCCGAGGTTGATGCCGGGCACAAAGGTGGGCACCACGTCCGGCGTCTTGGTCGGCGCGCTGATCACGACGCGCTGAGCGCCGGCCTCGATATGCTTGGCCGCATGTGGAGCGTCCGTAAACAGACCGGTGGACTCGACCACATACGCTGCGCCCACCTTGCTCCAGGGCAATGCTGCGGGTTCCCGTTCGGCAAAACAGGGGATGAAGCGATCGTTCACCACGACCCCATCATCGCGGGCCTCCACCGTGCCGGAGAATCGGCCGTGGGTGGAATCGTACTTCAGCAGGTAAGCGAGATTATCCGGCGAGACAAGATCATTGATGCCGACGAACTCGATGTTCGGATCATGCACGCCAGCCCGGAACACCAGCCTGCCGATTCGACCGAACCCGTTAATACCTACTTTGAGCGCCATCGATTAACTCCGGTGAGTCTTTCAACGTGGGCGCTGCCAGCGGTGTGTTCGTGGGCATAGCCACCGTCGGACTATGTCAGTGAAGAAAAACAACGTAGACATCTCCGCGCCAAGTGTCAAGTTCACGGTCGATGAGCTTTGACTCAAGTAACCCGCAGTACCGAAGCGAAACAGTGTGGGCAACATTGCGGGATTACACTGTTTTCAGCTCGCCGGTAACGGAAACATTGTCAAGCCCTGTTGAGGCGCATAAGCTGCTGGTGAAGATCCGTACCTCGCTCCCGCCGTCGAACATCGACCTGCCCAACCATACGGAACTGGGTTTCCCGGCTTGGAGTCACCGCAGGTCGCGGTACGGATCAAGGAGCTTTTCGCCGATGGAGCGGCGTAAAAGACCCTGATCTTATTACACAACCGAAAACACGATTGAACGGGCTTCGCCTGCCGTGG
>JBBDRF010000044.1:0-6183 GCA_040905565.1 Phycisphaeraceae bacterium | reverse complement strand
GGTTGCCATCGCCGGGGGCGAATGCCTCACCAGCATGGCGGAGTGGCGCACCTACCTGGACGCCGGCTCATTCGATCTCGGTCAGCCCGATGCCGCCTTCACGTCAGCGCTGCACCAGATCGTCACCATCGCCGACGAACTCGCTGCCCAAGGCTGCGGCATCGCGCCGCACGCATGGGGGGCCGGCGGCAGCCTCATGCAGAATGTCCACGTCGGCTTCGCCTGCGCCAACACGCGCATCCTGGAACTGCCCCCCGACGCGGGCCCGCTCCACACGGAAATGCATGGCGCAAACCTTCGCATGGTGGACGGCTGTGTCCTGCCGCCCGAAGGGCCGGGGCTGGGCATTGCGCTGACGGATGAATTCAAACGTCGATTCCCGTTCGTCCCCGGCAGCGGCGAAGTCGTCAGCGTGCCGGGCAAGACGCAAAACGATGAGAAGCTCCTTCATGCCACACATCCTGATTGATCATGCCGTCGAACCGTCACAACTCGATACATTGCAGCAGGCGACGGGTCTGCCTGTAATGTTCGCGGAAGGTGAGCTTGGCAAGCAGCGTGCGCTGCCGCATTCGCAACTGCGCGACGCTTGCGCCCTGTTGTGCACCCATCTGCCGTCAAACCATGAAGCGATGCAGTCGCTCAAGTTGGTCCAGCTCTGCTCAGCAGGCTTTCGCCAAGTCGAAAACCTGGGCCTCTCGCGGCGGGACGTGCAGGTATGCACCGCCAGCGGGGTGAATGACATCCCGATCGCCGAGTGGACTGTGATGATGATTCTTGCGCTGACACGCAACTTGCCGGAAATGATTCACCATCAAATGCAGGGTGTGTGGGACCGCGACGCCCGCTTCCAGACAGAAGCGCGTGGCAAAACATTGGGCATCTGGGGTTACGGAGGCATCGGCCGCGAGACGGCGCAGCTGGCGTCGGCGATGGGCTTGTCCGTCCACGTGTTGACAAGGTCCGGGCAGATTGATGACAAGCCGCGATTTCGGGTCGATCAGGTCAGCGCGCATGCGGCGTTGGCTCCAGACCGCGTGTTCGCCGCGAGCGATGCCAAACGCTTCTGCGAATCAGTCGACTTCCTGATGCTCGCCATGCCCGACACGCCCGAGAACCTTGGACTGATCGATCATGCCATATTTGAGGCATTGCCGCAGCACGCGTATCTACTCAATCCTGCCCGCGGGAAGCTAGTCAACGAAGACGCGCTCCTCGACGCGCTTCGTTCAGGCCGCATCGCCGGTGCAGCATTGGACACGCACTTTGCGTATCCGCTGCCGGCGAGTCATCCGCTATGGCAGATGCGCAACGTCATCATCACACCGCACATCGCAGGTTCCTCGCAGAGTTCGCATTACAGCCGCCGCCTGTGGCAGTTGCTTGTGCGCAATCTGAAGCAGTGGCAGGCTGGGGCGGAACTGTTCGGAACGCTGACCCCGCAGCAGCTTGACCCGAACGACGGGCCGACTGTTCCAGATCCCGGTACAACCTGATACTTTAAAAGTCGTTTTAACCGATCCATTGTATGGACGCCGAAACGCGCAGCGTCTCATGGCGTAGATGTGAGCCATTCATTGCGTACCGAATCGTTACCCACGGATGATCTGGAGTCGGACCTTCGTTGCGCAGTGCGCGGCGAGGTGCATACCGACGCCGCCACCCGGGGACTCTACGCCACCGACGCCAGTCATTACCAGCAAACGCCCCGCGTGGTGGTCGTGCCGCTGGACGAGGCCGATGTGCTCGCTGCATTGCAGGTTGCTCACCAGCACCGCGTCCCCACCACACCGCGCGGCGCCGCGACCTCCCTGTCCGGGCAGACCTTCGGGCCGGGCATGGTCCTGGACCTGTCCAGGCATCTGAATCGGGTCCTCCAGGTCGACGCCGAGCAAGGCTGGGCCCGGGTGCAGCCTGGTGTGATTCGCGACCAGCTCAATGCCCAACTCAAACCGCTCGGCCTGCACTTCGCGCCTGACCCGGCCACGAGCTCGCGCGCCACGATCGGCGGCATGGTCGGCAATAATTCCTCCGGCACCCGCTCCATCGTCTACGGCAAGACCATTGACCACACCCTCGCGTGCCGCGTCGCCCTGGCCGACGGCACGGTGATCAACTGTGCGGCGACCGACGACCCCACCTGGCAACGCCGCGCCGCCGGGGAGGATGTCCAAAGCCGCCGCGAAGCCGAGTTGTATCGCGGCGTCCGCGATGTGGTCAACCACCATCAGCAGGAGATTCGCGACCGCTATCCAAAGGTCATGCGGCGCGTCTCAGGCTACAACCTCGATGAGTTTGTCGACGATGCCGGCTACTGCGGCCCCATCGGACCGCGGGCCGAGCAGATCGCTCCGGGTGCTCATCGTATCTGGAACCTCGCGAACCTCATTGTCGGCAGCGAAGGAACGCTCGGCGTGCTGCTGGAAGTCATCGTCCGCCTCACACCGATCCCGCCGGCCACGGCAGTATGCGTGATGCATTTCGATGATGAGCTGGCGGCGCTCGCCACCGTGCCGCAGATCAACGGGCACAACCCATCGGCGGTGGAACTGCTCGATCGTGACGTGCTGCGCGAGGCAAAGATCAACGCGTCGACCCGCGATATGGCGGGGTGGATCAAGGGAGATCCCGCGGCTGTCCTGCTCACGGAGTTTTTCGGAGAGACGGCTACCGAGGCCGCGGCAAAAGCTGAGACTTTCGCCGCGACGATGCTGGCGCGGGGCCTTGGCTATGCCCATCCCGTGCTGCTCGAGGCGAATGAACAGCGTGACGCGTGGGAAACGCGCAAGCTCGGGCTGGGACTGATCTCCAACGTCAAGGGGCCGGTGAAGGGGCAGGCATTTGTCGAAGATGCATGCGTTCCCGTCGATGTGTTGGCACAATACATCGGTCATTTACAAGCCAAGTGCCTTGAGCTTGGCATCGACTGGTCGATGTACGCGCACGCATCGGTCGGCGTCATCCATTTCCGCCCGGCGGTCGATCTGCACCGCCCCGAACACCGCGAGGCGATGCGGCAGCTTACCGAGTTCGCCTTCGAGCAGGTGATGCGCTGCGGCGGCGTTATCACAGGCGAGCATGGTGACGGTTTCGTCCGCGGCGGGTTCATTCCCCGTACGTACGGCCCCGCTGTGTACGAGGCCTTCAAGCAGATCAAAACACTCTTCGACCCACACCACCTGATGAACCCGGGCAAGATCATCGACAGCCCCTCAATGACCGACGCGGATCTCCTGCGCTATGGCAGCCACTATCGCGTTGCCGAAGTCCCTTCACTGTTTCACTACCGCGACCAGGCGCCCCCGGAACTGCAACACAGTGGCTTCCGACTGGCGGTCGAACAATGCAACGGCGTCGGCGCCTGCCGTAAGCTCGGCAGTGGCACGATGTGTCCGTCGTACATGGCGACCCGCGACGAAAAAGACACCACCCGCGGCCGAGCCAACGCGCTGCGACTGGCCATGAGCGGGCAACTCGGCGACGAGCAGGATATCACCAAGGCGCTTGGCGGTGACGAGGTGCATGGCGTGTTGGAGCTGTGCCTTTCGTGCAAGGCGTGCAAGAGCGAATGCCCGAACGCGGTCGACATGAGCAGGCTGAAAGCCGATGCGCTGCAGATGCGCCACGACCACCGGGGCCTGCCGCTGGGTTACAAGCTGATCGGCCGATTGCCTGATGTGGCGCGCTTTCAACGTGGCCTCGTGGCGACGCTGAGCAACACGCTGGCGAAGCTGCCGCCCTACCGTTGGCTGTTTGAAAAGCTGACAGGCATCGACCACCGTCGGCCGCTGCCGCCTTTCGCAACCCGGCACCTCGCCGGGCTGCTCAAGCAGCGCAAATCATCGCATGCCGATCATTCCTCAGCCTCCGTTCAGGCAGCGAATGAACCCTCGCATAGCACGCGCCGAACGGTCGTTCTGTTCAACGACACCTACACCAACACCATGGAACCTCGCGTCGGGCTGGCGGCGATCGACCTGCTCGAAGGGTGCGGCTACGACGTGCTCCTCGCCGATGCGGGATGCTGTCAGCGGCCGCGCCTCTCCAAGGGGATGGTGCGTGAGGCCAAGACGCTCGGCAGGAGAACCATGCAAAATCTCGACCGCTTCGTCAGGCAGGGCTACCCCATCCTCTGCCTCGAACCATCGTGCGCCTCGGCACTGCGCGACGATCTGCCTGACCTGATCGACGATGTCGAACTGGGCCAACGCGTCGCAGCGCACATCCACATGATCGATGTCTTTCTGGAGGCCGAGGGGGTCACCCTTCGCAGCCGACACCGCGAACTGCTCCTGCACGGCCATTGTCATCAAAAAGCACTGTTCGGGACCGATGCGATCCGTCGCCTCTTCGCCGCTATGCCCGACGTTCATTGCACTGAGGTTGACGCAGGCTGCTGCGGCATGGCGGGCTCCTTCGGCTATGAACACTATGAGCTTTCCCGGGCGATCGGCGAGGACCGCTTGTTCCCCGCCGTGCGCAGCGCAGTCCGGCAAGGCCAGACCGTCGTCGCCTGCGGCATCTCCTGCCGGCACCAACTCCACGACTTCCTGAACGTCAAAGCCAAACATTGGGTCGAGGTGGTCGAGCCGGCTCCTTGAGCGCCGGCTCGAACGGGATCTCGCACAGTCCGGTCGACAATCCAATCGGCATGAAACGAAGCCCGCGCTGGCTATTCAGATGTCGGCTGAAGAGATATTCACCAGCCGGTAGCCAAGCCATTCAAGGGAACGACTATTTTGCCCATGGGTAGACGGCGATTCCGCCGATGATCAGCGCCAGCAAGACGAGGAACCCGCCCGAAATAATCCACCGGCCACTTCGCGGGGAAACCTGCCCCGTCAGCGCACTCGCCGCCATGCCAACGACGACGTTGACCAACAGGCCTGCGGGACCAATCCACATGAAACTGAGGTGCGGCAGGTCAGTCAGTACGCCCCAGTAAGCGACGACCATGGAACAACTCACTCCGTAGGCAGCGCCCACCACAGCGCCGTAACTATTAGAAAAAGGCACGAACAGCGCCAGCACAAACAGGGCGAACAAAGGCGCGCCAAGCGTCCCGATGGCGCGGTTGGTCACTTCCGTGAAGTTGCCAGGTATGTACTGCATCAACGTGCTTAACAACACGACGATCACACCGATAACAAACGCAAGGACGATCGCAAATCGCACGTGCTGTTTCTGGGTCTGTGGCTTTCGCTTCCACTGTTCGACGAAATCGGACATTACCACGGCACTGATGGAGTTGACACCCGAATCGACGCTGGACATCGCGGCGGCGAAGAGGGCGGCCACCACGAGGCCGGAAATACCCGGCGGGAGAAAGGCGGCGATGAAATAGGGATACAGGCCGTCTGCTTCGCTTTCGACGCTGCCGCTTGCAGGAATCAGGTGCGCGTGCTCGGTGAAGTAGCCCATCAGAGCCAGGCCCACAAGCGACAGAAGCGTCATTGTGAACACGCCGGCAATGGACGTGACGAGAAAGGCTCGGCGTGCCGCTTTGGCATCCGTGGTTGCCATGAACCGCTGGACCTGAACCTGATCGCCACCGGCCGACGTAAGACGGCTGACCACGCCCATGATAATCATGCCGACCATGGTAATCCGTACAGTGGGATCCCAACTCCAGAACGGTTGCTCGTCCCAATGCGCGGTCACGGCGGCATCGGTTGGCCACCAGGCACTGACACCGCCCATGTTGTAGGTAATCGTCCCGAGTGTCACCAGCGCACCACCGAAGAGAATGGCGAATTGGACGACGTCCGTCACCACCACTGCCCGTAGCCCGCCGACGGAGGTGTACATGACGGCCACCAATCCGACAACGGCCGCCACAAGCGGCAGATTCCGTTCGTCGATTCCCAAGACCACCACCATGGCCATGGACGACATGTAAAGCAGCAGCGCCATCCAGTTCAGCCGGAATATCAGAAACATAATGGCCCCGAGCCTGCGACCAGTCATCCCCAGTCGTGCTTCAAGCAGTTCGTAGGCGCTGGTGGCGCGGTGGCGCATTAATACGGGCAGAAGCCAATAACCAATGAGCACATAGGCAAACGGGATGGCGAGTAAGCCGGTCAGCAACATCGGGCCATGCTTGATGATTTCGCCCGGATAGGAGAGAAATGAAATTGTGCTCAACATCGACGCAAAGATTGAGATACCGATGATAATGCTGTT
>JBBDRF010000043.1:0-6191 GCA_040905565.1 Phycisphaeraceae bacterium | reverse complement strand
GGCAAGGACGACGCGGCCCAGGTTCGCCCGGCCCGCAAGATGTCGCTCGAAGCGTGCCTGGAGTACATCGACGAGGACGAACTGGTCGAGGTGACGCCGGAGTCGATTCGGCTGCGCAAGATGCTGCTGAAGGAAGCAGACCGTCGACGCGATTCGCGACGGACCAAGAGTCTGGCCACGGGGTGAGTCCGATGGCACTCGCCGATTCAGCGGTTGTTCGCTCATCCTGCACGACGTCCGCGCAGCGGCGAGCAGTATCGCGGTCGCGAAACACGGGGCCATGACGATCGGGCAGTTCTTTGAGCGGCGGAACAGGCGGTGATTTCGCCTATTTGCGTCCCATACGGGGATCGGCGAAGATCGTGCAACCGTGTGCACGATGCCTCAGGGAGCCTGGGAAATGGCTGTAATACGCAAACAGGTTGTCGCCGAGGTAGGTGTTATTGTCGCCACCGGTTTGAAGGACATCGTCCCACGGCAGGTGGATTTGAGCGGCGACTGGGACTTTGCCTATGCGCCAGGTGACGGCGATGGGGCGGTGCCAGAACTGCTCCCCGCCAACCGGGCGTGCTGCTCCATGCCCATGCCCGGGTTCTGGGACGATTACGTTGAGCGGCTGAACGAAGCGTACCCGGCTGTGAAGCTGCGCTTCAGTTCCGCCCCGGACCCGGTCCGGTTTCCGATGCACGGCCTCGCGCCCGACGCATCGCTGAGCCACGTGATCGGCATCGGCCAGTACGAGTGTCGCTTCGATGCACCGGCCGGCGCGAGGCTGACCTTCGAAGGCGGCCCGACGTTCCTCGAATCGTGCGTGTGGGTCAATGGCAAATTTGTCGGCCGACAACCGCATTACAGCACCGCCTGGTCCATGCCGCTGGACGGGCTGGTGGAGCCAGGCGCTTCCAATCGGCTGAGCCTGCAGGTGGCCAACACCGATCCGCGCACGATGGGCTGCATCACCCGCGGGTATTCGGGCTATGCCGCGGGCGTCGTCGGCCCCGTGGGTTTGCGCATCACCGGGCCGGCCAGGATCGCCGATTGCTACATCCACCCAGCGGCCAGCGGCGACATCCTGAACTGGCGTGTCGAGGTGGATCGACCCGCCGACCCCGCTCCGATGACGCTGCGATGGCGCGTGGTCGACCCCGAAACTGACGTCATCGTGCAGGAACAAGCTCGAGCGGTAAACGCTGGGGCGAACAGCTGGCAGACCACCGCGGCGGGGCTTTCGCCTTGGTCCGATCGATCACCGACGCTCTATCGCATTGAGATCGAACTGTGGGACCGTGATGTGCTGTCGGACGTGCTGCATCAACGGTTCGGCCTGCGCACCATCGCAGCGGAGGGTTTCGGACTGCGATTAAACGGCCAACCGATCTATCTGCGTGGGGCAACGGAGCACGCATACTTCCCGCAGACATGCACGCTCCCGTTGGACAAGAGCTATCACCGGCACTATCTGAGGCAGCTCAAGGCGCTCGGATTCAACTGGCTGCGGTTTCACACGTGGGTGCCGCCCGAAGCGTATATGGACGCGGCAGACGAACTGGGCATGCTGATCCAGGTCGAGACGCCCGCCGGGGCGGACGAGCACGAATGGCGGGACGTGCTGCGTGCATGTCGACGACATCCCAGCGTGATGATCTACTGCGCGGGCAATGAGGAACTGCTCGACGAAGCGAAGCTGGATCAGCTTGAATCGTGGGCCGCGGCTCGGCGCGAACTGGCGCCTGATGCGCTGTTCAGCCCGCAGGAGGCGTTGCGCGGCATCGAGTATGGTTGGTCGGATACCGATTTCGGGCCCGGTGTTGTTCAAGAACCCTACCCGCACAATCCCGCACGTCTGGAACGGGTTCGATCGTTTGCCGACTGCTTCGGTCAATTTGCCTGGGGGCTGCATAGCTACAACAGCACCGCGTGCGATCCCCAACTGATCGATGCACGGCTCGAAGACTACCAGCGACCGTGCCTCTCGCACGAGGTCTGCATCCACGGCAGCTACATCGATCTGGATCTGGAGCATCGTTACACGGGGACGCGCATTGGGACGGACCTTTATGCGGCCGCCCGGCGACACCTGCGCGAGCACGGTCTGGAGAAACACGCTGCGTTGTACTACCGCAACTCCTGCGCCTGGATGCGCCGGCTGCGAAAGCACGCGGTGGAGAATGCGCGACGGTCTTGCCGCGTCGCGGGCTACGACCTGCTCGGCGCGCACGATCACCACTGGCACCGCACCGGCTATCCGTGTGGGATCATGAACGAATTTGCAGAGATGAAGCCCGGCGAAACCGCCGAGGAGGTCAGGCGGTACAACAATTCGAGTGTTCTCCTGCTCGACCACCGTGGAGGCTGGGTTGCATCGAATGCAGAGCGATGGACCGGCCGGTTGTCGACGTCGCTGTTCGACGAGGTCGGGCCCGGCTCGGTGCGGGTGGACTGGCAACTGCGCGACGAGGCAGGTCGGGTCTACCGCCGCGGCGAGGCGACGGTGGATCGACTGACCGTCGGATCGATCAACGACCTGATCGAGATCTCGTTTGACGTGCCGGACTTCAGGGCGCCCAGGGCACTGGTGCTGGCCGCGCAGCTTTCGAGTTCGTCACTTCAGATCGACAACACCTGGCCGATCTTTGTCTACCCGCCTGCGTTCTGGCCGGATCATCGGGTTCGTTTCGCTGATGACCTCGCTGAACGTTGGGCAGGGCAGTCTGGGAGGGCCGGGGCATCGCCGCCGGATCACGAGGGGCTGCGGGTGGTATCAGCGTTGGGCGATGCGGACGTTGACGCGCTCGCGGCGGGCGGGCGCATCCTGCTCCTCGGCGCCCGGCCTTTCGCTTCACGGGTGACGGTGTTTCAGATCGCTTGCGCCGGCCGGGCCGAGGGCAACCTCGCCACCTGTATTCACGACCATCCGATCACGCGCAGCCTGCCGCACGCGGGTTTCTGCGACTGGGATTTTCAGCGAATGCTCGATGGTGGCGAAGCGGTGTTGGGTGATGTGTCGGGTTTGCCATTTGATCCCATCATTGAGGTGGTCAGTTCGTTCAAGGATATCCAGAAGCAGGCGGCGCTATTTGAACTGCGCGTGGGGCGGGGTCGGCTGCTGGTCTGCTCGTTGGGGCTGGCCCCTGACGATGCCGCGGCCGTGCACCTGCTCGGCGCCTGCATCGGATATGCCAACTCCTCTGAATTTTCTCCCGCGCATGCCCTGGAGCCGGGGGTCCTGCGGGCGCTGGTGGCAGATCGCAACGAAAGACAGGAATTGGCCGAAACCGATCAAGGGTTCGACGAGCGGGCAGCCTTGAAGCATTGGTGATTGCGAGTCGGCTGCTGGCTGATGGACGAGATGCCGGCTGTTGAAATAAGCCGCCTTATCCATCCTTACCACACGACATGGATATAGACCATGAGCCAGATCACCGCCGAGAAAAAAGACGAAATTTTCCGCCATCCAAAGACCGGCACGATTCACTTCGGCCGACACATGGGCGTCGCCACGCACGGCGACGCCACCTGGGCTGCAGTGCAGATGGGCGAAGGGCGCGACACGCGCGTGCTGCTCGTGCATGAGCGGCAGGGTCAGCCGACGCAATTGATTCAGGGGCCGAACGGTCTGGTGCATCAGCCTTGTCTTACGGTTGCCAATGATGGAACCGTGGCGGTGGTGTGGAATGAAGCGACCGATGACGGCTGGGCGATTCAGTGGGCGCAACTCGACTCGAAGCAGGGCGTCCTCGAATCGCCGCAGGTGATTCAAAAAGCGACGGGGTTATGCCTGCCACCGACCGCCGCCTTCGATGGCGATGCGCTGCATGTGGCGTGGTCGCAGCAGGTCGACGGTCACATGCGCATCCACTGCACCACGCGGCGGGGCGGCACATGGCAAACCGTCTCGCCGATATCGGCCGACGACGTGGACGCATTCCGTCCACACCTCTCCGCCGAGGCGGGGCGGGCGGTGCTGGCGTGGGATGAGTATCGCGATCGGCGTTATCAGGTGGTCATCACCCAACATCAAGGCGAAGCATGGCGCGTCACCGCCACGCTTGGCGCGGCGCATGAACGCTGGCTGCAGCCGCGCACCGTCGTCGGTCCTGGCGGCGAGGCGTATGCCGTGTGGGTCGTGCTTAAGCCGGTGATCGATAAGCTGGGCATCATCGACCATTGGCCCGTGGGCATGGTGGCGGAAATTGAAGCCGACCGCGTTGTACCGCTACACGATGCCGCGCATCCGAGTGATCCGCGCATCGTCGCCGACTTGCGCGATGGCCTGTTAGCCTCGAAGATCTACAAGGGCTACGTCGGCCTGCGGCGAAACCCCCACCTGAGCATCGACGACGCGGGCGCGTTGTGGTGCGTCTGGGAGTGTCGCGGCGAAAGCGAAGGCTCCACGGTCGCCGGCCCGCTACTGACACGTCGTCTTCAAGGCGACGGCAAGTGGGCCTCGCCGAGCTGCCTTGCCTCGGCGGGCTATGGTTATGCCGTGCCACGCCGCTTCCGCGCGGGCCAACTCCCCTTCGCCTGCATGCGTTTCGACCAACGCGGCACGGATGTCATCCACGTCAACGCTGCCGACCTCGCCCGTGCGACGCCCCTGTCATTCGATGAATCAAGCTGGTCACGCTGGCACGTTCGGCCGATTCGTCCCGAGCCGAAGCCGACGCAGATGGTGGATTGCGACGGCCAGTCCTACCGGCTTTACTGGGCTGACACGCACGTGCACAGCGGCTTCAGCCCCGACGCCGAGGGCGAACTGGACGAGCTGGCCCACTTCGCCCGCGACCAGGCGGGGCTCGACATCCTCACGATCATCGATAACGACTACTATCCGCACAAGGCGATGACCGAGCCGGAGTGGCGGATTCACCAGGCCCTCGCGGCGCACTTCAGTGAAGAAGGCCGATTCCTCTGGCTACCCGGCTACGAGTTCACCTACCATCGCGGCGACCTGACGCCCGACTTTAACCACCGCTGCGTTGTCTACCCGCAAGGCCACGGTCCACTACACCGCCGTATCGATCCCGATACCAACAGCGACCACACCATGATCCCCACGCTCAAGGCCGCCGGCGCGATGCCTTACCCCCACCACTGCACCTACGAGCTGATCGACAACGACGCGGAATGGAATGTGGAGGTCACCAGCTCCTGGCGCGTCTGCATCGAGGAAACCGACTTCACCATCCAGCAACTCAAGCAAGGCAAGCGTCTGGGCTTCATCGGCTCCAGCGACAGCCATCGCAGCGTGCCCGGCCTCGGCGGGGCACGCACCGGTGTGCTCGCCACCGCCCTCACGCGCGACGCCGTCCACGACGCCTACCACCAACGCCGCCTGCTCGCCACGCAGGGGCACAACATCTTCATCGACTTCAAAGTTGCCGGTGCCGTGACGGGTGATGTCACGGACACCTATCAGACGCCTACCATCACTGCCAACGTCGGGGCGCCACATGAACTGGACTATGTCGAACTCGTCCGTGACGGCAATGTCATCCATCGCGAGTTGCCCGATATGCGAACCTGTCTGACGTTCAAGTACGAAGACACCGACGCCGTACCTGGAGTGCACTTCTACTTCTTGCGCATCAAGCTCGTTGGCGATCCGTCATTCAACCATGCTGGCTACGACCCAGCCACGAACGACCCACGGCCATTCAGCCAGGACAGTCGCTACCCGCACAATCTCGCCCGCGCTCGTGGCCCCTTCGCCTGGACCAGTCCGGTGTGGGTTAAATACACCGTTTCCAAATGAAAGGCTCGGGCTAACGCAGCGTTGGTCTACGAGCAGTGGACATCGAACGAGGTCGATGACCACCGCCTGAGATCGCGTACCGCGCTATGCCCCTGATGAGTAGCGCGCCCCCACCGACGTCAACACGTCCATCACGAGCAGGCGGGCATTGCTTGAGTGCCTCGTGCCATGTCAGCCGCACGCCGTGTTTGTCGCGTTGTGCCATCGCCTTTACCTCCGCGTTCAGGGCGTTATGATGTTGGACTCGAAGTGCGGAGGTCATAGTCGACCCGCACGAAACGATTCGGGTCCACGCGCCGAGAGGCATTGGGCCAGTCGTGATAGCCTTGAAAACACAAAATTTATGCGATTTTATATGGTTGACCGGGTAGCTCAGTTGGTAGAGCATCGGCCTTTTAAGCCGCTGGTCGTGGGTTCGAGTCCCACCCCGGTCATT
>JBBDRF010000042.1:0-6401 GCA_040905565.1 Phycisphaeraceae bacterium | reverse complement strand
TTTGAATGGCTCTGCCTCGGCTTCTCGCTCATCTTCCTCGTCGCGATGATCATCGCGCTTGTGGCCTATGTCGTACGCCTGTTTCGTGAGGCTCGGCCACACGAACGCAAAGGCGCCAAACGGTAAGCCCGCTCGAATTGCCTTATCATGCCGGCATGACGCGTTCTGAAACCCGGACCCTTCACGTCGGTCCCGTGCCGATCGGCCCCGATCAGCCGCTGGCCATCATCGCCGGCCCGTGCGTGGCCGAATCGCGCGATCTTTGTCTGACCATTGGCGAAGCAGTGCGCAATCGCTGCCAGCAGCTCGGCCTCGGCTACATCTTCAAAGCCAGCTTCGACAAGGCCAATCGCAGTTCCATCACCTCCGACCGCGGGCCGGGCCTCGACGACGGCCTCCGCCTGCTCGAAGAGGTCAAAGACGCGCTCGGCGTGCCCGTCACCACCGACGTTCACGAGTCGCACCAGTGCCAAGCCACCGCGACGGTGGTCGACCTGCTCCAGATCCCCGCCTTTCTTTGCCGACAGACCGACCTGCTCGTCGCGGCGGCGCAGACGGGCCGAGCCGTCAACGTGAAGAAGGGCCAGTTCCTCAGCCCGCAGGAGATGAGCAACGTGGTGCGGAAGCTGCGCGAGGCCGCTAAGCCGCAAGCGGCGGGCGGGGGCGGAGGCATCATGCTTACCGAGCGCGGCACGTTCTTCGGCTATAACCGGCTGGTCAACGACTTCGTCGGCGTCGGCGACATGATCGACCTCGGCCAGCCGGTCTGCTTCGATGTCACCCACTCCACGCAGCAGCCTGGCGGCGCTGGCAGCACTTCGGGCGGTCGCCCCGAGCGCGCCCCCCTGCTCGCCCGTTGTGCCGTCGCCGCGGGTGTGCACGCCCTGTTTATTGAAACGCATCCCCAGCCCGCCCGGGCCGTCTCCGACGCGGCGACCATGCTCCCGCTCGACCGCACACTTGCGCTGCTGGACGAGCTGAGTCGGCTGCATCGTGCAATGGGTTCGATCCGCGCCGGAAGCTGATCCGTCAGAACTTCCAAGCCCGTTTGATCAACACGGCGGCGGCGCCCAGCAGACACAAGGCCATGGGATAGGCTACCAGCAGGCCCAGCGCGACGCTGCGAGCGCCCGGCTGATCGCTGCGCCAGACCTCGTGGCCGGCGAGAATCATGGTCGCCCAACCGCCCATCGCCGCCATCGCCAGCCCCATGATCAGCAGCACCGCAGCCGCGACGGCTTGCAGGGGTCGCCCCTCCGTGGATCGCAGTGACGCGGCCCGTGGCGGACGAACGCTCGGAGCGGCCCGCAGGCTTGCCTCACGTTCTTCGTGAGTCGCTGCCGCGTCGGCCGCTGCGGCGGGCTCGGCGGCCGGCCGGCGTGGCAGTGATCCATGTTCCCCCTCCGCCATCTGCCGAAGCGTATCGGATAAACCGTCTGCCATGAAGCTCACTCCCCGCGGGTGCCGCGTGCGAAGCTTTGCATCGTAAGGCATGCCGTCGCCTGGAGCCAGACGGTCGCACGACCGAACCGCACAATTTTCCCCGCCCCGGCAAGCGCTATCACATCGAGCTCGTAAGCGCGTAAACCTCGGGGGACCCGTTCCCCTGCCGCACCCGCGCGGAACGCCCCCGGCCTCAGACCGTGGGCTTCGTTGCGTCTGTACGCGTCGGCGCCCCGTCGACCACCGGACGTTTTTTGCGATCGAGGCTGCTGGTCTCGGGATGTTGTATTTCGAAGGTCTGCTCATATTGGCTGAGCAGTGAAAGCAGCCAGGCGAGCGTGGCCTGGGCCGACTGGTTTTCGTGGAGGCCGTGGGCGAGCAGCGCGTCGTGGCAGCCGCCGGTGGTGTGATCGTAGAGCGGCAGGCGCAAGTCATTGTCGCCGAGGAACCAGCTCAGGCAGCGGCCCGCCCGATCGAGCCAGCGCTGTTCGTCGGTGACGCGGAAGGCTTCAAGACAGGCGTCGAGGGTGACATAGCCCTCAATCGGCTGCTGTGCGAAGCGGGCTTTGGCGCCGCCGCGGGGGAAGTAGCCCTCCGTGCCGACGGGGGCGAACTGGCCGTTCGCGCCAACCTGCACGCTCCAGAGCCAGTCCAAGCTTCGCAGGGCGGTCTGGATCATTTCGTCGTTGAACATCCATCGGCCGGACAGAAGCAACGCGTGCGGCAGACGCGCGGCAGTATACGTCACTTGATTGGTGGGCCAGACCCAGTCGTCGCCGATGTTGCCGTGGAACCGTTCGAGCATGCGCTCAGCCAGACCTTCGCGGACGCGGCGGGCGTGCGTGTCGCCGCTGAACCGACGCAGATAGGCGTGGATGCCGATCAGCGCGTCGGCCCAGGCGAGCGGGTGCTCGAATGCGTCGCATGCATCGAGCCCGCGCTGGAACAGGTTCGCCGCCAACGTCATGTAGCCGCGCACCTGGCACCGCGCCACCGCCTCGCCCAGCGCCCAGATCGTGCGGGCATGCACGTCTTCGGAATGTTCATCATCACCATGCCAGGTGCGGTCGAAGCGCATCACCGCGCGGAACCGGCCCGTGCGTGCATCCAGCGCATGGTCGAGAAAGCTCAGACACCGCCCGACCGACTGGTCGAGGCTCGGACCGGTCGAGTAGCGCACGTGGTCCTGCGCCAGCAACAGCGTCACCAGGGCCCGGGCATTGTCGTCCGTCGCATAGCCGGCGTGGCGGTCGGGCACGGTGAACTTGGCTTGGCGGAACACGCCCACATCGTCGGTGAGGGTGAACAGGTGGTCGAGCTTGATCTCACTGAGATCGCTGCCGTCGTGCCTGCGCAGCTTGCGCGGCGTGCCGGACGCCGGCCGGGGGTGCTTGCGCTGCTCGTCCCGCACTTGCGTGAACAGGTCCAGGTACTGCCCCGCCACCTCCGCCCAACGCATCTGTCGCGTGTACTGATACGCCCGCTTGCGCATCGCGTGACGCTCGGTTTCATTGTCGAACAGCCGGATCACGCCCTCGGCCAGCGCTTGCGGATCCTTGAACGGCACGAGGATGCCGCGATCATTCGCCAGCATTTCCTGCGCGTACCAATACGGCGTCGACACCGTCGCCTTCCCCGTCCCCAACGCATACGCCAGCGTACCCGAGGTGATCTGCGCCTCATTAAGATACGGCGTGACATATACGTCCGCTGCGCCGAGAAACTCCAGCAGTTCCTCCGCCTCCACGAACTTGTTGACGAACTCGAGGTGGTCCTGCACGCCCAGTTCGCGGGCCCGCTGCTTCAGGCTCAGGCGATAGTCTTCGCCGTTGTGCGCCATCACACCCGGATGGGTCGCGCCGAGCACGATGTAGACCAGGTCGGGGTGCTTTGCCACGATCTGCGGCAGCGCCTCGACCATGTTCTCAATGCCCTTGTTCGGGCTGAGCAGGCCGAACGTGAGCGCGACTTTTTTCCCCTCCACGCCGAACTGATCTTTGAAATAGTTCGGGTCGACAAAAGGCACGTCGGGGATGCCGTGCGGGATGAGCTGGATTTTCTCCCGGGGAATCTTGTAAATGTCGGTGAGAAACTCGTGCGCCCGGTCCGCCATCACGACCAGTCGGCTGGAGACGTCGGCAAGCTGCTTGAGCACCTCGCGCTGGCTGTCATCCGGCTCTTTGAGGACCGTGTGCAGCGTGGTCACGACGGGCATCCGCAGGCGTCGCAGCAGTTCGAGCACGTATCGGCCTGCCGCGCCGCCGAACAGGCCGTACTCGTGCTGGAGCGAGACGACATCGATATGGGACATGTTCAGGTAGTCGGCGGCGAGGCGATACTCGCCCAGCCGGCTCTGATTGATCTCGAACCAGACGCGGGGCGGGTAGCGGTAGCCTTCGGGCCGGTCGTTCATGGCGACCGCCCAGGTGCTCAGGTGCGGCGCGGTCGCGGCGAGCGCTTCGGCGAGGTCGGAACTGAAGGTGCCAATGCCGCAACGTCGCGGCACGTAACTTCCTATAAGTGCGGCAGCTTGCAGAGAAGCCCACGGACGGTCTTGACTTGCCATGGTTCAACAACCCTCGATTAAACTGATTTTACCGGCGCCGCGAAGGGCCGCGGCACCGGGCACCCTCCCAAACCTTGCGGTAATGCCCCGGACGGAAGGTGCCGATATGTTAGAACCATAGGCGCGCCGGGACAACGGAGCCGCGCCGGGACAACGGATTTCGGGCCACGCTCACCTTTTCGCTCGAAAGAGAGCCGAGGCGATGCTAGCCTATGGCCACGAATCGACCAGAAGCCGCTTTTTTCACGCCCGACCTTGCAGGGAGACGTTTACATGAAGGGCATCATTCTCGCCGGTGGTCTTGGCTCGCGATTGCGACCGCTGACCCTGGTTACCAACAAGCATCTGCTGCCGGTCTACGATCGGCCGATGATCTACTACCCCGTCCAGTGCCTGCTGAACGCCGGAATCAACGAAATCCTCATCGTCACCGGCGGCGAGCACGCGGGCGACTTCCTCAAGCTGCTGAAAAACGGCAAGCACCTCGGCGTCAAGCATCTGGAATATGCTTACCAGGAAGGCGAAGGCGGCATTGCCGACGCGCTGCAACTGGCGGAAGAGTTCGCCGACGGCGAAAAAGTCTGCGTCATCCTCGGGGACAACATCATCGAGGGCAACATTAAAAAAGCCGCTGGCGACTTTTTCACCCAGCCCAGCGGCGCCAAGCTGCTGCTCAAGGAAGTCGACGACCCCGAACGCTTCGGCGTCGCCGAACTGGACGACAGCGGTGCGGTGACCAACATTGTCGAAAAGCCGAAAAAACCGAAAAGCAACCTCGCGGTGACAGGCATCTACTTCTACGACGCAGACGTATATGACATTTGCCGAACGCTTGAACCCTCCGGCCGCGGGGAGTTGGAAATCACCGACGTCAACAACGCCTACCTCAAGCGCGGCGACCTCAGCCACGAAGTGCTCGAAGGCTGGTGGACCGACGCCGGCACGTTTGAAAGCCTCCACCGCGCGAGCAACCTCGTCCGCGACGCGGGCGTGAACAAGCCGAAGATGGCCGAGACCGCCGAAGCAAAATGAAACCCGGATGTACTGGTTAGCCGCGACGCGAAGCAGAGCGCGGATCGCCAGCCCCACGCAGACCGCTCCGCTTTGCTTCGCGGCTAACCGTTGCCTTGAGGAACCCAGCCTTGCCCGTACGCAGTCCACGCAGTCACGCCGGCCCGATCGCCGAAGCCTTCGACCTCGCGAAGCAGGAGCGCGAGCCGATCTTCGTGCCCGCGAATCTCTTTGCCGACGATCGCGGCTGGTCGATCATGAACCAGTTCCAGGGCGTCATGCAGCCCGGCGGCCAGATCAACTACTCGGTCATGTACCCCGACGTGATCAAGGCCTGGCACCGCCACCACAAGCAGACCGACTTCTGGCTCTGCTTGAGCGGCATGCTCAAGGTCGGTGTCCACCGCGAGGACGACGCCACTTCCTGGCAAGCCGTCATCGGCGAAAAAAAGCCCGGCGTGCTCATCATCCCGCCGCCGCTGTGGCACGGTGCCGCCACCGTCGGCCCCGACCCCGCGGGCCTGCTCTACTACGTCACCCACCAGTATGACCCCGCCGCCCCCGACGAAGACCGCCGCGCCTACGATTCGATCCCCGACTTCCCCTGGACCATCCAACACAAATAAGCCGCTCCTCCAGCCGCTTGCGGCTTAGCGCTCCCCCCATGCCCACCACCATCCCCCCCCTGCTGCTGATCAGCCCCGCCGGCATGCTCGGCCGAGCATGGCGCGAGCTGCTCGACGCGCACGGCCTCGACTACGACACCGCCGCCCGCCCCGACTTCGACCTCGCCCAACCCGAGACCATCGACGTATATCTCGCGGAGGGTGTTCGCACCGTCGTCAACTGCGCCGCGTGGACCGACGTCGACGGCGCGGAAACGCACGAAGCCGACGCCATGCGGATCAACGGTGAAGCCGTGGGCCAGCTCGCCCGACGCTGCAAGCAGATCGACGCCACGCTCGTCCACTACTCCACCGACTATGTCTTCAACGGTCAACAGGACACCGCCTACCGCACGGATCAGCCGCGCGACCCGCTCAACGCCTACGGCCGAACCAAGGCCCGCGGCGAACAGCTCATCGAACAGTCCGGCTGCCGACATTTGATCATCCGCACAAGCTGGCTCTACGCGCCGTGGGGTAACAACTTCGTCCGCACCATGGCCCGCCTCACCGCGGAGAAGCCCACCCTTCGCGTCGTGGACGACCAGCGCGGCCGACCGACGAGTTGCCAGCATCTCGCCGCCGCCAGCCTCGCCCTGCTTCAACATCACGCGCACGGCATCTACCACGTCACCGACGGCGGCGAATGCACCTGGTGCCAGTTCACACGCGAAATCAACCGCCAGCTCGACCACACCTGCGACGTCCAACCCTGC
>JBBDRF010000041.1:0-6405 GCA_040905565.1 Phycisphaeraceae bacterium | reverse complement strand
CGTCGCCGGCGTGCGCGACTACGGCAACCGGATGGGCATCCCCACCGTCAACGGCAGCGTCACCTTTCACGACGACTACCTCGGCAACCCGCTCGTGTTCGCCGGCTGCGTGGGGCTGATCCCGCTGGACAAGTGCTTCGGCGAAGCGAACCCGGGCGATCGCATCATCGCCCTCGGCGGGGCGACCGGACGCGACGGCATCCACGGCGCAACCTTCTCCAGTGCCGAGTTGACCGACACGCATGCCGACGAGTTCAGCCATGCCGTGCAGATCGGCAACCCGATCACGCAGAAGAAGACCGCCGACGTGATTCTCAAGGCACGCGACTGGCAGGGCGGCCCGCTGTTCACTGCGATTACCGACTGCGGCGCCGGCGGTTTTTCCAGCGCAGTGGGGGAGATGGGCGAAAAAGTCGGCGCTTACGTCGAGCTGGACAAAGCGCCGCTGAAGTACGCGGGGCTGAGCTACACGGAGATCTGGATCAGCGAGGCGCAGGAGCGCATGGTGCTCGCCGTGCCGACGGAGAGGGTGCACACGCTGCGCGAGCTGTGCGCGTCGGAGGATGTGGGCTTCTGCGATCTCGGCGCGTTCGGCTGTGACATGACCGGCCCCAGCGACCAGCAGCCCGACGAGCCGATGCTCGTGCTCACCTACGCAGGCACGGAGGTCGGTCGGCTGGGCATGCACCTGCTGCACGACGGCATCCCGACGCCCGTGCGGCAGGCGGCGTGGACGTTGCGCGCTTCGGATGCCCCGTTCCAGGTTAAAGCGGCGGAATCCGACGAACTTGAAACGCAAAACGCGAAACTCGAAACGCTTTTGGCGCACCCCAACATCGCCAGCAAGCACTGGATCGTGCGGCAGTATGACCACGAAGTGCAGGGCGGGTCGGTGATCAAGCCGTTGGTCGGGCCGGAGCAGGACGGGCCCAGCGATGGCGCGGTCATTCGACCGAAGCTCGGCAGCCGCAAGGCCGTCGCGTTGGCAGGCGGCATGGCGCCGCACTTGTCCGAGAAGGCGACCACGGACGGTTTGGCAACCGACGGCGACTCGTATTGGGCAACTCTGGCCGCGATCGACGAAGCGGTGCGCAACGCGGTGTGCGTCGGAGCCGACCCGGACCGCATCGCCATCCTCGACAACTTCTGCTGGCCCAGGTGCGACGACCCGCAGCAGCTCGGCTCGCTGGTTCGCGCGGCCGAGGCGTGCTACGACGGCGCGCTGGCCTACCGCACGCCGTTCGTCTCGGGCAAGGATTCGCTGAGCAACCAGTTCACGACTGACAGCGGACGCGTGATCACCATCCCGCCGACGCTGCTGATTACCGCGATGGGCATGGTCGATGATGCCGCCCGCTGCCGAACGATGGACGCCAAGGCGGCCGGCAACGCGCTGCTGATCGTCGGCCAGACCACCCCTGCCCTCGGCGGCTCCCACTACGCCGCTTGCGGCTTGGCGAACGCTGGCGACAACCTCACCATCCCCCGCCTCGACCTCAAGCAGGGGCCCGCCAACGCCCGCGCAGTCGCGAAGCTGATCGCGGCCGGGCTGGTCACCTCCGCGCATGATTGTTCCGACGGCGGCCTGCTCGTCGCCGCGGCGGAGATGGCGTTCGCCGGCCGCATCGGGCTCGACCTGGACCTGTCCCACCTGCCCGCCGATCGCGCCTTGGAATTCGACACGGCCTGCTATGCCGAAACGCCCAGCCGATACCTGCTCGAGATCGCCCCCGCCAAGCTCGATCGCGTCATCAAAATCCTGCTGGAGGCCGACGTGCCCTTCGCCCAGATCGGCATGTTCACCGACACCGTCCAACTCACCGCCCGCACCGACCGCGACGGCCAGGTGTTCGACGCAAAGCTCGACGACCTGCGCAACGCCTGGCTCGCCCCGTTGGACTGGTAGGAATAAGGCGCTGGGACGATTGGGCGCTTGGGTGAAGTTGAAGGAGACAACGGAGCGGTTCGATGAGTCCTGGCAGGTCCGTGCACGATTCTTTACATCAGCCAATCGCCAAATCACCCGAGCACCAAATACAATCCTCTCATGCCTGCCGACACGCCTGCCAACACGCTCTACCTCATCGACGGCCACGCGCAGATCTTCCGCGCCTACTACGCCATCCGTTCGAGCATGACCAGCCCCGTCACCGGCGAGCCGACCAATGCCGTCTTCGCCTTCACGGGCATGCTGCTGAAGCTCTTCGACCAGTTCCATCCGCAGTATGTCGCGATGGCCATCGATTCGCCCGGCAAGACGTTCCGCGACGAGCTGTACGAAGACTACAAAGCCCAGCGCGAAGCGCCGCCTGAAGACTTCGCCCAGCAAATCCCGCGCATCCTCGAGATTACCAGCCTGTTCGGCATTCCCGTGCTCGAACAGTCTGGCGCTGAGGCCGACGACCTCATCGCCACCATCACGCAGCGCATCCTCGACGACCCGGGCTACGCCGACGTCAAGCTCCGCCTCGTCTCCAAAGACAAAGACCTCGAACAACTGCTCGGCGACCGCGTGACGATGTTCGACATCCACACGGATACGACCATCGACACCAACTGGCTGATGGACAAACGCTGCATCACGCCCGAGCAGGTCGTCGACCTGCTCACCCTCACCGGCGACAGCGTCGACAACATCCCCGGCGTCAAAGGCATCGGACCCAAAACCGCCAGCGCCCTGCTTCAGCAGTACGGCTCGATCGATGGTTTGTATCACCATCTCGACGAGATCAAAGGCAAACGCAAGGAAAACCTCGCCGCCGCCCGCGCGTTTCTCCCCGTCGCGAAGAAGCTCGTCACCCTCGACCGTGACGTCGACATCCCCTTCAATCTCGAAGACGCCACGGTCGGCGGCATCGACGCGCAGGCCCTGCGGCTGATCTTCAAACAGATGGGCTTCAACCGCCACCTCAGCGACCTCGACCGCCTGCTCGACGCCAACGGCGACATCAAACAATTCGCCGGTCCGCCTGCTTCAATGGGCGTGAGCGTCATCGAAAGCAAAGCGTCGTCCAAGGCCGCCGACCCGCAACAGCCGGGCCTTTTCGACACGGGCGAAGTTCACGCTCCAACCGCCGCCGCCCCGCGCCCCGACCTCACGCGCGCTGAGCAGTACGAGTACACCGCCGTCACCACCGGCCAGCAGCTCGACGAGCTCGTCGCGACGCTCAAGCAGCAGAAGCTCATCGCCGTCGACACGGAAACGATCGGCCTCGGCCATAAGACCCAGCTCTGCGGCATCTGTCTGTCATGGCAGGCGGGCACGGGCGTCTACATCCCCGTCTGCTCGCCCGAGTCAGACACGCATCTCGATGCCCGCACGGTGCTCGACGCGCTGCGCCCCGTGCTCGAAGACGCGTCGATTCCCAAGTGCGGACACAACATCAAATATGACCTGCTCGTGTTGCGTCACGCGGGCGTCCGCCTGCGCGGCGTCGCATTCGACTCGATGGTTGGCGCCTATCTGCTCAACGCGCCGGGGTTGGGCATGGATCACCTCGCGCTGGCCGAGTTAAAGCACGAGACGATACCGATCAGTCATCTCATCGGCGCGAAGGGCCGGGGCAAGACGCAGAAGACGATGGACCAGGTGCCGCTGGCGCAGATCACGCCCTACGCTGCGGAGGACGCCGATCTGTCGTTGCGGCTGGCGGAGAAGATGCGGCCGCAGCTTGCTGAGCTGGGCATGACCCGACTGCTCGACGAAATCGAAACGCCATTGATCAACGTGCTGGCCGACATGGAGTATCACGGCGTGCTGGTCGACCCGGCGGTGCTGGACGAGCAGCGGCGCAAGCTGGACGAGCGCATCCTCGAACTGCGCGACGCGATCCACAACGCCGCCGGCGAGCCGTTCAACATCGACTCGCCCAAGCAGCTCGCCGAGGTGCTGTTCACCAGGCTCAAGCTCCCCGTGGTCAAGCGCACCAAGACCGGCCCGTCGACGGATGTCGAAGTGCTGGAAAAACTCTGCGACAACGATCAACTCAGCGACGAGCAATGCACCGTGCCGCGGCTGATGGTCGAGTATCGCCAACTCACCAAGCTGGTGGGCACGTATCTCGAAAGCCTGAAAGAAGCGATCGACGCGAGCACGAAGCGCATCCACGCCAGCTTTCACCAGACCGGCACGACCACCGGCCGCCTCTCTTCCAGCGGGCCGAACCTTCAGAACATCCCCATCCGCACCGACATCGGCCGACAGATTCGCAAGGCCTTCATCGCCGACCCGGATCATGTCTTGCTTTGTGCCGACTACTCGCAGATCGAGCTGCGCATCCTCGCGCACCTCAGTGATGATGAGGCGCTGATTGATGCGTTCGAGAAGGATCAGGACATCCACGCCGCCGTCGCCGCGCAAGTGTTTGATGTCGACCTCGACGCCGTCACCAGCGAGCAGCGCGGCCACGCGAAGACGATCAACTTCGGCATTGTCTATGGCGTGACGCCTTACGGCCTCGCTCGCCGCATCGACAACCTCGATGTCGACGCTGCGAAAAAACTCATTGCCGACTACCGCGCCCGCTTCACCGGCATCGACCGCTTCCTGGCCGAATGCGTCGCCCATGCCGAGCAGCATGGCTACGTCAAGACCATGCTCGGCCGCCGCCGGCCGATCCCGCAACTCGCGTCCAGCAACGGCAACCAACGCGCACTCGGCGAAAGGCTTGCGATCAACACCGTCGTGCAGGGCTCCGCCGCCGACCTGATCAAGCAGGCCATGGTCAACCTGCACGCCCGCCTCGAGCGCGACGCGCTGCCGCTGCGCATGCTGCTTCAGATTCACGACGAACTCGTGCTCGAAACGCCCGCCAGCGAAGCCGAGGCGATGGGCCAACTCATCCGCGAACAGATGGAGCAGGCCATGTCGCTGAAGGTGCCGCTCAAGGTCGACCTCGGCCAGGGGAACAACTGGTTCGACGCCAAGTGACCGCTTTGGCGTGACCTCGGCGCGCTGGCCATGCCGTGGGGCCGACCGCTTTGCCTCATTTTGCCCGCCGGACCACCGCTACTGCGAGCCTTTCCTTCGTCTACCCCTGCGCACGAAATAAAGTTCACGTCAGAGCGGGTTTCACCAACCGGCCTCCTTGGAAGCATTCGGGGAAATCACAACCGGCGGCGAGGTACGGTTTTGCAAACATCGCAATAGCGGCGATCTGCAGCGAGCCCCCTCCCGTGCCGCTATCTGACAATGAAAAGGCCGCGGTGGGATTCGAACCCACGACTGGCAAAGCCAAACGGATTTGCAATCCGTCCCCTTGGTCCACTCGGGCACGCGGCCGGTTCGTTCACTGTCCGTCCCGTTGTTGAGCTAACGCAAGGGGGGCAGTGCGCCGATGATGATTCTAGCGAACTCGCCCAATCTTGCCCAGCGCCTGCCGGCAAGGCCATCGGAACGGTGTCCGTGTGAGGGCGGTTTGCACGGAAGCCGCAGGGTATTGCCGTGGTTAGAGAGACATCCAGAAGGGCGTCGGGGAAAAAGCTTGACGCCCGTGAGGGTAGACCCTATTTTGCATAATGGCGTATGGGGAAATTACTTACATACATTTGTGCCTTTTTGCTGCACGCCTCCCCGGCATTGGCGGGGTCCTTGCCGGGCGAACCCGTGCCGGCGGAGCGGCGAGCCGCCACGCCCTCGATGCTCAAGCCGTTGGCAGCGCATTTCGGGCGGGAGCAGCGGGCCTACCGCTCGCCGCACTTCGTGCTGCTTTATGACACCGAGCCGTGGCAGGCCCGTTCGCACGCGCTGCTGCTGGAGCGGACGCACGCTCAGTTTCGCGAGGTGTTTCAGCAGGCGGGCTTCGCGGTGCAGCCGTTGGGCGAGCATCTGGTGTGCCTGCTGTTCGTGGACCATGGCGACTTCGCGCGATATGGCGAGTCGGCCGACTACATGGACCTTTCCTGGACCGGCGGCTACTACTCGGCCCGCACGAACCGCATTGCCCTGTTCCAGCGCGGCTGGCCGGTGCAGCACGTGGAGCCGCAGGGGGTCGAAGCCGCCGTGGCCCTCGAACGGGACGCGTGTGAGGCGGGGCAACCGAACTTGCACCTGAGCAGCCTCGAGCCCGCCGCCAGCGACGGCCGACAGGATGGGTTGGCCAGCACCGTCCACGAAGCGGCGCATCAACTCGCCTTCAACACCGGCCTGCAACAGCGCGGCGTGATGTACCCGCTGTGGGTTTCCGAGGGGCTGGCCATCAGCTTTGAAACGCAACAGCCGAGTCAGCCGTTCGGCCCGGGCGAGATCAACGAAGCGCGTCGGCACGACCTTCGCCGCGCCCGCGAGGCGGGGCAACTCATCCCGCTTGACCGGTTCGTTCACGTAGTCCGTCCGCCCGCCGACGCCGAGCAGGTCCGGGTGGTGTACGCCCAGGCGTGGGCGCTGTTCCACCACCTGTTCACCCA
>JBBDRF010000040.1:16941-35889 GCA_040905565.1 Phycisphaeraceae bacterium | reverse complement strand
CGGCCCAGCTACGTGCTCGGCGGCCGCGGCATGGAGACCTGCTTCAGCGAAGATCAGCTGCTCCACTACATGCGCAGTGCCGTCGATGTCAGCGAACTCGCCGATGCGCCGGTCCTCATCGACCAGTTCCTCGCCGAGGCCATCGAGGTCGATGTCGACGTCGTCGCCGACTACAGCGAATCCACCGATCAGCCCCGCGCGCTGGTCTGCGGCGTCATGGAGCACATCGAAGAAGCGGGCGTCCACTCCGGCGACTCGGCCTGCGCCATCCCCCCTTATTCCCTGCCGCAGGACGTCATCGAGCGCCTGGTCAGCCAATCCCGCCGCCTCGCCGGCGCGCTTCGCGTCTGTGGCCTGATGAACGTGCAGTACGCCATCACCCGCCCCAGCGAAACGCAGAAGGACTACGAAATCTACGTCCTCGAGGTCAACCCCCGCGCCTCCCGCACCGTGCCCTTCGTCAGCAAAGCGACCGGCATCAGCTGGGCGCGCGTCGCGGCCAAGGTGATGGCCGGCCTGCCGCTCGATCAGATTGAAGTCGAGGAAAACCTCCAGCCGCCGCACACTTCGGTCAAGGAATCGGTCTTCCCGTTCAGCAAGTTCCCCGGCGTCGACATCATCCTCGGCCCCGAAATGCGATCCACCGGCGAAGTCATGGGCATCGACACCGACTTCGGCATCGCCTTCGCGAAGAGCCAGATGGCGGCCGGCTCGTCGCTGCCGACCGAGGGCGATATCTTCCTCAGTGTGCGCGATTCGGACAAACCGCAGATCGTCGCCGTCGCCAAGCAGCTGCTCGAGCTGGGCTTCATCATCCACTCAACAGGCGGCACCTACACCTACCTTCAGGAGCGAGGCGTGGCCGTCAAACCCATCGCCAAGATTTCCGAAGGTCGGCCCAACGCCGTCGACATGATCAAGAACGGCGAGCTGCAGCTGATCATCAACACGCCGACCCGCAAGGGCATGGCGACCGACGAAGGCAAGCTCCGCGCGGCAGCTGTGCGTTTCAACGTGCCGACGATCACGACGCCGACCGGCGCCGCCGCCGCCGCCCGCGCCATCGCCGCCCTCCGAGCCGGCACCTGGGGCGTCAAAGCCATGCAGGATTATTACCCCGAATACAGCACCGGCAACGCCGTCCGCCTGACGACCACCACGTGAGCGGTTCGCCCCCACAACCCTTGATCGCCGCCATCCGCCAGCGATAATGTAGGCGGAGACACGTTAATGGCTAAGCAATATACCGTCAGCGATGGCAAGCTCGTCCTCACGCTCGAACCCATGAGCGAAGGCAGTTACCTCGTGCGCTCTCCCATGGATCCGGCCCTTATCACCGAAGCAGACGATATCTCCGAAGCTTTCACAGCCGCCCGCGATGCGATGAAAGCGTTACGATCTGCACGCGAGAAACGGGACGGTTCAAGCCCGACCCGCCGTCGCCGCGCCACCGCCTGAGTTGCATCACGACGCTTTGCCCGGCACCGGCACCCCCAACTGGCGACACACCGCCCGCACGATCGGCTGCTTCACTTCCCGATGACGCGGGAGCGTCGAATCAAGCCCCGTCCGCGCATTCACCCAGACGTCATGGTTCGCCCCATGACGATCCAGTTCACAGCCGTGCTCGCGCAGGTGCTTCTCAAACGCCCGCCGCTTCATATCACGACCCTATTCGTCACGCTGAAACGGCAACGATTGAAGGAAACCGGCCAACCGATTGGCTTCGGCAGACGTCAAATTCGCAGGGAGGTCCAGCGAAAGCTCGAGATCAGGCCGAAGGCGAAAGCGATGCCGCAACAGCATTTCTTCGCTTGCTTCATCACCTTCTATTTCGTCTACACTTTCGAATTCCTCGGTCTCGCCTGCGGCAACCTGGCCCACACTAGCAAGTGATACATGCCAGTCGAACCGCGACTCGTGTCCTTTCCGTCCCACGACGAACCGGCCGCAACCGGCGGCTTCCACTTCGCGATAGAAGCTTATCACGTCGCGCCGGGTGACGTCGTCATGCCCCTCGGCAATGACGTTTTGCTGAATGCGGTCAACCGTGGTCTTTGTGAGCGCGCGCTGACGTGATGCGAAGTGGTCGAAAATCGCGCGAAACGAGGAACTGGTCCCGTAAAGGTCGCGAAGCATTTCACTGTCGACGGATTCCGAAATGTCTACCATGTTGCAGCCCTTTTTTCGTGTTGAAAATTGCCTACATAGAATATACCATCGCCATTCGCGTTATGCAACCATATATTGATTAACGTTTTTCTACGTGAAATATGGGCGATCCGCGGGGCGACAAGCAAACGTGCTACTCCGCCGCGGCGGTCGAGAGTTCGCTGGCGATGCGGTTGAACTCGAGGATCGCCGCTTCGATCTCTTGCTGTGCGGTGTGTTCCTGTTGGCGGACTTCTTCGATGATGTCCGAGACTGAGCCCACGCCTGAGGCGGTGAGGTCGGACCCGAGGTACCGCTGCTGGTCGCGAATCTTCGAGACCAAGGGCGTCAGGATCACGTCGACATCCTGGTAGGCCGCCATGGTCACTTGGTAGCTGTCGATCGACGATGCACGTCGCCGCATCGCCCGATTCCTGAGCGCTTCGCTTTCCATCTGGTCGATTTCCGCTTCCCATGCTGTGAAATAGGCGTCGACCTGCGCCTCCATTTCCTCGACCTGCGTCCGCAGCCGATCCACCTGCCGATCGAGCGTGTCGACCTGCTCCGAAAAGCTCTGGAAGCGAGGCTGGCGTTCCGCCTCCGCCGCCACCAACGCGTTCAGCGACGCGACCGCCCGATCCAGTTGTTCCTGCGTTCCCACCAGTTCCGTCCGCGCCAGGCGCACGTCCGACGTCGCCATCTCCGCCCGCTCAAAACCCCGCAGCGTCTCACACCCGACCATCAACAGCGGCAACAAAAACGCAACGTACAGGGGGACACGATTCATCTTTTTTAGTCCGGAAAGTTTCGAATAACAGCACAATTGTAAACGCCTCCCGCCCCCCCCCGACACAGCCGAGTTGCCCCCAGCCTGGTGCCCCGCAACGTGGTCCAGCTGTCCCAGCCCCTCATCGCCGGAGGTCGTCGAGCAAGAGCGTGATTTGCTTATGGTTGGTCACGGTGGTGCCAACCAACAGCCGGCCGTTGAAATCGGTGAGGCTACTCACCGTGCCCCCGGCCCACCGCCAGTTGTAAGGGTCCACCGTGTCGCGGATCGCATCCATCAATAGCCACATCGGGTCATCCGCATCCTCGTCGATCGTCTCCGCAGCCTCATCAACGATATCGCGCACGTCATACACCCGAACGACCGTCAATTCCTCGCTCTTGCCGATGCGGATCGCACCGTGGACGTAGCCGTAGGCGATCTCTCCCGCGATGACAAATTCTTCGACCATCTCCATCTGCTCCACGATGCGATCCAGCACCTGCTCGACGGGCACATCCTGAAGGTGCAGCGTGATCGAAAAATCTTCATCAACAAACTCGTAGAATTCCAGGTCCGACCAGTCCACCCGCACCGGCACTCCCAGCTGCTCCGAGAGAGCCTTGGCCGCCTCGTGCATCGGCATCGCATCCCAGGTCACGCTCACGCGCCGGCGGCCGATCGCTTCGTCCTCCAGGCGATCCTGCCGCACGCGCTCGGCGATTTTCTGCTTCCCCAGTTCCCGCGTCGGCTGCGCCAGGGCTTCGAGCAACGTCATGATCTGCCGATGGTGGCCGAACGGTGCATTGACCACGAAGTAGTTGCCCTCCCTTTCGAGCGAGGCCTGGTTGCCACCCGCCCGTTGCCAATCATACGGCTCCACCAGGTCGCGCAGCGTTGAGGCGAGCCCGTCGCGCTGCTTTTCCCACTTCTCGTCAGACTGTTCGGGCTCGTCGACGAATGCTTCGATATCGTAAACGACCGTGATCGTCGGCACCGGCGGGGCCTTCTCCGCCTCCTCCTCAGCCGCCTCCCCCGCAATCGCCGTTACCGACGTTCCCGCCAGCAAAACGGCAACCATCCCGCAACGCACGTGATATGCCACCATCGCTAACCCCTTCTGAGGACCCCACCATCGTAGCTCAGGCAGCCCAGCCGTCCTATCCTTAATCCCATGAACCCCCACGCCGATTGGTCACAACTCAACGCCCAAATCATCAACTGCACCCGCTGCCCGCGGCTGGTTGAGCACTGTCAGCAGATCGCGCAGGTCAAGCGGAAGAGCTTTGCTGATTGGGACTACTGGGGCAGGCCGGTGCCGAATTTTGGGGACCCCGATGCCCGGTTGTTGATCATTGGGCTTGCGCCGGCTGCTCATGGCGCGAACCGGACCGGCCGTATGTTCACGGGGGACCGGTCGGGCGACTTCCTCTATCGCGCGCTGTACGAGACGGGCCTGGCGAATCAGCCCACCGCCACGCACGCCGACGACGGTCTGGCATTGCACGACATCGCCATCACCGCCGCGGCCCACTGCGCCCCGCCGGCCAATAAGCCGACGCGTGACGAATGCGATGCATGCTTCGATTACCTGCCCGCCACCGTGCGTGCCCTGGAGCATCTCAAGGGCATCATCGTGCTCGGGGGCATCGCGATGGACACGGCAGTGAAGCTCTACCGGGAGATGGATTGGTCCCCGATGAAGCCAAAGCCGAAGTTCGGCCATGGGAAGATGTACCGCTACGAGGCGGCCCCGTTTCTGCTGTGCTCGTATCACCCCAGTCAGCAGAACACGTTCACCGGCCGGTTGACCGCGGACATGCTGCGTGAGGTGTTCGTCACAGCTAAGCAGGCCGTCGACGTGTTGTGATCGCTTTTTTATGAACCACAGAGGCACGGAGGGGGAGGAGGAAGAAAAAGGCAGAGAGAGGTTTCTGGTTTTCAGAATCCTGATTTCGCAGTTCCCACTTCTCTTCCTTGCCTCCTCTTCCTCTGTGCCTCTGTGGTTATACCTCTTTTGTTCTTACTCAATAAACCCCGCGGATGTGTTCGGCCACCTGCGATTCGTACAACTCCGCCAGCTTCGCGTGCAGTTCGTCGGAGAGCGGGTCGAGATCCGAGGCCGAGGCGTTCGCATGGACCTGCTCGGCGCGCCTGGCGCCGGGGATCACCGTCGTTACCGCATCGAAATCCAGGCACCACCGCAGCGCCATCTGCGCCATCGTCAGCCCCTCAGGCACAAGCGGTTGAATCTTCTCCGCCAGCGCGACGGACTTCTCAAAGCCGAGCCCGGCGAAGGTTTCGCCGACGTTGAACTGGGCACCATCGCGGTTGAAGCTGCGATGATCGTTCGCAGCGAAGGTGGTGTCAGGCGTCATCTTCCCGCTGAGCACCCCGCTGGCCAGCGGCAGGCGGACGATGATCGCGACGTTCTTCTCCTGCGCTTTCTGGAACAGCACGTCGATCGGCTTCCGCCGAAAGATGTTGAAGATGATCTGCAGGCTGGCCAGCCCCTCGTGCTCCAGGCACATGAGCGCTTCGTCCATCGATTCAACACTCGCCCCCCAGTGCCGAATTTTGCCCTGTTGCTTCAGGTTGGCCAGCGTTTCGAACACCTCGCCCTGCTGCATCACCTCGGGCGGAATGCAGTGCGTCTGCGTGAGGTCGAGCCGTTCCACGTTCAGCCTTCGCAGCGATTCGTCGGTGTGCTCGGCGATCGTCCTGGGCGTGAAATTCTCCGCGCCGCCCGGCTTGGGGTAGCGGCCGAGCTTCGTGGCGACGAAGAACCGATCGCGGTCGGGACGCTCGGCGAGGAAGCGGCCGATGATCTCTTCGCTGCGGCCGAGTCCGTAGATGTCGGCTGTGTCGATGAAGGTGACCCCGGCATCGGCGGCGGCGTGAAGCGTCGCGAGCGCCTCCTCCTCCGGCACGTTGCCCCACTCGGCCCCGCCAAGCTGCCACGTGCCGAGCCCGATCTCCGAAACCCGCTCTTCCGATGCGTTAAACGTGCGCTGATTCATGCCAATCAGGATAACCGCACCATCGAGAATTCGCCAAGAATCCAGCCTCACGGCCCGCACATGTGCAAACATAGTCGCATTGGCTGCGGTGCTGTATCATCGTGGGATGCTGAAGATCACTCAAATTATCGCGACGTATGTAGCCATCCTGACGACCGGTTTCATCACCACCGACCTCCACGCAGCGGACCTCACCGAAGCCGCCGCACGCGACGTCAACGTCGTGATCAACCCGCACCCGCGCGCCGAGCTGGCGCGCGAGACGGTGCACGGCTGGCGTTTTGAGCAGGACATCGCCGACTGGGAAGCCGCCCATCACATCGAATCCGCCCAATCGCAGGACGGCGTGATGGTGATCGAAACCAACGGCAGCGATCCCTACCTCTTCAGCCCGCTGCTCGAAGTGCCGACCACCGAGGCGATGTCCATTCGCGTCCGCATCCGCAGTGAAGCCGGCGGCGACGGGCAGCTGTTCTGGGCCACGGACGACGGGCCGCACTTCACCGAATCCCGCAGCAAGCGGTTCACCATGGAGCACGACGGGAAGTGGCACGAGTATGACGTGCCCATCCAGCCGACCGGCACCACCATCACGCGCCTGCGGCTGGATCCGGCACAGGCGACGGGCCGCATCGAAGTGTCGCACTTCACGATCGACACCGTGCAGCTGCATCCGCTGGAGATCGAACGCGTGCAGGCAGAGGGCGACGCCTTCCACGCCTGGGTGCGATATCACGGCGAAGGCGAGCAGCGTGTGACCGTGGCGTCGCACTTCAAATCCGGGCCGAGCCAGGTGCAGCAGCAGCACGAAAAGACCCTCAGCAGCGGCGACGTTTGGCGCGCCACCTTCGAGATCGACGACGCAAGCTGGGGCCGCGACGGCAAGGCGCCCGTCGCCCGATTCGACGTGGAAGCTTCCACAGCCGGCGTCGAGCCCGTCAGCCGTCGCGTTCGGCTGCACCGCGAAAACGCAGCCACGCCGGAGAACTGGAAGACCATCAGCAACGAGACGCTGACCGTTCGGCTGCATCCGCGGGGGCTGTTCGCACGCATCTATAGAGAGGGCGAACGTGTGGCCCTCATCGGTCCGCTCGTCACGCTCGCCAACGGCGACTCAGCCGGGATGGATGTGCAAACGCAGGGCGATCGCGCCACGCTGATCGGCGAAGAGGCCCGCGTCACCCTTCGCCTGGAAGGGGCCCAACTGCATGCCACGGTGGAGGCCGAGGAGGAAGTGGAAGCACTGGTGACGCGTGTGCTGGGCGATCTTGAGCAGGGCCTGCTGCCGGGCCTGGAGCATCTCGGTGCGGGGGAGTGGTCGAGTTCGAAAGCGGATATTGAAACCGAAGAGCACGTGCGGTTCGAGCCGCCTCGCATGCACGTCACGATGCCGTTGCTGGCCGTGGTGACTGACCGTGTTTCCGTGGCGATGCTGTACAACGATCTTTCGGAGAATCGTCCGATCTTCGCGTCGCCGAACTTCTTCGATGGCACCGCCGACCATCGCATGTCGGTGCGGGGCGAGCGGATCGAAGCGGTCCTGCGTTTCGATGAAGCCTGGGGTGAACAGCGGCTGGAAGATCTCATCACATGGGCCTACAAGACGCGGGGGATGGCGGATGTTGCCGAACGCCCACGCTCGACCGATGAGCAGTTCGCCCTCTCGCTGCACGCGCTCAACGGCGTGCTTCGCAACGACAACGGATGGGGCCACTGTGCCGAGGAGAGCTGGGCCCGGAACTTTTACGCCGACCATGCCGGGACGATCTGGCGGCTGACCGGTGAGATGCCCGACGTGCCCGAGTTGGTGCGTGGCGGGGCGCATCTGCCGAACGATTCAGCCTATTTCGCCAGCGGCCGCGCTCAGCAGTGGCTGAATCAAGTCAATGGCGAGGCTGCCCGTCTGCGCGACATTCAGCGTGAAGATGGCTCCTACGGCTACGACGGCAAGTACGCCCGAACGCATTTCGAGGACACGGCCAGCGGGCACAACGGCAAGCAGGCGGCAACCCTTCTGACGCATGCCTGGTACACCGGGAACGCCGACTCGCTGGCGGCGGGCTTGAAGACGCTGGAGTACGCCAAGCGGTTCCGCACGCCGCGCGGCGCGCAGGTTTGGGAGATGCCGATGCACACGCCCGACGTGCTCGCCGCGGCAAGGCTCGTCCGCGCCTACGTCCTCGCCTACCGCCTCACCGGCGATGAAGATCACCTCACGGAAGCCAAACGCTGGGCGATCTCCGGCCTGCCGTTCCTCTATCAATGGCAGATGGGCGACGAAGCCGCGATGCCCTGGGCCGTTATCGCCGTTTACGGGGCCACCAACTGGGAAGCCCCCAACTGGATCGGCCTGCCCGTGCAGTGGTGCGGCCTGCCTTACGCCGACGCCCTGCTGATGCTCGCTGAGCACGACGAAACCTTCGACTGGACGCATGTCGCCGAGGGCATCCTCGTGTCGGCCGAGTGGCAGATGTACGACGAAGGCGAGATGGCGGGGACGCTGCCGGATTCGTTCGTGCTGGATGCGGGCGAACGGCGGGGGCCGAACATCAACCCCTGCGCCATGGTAAGCCTGCGGTTGCGGCTGGAGGGCGATCTCGCCAATCTCGCCGTGGCCGAAGCCGACGGCCGGCGGGTCGTCTCGCCTTACCCGGTGAGCTTCGAAGGCGACGTCGCACGCATCGAAGCTTCGCCCGGTCAGCGCTATCAGATCGTGATCGACGGCGAACGCGTGCTCACCATCGATTCGCAGGGCGTCGACGAGGTGAACGCCTGGTAACCGCGACCGCTTCACGTTAGCGGGCGATCTGCGATCGCCGTTGCGCCATCCACGGGACGCAGCGCGCGCATCATCAATGGGCGATCTGGGAGTCGCCCGCTAACGTGAAGCGCGATGACGTCGCGAATTTTCTTTGCCTGCGAGCTTTATAGATTGTATAGTTGCATCTCCTGCTAAGCCCATCCGGGCGAGGCTTCATACCCGGTTCGAAAAATTGCGAGGAGAGAGATGCGATCACAGGCATTGTCCCTATTTATCTGTACCTTGACGACGGCCCTGCTTCTGTCGATCACCTCAGTCAGCGACGCCGATTTCGCCGGCTCGGCACTGGACCTGACCGACGGGCCTGACAGCTCGCCCGGCACGATCAACGGCGGCATCTTTGAGTTCGGCGTAACCCAACCCGCCGGCACCGGCGTCTTCGGCACCTTCCTCCGCATCAAAAACGGGCACGGCTACAACACCTCCGCCGCCAAGAAAGACATCCCCAACCACTTCGACATCCAGGACGGCGGCAGTTCACACTTCACCCGTGATCTGCGCTTCGGCGACCTCGCAGCCTTCACCCTCGAAGGCAGCGACTACCTCGGCTTCAGCCTGGATAGCAACGAGCAGGGCGGCAACAAGAGCCTGCTTTCGCTGGACAAGTTGCAGATCTACACCAGCCCCTTCGCCAGCCTCTCGCCGGACGACCCTGCCGACCTCGGCACGCTCCGCTACGACCTCGGCGCGGGAAGCTCCGTGCTGATGGACGCCAAGCAGAGCACCGGCCCGGGCAGCGGCTCCTCGGATTTGGACTTCTACATCCCGCTGGACAATTTCGTCGGCGTCGGTGCCGATGATTACCTGTATCTGTATGCCGCGTTCGGCCTGCAGGACGGCTACGAAGCGGACGGCGGCTTCGAAGAGTTCGCCGCACTGCCCGGCACCAACCCGCTGACCTCCACGACGTACAACTACGTCTTCAGCACCCCCACCCCCACGGCCGGTGCCGCAGGCCTGGTGATGATGCTCACCCTCGCCCTGAAACGCCGCACCCGCCCACACACCACGCAGCACGCGATGTGAAGCAGCGGCCGGGGGGCCACCACCAAAAGTAGCACGCGCAGAAAAACCCCCGTTGCGTGCTCCGAATCCGCAACGGGGGGCGCCACGGCTAAAAACAGCCGATGGGGAAACGTCCGGGTCGGCATCATCCTAGACGTTCATGTATTACGGTGTCAACGCTGGCGTTTAGAAGATCGGCTTCGTCGATAACCGTAGCCATGCCAAACGTTAGCGTTGTGGATGTGCGGTGGGAGCGATCATTTTCGACCTCGTTCCGCAGCCCTTACCACTTCAGGCTTCACAAGTGCGGGCTCTGATCACAAGCGGTTGCTTTTCATGTGGATATAGACTTGCCCACTGCGTTGAGGCGGCTTGTGGGCGTGAATGTGGATAAGTTGTCGGCAGCGGTGGAAGTGTTGTGCTCCGTGTCGGATAGGCAGCGTCGCCGGCGGGGTGGTCAGGGAGCGGCGCGGCAGCTTGCCGGGACGTGCAAAATCTTTATGATCGAACCGGTCGGAGCAGCGCGGTAGCCGCGCGTTTTCGACTCGCATCTCACCAATCCAGCACGAGGAATACACGCATGACCGCATCCGGACTCATCAAGGGCAACGCCGTCATCGGCCAGTCAGGCGGCCCCACGGCCGTGATCAACCAGTCGCTCGTCGGCTGTGTTGAGGTTCTCAAAGAGTCGGCCCATGTGAACAAGATCCTGGGTGCTCACCATGCGGTGCGCGGCATGCTCAACGAAGACTTCATCGAGCTTCAGGACATCCCGCAGGATCGGCTGGACCGCATCGCCGACACGCCCTCCGCAGCGCTCGGGTCTTCGCGTGATAAGCCTGACGAAGAGTACTGCCGCAAGATTTTCGAGGTGTTCGCTCGCAACGACGTGCACTACTTCTTCTACATCGGCGGGAACGACAGCTCCGATACCTGCCGCATCATGAACGAGATGTCCAACGAGGCCGGCTACGAACTGCGCTGCTTCCACATTCCCAAGACCATCGACAATGACCTCGTGCTGAACGACCACACGCCCGGCTTCGGCTCGGCGGCGAAGTACGTGGCCCAGGCGTTCATGGGCGACAATCTCGACAACCGTGCCCTGCCGGGCATCAAGCTGAACGTGGTGATGGGCCGGCACGCGGGCTTCCTCACCGCCGCTTCGGTGATGGCCAGGCAGAACCCTGACGACGGTCCGCACCTGATTTACGTGCCCGAAGTGGCGTTCGATGAAGAGAAGTTCCTCGCCGACGTCGACCGCGTGTACGCCAAGCACGGCCGGTGCCTGATCGCGGTTTCCGAGGGCATCTCCGACGCGAACGGCACCTCGATGGGCGCACGCCTGGCTGAGGAGCAGGGCCATCATGTCGAGCGCGACGCCCACGGCAACGTGCAGCTCTCAGGCTCGGGAGCGCTGGGCGACTTCCTCGCGATCCACATCAAGAACAACCTCGGCAAGAAGTTGCGGGTGCGGGCGGATACGTTCGGCTACGTGCAGCGAAGCTTCGCCGGCTGCGTGAGCCCCTCCGATCGCATCGAGGCGCGTGAAGCTGGGCGCAAGGCGGCGGAGGTCGCGCTGATGGGCGACCTCGACGGCTCCATCGCCATCCAGCGCACCAGCGACGAGCCTTACAACGTGGCCTACACGCTGGTGAAGCTCACCGACATCGCTGCCAAGACGCGTCACCTGCCGACCGAGTGGGTCGTCAACGGCAACGACATCTCCGACGACTTCCGCACCTACGCCAAGCCGATCCTCGGCCCGCTGCCAACGGTCGAACTGCTGCGTGTGCAGCATCCCTCCGCGACCACGCCGAAGCCGTAACGTCTGAGGGTGCCCCGGCCAGCGAGCGAAGCGAGACGGCCGGGCTGTCTCGGGCGTGACGAAACACGGGCCATGGATTTTGTGCGGCAACGGTGGGGGGGGGAGGTGGCAATTGGAGAAATCCGGCCGACCGCCTGAAGCGACGCCCACGCCGCCGCCGACCGTGTCGCTGTGTGCTGAGCATCCCGAAGCCGTGGCCCACTGGCGTTGCGATGCGTGCGACGCGTGGCGGTGTGACGACTGCGTGCACATTTACCCAGCCAAGGAGGGGACGCTCGCCTCGTGCCGGGTATGCAAGGGGATTTGTGTCGATCCCGAGCATCTGCCTCGGACCGGCAGCCGGGCGGGGGGCATCGAAGAGTCCGGCGAACGCCGACAACGGCATCTCCGCGATACCATCATGCCGATCGTTGTGCTGGGGGGCGTGGGATTTCTGCTGGTGGCAACGGGGCTGGCGGTAGGGGGGCTCACCACGGTGATCGGCTTCATCTCGCTTGTCGCGGTCAGCGGCGGGGCGATCTTCATCGCCATGCTCGGCCTGGAGAAGTTCGGCGGGCTGGACTTCGGCGACCAGGTCCGCCGGCAGATCCTCAAAGCAGGCGCCATCGCCGCGACGCTTCTGCTCGTCCGGCTGACCATGGGTAGCGTCACCGGCCTCAGCGCTCCCGAAGGCGGCGGCTACCTCGAGGCCTTCGCCTCCGTCTTCCGCGCCCTGCTTGCTGCCATCTTCGCCCTGCTGCTCGCCCCGGTGCTGACCTTATGGGTCACGGTAAGCTACTTCTTCAAGCTCGAGCTTTCCGAGACGATCGAAGCCGTCGTCTTCATCTTCCTCATCGAAACCGCCGTGCTGGTGATGGTCCTGATGAGCTAGGAATGTGGTATCTGCAGGCACATCCGGCGGGCCGGCGATAGAATGAGGTATGTACGATGTGATCATTGTGGGAGGCGGCCCGGCGGGGCTGAGCGCGGCGGTGGTACTGGGGCGGTGCCGACGGAAGGTCCTGCTCTGCGACGAGGGAAAACCGCGTAATGCTGCGTCGGAGGGGTTACATAACTACTTGGGACACGACGGCATCCAGCCGCAGGAGCTTCAACGCCTCGGCCGGGAGGAAGCGGCCCGTTACGGCGTGGAACTGGCCGAGGAGCGGGTCGTCGATGCCCGGTGCGAACAGCCCGGTCGGCGCTTCGTGGCCACCCTCGCCGGCGGCCGCGTGGTGAACAGCCGAAAGATGCTGCTGGCGACCGGGATTGTCGACGAATTGCCTCGGGTGCGGGGCCTGGCCAAGCTGTGGGGCAAGAGCGTCCATCACTGTCCGTATTGCGACGGATGGGAGTGGAAGGATCAGCCGTTGGCCGTCTACGGCCGCGGCGAGGCGGGCATCAGCCTGGCGTTGAAACTGAAGACGTGGACGCGGCATGTCACGCTCTGCACCGACGGTCCCTGCGGCCTCGGCCGGGGCGACCGGCAACGCCTTTCGCGCGCCCAAGTCGTGCTCAGACCTCAGCGTATCGTCAGGCTGATCGCCGACGGCGACCGTCTCCGTTACATCGCTTTTCGTGAGGGCGAAGCGCTTGCGTGCAGTGCCATGTTCTGCGCCTCCGCCCAGCGCGGCTCGGACCTGCCCGAGCGGATGGGCTGCCGCATGTTGAGGCCCGGCGTCGTGGAGACAGGCGAAAAGGAGCGTTCAAACGTGCCGGGCGTCTGGGTGGCCGGCGACGCCTCACGCGATGTGCAGTTCGCCATCGTGGCCGCGGGCGAAGGCGCCATCGCCGCCGTGGCCATCAACGAAGAACTCCGCGCCGAGGCCGAGCGCGAGTAGCGCCTTGGCGAGCGGGACGCGTAAGCGACCGTCCTGCCGAACGATCAGATGCCATCGCAGCGTAAGTATCTCCATCCAAATGCTTGAGTGTCCCAACGCAGGTCTGCAGCCGCCGCAGCGCCCGACGGACGGTCGCTCACGCTTCCCGCTCGCCAAGGCAGCCCCCCCCTTCGCCTGCCAGGTTGGCACCTTCCGAGCCGCACATGCCCGCACATGGCAGCCGATGCGTCGGGCGGCGGGCACGGCATCTATACCTAACCAGCCTTATCGACTGTGTTTGCATGAACGGGTTCGGCTTCGCTGTGCCTCGGCTTCTAGCATCGGTTTTGTTCCGTTGCATGGGGAAGGAGCTGACACTGTGCCTGCGGTACGTTCTGAACGAGACAGTCGCCTGAACGTTCTGATGACCGAGGGCGAGCAATCGTGGGTGCAGCAGCTGCCGCGTTTGCTTCAGCCTCAGGGCGTCCGGGCGATCATCGCGACGGATGTCGACGAGGCCGTCCGCGTGATTCGGCAGGGTCCGGTGCATGCCGTCGTGGTTGACATGGCGGTGCCGATGGCCCGGCTTGATGACGCCGACGACCGTGCCCTCGCCTCGGAACAGGCGCAGGGCGGCACAGGCGGTTTGAAGCTGCTTCGCGTGATCCGTCGGCTTGAGCCGGCCCCGCCGACCGTCGTCGTGCGTGGCAGGCGCTTCGATCGACGCCACGACGATCGGCTCCTCAGCGAGGCGCTGCGTCTACAGGCGTTCAGCGTCCTCGATCAGCCGGTTCAGCTCGAGCAGCTCCTGGAGGTGCTTCGGCGCTTGATCGAGCGGCACTACGGCGGCCGCTGGCCCGGGACCAACGATCCCGACGAACACAGATAAACGTCCGGTCCGCAGGATCGGCATCGATGGATTGAAACAGTTAACACTCACGGACCAGAGGCCTGCCAAATCAGGCCCGACAAAGGAGTTCCCACCTATGAAGGTCAAGCCCCTCGGCGACAAGATCCTCGTCAAGCGCCTCGAAGCCAAAACCAAAACCGACAGCGGCATCTTCCTGCCCGACACCGCAGCTGAGAAACCTCAGCAGGCGAAGGTCATCGAAGTCGGCGAAGGCCGGCTCAACGAGAAGACCGGCAAACGCCACACCCCCGACGTCAAAAAGGGCGACACCGTCCTGCTCAACAAGTGGGGCGGCTCGGAAATCAAAGTCGACGGCGACGACATGCTCATCGTCAACGAAGACGACATCCTCGCCATCGTCGGCTGAGACCTGCGACGCCACGCGTCGCGGCTTTCGCCGCATTTGCAACACACGTAATTCAGGGCAACACGCCAGGAGATTCAGAATATGGCCGCGAAGAAGATTCTTTTTGACGCCGAGGCACGCGATGCAATTCGCCGCGGTGTCCACAAACTCGCTCACGCAGTGAAGGTCACCCTCGGCCCGTCCGGCCGGGTCGTCGTCCTCGAGAAAAGCTTCGGCTCCCCGACCGTCACCAAAGACGGCGTGACCGTCGCCAACGAAGTGACGCTCGAAGATCCCTACGAAAACATGGGCGCGCAGATGGTCAAGGAAGTCGCCAGCAAGACTTCCAACGTCGCAGGCGACGGCACCACGACCGCCACGATCTACGCCGAGTCGGTCTTCGACGAAGGCCTGAAGAACGTCACCGCCGGCGCGAACGCCAACGCCATCCGCCGCGGCATCGACAAGGCCATCGAAGCGTTCGTCGGCGAACTGCACAACATGTCCCGCAAGGTCGAAACCTCCAAGGAAATCGCCCAGGTCGGCACCTGCTCGGCCAACCACGACACCAACGTCGGCAAGATCATCGCTGAGGCGATGGACAAGGTCGGCAAGGACGGCGTCATCACCGTGGAAGAGGGCTCAAGCCTGGAAACCCGCGTTGAGCTCGTCGAAGGCATGCAGTTCGACAAGGGCTACCTCTCGCCGCACTTCGTGACCGATACCGCCGCGATGACCGCCGAGATGGAAGACGCGTTCATCCTGATCTACGAGAAGAAATTCTCCAACGCGAAAGACCTGCTCCCCATCCTCGGCAAGGTCGCCGAGGCCGGCAAGGGCCTGATCATCATCGCCGAAGACGTCGACGGCGAAGCGCTGGCGACGCTGGTCATCAACAAGCTGCGTGGCATCCTCAAGGTTGCCGCGGTGAAGGCGCCTGGCTTCGGCGATCGCCGCAAGGCCATGATGCAGGACATCGCGACGCTCACCGGTGGCACGGCCATCATGGAAGAGCTCGGCATCGACCTGGAGAAACTGGAGCTGACCGACCTCGGCCGCGCCAAGAAGGTCTCCATCGACAAGGAAGCCACCACGATCATCGAAGGTGCCGGCAAGCCCGCCGACATCAAGGGCCGCATCGAAGCGATCAAGGCTGAGATCGACAACACGACCAGCGATTACGATCGCGAGAAGCTCCAGGAGCGCCTGGCCAAGCTCTCCGGCGGCGTGGCGCAGATCCAGGTCGGCGCTGCCACCGAATCGGAGATGAAAGAGAAGAAGGGCCGTGTCGAAGACGCCGTTCACGCCTGCCGCGCTGCAGTCGAAGAAGGCATCCTTCCAGGCGGCGGCGTCGCACCGCTGCGGGCCCGTCGGGTGCTCACGAAGCTGCGCGAAACGGTCAGCGGCGACGAAGCGGTCGGCGTCGACATCGTCTACCGGGCCGTGGCCGCTCCGATCCGTCAGATCGCAGCGAACGCCGGCCTAGACGGCTCCATCGTCGCCCAGAAAGTCGAAGAATCCAGCGAAACCGCGTTCGGCTACAACGCGCTGACGCAGGAATACGGCGACATGATCAAGATGGGCGTCCTCGTGCCGACCAAGGTCGAGCGCACCGCCCTCCAGAACGCCGCTTCCATCGCAGGCCTGCTGCTCACGACCGACGCCATGATCTCCGAGATCAAGGACAAGAAGAGCAAGGGCGGCATGGAAGACGCGGAGTACTAAGCTCCCAGCCCCGCCGCTCGGCTCGCCGAGTTAGCGCGGGTTTCCATATAGATTGCCCCCCCAAAGCGACCACCCGAGCTGCGGGGGCATCAAAAAACAAAGAAGCCCGCGGATGCGTCAAACCATCCGCGGGCTTCTTCTTTTGCGCCGATTGTGAGCGAAGCCCACGGCGTGTCGCCGTGGGCTTCGGGGCTTTACTCTTCGCCGCCGCCGGGCGTGTTGCCGAGCATCTGGATCGCGAGCTGGCGCTTCGGATCGTTCGCCAGGTGCAGCGTCTGCGTGGGGAAGGCGAAGTCGATGCCGGCCTTCTCAAATTCCTCGAAGATCTGCAGGTTCAGCCGCTCGCCGTGCTCCAGGAAATCCCACCACACCGGCGGGCCGTACCAGTAGATCAGGAAGATGTTCAGCGACATGTCGTTGAATTCGTTGAAGAAAACACGCGGCGGCAACTCGTCGCCGTTCACCACCGGATGCAGCGGCTCGCGAATCCCCTCTTCGTCGAGAATGTCGCGGAGGATCTGCACCGCCTGCCGAATCTTGTCCGGCGGCGTGTCATAAGTGATCGTGATGTTCATGATCCGCCGAATCGTCGGCCGCTTCGTCACGTTCTCAATCGGATCGTTCACGATGTTCGAGTTCGGCACCGTCACCAGATGCCCCGCCAGCGTCCGCACCTTCGTCGAGCGGAAGCCGATGTCCTCGACGATCCCGTCGAACTCGTCGTACTTGATGCGGTCGCCCACCTGGAACGGCCGATCCAGCAGAATCGTGATCGAGCCGAACAGGTTCTTCAGCGAATCCTGCGCCGCCAGCGAAACCGCCAAACCCGCGATACCAAAACCAGCCAGCCACGCACCGATCTGCTGGCCGAAGATATTCTGAGCGATGAACAGCGTCGCCACCACGATCAGGAAAACCCGCAGGGTCTTTCGGATGATCGGGATGAGCTGCTTGTTAAGGCTGTTGTCGGACTTCTCAGCGACCTTCCCGAGCAGCACCTCGACGATCGCCACGAGATTGAACGCGTACCAGAAGATCGAAATGTAAATCAGCAGTTGCAGCGCTTTGAGCGTGATGTCGCGAACGGCCTCGCCCATCTGAAGCTGCGCGAGGCCCGACGACAGGGCGATCGTAAAAACCAGCAGCTTCACAGGGCTGGCCGCATCGGTGAAGAACTCACTGCGGGCGGTCCAGCCTCGGCCGTCCATCTTCTCGCCCACACGCTGCAGCACCGACTGCACGACCTTGCCGAGAATGAGCCCGATGAAGATCAGCCCCAGCAGGATCAGCCATCGCCACCATGCGTTGTCGCTCAGGGCACGCAGTTCTTCTTCGAAATCCACGCCCGCTTCGTCGTCCTCCTCACCGGTCGCGGTGGTGACCTCGAGGGTCGTCTGCTCCGCGTCCTGTGGCACCTCCTCGACGACTTCAACCGTGGCAGGTTCCGCTTGCGTGGTCTGGTCCTGCGCCATCACGGGCAAAGCTGCGAACAGCAAAGCGCCGAGCAGCGCACCGAGCGCCAACCATCGCCCGCTGCCGTCTCTCTTTTCGTGTGCCATGGCGGACATGATACAAAAATCCAAGATGCCCCACACCGCCCCGCGCCGATGCAGCGCGGCGTAACGGCGTCAAGCGGCTACAATACGGCGGACGCACTTTCCGGGGATGCGGGGAGAGCAGGGGCTTTCGACATGAATTCACAGGCGGCTGACGCGATCGCGCCCATCGGCTCACCAGCTGCGGCTTCGTCCGCTGTGGGGCCGTACCGCCTTGTCGCGATCGACCTCGACGGCACGTTGCTGCGCTCCGACAAACGCCTCACCGCGACGGCCGGCCGGGCGGTGCAGCAGTGCCTGGAGCGCGGCATCCATGTCGTCCTCGCCACCGCCAGGCCCCCGCGTGCGGTCAAACCCATCTGGGAAATCCTCGGTCTCCAGGCTGTCTCCATCCACTATAACGGCGCGTTGATCCACGACTTCGGCAAGTCGCGCCACGTCTTCCACCGCCCGCTCGCAGTCCCCTTGGTCCGTAAGCTGGTGCGCGTCGCCCGCCGTGCCGACCCCGATTGCGTGGTCAGCCTGGAGATCCTCGACCGCTGGTACACCGACTATTACGACCCGAAGCTGCCGACCGAAACCAGCCTGAAGTTCAACCCCGACGTGATCGGCCCGCTGCAGGCGTTCATGACCGTCCCCGTGACCAAGATGATGCTGCACGCCCCGCGCGAACGGCTTTTGAAGCTTCGCACCGTGGTCGAAAAACGCTTTGCGGGGAAGGTCGGCATGGCCCTCAGCGACCATCACCTGATGCAGTTGATGCACGTCGCCTGCGACAAAGCCGTCGCTTTGGAGCAGGTGGCTACCGAGCTGAACATCCCGCGTCACGAGGTGCTGGCGATCGGCGACGCGCCCAACGACATCCGCATGCTCCGCTGGGCCGGCCTCGGCGTGGCGGTGCGGAACGCCTGGCCGACCGTGAAGCAGGTCGCCGACGTTCACGCCCCCTCCAACGACGAAGACGGCGTCGCCCACACGCTCCACAAATACGTCCTCGGTTCATAGCCCATAGCCGCGGGGG
>JBBDRF010000040.1:0-16931 GCA_040905565.1 Phycisphaeraceae bacterium | reverse complement strand
CGCGTAGCGTCGCGGCTATTCAAAGCTTCTCACGCGTGGTCCCGTCGCCCCGCGCGTCCTATCATCTCCCGAAAGGGCCAGCAAACCAGGCGGCTGACGCGAGGCGGAAGGCAAGCTCTGCCCTTGCCAAATGCTGTCGTTACGTGGTACATAGGGATATGCCCGTCGAAAATGACATCCTCTCCGAAGCCGGTCACTCCAGCACGGAAACCGAGTTCTATTCACCTCTTCCAGATGGTTACCAGCGCGGCCGACACAAATATGTCGTCGTGATGGGCACCGTGATGAGCGGCCTGGGCAAAGGAATTTTTGCCTCTTCCGTCGCGAAACTTCTCAAAGACAAAGGTCTTCGCGTTTCGCCCATGAAAATGGAAGGCTACCTGAATATCGATTCAGGCACGCTCAACCCCTACCGCCACGGCGAAGTGTTTGTCCTCGACGACGGCATGGAAACCGACATGGATCTGGGCACCTACGAGCGGATGCTCGACCAGAACCTCACCGGCGAAAGCTTCACCACCTCCGGCCAGATCTACCGCCGCGTGCTCGATAAAGAACGCCACGGCGGCTACCTCGGCCGTGACGTACAGATGATCCCCCACGTCACCGGCGAAGTGAAGTACCTGCTCCGCCAACTCGCCGTGAAGCAGGATTCGGACATCGTGTTCGTCGAAGTCGGCGGCACGGTGGGCGACTTCGAAAATGCTTTCTACATCGAAGCACTGCGCGAGCTGGCCTTTGAAGAGGGCCCGGGCTCCGTGTGTTTCGTCGGCCTCACCTACGTCATCGAACCGCAGGCGCTCGGCGAGCAGAAGTCCAAAGCCGCTCAGCTGGGCATCAAGCGGATGATGGAGCTCGGCGTGCAGCCGCACATCGTCGCCTGCCGGGCGCGCAACCCCGTCTCCCCCAAGGTGCGTGAGAAGATCGCCATGTTCTCCAACGTGCCCATGCGGCGTGTCTTCTCCATGCACGACCGCGATTCGATCTACCTCGTCCCCGAAGCGATGCATCAGGAGGGGCTGGATCTTGAGATCCTGACCACGCTGAACCTCCACTCGCGCGTCCGCCCCGCCCTCGAAGATCGGGCCCGCGGCCAGTGGAACAAGTTCGTCGGCATGCTCAGCGGCAAACGCAAATACTCCATCCAGCTCGGCATCACCGGCAAGTACGCCGGCCTTCGCGATGCGTATGCGTCGATCGACAAAGCCATCGAACATTGTGCCGCTCATCTGTCGACGGACGTGAACATCCACTGGCTCGATTCGACGGAGATGGACAACGTCGACGCGTCGCGCATCGCCGAACAGCTTGAACCGCTCGACGGCGTCATCGTCCCCGGCGGGTTCGGGCACCGCGGCACCGAGGGCAAAATCCAGTGCGTGAAGTACTGTCGTGAGAATCAGCTGCCCTACCTCGGCATCTGCCTCGGCTTTCAGATGGCAGTCGTCGAATACGCCCGCAACGTCTGCGGCCTCACCGACGCCGCCAGCACCGAGTTCGACCCGCACGCGAAGAACGCCGTCATCGATATCCTCCCTGAACAGAAGGAAATCGAAGGGCTCGGCGGGAACATGAGGCTCGGCGGCAAGGACGTCAAGCTCACCCCCAACTCGCTCGCTGCGTTCCTCTACGGCAACCGCGAAAGCATCCGTGAACGCTTCCGCCATCGCTACGAGGTCGATCCGAAGTTCATCGAGCAACTCGAGCAGAACGGGCTGATCTTCTCCGGGCGCCATCCCGAGCAGCCGATCATGCAGATTCTCGAACTGCCGACGGACAAGCATCCGTTCTTCCTCGGCGGACAGTTCCACCCGGAGTTGATGGGCAGGCCCCTGCACCCCGCGCCGATGTTCATGGGCCTGTTGGCCGCAGCCATCCGCCACGCCAACCCCGACACACCCGCGTCTGAGATCTCCAAACGCTGGCTCCCCGCCGCCGGCCCCCAAGCCACCACCGTCTGACAGCGCGGGTTTCCCAAGAGACGAGAGAACGAGAGACAGTTAGCACGGCTGTGATTGACCGCCCACCACGCGCGCGGTCGTGTGCATCAAAGAGACGGCCAGGAAGACGACATCATGCGATACACCGACGAGCAGGTTGCCTACCTCAAGGGCGACAGGTTCTCCAGCGGCGAAGCCATCACCTACCACTTCGACGCCACGGACCGATCCTACCGCTCGCGCATCGATTGGCTTAAACAAATCTGCCGCGGCAAGCAGATCGTCCACGTCGGTTGTGTCGATCACGAAACCGAGATGATCGAGCGGAAGCTGCTCAAAGGTAAGTGGGTCCACAAGCAGCTGTGCGACGTGGCCGACCGCTGCCTCGGCGTCGATATCCACGAGCAGGGCATCGCCTACCTCCGCGACAAACTCGGCTACACCGACGTGCTCACAGCGGATATCACCAGGGCCCCCGCCCCCGAGCTTCAGCAGAGCCAGTGGGACTACCTCGTACTCGGCGAAGTGCTCGAACACATCGACAACCCCGTCGCCTTCCTCGCCGCGATCCGTGAGCACTACGCCCACTGCATCGATCAGATCATCATCACCGTCCCCAACGCCTTCGCGCTGGACAACAGCCGGGCCGCCGCCCGCGGCTGCGAACTGATCAACACCGACCACCGCTACTGGTTTACGCCGTACACGCTGGGCAAAGTCGCGGTGGAAGCAGGCCTGATGCCGCGAGAAGTTCGCATGTGCCGTAACGGGATCGTCAAACGTCGCTCCATCATGAAGAACCGCCTGATGCGCCGGCGGCCGCTGAACCGAGGGGGTATCCTGCTGATCGCCGATCTCGGCGCGTAGGGTCATCCTCTCGCGTTTGATAGAGTCGATGAGGACGCTTGGCGAGCACTTGCTCATAAAGCTCCAGCGTCTGCTCGGCCATCTGCGTGCAGGTGAACTCCCGCCGAGCGCGATCGAAGTGGGGCGCAAACTTCTCTTTGAGTCCCGATAAATCTTCCAGAGCCCTTTGCAGTCGCTCGCGCAGGGCGGCAGGGTCTTGCGTCGGCACGACCATGGCATCGCCGAGCAGTTCGCGCATGTCGCCCACATCGGTTGTCAGCACGGGTAGGCGGTTTTGCAGCATTTCGACGAGGACGTAGGGAAAGCCCTCCCGCCGGGAGCTGATGACGGCAAGATCGGCACCGGGTAGGAGGCAGGGCACATCATCGCGGAATCCTGTAAAGATGACGCGATCGTCGACGCCCAGCCTTGCCGCCTGTTCCTGCAGGCAGCGGAGTTCCGGGCCGTCGCCGACGATCGCAAGGGTCGCCTCGACATTCACCATCGCCTCGATAAGCACGTCCAGGCCCTTCACTGAAGCGAGTCGGCCGACGGTCATGAGCAGTGGACGCCCCTCAGGCACGCCCAGCGCGAGACGGGCGGAGGCACGGTCGGCGTCGGTGGGCAGGCCGTTGGGCTCGATGCCGTTGTAGATCACACGCTTTGCCGCACGCCTGATCGTCCGACTCACGCGCTGTGAGACGCAGATAACCGCGTCGGCCGATTCATACGCGTTCACCGATCTCTTCATGCCATGCACTGTGGCCACATGAAGGGGGCCACGCAGGAAGAAGGGGCGAACGGTTCGGAACATCGACGTCGCCTTGGTGGCGTGGGTGTGGATGATGTCTGCCTCGTATTGCCCGATCGTTCGCGCCACCCGAGCGAGCGACAGCGGCGAATGACGCGGACCATCGACGCGGATCGGCACATGACGCACCGCCTGCGGCAGCCGATCGGCGAAAGCCTGATCAGCCACCGCGATCACCTCGATGCCTCGGCCGCTCAGAGCCGTGCACAAATCCACGAAGTGCCGCTCAAGCCCTCCGTAGCCAGCCGTAGCCACAAACTGTATAACGCGCATGGGAGTATTCCTGACGCCCCGGCTCAATCCAGAAGAGTCCATCTTTCAGTCGAGCGTGTAGCCGAGCTTTTCCATCGTCGGGCCGCAGAGCGCTCGAAACCGCCGCTCGTAATCATCGTTCCACCGCAGACGTCCCACATGATTGGGCATAAGCCATCTTACACGAAACCGCGTCGCATTTATCGGTCGAGCACATGCCTCGCGCCACTGCTCACGCGGAAGATCGATCCCGCTGGGCTTGAGCAGAATTTCATCGGTCAGATCATAATCACTCAGCAGTTCCTCAAAGCGTAACAGCGGAAACCCCTGAGTCAGCAGATGCTCCACACCGTCACGCCAATGCCAGCATAGCTTCTCAAAACGAGGCCACTGATCCCATTTCGCCGCAAGTTTCGGATCGCCAGGCATCACGGGCAGCGTCTTTGCGTGCTTCGTGTAGATCTTCCGCGGATACATCGACGCCACCACCTTGCGACCGTCACGCACCAGCTGAACGCAGCGCGCCCCAAGGCATCGCCTCACCAGATCCGCAGCATAGCGCATCCCCGGATCAACGTGAACGTAAACAGGCCCTTCACCGTGCTTGCGGTAGAGCCGTGCGGCACCGCGGCGAATGACATGCTCGACGTAGGGATGGTCTGGCTGATAGTAGCTCATCGGCATGATATGCCTGTCGCACAAATGTTCATGCCGCGCGACTACACCCTCCGCCCGGTCGAGTAGTCGGCTGAGGAACAATGTGCCGCTACGGCCCATGCCAGTGACCAACAAGTGGCATTGGTGCGTGGGAGTGATGTGGTCACTGCCTGTGCCCATCATGTCTCCCAGCAATCAAATTCATAGCCGAACCAGTCGCGCAGATGGCGTCGGCAGACGCGGGTGAAGTATTCGCGGTCGGCCTCGGAGAACCACTCAAACGGATGGCGTTGGTCGTCGCGCACCACGCGGCCGTGCCGCTGGGCGTCCTGCTTGGCGAGCATCCGCTGCTTGCTGGAGTTCTCGACCGCCTGCGCCAGAGCCTCGTCCGTCACCGCTGCGAGTTCCAGATGATCCCACACCCGCCTGAGCTGACCAGCCGTGTCGGCTTTGAGATCTTCATAACGCACGATCAGAATCCGCTCGGGCATCAGCCGTTTCACGCGCGCCCACGCATTGAAAAAGCGAATATCCCGCCAGATATCCTTGCGAAAACGGCGGCGAAGCGGGTCCGCCTGCACCAGCTCCGTGAACGGCACGTTGTACTCCTCGCGGTGCTTCTCATAAAGCGACACCAGCGACGCCCGGATATCCCGCACCAGCACCACGTACCGCGGATACGTCACGCCCCACCGAAACGGAACCGCGTGCGTCAGCCAACTCGGGATCTTGTGCGAATGAGCGATGGCGGGCACCTGCGGAAAAATCGGCTTCTCCTTATGCCTCACAATCACTCGCATGTCGTCGATGTCCGCCTGCCCCGGCACGTCGTACGCCTGCGACATCAACTCCGTCAGCATGTGAATCAGCCAGTGCGTCCCCGAATGATGCTGCGTCACCAGCACCGCATGCCAATGCCTTCGCGCCAGCAATGACAGGTTCGGCAAATCCACCAGCAGCGAACGCAGCACAAGCGACGCGTCCTCACGCCAGGGCCGATCAGATGTCCGTACAGGGTCACTCATAAGACGCATAAGATACCGCAAAACCCCCGCCCGCGAAGCCCACAGCGTCACGCCGTGGGTACCCATAAAAAAGCAGGACGCACTTTCGTGCGCCCTGCCTTGAATCCATCAAAAATCGTGAACCCTCAGGCCGCGCCGATCATGCCGTGCGGGTCGAGCACGAACTTCTCGGGCGCGCCTTTGTCGAAATCCTTGTAGCCCTGCGGGGCATCTTCCAGGCTGATCACCGTCGCGTTCACGGCCTTGGCGATCTGCACCTTGTCGTAAAGTATCGCCATCATCAGTTGCCGATGGTACTGCATGACGGGGCACTGGCCTGTGGCGAAGCAGAGGCTTTTCGCCCAGCCGAGTCCGATGCGGATGGAGAGGTTGCCCGTCTTCGCGTTCTCGTCCACGCCGCCGGGGTCGTCGGTCACGTACAGTCCGGGGATGCCGACCGCCCCGCCCGCGCGTGTCACCTGCATCACCTGATTAAGCACCGTCGCCGGCCGTTCCACCGCCGCTTCCTTACCATGGCCGCGTGCTTCAAAGCCGACGCAGTCGACGGCCGAGTCCACCTCAGGCACGCCGAGTATCTGCTCGATCTGCTGATCAAGCGACGCTTCCTCGCGCAGATCGACCGTCTCGCAGCCGAAGCTCCGCGCCTGCGCCAGCCGTTCAGGGATCAGATCGCCCACGATCACCACCGCCGCGCCCAGCAGCTGCGCCGAAGCCGCACACGCCAGGCCCACCGGCCCCGCACCGGCCACATACACCGTGCTGCCCGGCCCAACGCCAGCTGTGTACGCACCATGGAAGCCCGTCGGGAAGATGTCCGAGAGCATCGTCAGATCCCGGATCTTCTCCATCGCCTGATCGTTGTCGGGGAACTTCAGCAGGTTCCAGTCCGCGTAAGGCACCATCACGTACCGCGCCTGCCCGCCGACCCAGCCGCCCATGTCGACGTAGCCGTACGCAGCGCCCGGCCGATCAGGGTTCACGTTCAGACAGATCCCCGTCTTGCCTTCCTTACAGTTGCGACACCGACCACACGCAATGTTGAACGGCACCGAGCAGATGTCACCCTTCTTGATGAACTCAACGTCGCGCCCCGTCTCGATCACCTCGCCCGTGATCTCATGGCCGAGCACCAGCCCCGCCGGCGCCGTCGTCCGCCCACGCACCATGTGCTGATCGGAGCCACAGATGTTGGTGCTGATCACCTTCAGGATCACCCCGTGATGACAATCGCGTTTGTTGCCCCGATACTCGAGTTGAAGCTTGGGAAAGTCGATCTCCTCAACCTTCACTTCGCCCGGCCCGACATACATCAGGCCCATGTTCTTGTCCGCCATAAATCGATCTCCTGAAAATGTATTTGCCTTCAACCCGCAGGGTAATCGTTTCCTCGTCTTCGTGTAAAGATGTAAATGGACGCAACACCCTGCCCTCAGGGCAAACACATACGAACGAGAGGACAACTGCCAAGGGTGCCCCGGCCAGCGAAGACGGCCGGGCGGATTGGCGACATCGGCCCCGACACCGGCGCAAGTCCCGGCAAACCCGGCCGTCTCGCTGCGCTCGCTGGCCGGGGCACCCCCGCGACTGGTTCCCCCAATCAATATTCAGAAATCAGCAATCAACAATCCATTGCCACGCCGTATACCGACAATCGATATAATTTCGCTGCGTAGCCGCTACTCTGCCAGTCATTGACCAGCCTCAATGGAGCCACCGCCTATGTCTGATCATCCCTCTTCGTCGCGTCGGCTGTTCCTCGGCACCTCACTCGCCGCACTCGCCGCCACCGCTGCCTCCGGTAACGCGCACGCCCAGAACGGCGATACGCAGCAGAACCCAGCCACCAAAGCGTTCATCGACGGCACAGGCCACCAGTGGCGCTCGCTCGGCGAGGAGGACTTCGTCAATGTTAATTGCCACGAAGATACCTGGACATGGAAAGACGACGGCGTCCACTGCACAGGGCACCCCATCGGCGTAATCCGCTCGACAAAACCGCTCAAGAATTTCGAGATGGTCTGCCAGTGGCGGCACCTCAAAGATGCAGGCAACTCGGGCATCTTCGTCTGGTCACCCATCGCCTCGCTTGACGCCCTCACAGAACCAGGCCTGCCCCACGGCATCGAAGTGCAGGTGCTCGACCTCGGCTACGCCGAGGCATTCGAAAAACAGCACAACCGCCCCAGCGACTGGTTCACGTCCCACGGCGACGTGTTCCCCGTCGGCAGTTCCTCCATGAAACCCTTCCCCCCCGCCGCACCCAACGAACAACACAAACAACGCAGCTTCCCCTCCAAAGAACTCACCCTCGGCATCAACCAGTGGAACCACTACTACATCCGCGCCATCAACGGCGAGGTGCGCCTGTGGGTCAACGGCGAAGAAGTCTCCGGCGGCACCGAGTGCCAACCCTCCGAAGGCTATCTCTGCCTCGAATCCGAAGGCTCCCCGATCGACTTCAAAAACCTCCGCATCCGCGAACTTCCCTGAACGCCCGCACACCCGTCGCCCCCCCGCCGCCTTGTTGCCTTCAAGCCACCGCATTAGACTACCTGCCCCAAGGGTGACGCCCGGCCCGACGGCCTTTATGGCGCATCCTCTGTTTTCCCCAATCGCCTGGAGTGGGTCCTTGCCTTTGAGTTCCGCGATGAGACGGGTGGTCCTGGCGCTGGCGTTGATGCTGGCGTGCGCTGCGGGCGAGGTGCGCGGCCAGGCAGCCGATGTCACCAACCGGCCCGTCGCCGACGTGCGCGTCGAAGGCGTCGAGCAGGTCGATGCCCAACTGCTGCTCAACCAGATCCGCGTGCAGCCGGGCGATCCGTACAGCCCCGATGCCGTCTCTCGTGATATTCAAAACATCACCCGCCTCGGCCGCTTCTATTCCGTCCGTGCCCGCGTCGATCCAAACGACGACAACACGGTGGACCTGGTCTACGTGGTCGAAGAACAACCTCTCCTTTCAGATGTACAGGTCGTCGGCAATCAGGCCTTCAGCGATCAGGAACTGCTCCAGGCCGTGATGCTCCGCTCAGGCGATCCGCGTGATCCGTTCCTGATGGACCGCGGCCGCGAGGAGATTCGCCGCCTCTACCACAACGACGGCTACTTCCTCGCCGACGCAGTCATCGACGAGCCCACCCTCGAAGAGACCGGCATCCTGATCTACCGCGTCCGGGAAGGGCCCCGCGTTCGGGTGCGTGAGATCAACTTCGAAGGCAACGAGGTCTTCCCCGAAGCCCTGCTCCGCAGCGAAATCGGCACCCGCACCTACCTGCCCATCATCCGGGCCGGCACGCTGAGTCAGGAGAAGATTGACCAGGACGTTGCGTCGATCCGCGAATATTACCTGCGTAACGGCTACCTCGACGTCCGCGTCGGCCGCCGCATTGAACTCTCCGACAACCAGCGCGACGCCGCCGTGACCTTCCTCATCGACGAAGGCGTCCGCTACACCGTCAGTGAAATCTCCGTCGCCGGCAATGAGCAGTTCAGCGACGAGCAGATCCGCCACGCCATCACGCTCAAACGCGGCGACGTGTTCTCAGGCGATCGTCAACGCAGCACCCATCAGGCCCTGCGCGATCTGTACGGCAAGCTCGGGTTCATCGAAACCGACGTGGACATCGCCCGCGTGTTCGATCCCGAACAGCCGACCGTCGATTTGCGGATCACCGTGGCTGAGTCGCCACGGACGACGGTCGGGGCCGTGATCATCCGAGGCAACCCCCTCACGCAGGACAAGGTGATTCGCCGTGAACTGCGAGGCCTGCAGCCCGGCCGCGCCTACGACGCCACGGGCATCAGCCTCTCCGAGCGGCGCATCCGCGAGACGGGCATCATCGACCAGGCCACCATCACCGTGATGGGCAGCCCCGATGATGAGGTCCGCGACACGCTCGTGGAAGTGGTCGAAGGGCAGACCGGCTCGCTGAGTTTCGGTGCCGCCGTCAGCAGTGACGCAGGCGTTTTCGGCGCGATCGATCTCACGCAGCGGAACTTCGACATCACCGACGTGCCCGAATCGTGGGGCGAGTTCCTCACCGGCCGTGCCTTCCGCGGCGCGGGCCAAAGCTTCTCGCTCTCGCTGCAGCCCGGCGACCGCTTCCAGCGCTACCAGGTCAGCTTCCGCGAGCCCTATCTTTTCGAATCTGGCTTCTTCCTCGACACCAACGCCTTCTTCTTCCAGCGCCGGCGTGAATCGTGGGACGAGCGCCGCATCGGCGGCACGGTCGGCATCGGCCGGCGCTTCGGCGATGTGTGGTCCGCCTCGCTGCGCGGCCGCCTGGAGCAGGTCGAAATCTTCGACGTTCTCAACCGCGCCCCCGTCGACGTCTTCGATGTCGAAGGCGACAGCCTCATCGACAGCATCGGCTTCTTCGTCTCCCGCTCCACCGTCGACAGCCGTTTCTTCCCCACCGAGGGCACCCGCCTCAGTGCCGGCATCGAACGCGCCGGCGCGCTCGGAGGCGACTACGAGTTCACCAAACTCTCCGCCGATTTCAACGCCTTCCTCGCCGTCGATGAAGACTTCTTCGGCCGCAAGACCGTCCTCAGCCTCCGCGTCGACACCGGCTACATCCTCGAAGATGATCGCGCCCCGCTCTTCGAGCGCTTCTACGCCGGCGGCCATCGCACCTTCCGAGGCTTCGACTTCCGAGGCATCGGGCCACGCGGCATCCGCGCCGACACCGGCGTCGAAGGCACCGAACCCGTCGGCGGCCGCTTCATGTTCCTCGCCGGGCTCGAGTACAACTTCCCCATCTACGAAGAAACCTTCCGGGGCGTTTTCTTCCTCGACAGCGGCACCGTCGATACCTCCGCCTCGTTCGAGAAGTATCGTGTGAGCGTCGGCGCAGGCCTCAGGCTCCAGTTGCCGTTCCTCGGACAGGCACCCTTCGCCTTCGACTTCGCGTACCCGCTGATTAAAGAGGAAGGCGACGAGCAGCGTGTGTTCAGCTTCGACATCGCCCTGCCGTTCTGATTCGCTTCTTGCACAAACAACCGCGAACCCTCAGCCACCTGCGTCGTATAATCCACACTTGCAGGCAACCTCAAACTTCCCTCATTTTTCCGTTTCGCAGGAGATCTTCGATGACCGGCCGTCAGAGCATGACCGTAACCCTCGCCGTGTGCACCACGCTGATGCTTGTGAGCATCGCCACCCTCCAAGGCCAGCAGAACGCGCAGGGGCAACCGACGCGCGTCGCCGTTGTGGGCGTCGAGCAGGTGTTCAACAACCTCGCCGAACGCCGCGCCGTCGAAGCGGACATCCAGTCCCAGATCGAAGCGCTGCAGAAGGAACAGCAGGATCGCCGCACCGAGATTCAGGATCTCGAAAACGACTACAGCATCCTCGCCGACGGTTCCGACGCCGCCCAGCAGGTGCGTGAAGAGCTCGAATCCAAGCTCGTTTCCTACGAAGTCTGGCAGCAGGTCAGCAGCCGTAAGATGGAATCTGAGCGCGCCATCCGCATCAGCTCGATCTACCGCAAGATGCTCAACACGATCGAGCAGGTCGCTGAGCGTGAGGGCTACGACATGGTGATGTTCAGGGACGAAGTCCCCGAGTTCCGCCGTGCCCAGGATCAGCAGCAGATCGCCGCGATGATCCAGTCCCGCAAGCTCCTTTACGCCACGGATGAGCTGGACATCAGCGACCGCGTACTCCAGCGTATGAACAACGAGTTCGAAGGCCGCTAACCCGCCGCCGCCCCCCACACATCACAGACCACGAGACAGCCGCACCCCCACCGGGCGCGGCTGTCTTCGTAGAAGAGCCCGAAAGTGCTCGCTTTCCCACATCCCCAGCCGCGCGGTTACACTGTCGCCATGAACGCCACCGCCTGGCTCATCGCGATATTGTTGGGATACCTTGCCGGCTCCATCCCGTTCGGCCTGCTCCTCGGCCGCCTCAAAGGCATCGACATCCGCCAGCACGGCAGCGGCAACGTCGGCGCCACCAACTGCGGCCGCGTCCTCGGCAAAACGTTCGGCCTGCTCTGCTTCCTCCTCGACGTCCTCAAAGGTGCCCTCCCCGTGCTCCTCGTCGGCTGGTGGATGGGCGTGCTAGGCCGAGCCGAAGTCCCCGTCGCCGAAACGCTCGCCTGGCTCGCCGTCGCCGTCGCCGCCGTACTCGGTCACGTCTTCCCCGTCTGGCTCAAATTCAAAGGCGGCAAGGGCGTCGCGACCGGCTTCGGCGTCATCCTCGGACTCTGGCCCGTGATGACGCTCCCCGCCCTCCTTGCGGGCATCACGTGGGCCGTCGTCGCGGCATGGAAGCGCTACGTCAGCCTCGCCAGCGTCGTCGCCGCCGCAGCGTTGCCGCTCTATCTCATCGGCGTCGCCGTCGCGCTTGGCCGCCCCATTCAGCAGGTCTGGCCGTTCCTCCTCGTGGCGATCCTGATGATGCTCGTCGTCGTGATACGCCATCGCACCAACCTCGTGCGCTTGCGCCAGGGCACCGAACCGAAGCTCGGCAGCACGCCCAAAAGCGTGTAATAAGGACCAAACGGCCCTCCAGAACCCGTTTACCCCTGAAAACTCAGTGTTTTTTGCCGTTTATGCGCCAAACCCCCTTTTTTTTCGGGTTTCCCGCGGGTATAAACACCTATCACCGCGGCGCTATGGATGGCGCTGCTTATTCCTCTTTGGGGCCGATCGAATCGGTTCCCACCCGGAGATGCATCTATGGCGAAGAAGACTGCTAAGAAGACCACGGCGGCGACCGAGAAGAAGCCGCCCACCAAGACGGAGGTCTTCCGTCACCTCTCGGACAAAACCGGGGTGGCTCGCAAGGATGTGAAGGCTGTCTTTGACGAACTCAATGCCCTGATCGCGAAGAACCTCAAGAAATCAGGCCCGCAGCAGTTCACGGTCCCCAGCCTCTGCAAAGTCGTGGTCCAGCGCAAGCCCGCCACGAAGGCCCGCAAGGGCATCAACCCCTTCACCGGCGAAGAAACCACGTTCAAGGCCAAACCGGCCCGCAACGTCGTCAAGATCCGCCCGATGAAGGCGCTCAAAGACATGGTCTAAACAGACCACCGTCACAAGCGACGCAGAATAAGACAGACGCGCCGACTGACCCCAGCCGACGCGTCTGTTTTTGCGCGCCCATCGCGCCACTCCCTCACGCAAATTTCCGGAAAACATCCTCCACACCGGTTAACCCGACCCTCTCACCGGTCGATAGCAAAAGAGTCCCGCGGAGGCGAGACCACGAACAACACCGGCACCCGGAGGATTCCATTGGCAACGCCACGGCAAAAAGACGTTCTGACCACAGGCGAAGTGGCGAAAATTTGTAACGTCGCCCCGCGCACCGTGAGCAAGTGGTTCGATTCCGGTCAGCTTCGCGGCTACCGAATCCCCGGCTCAAAAGACCGCCGCATCCCCCTCGCTGCCCTCCAACGCTTCATGAAGCAGCACAACATCCCGATGGACGCCCTCCAGTCCGGCCAGACCCGCGTGCTCGTCGTCGACGCCGACACCGAAGCCACCCGCACCCTCTGCCATATCCTTCGGGAACAGGCCAACTACGATGTCCACACCGTCAGCACCGGCTTCGCCGCCGGCGCCGCCTGTGAAAAGTTCAAGCCCCACGTCATCTTCCTGGAGATGCACCTGGAGGACATCGACGCCGACGACATGCGACAGAACGTACGCGAAAATCCTGACCTGGAGATGACCCGTATCGTCGCCCTCAGCGGCCGCCTCACCGACGGCCAAGCCCACCAGCTGCTCACACGCGGCATCGACGGCTTCCTCAAAAAACCCTTCGACGCACGCCAGGCCATCCAGGCCATCGAAGACGCCGCTTCGATCGTGCACTAATGTAGGGTGGGCACGGCCCACCAGCACGGCGCAAGATCTGGTGGGCCGTGCCCTACGACTGACCGCTCACCGTGCGAACGCGCTCCGCCTGTTCTACAATTGAAACATAAGTCCGAGTTTCTCGATTGATAGAACAAGCAGGAGTCACCATGCGAGCGATGACCATCACCGCGTTCGGCGAAGCGGACGTACTTAAAGAACAGGACATGCCCAAGCCCGAGCCCGGTCCCCACGACCTGCTCATCGAAGTCCACGCTTCGGGCATCAACCCCGTCGACACCAAAATCCGTCGCGGCATGCACGGCGAAAAACCCCTCCCGCTGATCCCAGGCTTCGACGTCTCCGGCATCGTCGTCGGCATGGGCGACGCCGTCGAGCCCGACACCTTCAAAGTCGGCGACGCCGTCTACGCCTCACCCAGCCTCGCCAGGCACGGGGCCCACGCCGAGTACGTCGCCGTCGATGCCCGCATGGTCTCGCCCAAGCCCGCCAAGCTCAGCCACGTCGAAGCCGCTGCCCTGCCACTGGTCACGCTCACCGCCTGGGAAGCGCTGCACGACCGCGCGAAAATCCACACCGGCGAAACCGTCCTCGTCCACGCAGGCGGCGGCGGCGTCGGGCACATCGGCGTGCAACTGGCGAAGCTCCACGGCTGCAAGGTCATCACCACCGCAAGTCAGCCCGAATCCATCGCGCTCGCTGAGCGGTGCGGTGCCGACGTCGTCATCAACTACAAAGAGCAAAGCTTCGTCGACTGGGTGAAAGATACGACCGACGGCATGGGCCTGCCCGTCATCTTCGACACCGTCGGCGACCCCGTCTTCGACCAGTCCCTCGACTGCGTCGGGCTTAACGGCCGCCTCGTCACCATCGTTTACAACGAGAACCCACGCATCGTCCCCGCCCTGTTCCGCAAGAGCGCCACGCTGCACATGGAATTCATGGGCATGCCGGGCATCCACGGCATCGGCCGGGAGAAGCACGCCGAGATCCTCCGCACCGCCGCCGAACTCGCCGATGCCGGCAAACTCAAGCCGCACATCGCCAAAACCATCTCGCTGGAAGACCTCCCCGACGCCCACCGCGATATCGAAGCCGGCCACACCACCGGCAAAATCGTCGTGAAAATCCGCGACTAAGGCCGCGCTTAGCGCTGAACACGAGCCGCGACCGTAAGGGAGCGGTTGTGCGCCAAGATTTTGCGCGCCGACCGCCCACGCGACTCGGCCTCGGCTACCGACGAAAATCAACGACTTACGCAACAGATGAAAAAGACTGTTACGGTCGCGGCTCGTATTCCGGCATCTGCCTACAGGCTGTCACGCAGCGATCCACAGCGCCGGGACGACAGACGGTCGCTCACGCTTCCCCGCTCGCCGAGGCAGCCCGCGCTCACTCCGCCGCCGCCGCCTCGTCCATCTGGTCGGCATAGCGCGCCCGGTTCGCCCGGCTGTCCATCAGCACATGCACCCGATCACGATCGTCCCGTGACAGCGTCCGATCCAGCACCTGCCTCGCCTGCCCCAGATGCGTCCGCCTCGAAAGATGCGTCAGCACAATGTGCTCCGCCTTCAGGTTCGGCATCATGTTCACCAGATCGCTGATGTGCAGATGCTTGCCGATGCGGGCACGGTCGCGATGGTTGTCATCAAGGAACGTGCATTCGGTCACCAGAATGCGGGCGTTCTGCACTTCCGGATGCTCAAAGAAACGGCCCGGCGCGGTGTCGCCGGTGTAAGCGACCAGCGGAATTTCACGCGTGTACGTGATCTCCTGACCAGCCTGCTTCATCTCCACCAGCTTCTCCTGAGGCAAGCCCACCAGCTCCTCACGCAGCTTCGAACGCTTCTCGATCACCACGTAACCCAGCGACGGCACCGTATGATCGGTCGCAAATGCACGCAGAAAGATGTTGTTCTTCAGCTCAAACTCCGCGCTCTCGGTCCCCACCTCCATCGGCAGCACGTTGTAAGGCGTCCGCTGAGCTTCAATGTCAATCCACGCGTCCATCAGCTTATGGATCGGCTTCACCAGCGACGGATGGCACAGCACCGTTCCCGTGCCCATGCCCTGGAAATTCCGCTGTGAAAAGTAGTACACCAGCCCCGCGATGTGGTCCATGTGCCCGTGACTCAGCGCCACGTACGGACTGTTCAGCGAAAGCCTCGGCGCCCGGCCGATGTCAAAACAGATATCTAACTCGGGAACTTGAACAAAGGTTTCTTCGCCTGCGATCGAGTAGCCCTGCACACGGAAAGGCGGAAAGTAAAGGAAGCCGTAGGACGGATTGCGAGGCGGTTCATTGGGGATCATGGGCGGCTTTCTATACTGGGCAGGACGGAAAGCCTACAGTTTAGAGTCAGCCACCAGACCACTCAAGCGACCCCCCCTACACTCGCCCAACCACCCCACCTTCAATAGCCGCGAGGCTACGCCTCGCCGGTACACCCGATGTACACCACTACGCCCATCCCGCCCCTCTCTGCTATACTCGCGCCGCTTGATTGCCTGACCAACGGAGAGCGGCTGTGACCGACCGCGGCAACGACGTGCGCATTATCGCCTTGATGAACCAGAAGGGCGGCGTCGGCAAGACGACCACGACGGTCAACCTCGCCGCCGCCATCGCCGAGCGCGGTCGCCGCGTCCTCGTGGTCGATCTCGATCCCCAGGCCCACCTCACACTCCACCTCGGCATCGACCCAAGCGACCTCGATCACAGCGTTTACGATCTGCTGATTGACGATGATCTCACCGCCGAGGCCGTCCTGCAGGAAGCCGGCGAGCATCTTCATGTGCTGCCCGCGGAGGTCGATCTCGCCGCAGCCGAGCAGGACCTCAGCAACACGCCCGATCGCCAGCGCCGCCTGAAGCAGAAGCTCGCCCCGATCGCCCACCGCTACGATTTCATTCTCTTCGACTGCCCGCCGAGCCTGGGCCTGCTGACGCTGAACGCACTTGCCGCAGCCGACGAAGTGATCGTCCCCATGCAGGCGCATTTCCTTGCATTGCAGGGCCTTAGCAAGCTTCTCGAGACGGTGCAGCTGGTCCGCCAAAGCGTCAATACGACCCTTCGCGTCAGCGGCGTGGTCCTCGCCATGCACGAGGGCCAGACGAACCTGGCGACGGAAGTGGTCGCCGATCTGGAGCAGTTCTTCGTCGGCAGCCGCAAGCTCGCGATGCCCTGGTCCGAGGCCGTCGTCTATCAGCCTCCGATTCGGCGGAACATCAAGCTCGCCGAGTGCCCCAGCTTCGGGCAGACGATCTTCCAGTACGCCCCCCACTCCGCCGGCGCGTTCGACTACTCGGAACTCGCTAGCGCCATCGCCCTCCCGGCTCCCAAAATCACCCCCCGGTTGGCGCCCCGATTGGCCCCCCCGACGGCGACCGAAACAGCGCCGAAAGTGAACGCCGTTCACCCGCCGGCCGCCGATGATGAACCACGTTCACCGCGCGACGGCGAGGCCGCCGAAACCAGCGGTAACGGCGAACAACCCGGGAGGGACGGGACGAAACAAGACCAAACCGGCGACAACAGCAGTCAAGATGGGCAGTCTGGGGAATATAGGA
>JBBDRF010000039.1:0-38972 GCA_040905565.1 Phycisphaeraceae bacterium | reverse complement strand
CTTCACGCCCACGCGATCCTGCTGAAGGAACTTGTTGTTGAGCATGGGCCAGATGATGGCACGCATCTTCTGGGCGTCGCCGTTGACCACCGCCGGCTCATCGACACGATCGACCAGCACGACCAACCCGCGGTAGCCGAGCTCTTCGAGCAGGTCCAGCATCCGCAGCGTGAGCTGATAGCGGCTGTCTTCGGCGTGCGGCAGCGGCAACGGCTCCGCACTGAGATCGCTGGCGGGAATGCGGGCGAGGACGTGCTTGAGGTCGCCGTTGTGCCGATCGACCGTGCGAAGCTGACGCCGAATCTTCCGCGCCAGCGACCACAGCCCCATGCTGCGCCACGCCCAGTAGCCCAGCAGCCCAACTGCGAGCACCAGCAGCACGCCCACCAGCACCAGCTGCACCTGCGGCGGCCCCGTCTCGGCCTCAGTGAACTGACCGACAAGCCAGAGGACGACCGCCGCGATCAGCGCCACGAAGCCGCCCCACTTGGCCAGCGCCATTTTGGGGAACCAGCCGATGCCCAGCATCCGCTTCAGCTTCGACCAGCGCGGCACGAAATGACCCGTCCGCGGTTGATCGTAAAGGGCCGCCAGCGTTGCCAGATCCACCCGCTTGCCGCGCGGCATCTTCCGTAGACGCTTTTGAATCTCCCCCGTCGCTAGCTCGTCCTTACGCTCACCGAGGACCGTGTCCACCAGCCGCGTGACCGTCAGCGAAAGAATTGTGTCCTGATGGTCCGCCAGCGTGAAGCGTTTGAGCGTCGCGAGATCGGCATCGTTGCCCGGCGCGACAGCGTTGGCGAAGCGATCGAGCACTGGGTTCCAGTCGTCGTACCGCGCCACCCACGCACGGCGGTCAGGATGGGCAGCATTGTGCTCGGCGAACTTCCGCTCCATCAACAGCCGCAACGCCGTTTTGCCGCTGCCTTTCTCGCCGAACACCACCGCAGCACTGGGCCGATCGGGCTGACCGTAGATTTTGTGGAAATCCGGATGCGTGATCTTCGTATTGACCAGCCTCATGAACACGGGATCGTCCCGCGCTTCCTCGGCTCGGAAAGGGTCTTCAGCGATTTTCCAGTGTTGCCAGAAACTTTCGGTCTGCATCCGCGTCCCTTCATGGTCGGAAAAAATCGAGCGGCACCGGCCAGCGTTGCCTTGCACGCATTAAAGGCCGATGCGGGCTTCACAGCAAGTGCGGGGTAGGAAGAACCCCCAGGCTGCCATCATCGTATCCCAATGGCGGGGATGGTGAACGACGATTAGGATAAAACCATGACTATTTCAAGGTTCAACGCGATCGCCTTCGTAATGCTGCTGACGATGCTCGCCCCGTGGGGCGGGAAGTGGGGGGGCGAGTGGGGGGGCGTCTTCGCCGAGGCCCCCGCGCCGGAGGCCGATCCGCAGGTCGTCGACTGGCTCGATCAGCTTGAGGAACGAGGACAGGCCATCCGCACACTCACCGGCAGCGTCAGCTATGCCCGCGTCGACGAACTGCTCGGCGAGGAGCAGGTCCGCATCGGCAAGCTCTGGTACGTCGCCGCCGATGACGAGGACGACCAGCCCGCCCGCTTCGCCGTCCATTTCAATCAGCTGGTGATCGACGACGCCTTGCGGCAGCAGGATCGCCACTTCATCTTCGACGGCGAATGGCTCGTCGAAAAACAGCCCGACCGCAAGCTGTTCCAGAAGCGTCAGGTCGTGCCGCCCGGCGAATCGTTCGATCCACTGCAGGTCGACGGCCCCTTCCCCATGCCCATCGGCCAACGCCGCGACGACGTCCTCGCCCGTTTCAACGTCGAACTCATCGAGCCCGAGCCCGACCACGAGCACCTCGTGCATCTCAAACTCACCCCCCGCGACGACGTTCCACGTGGCGACGGCGAAGCCGATTTCGATCGCGTCGACATGTGGTTCCATCGCGAAACCCTCCTGCCCGAGCGCGTCGAAACAAGGCAGGGCCATCACCGCACCACCGTCGCCCTGTACGACAAAGAAGTCGACGAGATGAGCAAGCAGCAGATCGCTGAGCGATTCGACGTCACCGCTCCCGACTCCGGCAGCGGTTGGCGCGTCGAAATCACACCCTACGAAGGCTGAACCGCCCACCGGCCTCACACCACTCCGATGGAGCGACCTTGATGACCGCAAAGCAACGCACCGTCACAGCGTGGACGGCCACGCTCCTCGCCGCCACGCTCCTGCTCACCACGCCCGGCATCGCCAACACCGAAACGCCTGACGATCCCGACCGCGTCGGCGGCGAACTGCTCGAGCGATCCGCCGAACCCTCCCCCGAAAACGAACAGCTCCAACAGCTCCTCGGCGAAGCGGGGGGCGTCAGCGGTGCGGTTCGCTCCATCGTTGATGACGACCTGCTCACCGAACAAGAGCGCACCGAGCTCCGCATCTTCCACGGCCTGTTCGATGAACTCACCGACGAAAACCGCCAAACCCCCGCTGCCCTGCTCGCCCAATACGATCTCGATCACGAACATCTGAACGCCGCCGATACCCCTGCCCTCATCCGCGCCGAAGCAGCCGTCCTCCGAGGCGACATGCAACAGGCCGTCGAACTGCTCACCGATCGCGACGAGCCCCGCGCCAAGCTCCTGCTCGGCCTCGCCCACGAAGGACTCGGCCAGTTCGATGAAGCCGTCGAGGCCCTCACCCCCTTGCGGGCCGCACTCCGCGCCGACGAACTCACCAGCGCGGAAGACATCACCGCCGCCGCCGAGGCCATGGCCCGACTCGCCGTGCTCGAAGGCAGGCCCGCCGCCGATTACCACTTCATCATGAACACGCTCGACCGCGTCACCCAGCAGGTCGATCGCCTCCACTGGCCCGCCATCGTCGCACAGGCTCAGCTGATGCTCGACAAGGACAATCCCCAGGAAGCCGTCGGCGCCATCCAGCAGGCGTTGACGCTGAACCCGAACTCCTCCGAAGCGTGGTACCTCCTCGGCCGCGTCAGCATCATGGGCTTCAACTTCGACGGCCTCGCCGAGGTCGTCACCCAACTTCGAACCATCCAGGAAGACCACGTCCTCGCCGACGTGCTCGAGATTGAAAGCTATCTCGCCCAGCGTGATCCCCACGCCGCCCAGGAAGTGCTCGACGCCGCCCTCGAACGCTGGCCCAACCATCGTCACCTGCTCGCCAGCGCCGCCGCCGTCGCCGCCCTCCACTACGACGAAGCCGCCACCGAGCAGGCCCTCGCGCGCTACGCCGAAGCAGCCGGCGACGATCCGCTCGCCTACTTCATCACCGGCAAATATCTCTCGCTCGCCCGGCAGTACGAAGACGGCACCGCCATGCTCCTCCAGGCCGTCGAACGTCAGCCCAACTGGCCTGCCCCGCGCATCGAGCTCGGCCTGCTGCTCAGTCAGGACGGCCGTGAAGCCGAAGCCCTCAAGGTCCTCCTCCGCGTCACCGAACTCGACCCCTTCAACAAACGCGCCAACAACACCGTCACCCTCCTCGAGAACATGACCGGCTACGAACAGCTGGAAACCGACCACTTCATCATCCTGTACAAAGCAGGCATCGACGCAGCCCTCGCCCACGACATGCCCGGCCCCCTCGAAGATATCTACCGCGATGTCACCGACGTCTTCCAGCATCACCCCGAGCGCAAAACCCTGATCGAAATTCTGCCCGATCGCCGCTCCTTCGCCGTCCGCATCACCGGCATGCCCGGCATCTGGACCGTCGGCGCCTGCACCGGCCCCGTCATCGCCATCACCCCCCCGCGCGAAGGCCGCAACCAGTACGGCCCCTTCGATTGGGAACGCGTGATCCGTCACGAATACACCCACACCGTCAACCTCAGCCAGACCGGCAACCGCGTGCCGCACTGGTTCACCGAAGCCGCCGCCGTTGCACAGGAGATCGGGCCGCGCGATTACCAGACCGCCCAACTGCTCGCCACCTCACTCGCCGACGACGAACTGTTCAACCTCCAGGAAATCAACTGGGCGTTCGTCCGTCCCAAGCGCCCGCAGGATCGCCAGCTCGCCTACGCCCAGAGCCACTGGATGTACCAATACATCACCGAACGATTCGGCCACGAAACGATCCTCAAGATGATGCAGCTAAGCCAGGCCGGCACCGCCCCCGACCGCGTCGTCCCCGAAGCCACCGGCGAGTCCGCCGACGATTTCCTCCAAGCGTTCTTCGCATGGGCGCATGATGAAGTCACCGCCTGGGGCCTCGCCCCCGAGCCTTCGATCGAGCAGATCATCATCAAAGTGCAAGGCTCGCCCGACGGCCCCGAAAAGGCCATGGCCGCGCTGCTCGAAGAGCATCCCGATCACCCTGAACTGCTCAAGCTTCACGCGGAAAAAATGCTCGCAGCCGGCGACGATCAGCAAGCCCAGCAGGCCCTGCAGCAGTACGCCGCCGCCCGCCCGATCGATCCCTGGGCCGATCGCCAACTTGCCGAAATCGCGCTGCGCATGGATCAGAAGGCCGATGCCGTCGCACACATCAAAACGCTCGACCTGCTCGACCAGGACCGAGGCGTCCACGCCGTCCGCCTCATGCAACTCTATCGTGATCTTGATGAACTGGATAACGCCCAGCATGCCGCCCACCGCGCGCTCTACCGCCAGCCGTACGATCCCTCGCTCCGCGAAGCAGCGGCCACCATCGCCATGCAGCGGCAGGATTACGAAACGGCGCTGCAACATCTACGGGCACTGACATGGATCGAAGACGACCGCGCCCTGCACCACACCCGCCTCGCAGCCCTGCTCTCACGCATGGAGCGCAGTGCCGAAGCCCACGAAGCCGCCGAGCGCGCCCGCGAACTCGACCCCACCGCCCCCGTCGACCGCTTCCTGCACGACGAACAACCCGAAGCCCCCGCCGTTCAGTAAAAACACCGATCACGAGCCGCGACCGTAAGGGAGCGGTCGTGCGCCGAGCAGTGTGCCAATGGTGGCTTGCCCACCAGTGTTTTTGACGCACGGCCCGAGCACTGGTGGACAAGCCACCAGTGGCACACAAGAGGACTACTCCCCCTCCGTGCCCCTGTCGTTGTCCCTTCTTCTCCGCCTCAGTTCGCCTCCGCCGCCGACTTGATTGCGTCTTCAATCAACGTTTGTTGATACTTCGAGCCGTGCGTCTCAGTATGCAACCGAAGAAAGCGCTCACCCTCCGTTCCCCGGTCCGCTTCGTGCATCGCCACAAGCCACCGCTTCGCACAAACTTTGTAGTGCCCAGCGCTGATCGAAAGTTCGTGTAGCTCGATCAGCGAACGCTGCGCCGCTTCGAGCTCATTCGCGCCAAGCTGCGCCATGAAGCGTTGGCGTAGAAGCCGTCGCATCAGCGTGACCGAAACCGGATGTCGCTCGATCTGTTCGTGCGGCAAATCAAGCACCGCATCGCCGCGATTCTGCTGATGAAGCAGACGCACCACGTGCGCACGTTGCTCATACGTAAGCGAAGCAAAGTCCGCCAAAGCCTCATCAAGCAGCGGCCCGATCGCGTCAGGATGCCGTGTCAGCAAAGCGGCATCCAGCCGATCCCCCAGCGAAGCATCCTCGGGAACCGCGCCGTAGTCCACCGCCTCGCCGGCCACATCCTCACCCGCCACCCGAACGGCCGGCTCAGGTCGCAGCGTGAACAACGGATCGCCGATCAGCATCAACTTCCAAGGCCTGCCGAACCGGTCGCCGGACGTCTGCCGCGCCGCCGCGCCCAACGGCGTCCCCGGCGCCATCCGGTTAATGAGCATGTTCGATTGCACGAACGCCTGCAGGTAAGGCTCGTGCATTGAACCGAAGTACCAGAACGCCCCGCCACGCAGCGCCAGCCCCGCAAGCTGCTTTTCGTTCCAAGGATCACGTGCCGAGAAACTCGCGACCACATACATCGGCATCGCCCGACCAAGCGGCGTGTCGTCCACGTAAAACTGCTCACCCGGCATCTCCAGAACCGAAGTCCCATGAGCCGAATTCACCCACCACATATCAAACTGAGGCGAAGGGTTCACGTGCTGCTGAAACGTCGCCGCCGCCTGCCGATCGTTCTGAATCAGCGTCACCTCGTAACGCTCGCCCAGATGCTCCGCCACGTTCGTCAGGTGATACCACGCCTTCGCCTGCGCCCGTGTCGGATCCTTACGGCTCCAGTACCCGTTCAACAGCAACGGCCGTTCCGGCTGAATGAAAAGCGAACCCATCGCCTGGTAAACCGCCTGCACGGCGTCGCCCAGCAGCCGCCCCGTGAACGCCCGCCGCGCCAAACCATCATCACGCCCAAGGCGATCGTCCACGCTCAGCGGATTCTCATCGCCCCCCGGCACCTCATATTTGTACGGGTAATCGCCCGCCAGGGTGATCGCCGCCCAGTTGTCATCGGTCAGCAGCCCCGTGCCGTTCATCGCGCGCATGATGCGATGGTTCATCTCGAGGACGTTCGCTTCTCTGGTGACCCGTCCGACCGATCCCTCAGCCTTCATCGCAAGAATCGGCTGCTGATGCGCGACGGCCAATGCATACCCCGCCAACCCCTGCCGCCCATGCGGATCAAGCACCACCAGCCCCGGCGCAGGCAGCGACTCGCCAGCTTCCTTCCGCGCGATCACCCCTTCATTTTGCGTCCGCACCGCCAAAGCCAGGTGACGCAGCGCCGCCTCGCCATCGGCATCGGCCGCGGCATCCGAGCGATACCGCACCACGCGCGCCGGCCGAAAGGCTTCCACGAACAGCGGCGTGAACCAGTCGTCAGCCATCAACACCGGCCAGAACCGCTCGGGCGTCCACTGATTCACCGCGTCGATGAAGCTGATCTCATCATCAACCAGCACCACCACATCAACCACTTCGCGGTCGAGCCACGGCTTCAGTCGCTCAGCATATTGCCCGGTGATCTGTTGATGCAGCACCGACGCGGTCAGCCGAACCTCGCTGTTCTCCGGCAGCCCATCCACCGCCGAAGCCAGTAACTCCCGCATTCGCTCCGGCTGCTCATCCTGCTCAAGCAGCGACACCGCTTCGCGCAGCGCCTGCATCGGGTTCGAAGGAATCGGGCCGGCGTCGGCGCGACGGGGCGAGGTTAAATCCGGAAGCAACGTATTCAGAGCCGTTGCCAACACGAGCAGCAAAGCGATAACGAGGCCGGTTCGCATGGCACCTCGGCAGGTGAAAGGTCAGGCCGTGACGATGTTGTCGCGCCCCTCTTGGAGCTCACGCATCGCACCGCGCGTGTCGACCACCAACGCAGCATGATCGGCGATCATCGTCCAGTCGTAAGCAGCATGATTGGTCGCGATCAGCACGCAGTCGTACTCACGCAGCGACTCTTCCGTCAGCGGCACGCTCTGCATCTGCAGGTCGTAGTCGCGCATGCGGTGGGTCGCGGGGACGTGGGGGTCGTTGTAGTCGACCGCGGCGCCGAGCTTCTTGAGTTTCACGATCAGCTCGAAGGCGGGGCTTTCGCGGACGTCATCGACGTTGGGTTTGTAGGCCAGGCCGAGCACCAGAATCCGCGACTGGCTCACGGCCTTGCCACGATCGTTCAGCGCAAGCATCGTCCGCTGCACGACATAATCAGGCATCGCGTGGTTCACCTGCCCCGCCAATTCGATGAACCGCGTGGGCAGGCCGACTTCGTGCGCACGCCAGGTGAGGTAGAACGGGTCGATCGGGATGCAGTGCCCGCCGAGGCCCGGACCGGGATAGAAAGCCTGGAAGCCAAAGGGCTTAGTGGAGGCCGCGTCGATTACTTCCCATATGTCGATATTCATCGCGGTAAAGACGCGTTTCAGCTCATTAACCAGCGCGATGTTCACGGCCCGGTAGATGTTCTCCAGCAGCTTCGCCGCCTCGGCCACCTCGGCCGACTTCACGGGGATCACCTTCTTCACGGCGAGGCGATAAAGCTCCGTCGCGATGTCGCCGCTGGCGTCGTCGATGCCGCCGACGAGTTTGGGGATGCTGCTGGTGTTGAGATCTTTTCGGCCGGGATCTTCACGCTCGGGTGAGTAGGCGAGGAAGAAGTCTTTGCCGCAGCGCAGGCCGTGTGCCTCGAGGCGGGGCAGCATGATCTCGCGCGTGGTGCCGGGATAGGTGGTGGATTCGAGCACGATCAACTGCCCCGGCCGAAGCGCGGCCGCGATGGCGTCGGAGGTGGCCTCGACGAAGCTGAGGTCCGGTTCCTGGTGCTGACCGAGGGGCGTGGGGACGCAGACAAGTACGGCGTCCGCCTCGCCTAAGCGTGAGAAATCGGTCGTGCCGGTGTAACGGCCGGACTGCGCCATCTCTTCGACGAAATCGTCACCGAGGTGCTTGAGGTAAGACCGACCTTCGCTGAGGGCGGCGATCTTGTTCGCGTCGACGTCGAAGCCGATCGTCTTCATCCCCGCATCGTGAAACGCGCGCGTCAGCGGCAGCCCCACGTAGCCCATCCCGACGACGCCGATGACCGTGGTCCGCTCAGCGATCGCCTTTTTCCAACGTGCGACCGGCCCCTGCACCGACTCCGAAGTGACTTCTGACATGCTCGTTTCCATGTATCCCCCCAATGTTCAAAGTTTTGAATGCTGACAAAGATTTAATCGATGCAGTCGAGCAGTGCGCCGTCGATTTCGACCGACATCGCCCGCCCGAGCATCTCCACCTGCAGCAGCAGGCGGTCGGGCTTCACGTGGTCTTCGACCCGGCCCTGAATGCCACGCATCGGCCCCGACCGCACCTCTACTCTACGTCCACGCGTGAGATGAGGATATGGATCGAAGACGACATCGCGCGACAACGCCTGGCTGATGTTACGCAGTTCCCAGTCCATCTGCGACTGGTCGGACACGCGAATGATCTGCGAAACGCGGCGGGTGCGGTCGGCCTCGTACACCTGCTCCAGCGATCCCCGCAGAAACAGGTAGCCGGGGAACATCGGCATCTGCACCGGCATCTTTCGGCGGCCGTACTGGCGCATCTGCTTGATCAGCGGCAGAAAATGCCCCACGCGCCGCGCGGCCAAATCCGCAGCGAGCGCCTTTTCCTGTCGACTGCGGGTATGCAGGACGAACCACTCGCCGGCGTCAGGCAGCGTCGGCGCGAACGGTTCGGTGGTCGAAGCAGGGTGATGAAGATTCGTCATGAACGCAAAGCCTCGAAGAATAGACTCACTTGCTTTATCGGCCGGCGGGCGGGTTGCCTTAAATCGGGCCGACTGCTTCGCCACACTTCCTTGTAGAGCATACGGCGGTGAAGGGGCGGAGGATCGGGAAATCTCCCGGGTTCCTCGCATGATTTCTGCCCCATGTCGCCGAATGGTAACGCACGATGGGCGTACCGCTACAATCGAACCGGCTGGAGCGGAGGCCCGTTCGAGCCGATGTCTTATGACTTTGATCACCTGTCTGGAGCAGAAACATGTGCGGAATCGTCGCGTACCTCGGCAATAAACCCGCTGAACACCTGCTGCTTGAGGGCTTAAAGCGGCTGGAATATCGCGGCTACGATTCCGCAGGCGTCGCGCTGCTGGGCAGCGACCAACAGCTTCGGCTGGCGCGCAGTGCCGGTCGCATCAGCGTGCTGGAAAATTATCTTGAAGAGAACGGGCACATTGAAGGGCACCTTGGCATCGCCCACACGCGCTGGGCCACGCACGGTGCGCCGACGCAGAACAACGCCCATCCTCACGCCGACGCTTCCGGTCGCATCGCACTGGTGCACAACGGCATCATCGAAAACTATGCAGCCTTGAGGACTTACCTTAAGGAAAAGGGCATCGCCTGCACGACCGAGACCGACACGGAGGTCCTGGCGAAGCTGATCGGGCAGCTGTACCAGACCGGCAAGTACGATCTCGAATCGGCGGTGCGGGCGGCACTGCGTGAGGTGACCGGTGCTTACGCCATTGCGGTGATTTGTGCGGATGAGCCTGACACGCTGGTGGTGGCGCGGAAGGGGTCGCCGATCATGATCGGCATCGGCGAGAACAGCTTCATTGCTGCTTCGGATCCCGCGGCGATCATTGCGCATACGTCGCAGGTGGTGACGCTTGAGGATTACCAGGTCGCCCGACTGCACCTCGCGGTTGACGGGCCGGAGATGCGCACCGCGACGATCGACAATGTTCCCGTGACGCCTGAGATTCAGGAACTGGAGATGTCGCTGGAGCAAATTGAGTTGGGCGATCATCCGCACTTCATGATCAAGGAAATCATGGAGCAGCCGCGGTCGATTACCAACGCGCTGCGCGGCCGAATTGATCCGCATGAGAGCCAGGTCGTCCTCGGCGGGCTTGCCGCTTACGCGCGGGAGCTGGTGCGCGCCCGGCGGTTCATTTTGACCGGGCAGGGCACCGCGTGGCATGCGGGGCTGGTGGGCGAGTATCTGCTGGAGGAGCTGGCGAAGATTCCGGCGGAGACGGAGTATGCCTCGGAGTTCCGCTACCGCAATCCCATCATTGAAGACAACACGGTGCTCATCGCCATGAGTCAGTCGGGCGAAACGGCTGACACACTGGCGGCCCTGCGTGAAGCCCGGGAGCGCGGGGCGCTGGGCATCGGCGTGGTGAACGCGGTGGGGTCATCGATTGCGCGGGAGACGGATGCGGGTGTGTACTTGCATGTTGGGCCCGAGATCGGGGTCGCTTCGACAAAGGCGTTTGTGGGGCAGGTGACGGTGCTGACGCTGATGGCTTTGTACATCGGGCGACGGCGCTTCCTCAGCAGCAGCCAGCTCAGCGGGTACCTGAAGGAACTGGAGAAGATCCCGCAGCACATCGAGAACGTCACCAAACAGTCGGAGTACATCCGTGACGAAGTGGCGAAGGTGATCGACCGAGACAATTGGCTTTTCCTGGGCCGAGGGTACAACTATCCGGTGGCGTTGGAGGGGGCGTTGAAGCTGAAGGAGATCAGCTACATCCATGCGGAGGGGATGCCGGCTGCGGAGATGAAGCATGGGCCGATTGCGCTGATTGATGAGGGGATGCCTGTGGTTTTTGTGGTGCCTCAGGGGAGCCAGTACGAGAAGGCGATGTCGAACATTGAAGAGGTGCGGGCAAGGGGCGGCCGCATCATCGCGGTGGCGGATGAAGGGGATACGCGGATTAACGATTACGCTGAGACGGTGTTCCGGATTCCGTCGGTGCCTGAGCCGTTGCAGCCGTTGCTGACGGTGATCCCGCTTCAACTGCTGGCGTATCACGCGGCGGTGCTGCGCGGCCACGACGTCGACAAACCCCGGAACCTGGCGAAGAGCGTGACGGTGGAGTGAGTCATTCTCGATGGCTGATTGCTGATTGGGAAAACGGGGAAAGAGCCGGCTTGTCCTCAAGCCGGGTCTGGTAGATGTGGGGCGGGCCGGGTTGGGGATAACCCGGCTCTTTTGGCGTCGTGGGTTCGTGGTGGGCGGTGCTCACCGGACGAAAAAGCGGTGGGGGGCAGGGAATTTTGGGAACCACTTAAACACGAAGCGGTTGGTCAGGCGAACGCTGCTGCTGTTGTAGCTGTGCGTTGGTGGTCTGGCTGCGGCTGCTGCAAGACTTGGCGGGGGCCGATGATTCAGGTTCGGCGGTCACGTGCGAGGGGGTGGTTTATAACGGGCATGGACGGCGTGGCGGCTGAATGGGTGTGTGTAAGTGTTTGATGTCTCGCGTTTTGTGTTCGGTCGAGACGGGAAATCGTTCTTGTATTCGAAAGGTAGGGGCGTACATTAGGCAGCCATCAGCGTTCGCCCGATGCCGGTGCAGATGTTCATGTCGGGTCGGCGACGCAGGAGTGAGTTTCGGAGCCCGCACGTCAGCACGGCAGCGCGTCGGCTGTCAGCCGTGAGACATCGCATGGTGCGGTGGTGCGGCTGCGGCGTGCGGAGAATCTTCCCAATCTTTTGGAGGTCTGCTTGATGCGTTTGCTTTCTGCTCTTGCCATCGGCGCTTGCGTCCTGTTCTGCGGACAGGCGACGAGTGCCCAGCTGCCGACTGACGGCCTATCGGATGAACCGATACGCATGTCGGCCTCGGCGTTTCCACAGGACGGACGCACGTTCGCCATGGAATCGCCGACGCGTGTGTTCATTCGCGCCATTAACGGCGACGATCCGGAACCCGAACCAGAGCCCGAACCCGAACCCGAACCAGAGCCCGAGCCAGAGCCCGAGCCAGAGCCCGAGCCCGAGCCCGAGCCCGAGCCCGAGCCCGAACCAGAGCCCGAGCCCGGCATCGATCCCGTCCCCCTCGACGGCCGCTTGCAGGTCGGCATGAACCTGTCCCGCATGAACTATTACGATCCGCAGTGGTTCAGCGTGAACGCGGCTCGCTGGGCCAACCCCAGGAGCGGCAACTACTATTCCCCGTGGATCACCGGCGGCTCACGCGATCTTGACCTGCGTGAAGACGGCTACCCCGACGGCCTTGTCAGCCTTTCCGGTGACGTCGATGGCGTGTCGCTGAACACCTCGACCGACCGCATGACCATCACCAGCAGCAACCATGGCCTGCGTGTGAACGACATTGTCCGCTTCCGCGGGTTGAAGTCAGGCGGCGACCACGATGCTCGTGTGGTCGGCGTGGACAGCAGCAATCAGTTCACCGTCTCGACCAACCTCAGCTCCACCACGGGCGGCGGCACCTGGCACTACCAGCAGACCGCCAGCGGGTTGATCCTGCGTTCCATTGACGGTCGCTACCCCGTCGGCGACTACGTGCTGAAATTCGAAGGCAGCGGCAGGATCACCTTCCGTTATGGCGCCCCCTCAGATCAGGTCTACGACCATAACGGCGACGGCGAAGCACGCTTTACCGTTCCCGTGCATGCCACCGATGCGGGCATTGAACTGAGCATCTCCCGAAGCGATCCGAACAATCCGCTTCGCAACCTTCGCCTGTACATGCCCGGCTTCGAGGGCAGCGGCGAAACGTTCCATCCGCTGTTCGTTGAGCGTCTCGAGCCGTTCCGCGGTGCGATTCGGTTTATGAACTCCGGAAGGGTTAACTATTCCAACGTGAGGCGCTGGTCTGAGCGTACGCCCGAAGGTTGGCCGTGGTACGGCGATGGTGGCAAGATCACCAGCCGTAGCGGCACCGCGACGCGTATCGAGGCAGCTTCCAACGGTGGATCCTGGGATAACTGGGGCGAGATTGCCCGCGTCACTTCTGCCGGCCATGGGTTGGTTTCCGGTCAGATGATTCGCTTCCGGATCCCGAACCTGATCGTTGCCCCTGAATCGACGGTCCGCGTGATTGATGCGAACACCTTCGAAGTTCGCACGCAGTCGGCCGTCAGTGGCACCATGACCGGCAACTGGAGCTGGACTCTGGAAACCAACGGCGGCATGGCCTACGAAGAGATGATCGACCTGTCCAACCGTCTGCGTTCGCACATGTGGGTCTGCGTGCCTTTGCTCGCTGACGACGACTACATGCGGAACCTGGCGCGGCTGCTTCGCGATAACCTCGATTCGGATCTCAAGATCTACATCGAGCTGAGCAACGAGCACTGGAACACCATCTTCCCGCAGTACATCACTGTGCGTGAGTGGGGCTCCGAGCGTGGCACGGACATGCACGAAGCGTACGCCAATCGGGCGCGTGACCTGTTCCGTATCTTCCGTGAGGAGTTTGCCGACGACAGTCGCCTGATCCGAACGGTGGCAGGCCAGCGTGTTTCGTCGTGGCGCTCGGAGCAGATCCTCCAGCACATGAACGGCGAATTCGATGCTCTGGCGATCACGACCTACTTCTCGGGCGTGGGCGGAAACCTGTCCAGCAGCACCACAGGCGAGCAGATCGCCCAGCTGGCGCTGGACAGCGTCAGCGCCCCCGAGTGGGTCGAACCCATGCAGGCCCAGGCCGACGTGGTCGACCGTTACTCGCAGCAGCTGGGGCGTGAGATTCGCCTACTCGCCTACGAGGGCGGTCAGCACGTGAGCCAGAACGGTCGCCAGACCAGCTACGAGCAGGCCTACTACGACGCGCAGCGGCATCCGAAGATGGGCGAGGCCTACCAGGTCATGCTCGACCGCTTCGCAGGTATCGGTGGCGATCTGCTGGTCGCGTACAGCTACATCGGGATCGACTCGATCTACGGTAGCTGGGGCCACCTGACGTACCAGGATGAGGACCCGAACAATCATCCGAAGTACAAGACGCTCGCTGATCACGCGGAGAAGATGCTCGGCAACTAAGCATCGACAGCACCTTTAACGCCGCCGCCGGTCGAGCCACAAACTCGGCCGGCGGCTTTTTTGCGCTGCCACGGTCCTCTCTGCGCAAGCATTGGGGGCATGGCCGATTGTGGCCGCGGCGTCAAGCCTTATAATGCGGTGCCTTAGGGCATTGGGCACACCATGGCGGATCCGTCCGGACAGCAGAACCCGACCACGATGAGCGACGAACAGCTTGTCGAGAGCTATCGTCGCGGACAGATCGAAGTCTTCGAAGTGCTCATTAACCGCTATCGCAGCGAGCTTTTGAACTTCCTGTTGCGATTCACCGGCGACAGGACCGCAGCTGAAGATGTCTTCCAGGAAACCTTCCTTCAGGTGCATCTCTCAGCGGAAACGTTCGACACGGACCGCAACTTCAAGCCCTGGCTTTTCACGATCGCCTCGAACAAGGCCCGTGACTACATGCGTAAACGCGCCAGGCGTCCTGCTGCTCCGCTTGATGCGCCAGTGGGCGGGGCGGGCGGCGAGGGGGGGCAGACCTTTGTGGACCTGCTCGAAGGCGATCTGCCTTTGCCCGATCAAAAGCTTCAGGAAAATGAACTTCAAGCCCTGGTGCAACGTACAATCGATCAGATGCCTGATCACTTACGTGAGATACTTGTACTCTCGTATTTTCAGCGATTTTCGTACAACGAGATCGCCGACATGCTCCAGATTCCGCTTGGTACGGTAAAAAGCCGGCTGCATACGGCGGTTGCGACCTTCGCCAAACTCTGGAAACGTGTGAACCTTCACTCCGGGACGTCGTAGTAACGATGGCTCGAGTACAATGGCTCGTTTTAAGCTTTTCGCCGACGCCGCTCCCGTGAGCCGGTCGATCGGAAGAGACGTGGATTTTTCTGGTCCACACACTGACTCCGCTGCGTGAAAGAGAATCGGCCCATGCGCCCTGATGAAATTGCCCAGCTAAGCGAAGCCGACCGGCAGGTACTTGATGCCCTGGTCGAGCAAGGTTACCAGGTCAGCAGATTGCCCAGCCATCAGCACGAGCGTGCGGAGCGCGTCATGGCGCTGATGTCGCTGCTGGATCTGCCCGAGGCCTCGGGGCAGGATCTTCTCACGGCACGCACGCTCGAAGCGATCAGCCGATCGCGCCAGCAGGAGCGTTTCTCCCAGCAGATCCAGGCCCTGACGATGGCGCGGACGCCCGGCGGCGTCTCCGTCCGCGAACTGGTCACGGTGGCGGCCATGGTCGTCGTCGGGATCTCGCTGCTGTTCCCGGTCCTCTCCAACGCCCGCACCGTCGCACGCCAGATCGCCTGTCAATCCAACCTTGCCTCGGCCGGCGTTGCGCTCGGCAGCTACGGCCTCGATCACAACGGCCAGATGCCCGCCACGCACGCCAATCTGGGCGATCCGTGGTGGGAGACCAACCGCTTCAACGACGACGGCTCCACCCGCTCCAACTCAGCTCACCTGTTCACCCTCGCACGCGGCGGCTACGTGCGGCTAGGCGTCCTGAACTGTTCGGAAAACCCCAACGCCGTCGCCGACATCCACGACGGGCAGCGTGATTGGCGCTCCGCCGCGGCGGTCAGCTTCAGCTATCAGAATCAGTATGCTGTGAAGAAGCACCGTATGGATCGCGACCCCGCCATTGCTGTTCTGGCGGATAAGAATCCGTTCTTTGAGCCCGGTCGTTTTCGGCTCGAACTTGCCGACTCCAGTTCCCTCAACCACGAAGGCGGCCAGAACGTGCTGCTGACGACGGGTGAAGTGCGGTGGAACGAGGAGCCGGTCATCGGTCGCGACAACATCTTCCATGCCGGCAACAGTGGGTTTGATTACTACACTGGCACCGAAGGCCCCGCCAACGTCAGCGATTCCTTCCTCGTCCCCTGATCACCACTAAGCAACGTCACCATGAGCCGGGGCTACACACTTTGCAGGTGCGATCGGTTAACGGTTACTGACTGAAGGAGGAAGAGGAGGTAAGAGGGAGAGAAATCGGAAGTTAGAAGTCCGATACCTCTGCCTTTGTTTTCTCCTCCCCCTCTGTGCCTCTGTGGTTGTTACTTCTGAACGAAGTGCGGACGCGGGCCGCGAACGAAGTAAGCTTAAATGAACCACCCCAGCTTTCGCCGGTTCGCGTGGTAGAGTTGGCCCAGCAGGTGCATGTTCAACGCCATGAGGTACAGCGCCGCAGGCACGGCCAGGACCACGGCGAAGGGGCCGACCATCGTCAGGGCGAACGAGACGACCATCGGCACCAGCGCCAGCAGCACCAGCAGAATCAGGTAGTCGATGCCCATGGTGTTGATGCCGTCGATGATCAGGCTGGGGCGGATCGCGAGGGGCGATTCGTACAGCGTGACCACCAGCATCATCATCGGAAAGACGATGTGCCCCGCGATCGCGAGCAGCGGCACGGCCATGATCTGGGCGTAGCCCAGCACGCCGACTTCTTCTGGGATGTAGTACCAGGCGATCAGCGCGGGGCCGAAGCTGGCGAACCAGGCGCACAGGAAAAGGACGACGGGACGGACGAGGTCCTGCCAGAAATCAACGGGGAGTGCGAGGTTGGGCATGTCGCGGCTGCCACGTGCGGATTCGCCGAGCACGTCGAACATCCACGTCACCAGCCAAAGTGCGACGAACGGGAAAAACACGATCAGCACGAGCGGAAAGGCGAGGCTGAGCAGCAGCGGGGCGGCCATGATGACCGAAAGCATCAGCAGAATGACCCAGTTGTAGCCTTGAACGGGGTAGGCGAAGCCTCGGGCCAGGCGGGCGCGGAAGGGGCTGTTGTCGTACTCGTCGCTGTACTTGGCAGCCTTGTTCAGCTTGCACGGCTTGCCGCAGCCCTTGCAGTAGGCGACGGGGCGTTTGGCTGAGCGATCATCTTCGATGACCACGCAGTCGCGGCAGACGGGGGCCTGGCAGACGCTGCACCACCACTTGCCGATTTCCTCGGGATGCTGATGGCAGTGCACCTTGTCAGCGGTGCTCTGGCGCGATGAAGGCCGCTGCCCCACCGTCACGGTTTGCGAGGCCGAGGCGGCAGAGGTCGAGGCTGCACCGGCTTCGGGGAGCGGGTGCGGCGGCTTGGGCGTACGTTTCCTGGGCCGATCCTTCTTCGGGGCCTCAGGCGGTGGATCGGGGTCGGCAAGCGGGATCGGCTCGAATTCCGAATCCGAATCTGGCTTTCGCGGTTTATCACCCATACCGGGCATCATAAACGCACGCACCACCGGCTACCATGTTTGAACCGCGATTGCGCAAGAAAAAACCCGCCGATCGGCGGGTGTAGGAGCGTCGTTTGTCAGGCACGCGGGCTGAATCAGGCGAGCTGTTGCAGTGCGTTGAGCACGTCGGCGTAGTCCGGCTCTTCCGCGACCTCGGGCACGATCTGCTTATAGCGGACGACGCCTTCGGGATCGATGATGAAGACGGCGCGCGTGAGCAGGCCGAGCTCTTTGAGGAGGACGCCGTAGCTGGGCCCGAACTGACGATCGCGGTAGTCTGAAAGCGTGGTGACGTGCTCGATGCCCGCAGCGCCGCACCATCGCTTCTGAGCGAACGGCAGATCGAGGCTGACGGTGAGGACGACCACGTTGTCGCCGAATTTGGCTGCTTCTTCGTTGAAACGGCGGGTCTGGGCGTCGCAGGTGCCGGTATCGAGCGAGGGGACCACCGAGAGGATCACGGTTTTGCCGGCAAAGTCGCTGAGGCTCTTCTGAGACAGGTCATTGGCGACCAGCGTGAAGTCCGGGGCCTTCTGCCCGGCTTCGATGGGGTCGCCCTGGAGCGTCATGGCGTTGCCCTTGAATGTCACCGCGTTCGGCTGCTCGTTCATCAATAAAGCCTTTCGGGAAAGCGAAAAATAGGTCGATTCGCAGCCATTCTAACACGGACCGGATTTATCACCACACGCGGAATCGGAGCCACGCACGTCAGTAAGTGGTCGTCGCGCTCACTCGGGCACGGCCGGTGGGGCGATGCGGACGGGGAGCGGCACGGGCGGGGCTTCGGCTGGCTCCTCGGGCAAGCTGTGGCGGAGGACGGCTTCGTAGTCCGGCACCAGGGAGGGCCAGAGCTCGCGGAAGGTGGTGTCGCGCCTGGGGCGGCCGGGGATTTCGCCGGCGGCGAGGACTTGCTGACGGGTGAGATGAACGGCCGTGACGCGGTCGTCCTGCTCCAGTGCATCGATCAAGGCTTCGAGACGATCCAGCACGATCGCCAGTTCGAAAAGGCGCGTGGGGGCCTCGGCATCGGTGGCGGCTTCGGGGACTTTGCCGAAGGCTTGGAGGTGCTCCATCGCGACGGCGGGGTCGGCCTCGATGCGGAGCTGAAGCTGATGCGGAAGGACACGCTGCTCGAGCAACGCACGCAGCTGAACGCGCGTGGCATTCTCTTTCGGGGCGGGGGCGTCGAACCCTTCCCGGCTGCGGAGCGTGGTGGGGGCGGTGACCTTGGCGCTACGCAGGGCGAGCGGTTCGTTGGCGAGCGGCATGGAGGCATCGGCGAAGTCGGGGATCGGCTCGGTCCGAAGTTGTTGCGGGCTCAAGCGGTAGGGCAGATCGAGCGCCAACGGCTTGCTGAGGGCGGAGGAAATCGAAGGCACCTGCGTGGGATGATCGCGAAGGCTGTGCGGCGCGCTCACCGCGAGCGGGTCGAGCAGCGTGTCCATGCCGTCGGAAAGCTGGAGCAGCGGTTCGGCGGCCTTGGCTTGCGTCATCGGTTGCGCGCCGACGTTGGTGCCGTCGAGCGGGCTGATGGCAGCGCCGGCGGCGATCGATTCGGCTGCATGCTCAGCGTCAGCGAGCAACTCGGGCATCGGCGCGTAATCACGAGCCGCCTTCTGGCCCAGCCGCCGCTGCTGAAGATCGTCGGCGGACATCTGCGGCCCGGCCTCGGCGGCGGCGATGCGATCAAATGAATCATCGACCAACGTCCCCGGTTGCGGACGATGAGGCTCGAGGCGCGACGAGATGCTGGGCGGCGCCATCGTGAGCAGGTCCAGATCGTAAGCACCGGCCAGAGCGGAATCGGCCTCGGGTGCCGAGCCTGCGGCTTCACCCAGCCCCGCGTCGGCAAGGGCGGGCGGTCCGTCGTCGGCCTCTGCGAGCGGGGCGGCAGGTTCCCCATCGGCGGCCTCTGTTGTGGCGTCGGCGACGGTGGTGGTGGCGGTGGGGGGGATGAGGCCGATCTGCTGGGCGAACTCGCGGGCGGGATTGACGTCGGTGATGGAGTACGCGATGAGCCCGCCGACGATGGCGAGCATGGCGGCGACGGCCCCGCCGGTGAAGATCGAACGCAGCACGGGGCGGTGGGGCATGGCGATAGGGCCGGCCTCCTGGGGCACGCCGTCCATCAGCATGTCGCGCTCAAGCTGGCGATTCACTTCGTCCATCAGCCAGGGCGGGGCCTGGGGGGCGGGCATCTGCCGAAGGGCGTCGCGGTCGGCGATCATGCTCTCCACCAGCGACGCCAGCCGGGCGTCCTCGCGCAGCCAACCCTGAACGCGTGCCACGTCGGCAGCATCCAGTTCGCCTTCCACGTAGGCCAGCAGGAGTTGTTCGTCGAATTGCTCAGCCATCGGCCACCTCGGTGGTCCTTGTAGGGTTGGTCACAGGTGAAGGCGCTTCCATCACCTTTCGCAGGGCCAGGCGGGCTCGGAAGAGTCGGCTTTTGACGGTACCGACGGGAACCGAGAGAACCTCAGCGATCTGCTGATAGTCCATACCCTGCAAGTCCCGCAGCAGGATCACGCTTCGCAGGGCTGGATCGATGGCGTCCATGGCTCCCGCGAGACGATCAAGCTGCTCACTGTTTTCGACGCGGGAATGCGGCGAAGGTTCATGGTTCTGATGAATTAAATCCCGGAGCGGCTGGGCCTCACCGTTGGTCGCTGCGTGCTGATGATCGAGCGAAACCGCGTTCCGAAGCTTGGCCTTCCGCAAGTGGCTGATCGAGAGGTTCATGGCGATGCGGGTGAGCCAGGTGGAGAACTTCGCGTCGCCCTTGAAGCTGTCGACATGCTGCACGGCCCGCAGCAGCGTATCCTGCGCCAGCTCGGCGGCATCGTCGGCGGACGAAACCATCCGCAGGCAGACGTGGTAAATCCGATGCTGATAAGCACTCAGCAATTCACCCAAGGCCCCGCGGTCGCCCCTCTGGAGGAGGGCCAACAGCTGCTTTTCGTGTTCCGGTGTTAGAAGGGGGTCCTGACCCATCGGCCTCGCGATCTTTGAGCGCATTTCCGCAGTGACTGCATTAGGGTACGATACCCGATCGCTCGGTGCGACCCCGCTTACTTTCCGCGCGACCGACCGGCACCTCAGCCACAGCTTCCCCCGCACCCCCCGTCCCCCTCCTACGGTAGCGATTCTCATGAACGAGCATACAACCTACGAAAGCCCTCTGGCCACCCGAAACGCCTCAAAAGAAATGCAGGGGTGCTGGTCGCCTCAGCGCAAATTCAGCACTTGGAGGCGCTTGTGGCTCGCCCTGGCGGAATCGGAAAAGCAGCTGGGGCTGAAGATTTCTGACGAGCAGATCGCACAGCTGCGCGAGCATCTGGACGATGTCGATTTCGCGAGCGCCGCTGAGTACGAGCGGAAGCTCAGGCACGACGTGATGGCCCACGTTCACGCCCTGGGCGATCAGGCCCCCGCAGCCCGGCCGATCATCCACCTGGGCGCGACCAGCCAGTTCGTGGTCTGTAATGCCGAGCTGCTGCAGATCCGTGAAGCTTTGGGCATCATCGCCCGCAAGCTGGCCTCGGCAATCGACGCGCTCGGTCGATTCGCCACCCAGTACCGCGAGCTGCCGACGCTGGGCTTTACGCACTATCAACCGGCCCAGCCGACGACGGTCGGTAAGCGGGCAGCGTTGTGGGCTCACGATATGTCACTGGCGCTGGAGGAGGTTGAGCATCGCCGGGACACGCTGCGCTTCCGAGGCGTGAAAGGCACGACGGGCACGCAGGCTTCGTTCCTCGAACTCTTCGGCGGCGACACGCCCGAAGCTCACGAAAAAGTCGATCAGCTTGATCGGCTGGTGACGCAGAAGATGGGCTGGGAGCCCGACCGCCGATTTGTGGTCACCGGCCAGACCTACCCCCGCGTGGTCGACGGCATGATCGGGGCTTCGCTCTCCGCAGCGGCGGCGACCTGCGCGAAGTTTGCCACGGACATCCGCCTGCTTGCCAATCGCAAGGAGATGGAAGAGCCGTTCGGCAAGGATCAGATCGGTTCGTCGGCCATGGCGTACAAGCGTAACCCGATGCGGTGCGAGCGGGTGTGCGGCCTGGCGCGGTTCGTGATCGGCCTGACGCAGGTGCCGTTCACCACGGCTGCGGAGCAGTGGTTCGAGCGGACGCTGGACGATTCCTCCGCCCGTCGCCTTTCGCTTCCCGAACCGTTCCTGGCGCTCGACGGCGTGCTGGACCTGGTCATCAGTGTGACACGCGACCTCGTGGTCTACGACAAAACCATCGAAGCGAATCTCAACCGTGAGCTTCCTTTCATGGCCACGGAGAACCTGCTGATGGCGGCGGTGAAAGCCGGGGCCGATCGGCAGGAAGTGCACGAGGTGATCCGTACGCACAGCCAGGCTGCGGCTGAGCGCGTGAAGCGTGAGGGGGCGGAGAACGATCTGCTGGATCGGCTTGAAAGCGAGCCGACCTTCAAGGGGATTGATCTGCGGGCGGAGCTTGATGGCCGAAAGTTTGTCGGTCGCGCGCCGCAGCAGGTCGATGCGTTCATCGAAGAAGTGGTGGAGCCGATCCGCAAGCGTTACGCTGATCAGCTTGATGCGAGGGTGGAGTTGAAGGTCTGATCAGGGGTCGCTCGGGGAGCAGTGCATGGCGCTTGATGTGCTTTGGTTGATAATCGGCATCCCGCTGCTGTTATTCGGCGGCGATGCGCTCGTGCGCGGCTCGGCGGCACTCGCCCGGCTGCTGGGCGTCAGCCCACTTATCATCGGCCTGACCATCGTGGCCTTCGGCACCAGTGCGCCGGAACTCGCGGTTAACCTGACCGCTGCCATCAGCGGCGACGTGGGCATCAGCTTCGGTAACATCATCGGCTCGAACATCGCGAACATCGGGCTGATCCTCGGCATCTGCGCGATGATTCAGCCGCTGTCGGTCCATCGCACCATCATCATCCGCGAAATTCCCATGATGCTGCTCGGCACTTTCGCCGTGGTGGTGATGGCGGTCGATGCCTTTTGGCTGGGTGGCAACGGCGTGGGGGGGGCGACTGAGGCGGCCGGCGGGGGGCCCGGTGGGGGGGCAGGTGGGGGGGCGCTGGTGGAGGTGTTCACTCGTGGCGACGGGCTGATCATGCTGCTGTTTTTTGCGGTGTTCATGTACTACACGCTGACGGCTGCCCTGAGCGATCGCGAAGATTCGCTGACCCTGCTGCCGGGCGTGGAGGAAGTCGAAGAGCAGACGAGTATCTCCAAGCGCCTCGCGTGGATCCTGTTGCTCGGCGGGCTGGTGGCGGTCGTTGCGGGCGGTCGGTTGACGGTCATGGGAGCGGTCGGCGTGGCGGAATGGCTGGGGGCGCCGCAGGAACTCATCGGCCTCACAGTTGTCGCGGTCGGCACGAGCCTGCCCGAACTGGCGACGGGGTTGATGGCGGTGCGCCGCGGCGAAACGGACATCGCCATCGGCAACGTCGTCGGCTCGAACATCTTTAACCTGCTGCTGATTCTTGCGGTGACTTCGATCGTTCAGCCGCTGGAGATACCCGCCGGCGGGCACGTCGATCTGTGGATGATGATGGGCCTGTCGCTGGTGCTGCTGCCGTTGGCGATCAGCGGCAATCAGAAGATCGACCGCGTCGAAGGCACAGCCCTGCTGCTGCTCTACCTCGGCTACATCGGCTGGCGCGGCGTGACCGGCATGGGCGGGTGAATGCGACACAGCCTTTCACCATAGCGCCATGACCGTTCGGCGGACGGACTCGGTGACCAGCCCGTAGACGAGATGGGCACCCAACGATGACAGATGAACCGAAGGCGGATGCTGCGTCGGCGGCCCCGCAAGCCCTAAGGCCGGCACCGCGGCTTCGTCCGCCACGAGCCAGACTGCCGCGCCGTAGGCGGCCCCTTCACCGACGCGGATCATCGGGATCGTTTCCGCCGCCGTGCCGTAGATGCCGCCCATCACCGCGCCGAAGCCGTAGTGCATGGCGGGGCCGGCCATCTGCTGCTCTTTCTCGCTCAACTCATGGTGAAAAAGCCGACGCGAAACGGCGTCCGCCGCCAGCACGGTGGTCGGTTCACCTTTTTTTTCCTTGCCGCGCTGCGCCGCCTGGGCGTCGCCCGGCTCATGCTCGGCGGCCTGTTGCGCTTCATCGCCGCCGTGCCCTGTTACTTTGGTGGTCAACAGATGAAACTGGTTCATCGCCCACGCACCGGCGATCCCACCGACGACCCCCGCAAGCATCCCCTTGGCCATGTCCGCTGAAGAGGATTTGCGGGCCCAGCCGCTGTCGCCCTTGCTTCTTCGCATCATCGTCATGCACTGACGCATCGCCGCCCCCTTTCGTTGGTTCACTTAAGAAGGCTAGGCCCAGCGTCGCTCAGATACGCGGTCGCCGATGTACGACCAGCGGCGTGGGGAGTCGCCGGGTGCCGACCTCTCATCGACCTGCTAAGATGCTTCCCCACGTCTATTTTCGCTGGATGGAACCATGAGCGACCACGCCTATCAACAGTGCATCAATCCCGACTGTGCGACGACTTTCGACGTAAGTCAGGTGCTTGTCGCCTGCCCCAAGTGCGACAGCCTTCTGGACATCAAGTACCACTGGGATCGCCTGCCGGCACCCTCGTGGGAAGCGTTCGAGCGTAGGTGGAACACCAAGGGCGAGCACGGCACGGGACGGCTGGACTTCTCTGGCGTCTGGCGCTTCCGCGAACTGATTCCATTCTATGAAAAGGATGACGACATCGTCACCGTCGGCGAAGGTCGCACGAATCTGCAACACGCCAAGCGGTTGGCGCGCGAAATCGGCCTTGAGGGCGGCGGGCTGCACCTTCAATATGAGGGGCTTAACCCGACCGGCTCGTTCAAAGACAACGGCATGACCGCTGCGTTCACCCACGCGAAAATGGTCGGCACGGAGCAGGTCGCCTGCGCGTCCACCGGCAACACCTCGGCTTCGCTGGCGATGTTCGCCGACGTGTCGGGCATGAAGGGGATCGTGTTCATCGGCTCGGGCCGCATCGCCTACGGCAAGCTTTCGCAGGCGCTCGATTACGGGGCCCGCACGCTGCAGATCGTGGGCGACTTTGACGCCTGCCTTCACCGCGTCAGGCAGATCACCACGCAACTGCCCGAGCTCGGCGTTTACCTGATGAACTCGGTGAACCCGTTCCGCCTGGAGGGCCAGAAATCCATCATGTACCGCGTGCTCGAGGCCCGCGACTGGCAGGTGCCCGACTGGATCGTGGTGCCCGGCGGCAACCTCGGCAACTGCTCCGCCTTCGCCAAGGCCTTCACCGAACTCAAAGAATTGGGCTTGATCGACCGCATCCCCAGGCTGGCCGTGGTGCAGGCGGCGGGGGCGAATCCGCTTTATCAACTCTACACCGAGCGGGGCTTGCGGTGGAACGGTGGCCGCTGGGATGTCGCTGCCCGCGATCAGCTTTACGCCGAGCAGGACGCAGCAGGTCAGAAGGCGATCACCGTCGCCAGTGCCATTGAAATCGGGCGGCCTGTGAACCTGCCCAAGGCCCTGCGGGCGCTCGAGCAGATGGACGGCGTCGTCCTCGAAGTCGACGACGAAAACATCATGGAGCACAAAGCGTTGGTCGGCCGATTCGGCTTCGGCTGCGAACCAGCCTCGGCGGCGAGCGTGGCCGGGGCGCGCATGCTCATCGAGCAGGGCGTGATCAGCCGAGACGAGCAGGTTGTGTGCATCCTGACCGGCCATCAACTGAAAGATCCCGACGCCACCGTCCGCTATCACACCGGCATCGACATGAAGAGCGTGCAGGAAACCGCCGACCGCGTTGAGCCCACCGGCCGCCTTTCCAACCCGCCCATCCCCGTGCCCGACGACCTTGCCGCCATCGTCGAAGCGCTCGGCGGCGACCCCGCCAGCGTCGCCGCATTGCAGGATTGAAAAGGGAGCTGGGTTGTCCCCAACCCGGTCGCGCGGAACGAAGGGTGCCCCGGCCAGCGAGCGAAAGCGAGACGGCCGGGTTTCCCAGGATCTGCACCAATGCCCCGGACGTTGTCGCCATCCCGCCCGGCCGTCTGCGCTGGCCGGGGCACCCTTCCGTTCGCCCTGCGTTCGGGCTTCGCAGGCATGCTTGTAAGCCTCATCGCGAAGCGGTAAGGTATCCGCTCACTCTATATGGTCAGGAATTGAAGCGATGAAGGTTACTTGCGATCGAGCGGCACTGGTTGAGGCGTTGAATCTGGTCGGGGCGGTGATTGTCAGCCGAACCCCAAAGCCCGTCTTGCTCTCGGTAAAACTTGTCGCTGACGACGGCGCGCTGAGCCTGTCCGCAACTGACCTTGAGGTGGCAATCCATCTGCGAGTCGATCAGGTCGAAGTGCAGGAGCCCGGCGAGGCGTTGATCCTTGCTGACAAGTTCTCCGCCATCGTCCGTGAGTCGGTCGATCCGACCATCACCATCGAGACCGACGCCGAGGCTGCCCACCTCCGCAGCGCCGATTCGCACTTCAAGATTTTCAGCCAGAGCGTCGAAGAGTTCCCGCCGGTCGACGTGTTCAGCGGCGATCCGGATTTCGTGATCGAAGCCGGCTCGCTGGTGGACATCATCACGAAGACCAGCTTCGCCACGGCCCGCGAGACCAGCCGTTACGCGATCAACGGTGTGCTGCTGGAGCGCGAGGGCAAGAAGATTTCGATGATCGCGACGGACGGCCGCCGCCTTGCCGTGGCCCGCTCCACCTGCTCCGAAGCAACGGGCGACTCGGCTGCGTCGATCATCCCCAGCAAAGCGCTGAACCTGCTGATGCGGCTGCTGGACGATCCCGCTGAGCGTGTCCGCGTTCGCATCGCCGACGGCCAGGCCCACTTCGCCAGTGAGCAGGCGACGCTCACGACGCGGCTGGTTGAGGGCAACTTCCCGCCTTACAACGACGTCATCCCCAAAGAGCACGACCGCAAAGCCACCTTCAACACCGAGGTGCTCACCAGCGGTGTGCGGCGGGCTTCGCTGCTGACCAACGAAGAATCCAAGGGCGTGCGGTTCAGCTTCAACAATGATGCGATGGTGCTCTCCAGCCGGGCTCCCGAGATGGGTGAAGCGGAAGTCACCGTGCCTGTTGAGAACTACACCGGCGAGCCGATCGACATTGGGTTCAACCCGTTCTTCGTGACCGATGTGCTCAAGGTGATCGACGCGCCCGAGGTCACCATGGAGTTCAAAGCTCCCAACAAGCCCGGCGTTCTCCGGGCCGGCGGCGAGTTCCTCTACGTCATCATGCCCGTCAGCCTCGGCTGATTTTCCGCCTGGGGTCGCGATGCAGCAGGGCCAATGGTACTACTACACGCAGGGCGGTCAGCAGGTGGGGCCGGTTTCTTTCGACGCGCTGCAAAGCGCAGCCGGCGCGGGGCTTTTTCACGCCGATGATTTCGTCTGGCACGAAGGCGATGCCGACTGGCAGCCCGCCCATCAGGTGGCGGGGCTGTTTCCCGCCAATGCGGATCTTGAGCCCGAAGCGTCACCGGCCTGGTTCAACGGTTACGCCGGCTTCTTCCGACGTTTCGCGGCGATCGTGATCGATTGGCTGCTGTTATCCCTCGTGACCGGCGCGCTCATTTTTCCGCTTCTGGGCGTCGACCCCGCTTCGGAATCGGACATGCGACTGCCGTCGGTTCAACTCGCCTCGGCCCTCGTCTGGTGGTTGTATTTTGCGCTGATGGAATGTTCGTCGCTGCAGGCCACGCTGGGCAAGCGCGTGCTGAATATCAAGGTGACGGATATGTTCGGCCGGCGCATCAGCTTCCTCCGCGCGACCGGTCGCCACTTCGCGAAGTACCTCTCGGCCCTCATCCTGTTCATCGGTTTCCTGATGGCCGCGTTCACGCCCCGCCGTCAGGCCCTGCACGACATGCTCGCCAATTGCCTCGTCGTCCGCAGCTGATGCGACCACGTGATGCCGCCGCGGGAGTGGCGGTGTACGATGATGCACGATGGCCGCCGTGATTCGTTCCAGCAGTTCCATGAGCACCCGATTCTGGACGTTCCGCCTATGGCACTTGATGAGCACCTCGCGGACATGCTGCCGCCCGACATCAATCCCGGCGATACGCTTTACGTTGTCGACCACATGCTCAAGGTCGTTTACACCAGCGATCGTTGGGCCGCGTTTGCCGCGTCGAACAACGGCGAGCGGGTGCTGGAAGCAAGCTGGAATCCGCGGGTGCTGGAAAATCTCACCGGCCGCGAGCATGAGAAGTGGAAGCATGTGTATCGGCTGCTGCTGGAGGGGCGATTGCCGTTGTACAGCGAGTCGTTCAACGCGTCGGGGCCGTTCGATCGCCGCATCTACGATCTTCGCGTCATCCCTCGCCGCGACGCCTCGGGCGCCATCCGCTGGCTGGTTCACCACACCCGGCAACGCGACGAGAAACAGAATCTGCTCCAGCGGCAACGCGGGATGCTCGACTCGCTCAAATCACCACGCCACATCATTCGTGAATATCACCAGCGTGTTATGGATCGGCCCATCAACGTGCGTCCGTTCCGAGCGGCCCAGTATTTTCAGCCGCTCGAAGAGGTCGGCGGCGACGTGCTGTGGAGCTGCGAACTGCCCGACGGTAGCACGTTTCTGCTGCACGCCGACGTGATGGGCCACGGACTGGAAGCGGCGGAACTCGGCACCAAACTCGTCGTCCTGCTCGACGAACTGCTCCAGACCGAGACGGACATCGGCGAAATTTGTCAGCGATTGAACCGTGCGATGGTCGACATGGGGGACGGCGAGAACGTGACGTTCGCCACGGGCCTACTCTTCAAGTTCGTGCCTGAGCAGTCAGAGTTGCGGGCGTTGAATTTCGGGCATCATGGGCCGATTTTCTCGCGCTCCGGGCTGGTGCAGATCAAAGGGGGGTTGCCCGTCGGCATCGTCGATTCGAACGAGCCCTGGCCTCAGACGGTGATCGATCTTGACGAGCACGGCAGCCGATTCCTGATTTTCTCCGACGGCATCCTGGAGCAGTTCGACCAGAAGGGGCAGCCGTTCGGCTACGACGGGTTGGTCAACACGTTTCGTGAGCATCTGCACCTGCCGCTCCAGGCGATGGTCGAACGCATCGTCGCCGACGTCGCCACGTACCGCGGGACTGCGCTGATCAAAGACGACCAGACGCTGCTGGCGCTGGAGTTGATGCACGACGACCGCGTTAGCTGACGATGCCGTCGATCACGCGCGCCGGTTGGACGCCGGTGAGTCGGTTATCGAGGCCGCCGTAGAAGTACGTCAGGTTTTCGTGATCGAGGCCCATCAGGTGCAGGATGGTCGCGTGGAGGTCACGGATGTGATGGCGGTTTGAGACGGCTTCGTGGCCGAGTTCGTCGGTCTCGCCGTAGCTGGTGCCGGCTTTGACGCCGCCGCCGGCGAGCCAGTAGGTGAAGCCTTTGGGGTTGTGGTCGCGTCCGTCGCCGCCGCCTTCGATGACCGGCTGGCGTCCGAACTCACCGCCCCAGACGACGAGCGTATCTTCGAGCATGCCTCGGCGTTCGAGGTCGGCCAGTAGGCCTGCGACGGGCTTGTCGATCTCGGGTGCGTGGATTTTGAGGTTCTCTTCCACGCCGTGATGGGCATCCCAGTTTTGTTGCTGATGGCCGCCGCCGTGATAGATCTGCACGAACCGGACGCCGCGCTCGACGAGCCGCCTTGCGGTGAGACACTGCCGCGCGAACGGCTCAGCACCGACGGCCAGTTTGTGGTCGGGCTTGGCTTCGTTAAAGCCGTACATCTCGCGGGTGGCTTCGTCTTCTTCGCTGAGGTTCAGCGCTTCGGGCGCGGTGGATTGCAGCGCGAAGGCCAGTTCATAGCTGGCGATGCGTGCTTGCAGTTCCGAGTAGCCGGGGCGGTCGGCGAGGTGTTCGTTGTTGAGCGCGTTGATGGCGTCGATCTGTCGGCGTTGCATCGGGCGTGTCACGCCGCCGGCGGGGCTGAGGTTAAGAATCGGCTGACCGCTGGTGCGCAGCACGGTGCCCTGGTAGGCGGCGGGCATGTAGCCGGCTGTCCAGTTGGCGGGGCCTGAGATGGGGCCCCCGCGCGGGTCGAGCATCACCACGTAGCCGGGCAGGTTCTGGTTGATCGTGCCGAGGCCGTAGCTCATCCACGAGCCCATGGAGGGATGGCCCTGAAGGATGCGACCGGAGTTCATCTGCAGGATCGCCGACCCGTGCGCGAACGAGTCCTGGTACATGCTTTTGACGACGGCCATCTTGTCCATGTGCTGCGCGGTGTGTGGCAGGGCGTCGGAGCACCACTGGCCGCTCTGTCCGTAGCGGGCGAACTTTCGTTTGGAGCCCAGCAGCGTGGAGGGGCGAACGTCGCGTCGGCGGATTTCCATCTGAACCGTCTGGCCGTCGCGTTTTTGAAGCTCGGGCTTGTAGTCGAACAGGTCCATCTGCGACGGGCCGCCGTACATGAACAGGAAGATCACGTTTTTGGCTTTGGGTTTGAAGTGCGGTGGCCGAGGCATGAGGGGCGAAGGCGCGGCAGCGGAGGCGGCTTGGGCGCGGTTGGCGAAGAAGCCATCGCGCTGAAGCATGCCTGCCAGCGCGACGCCGGCGAACCCGCCGCCGGCTTCCCATAGAAACTCGCGCCTTGTGCGGCCGCAGAACTGGTTACGTGGCGTATCGCCCATCGTCTCAGCCTTTCAATCGACGTAGACCATCTCGTTCAAATTCAGAATCACCAGGCAAAGCGAAGCCAGCGCCTGCTCACGGGGCTCGCTCGGCTGAACGGCGGGGTCCGCTTCCGCCAGTTCTGCAGGTTCGGGCATGGCGAAGTCGGCCTGCCACGTTCGGTCGCCGGAGGTCACGACAAGATCGCGCACGGCGCCGTCGGCGTTGTAGGTGCGGATGCCGATTCGGCCATCGGTCAGCGGTCGATCTTCGTCGACGTGGTCGATGGTGGGCTCGTCGGCGCCATCAACGTAGACGCGGATGCGGTTGCCGTCGGCGGTGATCCGCACGGGGTACCAGCGGTTGATTTGCACGTCCATCGGCGCCCGCGCCAGTTGCGCCCAGTCGTGACGATGCCGGCCGAGCACCACGCCGCCTGCGTCGATGCCGACGCTGTAACCGTTCAGGGCGTTGACGCCGTTCTGTGGATCGGTGACGCGGAAGTTAAGGTTGAGGTTGCCGGTGTTCGTGTGCAGGCGGATGTCGAAGCGGATCTCGCCGTCGGTGATCTCGGCATCCTGCCAGACGGCTTTGGCGCCGGGCTCGGGTGCGACACGATGGCTGTTGTCCGGCTCGACGGCCCATCGGCCGCCGAAGTAACGCCAGTTGTCGAAAGTGTGAGCGACCGCATCGTGCCCGAACAGGTTGGCGTCGATGGGCTCGCCCTGGACGTCCAGACCGTCGATGTTCAACGTGGCGCCCCACGCGCGGGCACCGATGTAGCCGTGGACGATGGGGTCGTCGTCGATCACGTCGATGATGGGTTCGCTGCTGTGGTCGAGCCACACTTGCAGGCGGTCGCCCTTGAAGGCAACGCGGAGTGCATGAGTTTGGCCGGGCGAGGTGGCGAGCGGGGTCTGCGCGAGCGTTCGGGTGCCGGCCGCATCGTGACGTGCGAGTGTGAGGGTGCGTTCGCTGGGGTCGATGCTCACATCGTAGCCCTGGAGGGCGCCGTTGCTGGCGGAGCCGCGGACGATGAGGCCGCCCAAGTGGAGCCCCCGGTCGGGTTGGAGGGTGGCGTGAATTTCGCCGTCGGCGAGCACGGGACCGCGTTCCCAGAGTGCGAAGGGGCCGCGTGGGACATCGACGGAGACGCTGCCGGAATAGCCTGATCCCCAGACGCCTCGGTGCGGCTGCCAGGTCGGCGGCGCCTTGAAAATGTGCTTCGGCTCAAGCTGGCCGAGGTAGCCTTGATGCAGCGTCTTGGGCACCTCGGCGACAAAGGTAAGGCGGTCGGCAATCGCTTCGTAAGCTTGCTGCTGATCGCGCAGGTATTGCAGGGCGATGGCGAGCTCGCGGTCGCTCGGCTTACGGTTGAGCGCGATCTGATAAGCGCGGTGAATCTGATCGCGCGGCTCGCGGCCGGCTTCCTGCGTGACGCGGTCGGCCATGGCGCGAGCCTGCCGCTGCATGAAGTCGTTGTTCAGCAGCAGCAGGGCCTGCGGGGCGACGGTGGTCGTCGGGCGTTCGCCCAGCGGCATCGTCGTGCTGGTGTAGTCGAACATCTGCATGATCGGCACGGGGGTCGTCCGGCGAACGTAGGCGTAAATGCTGCGCCGGCGAAGTTGGTCATCGGACGAGATGGCCCAGCCGTTTCCCGGTTGCGAGGCGCCGGCGAGGACTTCGCCGTTGAGCCTGAGGAAGAAGCCTCGGCCGCCGTGCTCGAGGTTCAATTCACCGCTGGCGGCGAGGATCGTGTCCCGCAACGCTTCCGCTTCGAGCCGGCGCATGTTCTGTCGCCACAGCAGATGGTTGCCGGGATCGACGGCGATGTTGCCCGACCGGTCGGCGCGCGAGCTGCGGCGGTAGGCTTCGGAGAGCATGATCGTGCGGTGCATATGCTTGGCCGACCAGCCGTTGTCGATGAACTCCGCCGCGAGCCAGTCCAGCAGCGCCGGGTGGGTCGGTTCGACGCCCGCGTTGCCGAAGTCGGTGGTCGTTTCGACGATGCCTCGGCCGAAGTGATGCAGCCAGATGCGGTTGGCGATGACGCGTGCGGTCAGCGGATTATCTTCACTGGCGACCCAGTCGGCGAAGGCGCGACGGCGACCGGTGGAATTCGCATAGTCGGGCGGATCGGCTTCGATGGCCTCGCCACCGAGCACCTCCAGCAGGCGCGGCTGCACGAGATCGCCTTTGGAACTGGGCAGGCCTCGAATCAGCACGTGCGTTTCACGCGCGTCGCTGCCACGCTCCCGCACCGCAAGTGCCAGATCGAACGGGGGCCTCTCACTTCGCACAGCACGCAGCTGTTCGTCGAGCTGTTTCTTCTGTTCGTCGGACTCGGCTGCTTCGCGCTGCTTCTGCAGACGATCGACACGCTCGGCGTGATCGGCGCGGTACGCAGCGATCTGGTCGGGATCGCCCAGCGGGAGGAAGATCGGCGAGTTGACGTCTTCACTTTTCCCGTGTTTGCGGATGTTGCTGAAAACCGCGAGTAACTCGTAGTAATCCTTCTGCGAGATGGGATCGAACATGTGATCGTGGCAGCGGGCGCACGAAACGGTGAGGCCGAGGAAGGCTGCGGAGGTGGTGTTGACGATGTCGTCGAGATAGTCGTATTCGGCGACGGCGGCGTCGTCGGGCTCATCGTCCCAGACGCCGAGTCGATAGAAGCCGGTCGCGATGATGCTGTCGTTGGTGGGGTTGTCCAGTTCGTCGCCGGCAAGCTGTTCGCGGATGAACTGGTCGAACGGCTTGTCGGCATTGAACGATTCAATGACGTAATCGCGGAAGCGCCATGCGTAGCGTTTTTCGCTGTCACGCTCGTAGCCGTTGGTCTGCGCGAAGCGGACGACGTCCAGCCAGTGCCGGGCCCATCGCTGGCCGTACTCGGGCCTGGCGAGCAGGCGGTCGATCAGGTTCTCGAACGCGTCGGGGGAGTCGTCGTTGACGAAGGCGTGGACATCTTCGGGCTCGGGGGGGAGGCCGATGAGGTCGAAGTAAGCGCGGCGGATGAGCTCACGGCGGTCGGCGCGCCGGTTGGGCCGAAGCTCGTTCTGCTCCAGCGTCGCCTGGATGAAGGCATCAACGGGGTGCTCGGTTTCCGTCAGCGTCTCGGGCAGCGCGGGTTTTTCGATGGGCTGATAGGCCCAGTGGGCGCGGTCTTCGTCGGTGATGGTGAACGCTTCGCGCGACGATCGCAGCACATCGGGGTCCGAGCCCGGCCAGGGCGCCCCCATGTTTACCCACCGCTCGAGGTCGGCAATGTCGCGATCGGAGAGCTTCTGATCCGGAGGCATCTCCAGGTCCGGATTGTCGTAACGGACCGCTTCGATGAGCACACTTTGCTCGGCGTCGCCGCGGACGATGGCGGGGCCGTGGTCGCCGCCTGCGAGGGCGTCGCCGAGCGCGTCGAGGCGGAGGTGGCCGCGTTGCCGTTCCTCGCCGTGGCACTCATAGCAGTTGGCGGCGAGCAGGGGCCTGATGCGAGATTCGAAGAACGCCGCCTGCGCCGGGTCGACCTGTTCGTCGGCTGAGGCGACGCTGACGGGCAGGCACATCGTGAGGAGCGCCAAGGGGACCAAGGACCAGCGTTTACGCGTCGTCGATGTCAGCATCCTGTCCTCCGCTCGCGGCTCGTGTCCCGTCTTTGTCTCGCGCTTGGAACAAAACCTTCACGCTCGTCGGGCATTCTGGAGAATTACGTATTGTATCTTTCCCCTGTCTTAGTAGTATGACCTTCCCATGAATAAAGATAATGAGAAATCACGCTACCACGTTCCGAATCTCGAGCGTGCACTTAAGATCATGGAACACATGGCTGCGGAGGCGCAGCCGCTGGGAATCAGCGCGATCGCGGACGCGCTGGATTTTCCCAAGAACAGCGTTTTTCGCATCGTGACGACGCTGCACGACTACGGCTACCTGAGGCGCGACGGTGCTTCCAAGCGTTTTACACTCGGGCCCGGGCTGCTCACCCTCGGTTACGCAGCGGTCGAAGAAGACAAGCTCATCGAGCGTGCCAGCGATGTGATGCGGGATATTCGGGACTTCACCAACGAAACCACCCTCATCGGCGTGCTGACCGACACTCAAGGTATCGTGCTGGACCACGTGCTGAGTACGTATCCGGTGAAGGTGGTCGTGGGCGTCGGCACTGGGTTTCCACTGCACTCGGCCGCTCCGGCGAAGGCGATGCTCGCCGCCCTGGAACGCGCCGAGCGTGACCAGTGGCTCGACCGCGTGGGTTTCGAGCGGTTCACGGCGAATACCATCACGTCACGGAAGGCGTTGATCACTGACTTGGACGCAGCGCGGAAACGGGGGTACGCCATCGACGATGGCGAGCACAACGACGGCATCCGTTGTATCGGGGCTGCGGTTAAGAATCGGCGTGGCGAACCGGTGGCGAGCATCTGGGTAACCGGTCCAAGCTTCCGCATGAAGCGGGAAGACTTCGAGCCGCTGGGCAAGATCGTGTCGAAAGGGGCAGCCCGGGTCAGCGCACGGCTCGGCTACGACGGGGTATGAAAACGCCTACCAATCCAGCGTCACCTGCTGTTCGTGGTAGTCGTGATCTTTGTTCAGTGCCTGGTAGGTCAGGTCCATGCCGTTGGGCTTGAGCTGGGCGTGGACCCAGGCGCTGGTTTCGGTGGGCGCGAAAACGTACCCGACGGCTGGGAGATTTATCAGGTGGACGCCCTCGCGTTCGGTGATGTCCCAGCGGTGCGAATGGCCGAAGAAGTAGGCTTTGACTTGGGGGTGTTCTTTGAGGACGTCGAAGAGCGCTTCGGTGTCCTTGAGGCCGTTGAACGCGCCACTGGCCCTGGGTTTCCACTGCGGATAGTGATGGCCGTAGAGAATGGCGGGCTTGTCGTCGTGGGTGTCGAGAATCTTCGCCAGCCAGTTCAGTTGGTCTTCGCCGAGCAGGCCGGGCGTGACGTTCACCTGGTCGAGCGAGTCGATCATGATCCAGTTTGCGTGGTCGGTTTCGACCACACCGACGTGCCAGCCGATGAGCGGGGGCTGCTCGGGGCGCATCTCGGTCATGACGTCGTAAAACGGCCCGCGATCATCATGGTTGCCCATGGTGACGTGCACAGGGACGTCGGCTTCGGCGAGGGGGGCGAGGCAGTCTGAAAGCTGGCGGTAATCGCCCGGTTCACCGGTGAGGTAGGCTGCGTCGCCGTTGATCATGACGGCGGCGGGGCGGGGGGTCATCTCCAGCACTTCGCCGACGGCAGATCGGCAATGGTCAGCCATCCGAATGCCGCGGTTCACCGTGTTTGCGTCGGCGGCAACGTGCGTATCCGAGAGCAGCGCGAAACTATTGGGATCGACGTTCGGTCCCGCAGCCTGCAGCGAGCGGATCGAAACCAGCCCCGCCATCGCACCGGCAGAACCCACTAGAAAACGACGACGCGTGACAGTCGGCAGATGAATCGGCATTCGGAATCCCTGTATAAGAGCAACGTAGGCCACCTGAAACTACCGTCCGTCGATGGCTGGAGCAACCTTTTTATGAGCCGCGACCATTAGGGAGCGGCGGCTCAACGTTGAGGCTACAGACCGGTTTGGGGACAACCCGGCTCTTTGGCGGGCAAGTGATTAGAACGGCCAGATGATCGGCGCGAGCGTCACGGTGACGGCCCAGAGGATCAGCGAGAGCGGCAGGCCGATGCGGGTGTAATCGCTGAAGCGGTAGCCGCCGGGGCCGTAGACCATCAGGTTCGTCTGATAGCCGATGGGCGTGATGAGGCTGACTGAGGCGGCGACCATGATGGCGATGACGAACGGCATGAAGGAAACCTCAAGCTCCCGCGCGGTGCTCAGGGCGATGGGGAAGACAAGCACGGCGGCGGCGTTGTTGGTGATCAACTCGGTGAACAGCATCGTGACGCCGTAGACGATGATGAGCACCAGCCAGGGGTTTTCGCCGGCGAATCCGATGAGCGAAGCGGCAATCGCACCGGCGGCACCGGAAGTGTCCATCGCCCGACCGATCCCGAACGCGGCACCAATCACCAGCAGCACCTGCCAATCGACATTGCGGCGGGCTTCGCTGGCGGTGCAGCAACGCGTGATAAGCATCAGCCCGCCGGCCAGCATCGCGGCGGTGAGAATCGTCAGCAAGCCGCTGGTGACACTGATGACCATCGCCCCGAGAATCGCCAAAGCGATGTAGGCGCGTTCGTGGCGCGGAGGCGTGGAATCATCGACGCGGGAGACGAGGTAGAAATCGCGGCTGTTGCGTTGCTGCTTGGCGAAGCTTTCGCCGGCTTCGAGCAGGAGCGTGTCACCGGGGCGGAGGACGATGTCACCGATCTTCTTATTGATCCGCTGACCGTTGCGCGCCACGGCAATGACCGCAGCGTTGTAGGTGGTGCGGAAGCGACCTTCGCGAATGCTCTTGCCGATGAGCGGGCAGGTGTTCGAGACGACCGCTTCAAGCAGGCAGCGGTTGTGACGCGGTTGATCGAGCTTGAAAACCTGGTTCGTCGCCGGCGTCAGGCCTCGGATGCGCTGCAGGTCGACGACGGATTCGACCACGCCTACGAACACCAGCCGATCGTCGGCGTGCAGCTTCTCCTGCGGCGAAACGACGGCAAGGATGCGGTCGCCTCGGTCGATCTCCACCAGGTACATGCCCGGCAGGTGACGCAGCCCCGCTTCCTCGATGGACTTGCCCACCAGCGGCGAGCCGGGCTCGACGACCATTTCCACGGTGTATTCCCGTGGATCATCCAGCTGATCGATCACCGGCTTCCGCTCGCGGAGCAGATTCGTCGAGCCGAGCAGAAGCATGTAGCCGATGCCGATGATCGCAGCGGGGACGCCGACCCATGCGATCTCGAACATGCCCAGGCCGTGGACGAAGCGCGGATCGGGCTGCGTTTCGCCGATGTAGTCGAGCACGAGGCCGTTGACGACGAGGTTGGTGCTGGTGCCGATGAGCGTGCAGGTGCCGCCGAGGATGGCGGCATACGAGAGGGGGATCAGCAGCTTGGAGACGGAGATGCGGTGCTTGCGGCCCCAGTCGCCGATGACGGGCAGCATCATCGCGACGATGGGCGTGTTGTTCAGGAAGGCGCTCATGGTGGCGGCGGGGATCATGATGCGTGCTTGTGCGGCGCGCAGCGAGTTTGGGCGGCCGAGCATCGTGTTCGTCAGAATCGTCATCGCCCCGGTTTCCCGCATGCCGGTGACGACGACGAAGAGTACCGCGACGGTGATCATGCCCTGGTTGGAGAAGCCGGCGAGCGCCTCCTCAGCCGACAGCGTCCCCGTCACCAGCAGCACGGTCAACCCGGCAAGCAGCACGACGTCCGGGGCACGCTGATAGAGGATCAAGCCGATGAGGACGCTGATAACGACAGCGATAGTGAACCAGGCTTCGAAGCCCATGAGGGAGTTTCCGTGTAACTTCTGAACCGTCTCAGGCGAACGGTAGTGTAGTCGAAACTCTATGTAATAGCCGCGACGCTACGCGTCGCAGGTCCTGCGAGGTGTAACCTCGCGGCTATTGATGCGACGCTCACGAAGCAACACCCACAACGATGCCACGCGTCGGGAGAAGGTGGCGGGGCTGGAGTGTCGACGGCGGGTCGGCTAAACTGGCCGGCCTTAGAGGAAACGGCTGAAGCTATGTCTAGACGTGTTGTGATTACCGGTTTGGGTGCCGTGAGTGGTTTGGGTATCGGCATGGATGTGCTGTGGGAGGGCGCCTGCGCGGGCCGATCCGCCATTGCCCCCATTGAAGCGTTCGAGACCGACGGCTTCGATTCCCGCATCGGCTCGGAGGTGCGCGATTTCAGCGTCAAGAAGTTCGTGCCGAAAACGTATCGCAAAGCGACGAAGGTCATGGCCCGCGATATCGAGTTGGCGGTCGCCGCGGCGGAACTGGCCGTGCGTGATGCGAAGATGGTCACGCCGGGTGTTGAGCCCGATGGCGAACGGACTTATGAGGGGCCTCGCGTCGGCGCGCACATCGGCGCGGGCCTGATCGCTGCGGATATCGATGAGCTGACCGAAGCCTTCGCCGAGGCCACTGACGCCGAGGGCAACTTTGATATCCACCGGTGGGGCGAAGAGGGCATGACGCACCTGACGCCGTTGTGGCTGCTGAAGTACCTGCCGAACATGCTCGCGTGTCACGTGACGATCATTCACGACGCCCAGGGCCCCAGCAACACCATCACCTGCGGCGAGGCGAGCAGCGGACTCAGCATCGGCGAGTCCATGCGTGTCATCGAGCGCGGCAACGCCGACGCCTGCTTCTGCGGCGGCGCGGAAAGCAAGATGAACCCCATGGCGTTCTATCGCCAGATTCTGGCGGGCCGGGTCACGTCACAGAACGCGAAGCCGGCTGAGGCACTCCGCCCGTTCGACAACGCAGCCGACGGCACCGCCATCGGCGAGGGCGGGGGCATCATCGTCCTCGAAGCGCTTGAAGTGGCGGAACAGCGTGGGGCCAGGGCCTACGCCGAGGTCGTCGGCATCGGCGCCAGCCACACGATTTACCCCGAAGGCGAAGGGCTCGAGCCTCACCCCGAGGGCAAGGGCATCGCGTCGGCGATCAAAGCGGCATTGCGGGATGCCGGGCTCGAAGCGGATGCGATCGATGCGATCGTGCCCACCGGCAGCGCCGTGCCGAGCTACGATCGCTCGGAGGCGGCGGCCCTGCGTGCGGTATTCGGCGATCGCCTGAAGTCCGTACCCATCTGCCCGGTGAAGCCGTTCGTCGGCAACTGCGGCGCGGGGGCGGGCGGCATCGAAGCGGCCGTCGCAGCGAAGATGATCCACGAACAGAAACTCCCCGCACGCATCAATTGCGACGACCCCATCGAGGGCCTCAGTGCCGGCACCGAAGCGTCACGCGACGCAAAGCTCGGGCATGTGCTGGTCATGAGCACCAGCCTCGGCGGGCAGAACGTGGCGATGGTGCTGAAAAAGGCGAGTACGTGAGTCTGCACATAGCGGGTGCCC
>JBBDRF010000038.1:4626-7486 GCA_040905565.1 Phycisphaeraceae bacterium | reverse complement strand
TAGCAGCAGCCGACGAGGCCCGAGCCGACCTGCGTGGCGAGGCGGATGCGCTGGCCTTCGCCGCCGGAGAGCGTGCCGGTGGCGCGATTGAGATTGAGGTAGCCGAGGCCGACGGATTCCATGAAGCCCAGGCGGGCGCGAATTTCTTTGAGAATCGGCGCGGCAATGGTGGTGTGCTCAGCGCTAAGCCGCAAGCGGCTGAAGAAGGCGGCGCCCTGCTCAATGGTCATCGAGGTGACGTCGTGGATGTTGTAATAACCCTTTGAAGCCCACGACGTCACGCCGTGGGCTTCGCCCTCAATGAACACGTGCAACGCTTCCGTGCGCAGGCGAGCGCCGTGGCAGCTTTCGCATGGCGCTTCGGAGAGGTAGTTGTGCAGGCGGGCTTTGACGAACTCGCTGTCGGTGTTTTCAAAGCGGCGCTGTAGACTCGGCACAACGCCTTCGAAATGGGCGTCGTACTTTGTTTCATCCCGGGCGTTGGTGCCGTGCATGAGGATGCGCTGCACGGACTTGGTGAGCTTCTTGTAAGGCGTCTGCGGACTGATGCCGAAGTCGCGGCAGAACTGCCGGATGACGCGGTTGTAGTAGATGTTCATCCGCTTGCCGTTCTTCCGCCACGCCTCGATCGCGCCGTCGGCCAGCGCCAGTTCGGGGTTGGCGATGATCAGCTCGGGGTCGAACTCGAGGATCGTGCCGAGCCCGCCGCAGCCGGGGCAGGCGCCGTACGGCGAGTTGAACGAAAACAGCCTCGGCTCAAGGTCTTCCAGGCTGCACTCGGGATGCAGCGGGCAGGCGTACTTTTCGCTGAACAGCTGGTCGGCCCATGCGGATTTCGGGTCCCGGGTCTCGGGTTTCGCAGCTTTGGCGCTGCCGGCTGTTTGGTAGCTGATGAGCACCAGCCCCTCGGCCAGCTTCAGGGCAAGCTCCACCGAATCGGCCACGCGCGATCGAAGCCCCGTCGGTTCGCCGTCGCCATCCCCCGAGCCCTCAGACCCGAGCCCCGCCTCCTCCGCCCGCACGACGATGCGATCGATCACCGCTTCGATCGTGTGGGCTTGATAGCGTGCCTTCTTCGTCGTGAACGGCGTGCCGGCCTTGGACTGCGAAATCTCGCGCAGATCCATCACCTCGCCATCCACGCGAGCGCGAACGAAGCCCTGCCGGGTCATCGCCTCGAACACTTCCTTGTGATGGCCCTTCTTGCCGCGCACCAGCGGGGCCATGACCATCAGCTTCGTGCCCTCGGGCAGGCTGAGCACCTGGTCCACGATCTGCGTCGCCGACTGACTGGCGATCGGCTGCCCACACGTTTTGCCCTTCTCGTCGACATGCCAGCAGCGCGGCTGACCCGTGCGGGCGAACAGCAGGCGGAGGTAGTCGTAGATCTCCGTCGTCGTCGCAACGGTCGAGCGTGGATTGTGGCTGGCGGAGCGCTGCTCAATCGCGATCGTCGGCGGCAGGCCTTCGATCGACTCGACGTCGGGCTTCTGGAGCTGGTCAAGGAACTGTCGCGCATAGGCCGAGAGGGACTCGATGTACTTGCGCTGCCCCTCGGCATAGATGGTGTCGAACGCGAGGGTCGATTTCCCGCTGCCGGACAGGCCCGTGATGACCACGAGCTTGTCGCGCGGAATGTCGATGTCCATGCCCTTGAGGTTGTGCTCGCGGGCATTACGGATGGAGATCGTTGTCAGGGCCATGGGACTCGTACGTCGGCGGGCGGGTTAGGGTTTCGTACGAGTATGATAGCCGATGAATTTGTCAGTGACAGGGCGGTTTCGAAGGGAGCGAAGGCAGAGAGATCGCGTGTCGCGTGACAGCCCGACCTACGGCCACACGACGACCTCGCGCTCCAGTTCGACATTGAAGCGATCGCGCACGGTCTGCTGCACATGCTGGATCACGGCCAGAATGTCTGCCGCGGTGGCGCTTTTGTCCGCCGCGATGAAATTGGCGTGGACGTCGGAGACGTGGGCGCCGCCGTGGCGATAGCCCTTCAGACCCGCCTGGTCGATCAGCTTGCCCGCGGACATCCCTTCCGCGGACTCGGCCGGCGGATTCTTGAACGCGCAGCCCGCCGACGCGGCGCCCATCGGCTGGCTGTTCTTCTTGTAGAAAAAAATCTCTTTCACCCGCTTCATCAACACGTCCGGGTCATCCTCGACCAGGTCGAAGGCCACTTCGAGAATCAGCGGGGCGACAATGTTCGTCCTGCGATAGGAAAATACCAAGTCGGCCCGGTCGCGATAGTAGACCTGCCCGTTCGCGGCCATGACCTGCACCCGGCTGACGCTGGAGCCGATGTCGCCGTAGGCGCCGCCGGCGTTCATCCGCACCGCCCCGCCGACGCTCGCGGGGATGCCCGCCACCGTCTCCAGCCCCGCCAGGCCCTGCCGGGTCGAGTCGAGCACGAGTTTGAACAGGTCCGCCCCCGCGCCGACGTGCAGCGTCGTGCCCTCGCGCCGCACCGCCGAGAAGGTCGGCTCACTGAGTTGCACCACCACGCCAGGCACGCCCTCGTCGGCGACCAGCAGGTTCGCCCCGCTGCCGAGCACGCGCAGCGGCACGTCCGCCTCGTGGCAACGCACCGCCAGTTCACCGAGTTGGGCGATGGACTCCGGCGTCGCCAGCACTTCGGCCGCCCCGCCTACGCCGTACCACGTTTTGGGCCCAAGGGGCACGTCACGCTCATGGGCGATGTTCAAGTCCGCCAGCAGGTCGTCCGTCACGAGCTTGGTCATTGCAGGCCGATCCTCGAAGGTGCGAATGGGGGCGTATCTGAGTTCCTATCGGTCGCCGGGACATAGCACGTTGAATCGCCCCGTCCCCCAATAGCCCCCCGCGGGGGGGGCGGGGG
>JBBDRF010000038.1:0-4616 GCA_040905565.1 Phycisphaeraceae bacterium | reverse complement strand
CGTCCACGGCACCCAACCCCCGGCTCCCGCCGGGGGCTATTGCAGTCGTGGTCTTGTTCGATCGCGTCACGCACCGTGGCCTCAGTTCCGCGCCAGCCGGCAGTAGACCCAGCCGATCACCACCGCCAGCAGGACGTTGCCGCTCCACAGCAGGCTCAGGCCCAGGTACAGGTACAGCGGTCGGGGGCTGGATGTGGCGACGTTTTCGCCGGCGTAGACGAGCAGAATCGTGATGATCGCCAGCAGGAAACTCCAGAAATACACCACCAGCGTCATCTGCCCCTTGAGATGGATGCTCAGCACCGCGCCCAGCAGCGTCAGCAACAGACACGCCACCGCCGACGCCGCGCGGTCGTGGATCAGCGCGGTGATCTCGTACATCAGCTCCACCGTGCGGTCCTGCAGGTCCCCCGCCGCCTCGGCCACACCCGGCGCATCGTGATACGTCGGCTGCCGCGCGAGGTTCACCAACGGCTCGAGGCCGATCTGTCGCGGGTCGTCCATCAGCACCGGCTCGGGCCAGAGCAGGCGCGGCAACGTCATCACCGAGTGCTCCGTGCTGCGGCCTTCCAGTCGAGCGTCGAACACGCGCACCGACATCAGTTCCACGCGAAGGTTCGGATCGCGCTCGGGCGAGATCTGCTCCACCGTCAGCGTCGCCTGCTCCGCCTCGTAACGGCGCGTGGGCGACCATCGCTCGCCTGGCTCATAGGACGAGGCGAACTCCACCGTCACCGGCTCGTCGTCATCGGCCGTCATGAGCACGCCCGCCCCCTCCCGCAGCACCGCCGGCGCGCGCAGCGCGAAGTATCCGCCATACCCCGTCGAGGCCAGCACGACCGTGTTGCCCGCCGCGTCGTTGTCCAGCGACCCCTGCACCAGTTGCCGCAGCCGTTCACCGGCAAGCGCGTTGATCAGCACGTCCCGCTGCTCGCGCACGCGGTCGTACAGCGCCGGCTGCTGCTCGATCTGACGCAGTTGCGGCAGCGAAAACATCTTCGGCCGATCGCGGAACGGGTTCGGCAGCTTCACCGGCCCGATGTTCACCGCCTCGTCTTCCCCGAGCGTGCCGCGCGTCGGGTCGAAGTACCGGACGTCCCGAAGGGCGATGGTGGCCCAACTCTGATCGCCTTGGTGGAACATCAGGATATTCGCCTGCTGGGCCGTGATGTCCATACGCAGCCGACTGGTGTCGTCCAACTGCCCCACCGCCACGCCCGAAAGCTCGATCAGCCGGGTCGGCTGCAACTGCGCGTCGGGCAGCTCGGGCGGCGGCCGTTCGCCGGCGTGGTCGGCATAGACGACCATGTTCTCGAAGTCGAACGCATTGCCCGCGTTCAGGTTGGTGACCAGCAGCGTGACCACGTCGTGCTCGATCGTTCGCCGAGCCTGCACGTAGAAATAGGGGATGACGTAATTGGCCATGAGGAACAGGCCCAGCGTCATCACCACACCGAGCATCACCGGCGGCAGCAGGATTGAACGATAGCTGAATCCGCTGGCGGAGCAGGCGAGGATCTCGTTATCCGCCGCCATGCGGATAAACACCAGCGTGCTGGCGAACGCGGCCGCGAAGGGTAGGGCGAACACGATCATCGTCGGCGCGGAGAAGCCGACGAAGCGCACCAGCGCTGCCGGGCCCAGCAGTCCCTCGGACATCGGCTTGATTGCCGCCGCGAAACTGATGACCGTCACCAGCACGACGGTGGTGATCGCCAGCAGCTTCAGCAGCTCGATGAGGATGTAACGGTACAGCGTCCAGGGCATGGTTCAGGGTCGCCAGTTTATCTACTTACTGCTGCACACGCGGAAAAGTTTCGGTTTTCCCGTTTCTAGTTTCGAGCCCGATCGCGTGCGGCGTGCAGGTGGTGGTGGAAGGTTTCGGCCATCGCCGCTTTGACCGCTGCCATCGTCGGGGCAGCGTCGCCCAGCACTTCGTGCAGGCTGGTCACACCACGGTCGGCCAGCCCGCAGGGGACGATGGTGGCGAAGTGGTCGAGGTTGGTGGCGACGTTGAGGGCGAGGCCGTGCATGGTGACGTGCTTGCGGATGCGGACGCCGAGGGCGCAGATTTTGGCATGACGCGTTGGACGCCCACGGCGTGACGCCGTGGGCTTCGCCGGCGCGGGGCTCACCCACACCCCCGTCGCCCCCGCCACGCGCTCGCCCACCACCTCAAACCGCCGCAGCGTGTCGATGACGATCTGCTCCAGCAGCCGCATGTATCGGCTGAGGTTCAGGCCGAACGGCTCGAGTGGGAGGATCGGGTACGCCACGAGCTGGCCCGGGCCGTGGTAGGTGATGTCGCCGCCGCGGTCGGTTTCCTGCACATCAATGCCCAGCTTCGCCAGATGCTCGGCTGAGGCGACCAGGTGCTCGCGGGCACTTCGGCGTCGGCTGATCGTGATCACCGGCTCATGCTCCAGCAGCAGCAGCGTCGCCGGCCGGTCACCCGCAATCACCGCCTCGTTCAGCTCGCGCTGCAACGCCAGCGCCTCGGCATAACCCACCCGCCCAAGGTCGCGCACGTCGATCGAATTGGGTTCAGCATCACACATCACGCTCAAACCCTTATCATAACTCCAATTTCCAGCAACTCGCGTCGCCCCAAGCCCGCGGATGAGCAACACGAATCCGCGGGGTCACGCGGTCCCCGGCCCGGAGCCACCCTTGCCCGAGATCCACCCCACCGCTCATGTTGACCCCCAAGCCCAGTTCGCCGACGACGTCATCGTCGGCCCCGGCTGCGTCGTGCAGGGCAACGTCCGCCTCGGCGCCGGCACGCGCCTCGTCGCCGGCGTGTTCATGCAGGGCCCGCTCACCGCCGGCCAGCGCAACACCTTCTACCCCGGCGCCTGCCTCGGCTACCCGGGCCAGGACCTCAAGTTCAACCCCGACCACCCCGGGGCCGGCATCGTCCTCGGCCATGACAACACCATCCGCGAACACGTCACCATCCACCGCGCCACCCACGACGACAAACCCACCACCCTCGGCAACCACGTCTACATCATGGTGCACGGCCACGTCGGTCACGATTGCACCGTCCAGGACCACGTCATGATCGTCAACGGCTCGATGCTCGGCGGGCACGTCGAAGTCCACGACCACGCCATCATCTCCGGCAACGTCGGCATCCACCAGTTCGCCCGCATCGGCCGACTGACCATGATCGCCGGTAACACCGGCATCTCCCACGACGTGCCCCCGTTCTGCACCGTGGGCCACCGCAAACGCGTCGGCGGCCTGAACATCGTCGGCCTCCGCCGCGCCGGCCTGCGCGAGCACATCGGCCCCCTGCGCGAAGCCTTCCGCCTCTTCTACCGCCAGAACCACACCCGCCCCGTCGCGTTGGAGAAGATCGAGCAGACGCTGGCCGACGACCCGCTGGTGCGCGAGTTCGCCGAGTTCATCCGGACGACGAAGCGCGGCATCACGCCGTATGGGTACTGGCGGAGTGAGGAGTAAGCATCAAATGACATAATCATCGGAGCGCCGCACGCAAGCGGAAAAGAAAAATGTTCTGGCACTCCGCGCGGTGCGCTTCGCGGAGGTAAGTTTGTGGCGGGGGAACGAATCCATGAGCAAAAAGAGCCGGTTCGACGGAGTGATCGCTACCCGAACTAGCGATGCCGTCGGCTACATTCACGCCTACGACAAAAATGGCCGACTGTGTTGGGACAAGGACCATGCCGAGCGCGTCGTCCTCCTCGAAGACCTGAGAAAGTATGGCGAAGGCCTGCACAAGGGGCAGCTTGGTTGGACGGTGATAGGCTCCACCGACGGGTACAAGTGGGTGGACGTGAAATTCGATAGCGGCCCGTGCATCCCCGTTCTGACGTATAGCTTAGAACGCGTTGTTCCGGAGAAAGCGGAAGCCATCTCTCGATCAATTATTTCCGAATGCCGTGGCACCAGGTTCGATGCCGATCCAATAGCGGCCGAGGCGGGCCGTGCGAAGTGGATTCGCGAAGAGTTCGGCACCCACATCGACTCCGATGATCTGATCCAACTGGGCGAAGGTCCGCACGAGGTTTATGCCTATACTTTCCCAAGTCTGATCGAGTTGGCGCACATAAAGGATGAACCTTTTTATCCTGTGAAGATCGGTTGCACCGCCGATAAGGACATGGGGACATTTCTCCGCGTGCGCTCGCAGATTTTTGAGGATGCCGCATTTCCTGAGAGGGTCAAGCTCCTGCTAATCCTGCGGTGCTCCGATGGCCGGCCGATTGAAGTCAAAGTGCATCGCCGCCTTCGCGATGAAGAGCGCAAGGTAAAGCACGCTGTGGGGCGAGAATGGTTTCTGAGCAATGTAGAGGAACTTCGTCAAATATTTGCGGCGTTCAGCTGCAAATCTGACCAAAATGGGTAGAAGATCAGACCTCGGTGTGCGGACCTGTAGGTACCCCACATCAGCCCGAACGGTGCTGTGTTTCAATAGCCCCACGCGGAAGCGTGGGGTTGGCTGCGTATGTGAAAAACCCCACGCTTGAAGCGTGGGGCTATTGGGTACAAACTCATGTCGCTCGATCGCAAACTCACCGCACGATGCGCGCCCCGCCGCCGCCGGCGACGTGTTCGAGTTCCTTGAGCGTGATCTGGCTGGTGTCGCC
>JBBDRF010000037.1:0-41261 GCA_040905565.1 Phycisphaeraceae bacterium | reverse complement strand
AGAGCGACGCCCCTTTGTTCATGTATGATGTATGAGGTGCGATGTATGAAGTGGCAGCACATGGAGCAGCGTTGAATGCCCGACAATCCCCGACACATCACACATCAAACATCGAACATCACACATCGCATCCCCCCCGAGTTCGGGCCGCTTGATGCGGTCTGGCTGACGTATCCGCACAATCGCGAGACGTGGCCCGGGTGCTTTCCCAAGGCCTGCGAGCAGTACGACGCTTTTGTCGCGCAGCTTCGGCGTTTCGTGCCGGTGGAACTCACCGCCGACCACGGCATCGTGACCAACGATTCGTGGATCCGCGACTACGGCCCCATCTTCGTGATCGATGGCGGGGGCAAGCTGGCGTGCCACGATTTCACCTTCAACGGCTGGGGCAACAAGTACGGCGGCGACACCGGCGCTTACGCCGACGACAACCGCGTGCCGACGCAAATCGCCCGGCTGTTGAACATCCCCGTCCAGCATCACGACATTGTGCTCGAGGGCGGGTCGATCGAACCGAACGGCCGAGGCGCGCTGTTGACGACCGAGCAGTGCCTGCTGAATCCCAATCGCAATCCTGGGATGACGCGCGGCGATCTGGAACGCATCCTCGGTGAGACGCTGGGCGTGTCGCACATCATCTGGCTGCCCGGCGGCATCATCGGCGACGATACGGATGGCCACGTCGACGACATCGCCCGGTTCGTCAATCCCACCACCGTCGTCGCCTGCCATGCGCCGCCCGGCCATCCCGATGCCGAGGTGCTGAACGCCAATCACGAGGCCCTGCGGGAGGCGACGGATCAGGACGGCCAGCCGTTGACGGTGATCCCGTTGCCCGTGCCGGAGCCGATTTTGTACGACTTCCCCGCCGACCGTTTCGGCCCCGGCGGCCGACATCCCGTCCCCGCCAGCTACGCGAATTTTCTGATCGCCAACGAAGCCGTCCTCGTCCCCGTCTTCGGGCAAACGACGGACGACGCAGCCCTTAGGGTCATCAACGACGCCATGCCTGATCGCACGATTGTCCCCATCCGGGCCGAGCATCTGGTCGTCGGCCTGGGGGCGCTGCATTGTTTGAGTCAACAGCAACCGCGGCTTGCATAGGCGCGTGCCACTGGTGGCGTGTCCACCAGTGCCCCGGCGGTAAGCCACCAGTCGCACACAGCAACGCCCCCCATCAAGCATCAGAAATCAACAAACAGCAAAAAGCACGCCGGGCTGCTGGTGGTTTTGTGAGATTGCTGGTAGGCTGTGAAGCTGTCTAACAGATGATGCGGCATGGGCCGCTGTTGACATCTGGAAGGGGCGGCTATAATTGACGCTCGCCACGCACGGTCGGTTGGGCTGTTTGCGTGCGCCGAGGCTTTCGTTTCATCAGCTGCCCCTGGCGCGAGGCCAGAAAGAAATCATCGAGGTTCATCATGCATCCTACACACAGAATATCCCGTACCCGCAAGCGTCAGCGTCGCAGCCATCATGCGCTGCGTCCGACGGTGTCGGTGACGTGCCCGAACTGCGGCAGCGGCAAACTGCCCCACGCCGCTTGTGCGACCTGCGGGTACGTGCGACCGGGCCTGACGCTGAAGACTACTGAGGAAGAGTAATCGATGCGCATCGCCATCGATGTGATGGGCGGAGATCACGCGCCGGACGCCATGATCGACGGTGCCGTGGCTTCGCTGCCGCTGCTCGGCGATAACGATGCACTTGTGCTCGTCGGCGACCGGAAGGTGATCGAGGAATCGCTCACCGAGCACGGCGTGGCCGGTGAGCCGAGGCTTCAGATTGAAGCGACCACGCAAGTGATCGCCATGAACGAGCCGCCGACTGCCGCCCTTCGCACCAAAACCGATAGTTCCATCTCACGTTGGGCGTACCTGGGCAGCCGTAAGGCTCCTGCGGAGCGTCACGCGGATGTGATCATTTCCGCAGGTAATACCGGCGCTTGCGTTGCTGCTGCGCAGATGGCCATGCGTCGTTTGCCGGGCGTGCATCGGCCGGGCATCGCGGTGACGATTCCCACGTTCCACGGGCCGATCGTGTTGTGCGATGTCGGTGCGAACATTGTGCCCAAGCCGCCGCACCTTTTTCAGTACGGCCACATGGCAGCGCTCTACGCGAAGATGGTGCATGGCATCGACAATCCTCGCGTCGCGCTGCTCTCGGTCGGCGCGGAAGAGGGCAAGGGAACGGGCATCATCCGCGAAGCGGGGAAAATGCTTCGTAACGACGATCAACTCAATTACGTGGGGCAGATCGAAGGCCGCGACCTTTTCGACAATCGCTGCGATGTCTGCGTCACCGAAGGGTTCACCGGCAACGTCGTGCTGAAACTGGCGGAGGGGCTCGCGGCGGGGCTGTTCAAAACCATTGCCCACGAGATCTTTGAGCAGGACGCGGAGTTGGCGATGAAGTTTGAGCCTGTGGTGAAAACGATTTACCGCAAGCACGATTACCACGAATACGGCGGCGCACCGCTGCTGGGCGCCAACGGCACGTGCCTGATCTGTCACGGCTCCAGCGAAGCGCGGACGATCAAATCCGCCGTCGGCAATGCCATCAAGTACGTGAATCTCGGCGTGAATGACGCGATTGTCCAGACGCTCGCCGCCACCACCGCCGACCAGGTCGAGGCTTGATTTCATGACCGCAGCGGCGCGAAGCAGGCATACCGGCGGCGCGACCATTACCGGAACCGGAATGGCGTTGCCATCGCGTGTTGTCACCAATGCGGACATGGAAAAAATCGTCGACACCACCGACGCATGGATCACGCAGCGGACGGGCATCCGCCAACGCTACATCGCCGAAAACGGCACCACCGCCAGCGTCCTCGCGACCGACGCCACTCGGCAGGCCCTTGGGAACGCGAAGCTGGAGCCGGGCGAACTGGACCTGCTGATCTGCGCCACCATGACGCCCGACATGATCTGCCCAGCCACGGCTTGCCAGATCGTCGCGAACCTCGGGGCCACGCCCTGCGGCGCGATGGATGTGAACCTCGCCTGCAGCGGGTTCGTCGCAGCGCTCAATATGGCGGCGAACTTCGTCGCGTCCGGTTTCTACAAGAACGTGGCGGTGGTCGGAGCTGAGCAGCTTTCGAGCATCATGGACTGGACGGATCGCTCGACGTGCATCCTGTTCGGCGACGGGGCGGCGGCAGCCATTGTTAGCGCGACCGACGACGCGGAGCAGGGCTGTCTCTATCAGTCGATCCACTCCGACGGCACCCGCTGGCAGGAGCTTTACTGCCCCCGCAACGCAGCCGATGTCCCCGAAGGGGCGGTCTTCAGCGGCACAGCGAACACGCTTCAGATGAACGGCCGCGAGGTCTACAAGTTCGCCGTGACGACGCTTCAGAAGACGATCAAGCAGGCGATGGATGCGTGCAACCTGACCGTGGACGATGTGAAGGTCGTCATCCCGCACCAGTCCAACGCGCGGATCATCGGCTCGGCGCGCGAGAAGCTGGCTTTCGACGAAGACAAGATCTACCTCAACCTCGATCGTTACGGCAACACGTCCGCAGCGAGCGTGGGCCTGTGCCTGCACGAACTGAACGAAGCAGGGCGGCTGGAACGCGGGGATAAGGTGATCTTCGTCGCCCTGGGCGGCGGGCTCACCTGGGCGTCGAGTGTCTGGCAACTTTGATCACGCGGCCCGGCCGCAAGTTTGAGAGACGACTGAGATAGCAGCCGCTGCCGAAGCAATCGCTTCGCCCCGGCCATTTTGAGACGGCTGATCGCGCGACACCTGGAGATGGCAACCGCAATGACATCGACCGCTAAAATCGTACTCTGCCCGGGACAGGGCGCACAGTACCCCGGTATGGGGCGTGATTGGGCGCGGACCTACACCGCTGCGGCTGAGACGTTCCGTCACGCCGATGAGGTGCTCGATCTGGACGTCTCCAAAGCGTGCTTCGATGGCCCCCAAGAACGCATCGACAACACCGATGTCGCGCAGGTCGGGATCTATGTCACCTCCGTCGCCTGCCTGCGAGGGCTTGAGCAGATGGGCGTTTGCGATGACTCGACGCTGGCGGCGGCGGCGGGGCTCAGCCTCGGCGAATACACCGCGCTGCACCTGGCGGGCGTGTTCAGCTTCGAGATCGGCCTGCATCTGGTTTCGCAGCGCGGCCGGTTCATGCAGGAAGCGGCTGAGGAGCGGAACTCGGGCATGGTCGCACTCGTCGGCGCTGATGAGCAGCAGGCGAACGAACTCTGCGATGCGGTGCGTGAGAACGATGTGCTGGTGCCGGCGAACTTCAACTGCCCCGGGCAGGTCGTCATCAGCGGGTCCGACGCAGCGTGTGCCCGGGCGGTGATGGAAGCGGAGAATCGGGGCCTGCGGGCAACGGCGCTCAACGTGGCCGGGGCGTTCCACTCGCCGTTGATGGCCTCGGCGGCGGAGCGCATGGCCGAGGAACTGCACCACTTCGACTTCGAGCCGCCCCGCGTGCCGGTGCTCTCGAACGTCACCGGCGAACCGCACGGCGATGACGGCGACACGATCAAAGAATTGCTTGTCAAGCAGATCACCCACCCCGTCCGATGGGAACAGAACATACGCTGGCTCCTGGAGAATGCTGAGGGCGACTTCATCGAGCCAGCCCCGAACAAAGTGCTCCGCGGCCTGATGAGGCGGATCGAACGAAAAACCAAGGTCCAAAACTACGATACCCCCCCGGAAGATTAACCCCCCCCACCTTGCCCGACGCGTGGGGGCGAATGGTGAGGGAGTGGGGGGGCGGGCAGTTTTCAGCATTGAGAGTTTGAACGGAATTTTATGAGCGACGCAGCAGACAAACGTGTAGCGGTGGTGACCGGAGCGAGCCGAGGCATCGGCGCGTGCATCGCAAAGGCACTGGCGGAGCAGGGTCGGCACGTGGTGCTGGTCGCCCGCAATGCCGATAAGCTGGCCGAGGTGCAGAAGCAGATTGAAGGCGACGGCGGCAGCGCCTCGGTGAAGACCTGCGACATCGGCGACGGCGACGCGATCACGCAGATGGTCGAGGGCGTGGCCGATGAGTTCGGTCGGCTGGATATTCTCGTCAACAATGCCGGCGTGACCCGCGACGGCCTGATGCTGCGGATGAGCGACGAGCAGTTCGATGAGGTCATCCGCGTGAATCTTCGGTCGGCGTTCATCTCATGCCGAGCGGCGGCGAGGCCGATGATGCGTGGCAAGTGGGGGCGCATTATCAACATCAGCTCCGTGGCGGGGCTGGTCGGCAACGCCGGTCAGGCCAACTACGCGGCGAGCAAGGCCGGGCTGGTCGGTTTGACCAAGTCGCTGGCGAAGGAACTGGCGGGCAAGAACGTCACGGCGAACTGCGTGGCGCCGGGCTTCATTCAGACGGACATGACGGATGTGCTGCCTGATCAGATCAAGCAAGGCGTGAAGACGCTGACGCCGTTGAAGCGTTTTGGCGAGTCGCCCGAGGTTGCCGGTGCGGTGGCGTATTTCGCTTCGGATTCGGCGGCGTACACGACGGGGCAGGTGCTGGCGGTGGACGGCGGGATGACAATGTGCTGAGATATTGCATGCGGATAGGTTGCTGACGACGCCGATTAAGAGGAAGGTGTTAGACAGTCATCTGTTCGTCGGTAAAATACACGGCTCGGCCGTGTTTGGCAGGCGGCACGGAAGCGGCTATATTGCCCGCCGCGAGCGCGTATCAATTAAAATATTCCTCTTCCAGACAAAGACGCAGGAGAGCCCTCATGGACGTAGCAGAGATTGAAGCGAAGGTGATCGACATCGTCGCTGAGCAAATGGGTGTGGACAAAGCGGAAGTTAACCGCAACACGCACTTTATCAACGACCTCAACGCCGACAGCCTCGACACCGTCGAGCTGGTGATGGAGTTCGAGGACGAGTTTGAAACTTCGATTCCCGACGAGGAAGCCGAGAAGATTCAGACCGTGGGCCAGGCGATCGATTACATCAAATCGCATCTGGAAAAAGCGGGCTCCTGAGCCAGCACTGCCGGTACGGCGACCGGCGGCGTTGGGTCGTGGCTGCCTCTCATTGTCCCCTTAACGATGCCGCAGCCGCCCCGATGCCGACGGGCGGAGGAGTCTTGTTTTCCCGATGTCTCAACGACGCGCAGTCATAACAGGCCTCGGCTGGGTAACCAGCCTGGGCATAGAACTGGAACCGGTGTGGCAGGATCTGCTGGCCGGCCGTAGCGGTGTTCGCCAGATCAATCGCTTCGACACCAGCAAGCACACCGTGCGCTTCGGCGGCGAGGTGCCCGACTGGACCGGTGGCGGCCTGCTGGAGTTCCGCGATCTCAAACGCCTCGATCGCTTCGCCCAGTTCGGGCTGGCCTCCGCGATGAAAGCCGTGGAGGACTCGGGCATCGACTTCGAGAAGGAAGATCTGGATCGATGCGGCGTGATCATCGGGTCGGGCATCGGCGGGATCGAGGAGTTTGAAGAAGGCCATCGCAAGATGCTCGAGAAGGGGCCTCGCCGCGTGAGCCCTTTCATGATTCCCAAGCTGATGATCAATGCCGCCTCGGCGACGGTCAGCATGCACTACGGGTTGCGGGGCGTGAACAGCGCGGCCGTGACGGCCTGCGCCTCAGCGGGGCATGCGATCACCGATGCGGTGAAGGTCATCCAGCACGACGAAGCGGATGTGGTGCTCACCGGCGGCGCGGAAGCGGCCATGACGCCCCTCGGCCTGGCGTGCTTCATGACGATGCGTGCGCTGAGCACCCGCAATGATGATCCGGAAAGAGCCTCGCGGCCGTTCGATCGGCAGCGCGATGGATTCGTCATGGCGGAAGGGGCCGGCGTGCTGATGGTCGAAGAGTACGAGCACGCGGTGAAGCGTGGTGCGACGATCTATGCCGAGATCATCGGTTACGGCATGACCGCCGACGCAGGCCACATCACCTCACCCGATGAAGAAGGCCGCGGCGCCGGCCGGGCGATGCAGCACGCGATCAAAATGGCGGGCATCGGACTGGAAGAGGTCGACTACATCAACGCGCACGGCACGAGCACGCCGCTGGGCGATCTCGCGGAGAACACTGCGGTGAAGCGGACGTTCGGCGACGATGCCTACAAACTCGCGGTCTCCTCGACCAAGAGCATGACGGGCCATCTGCTGGGTGCGTCCGGCGGCATCGAGACGATCATCGTTGCCAAGGCGATCCAGACCGGCGACGTGCCTCCGACGATCAACCTGGATGAGCCCGACGAGGGCTGCGACCTGGATTACGTGGCCAACGAAGCCCAGCACCGTGATGTCCGCTATGCGATGACCAACAGCTTCGGCTTCGGCGGGCACAACTCGTCGCTTGTCCTCAGCCGCGTCTGAGGATAGAGGCGGCGATCGCAGATCGTTGTTTCTTGCGAACAGATACTTGCCCGCATGCCTTGCGAAGATATAATGGCCCAACCATGACGGCGAAACGACTCCAGATTATCGGCATCATTATTACCGCCTCCCAAGGCTGTCGGTAGGGTATTCGCCGTTGGTACTGCGACTTCAGAACCCTGCCGATCGGCGGGGTTTTTTTATTTGCGAACATTGTCATTCTTGTCAGGACACACGAGATGAACCGCCAGGCCCACCCCAGCACGCCGCCCGCCGCCCCCGACGCCGACTCGGCCGGGCGCGTCGAAATCTATGACACCACCCTCCGCGACGGCACGCAGGGCGAAGGCGTCAGCTTCTCGCTGCTGGACAAAATCAAGATCACCAAGCATCTGGACGCGCTGGGTGTGGACTTCATCGAGGGCGGCTACCCGCTATCGAACCCGAAGGATGAAGCGTACTTTAAGCAGGTGCAGACGCTGAACCTCAAGCACGCCCGCGTTTGCGCGTTCGGCATGACCCGCCGACGGGGGATCGATGTCGCTCAGGACACCGGCATGCAGGCGCTGGTGGGGGCGGGGGCGCCGGTCATCACGATTGTCGGCAAGACGTGGGATCTGCACGTCGACGAGGTGCTGCGCGTCAGCCGGGATGAGAACCTGGCGATGATCGGCGATTCCGTGGCCTACTGCGCCAAACATGCTGAGGTGCTCTACGACGCGGAGCATTTCTTTGATGGCTACGAGGCGAACCCCAAGTACACGCTGGAGACGCTGCGGGCGGCGGTGGCGGGCGGGGCGACGCGGCTGGTGCTTTGCGATACCAACGGCGGGTCGCTGCCGGGCTGGGTTACCGAGGTTGTCACGGCAGTGCGCGACGCGCTCGGCCACGACGTGAAGCTCGGCATCCATACCCACAATGATTCGGGACTGGCCGTCGCCAATGCCCTTGCCGCGGTTCAGGCCGGAGCGGTGCAGGTGCAGGGCACGATCAACGGCATCGGCGAACGCTGCGGCAATGCCGACCTCACCACCGTCATCGCCAACTGTCAGCTCAAGCTCAACCGCAACTGCCTTGCGACCGACGATTCACTCAAACGCCTGACCGAGACCAGCCGATTCGTGTACGAACTGGCGAACATGAACCTGCGTGAGAATCAGCCTTACGTCGGCTCCGCAGCCTTCGCCCATAAGGGCGGCATGCACGTCCATGCGGTGAATCGCCTCGCTCGCAGCTATGAACATGTCGAGCCTGATTCCGTGGGCAACACGCGTCGCATCCTCGTCAGCGAACTGTCGGGCATCAGCAACATCACCGCGTCGCTTGGCGAGAAGTTCGACATTGCGGAGGATCGTGATCTGCAACGGCGTGTCCTTCAGCGGATGCAGGATCTGGAGCATGCGGGCTATCAGTTCGAGGCTGCCGACGCGAGCTTTGAACTGCTGGTGCGCAGCGAGCTGAATCAGCGCAAGACCTACTGGCACCTCGACCACTATCGGTGTGTGATTCTTCGGCTGGATGGTCAGACGCCCGCCACCGAAGCCACCGTCAAACTTCGCATCGGCGAACATCTCGAGCATCGCGTCGCGGAGGGCGACGGCCCGGTCAACGCGCTCGACGGCGCCCTCCGCAAAGCGCTCGCGCCGCACTATCCGCAGATTCGTAATGTGCATCTGCGGGACTACAAAGTGCGTGTGGTTAACGCAGCCGACGAGACCGCTGCGAAGGTCCGCGTGATCTGCGAGTTCGCCATCAGCGATCCCGACCAGGCCGACGAATACTTCTCGACCATCGGCGTCAGCGAAAACATCATCGACGCCACCTGGCACGCCATCATCGACGCCTTCGAATACCACCTGCTTAACGCGGACGTGAAAGCACTGGTTGAGTCTGTGTAGGTTGTGCCGCTTGATCAGTGGCCTCTCAGCGCGACGCTTTCACGCTTTCGGCGCGCCGGTCACGGGGTCGGCGTATATTAGGCCTTTGGCCTGAGCCGCTTCGACCTTCTTGTCGATCATGTCGGAAAAGTCGACGAGACCCTCAAGAACCACCATGAGGTCGCCCCCGTCAATGAAAATAGTTCGCAATGCCTTGCCTGTAACAAGCGATTGAACAACATGGCTGCTAAAGCCATTCATAGATATGAAGATTCCTCGGCCGTACATTTTACCTTCGATTTTGCCAGCAAACTGGTAAACCGACTCGTTTGACGACGCTTGTTCTTCCCACTTAGCTTCGATGATGTAATGTTCGCCATCAAACTTTATCGCGCCATCGATTTGCTCCCCATTCACGCGGAAGGGCGCCGTGGTCGTCAATCCAGACAGTTTCGCCAGATCTTGTAGCAACTGCTCAAGTTGATAGCCCCGCCGTTGAGGTGGCACGTCACCTTGCAATAGGCCGATATGGACAGCCTTCAGTTTTTCAAGTGTCTTTTGCGGTCGCTGGGCTTCCTTCACTTGCTTTTCACGCCGCCTTCTAGATTCGCTCAGCTTGTGATCGCGAATCTCCTGCAATTGCATTAGGTGCTCGATCGCGCGTTCTGCATCAGCCCGACTTAGCTTTTTGAGTTTGTCGAAGTAGAAGGTGTCGAAGTGCGACCAGTTGACGAGCGCGTGAAGCATTGCGCGGAACTGTCCGAGCCCTCGATCTGGCTTCGACGCTAAATGGGTGAACATGGTGTCAATCATCCGCGCCCTGCTGAGTTCCTTGTTCACCACGGCTACGTCCTTGGGTGTGCATCCGTTGTTTCGAAAGAACGAGATAATGTCGTCCTTGGCCCAAAGGATCTTCAGCAGGCATTCTCGCATCGCGTTTCTAATGTCGCTCGGGAATGTCATCGGCACGCACTCCGCTTGAATACGCAGCTGGTTTTGCTCGTCTCCCAGATACGCACCGAGTCGAGGGTGACGCCGAGCTGCTGGACGGGCTGCTCCAGCAGTTCGTAGACGACGCGTGAAATGTTTTCGACCGACGAGGTATCCTCGGCGAAGGCGGGGACGTCGCAGTCGAGGTTCTTGTGGTCCAGCTTTTGGATCACCGCTTCGTCGACGACGGCGTCGACCTTTTCAACGGGCAGAACATGGCCGCTGGCATCGACGGGGCAGCGGAGGGTGATCTCAGCTCGGTAGTTGTGGCCGTGGCCCGCGGGGTTGTTGCACTTGCCGTAGACTTCGCGGTTCTGCTCGGGCGAGAGGGCGGGGCTGTGCAGACGGTGGGCAGCGGCGAACTCGTAACTCTGCGTCAACAGAAGATGATCCATGTCGGCCTCCTCGAGGGTGAGGCTGTAGGTGGGCGTGAGCTGCAAACGGGCAGCGATGGTGCAGCCGTTGAGCGGGGCGGCGGTGGCGTGCAGGACGTCACGCATCAGCTGCCCGAGCGGGGCTTCGGCCCTCTGGGCGGCGGTGGAAATAAGCGGCAGCACGTGATCGCGGGCAGCCTGATCGATCTGCTTGATGTTGATGAAATAACCCGTGTCAGCGTCGGCTTCGCCCCGGCAGGTGAGGGTGAGTTCGTAGTAGCGGCCGAGGTGGCGCATGGGCGGCCAGAACGCGAAGGAGTTGCTCACCGGCGCGTCGGCGGCGAGGCTCCCGTCGGCGTTAAGGCAAAATCGCACCGTCCGGCTGAGTTCGATCATGAAGCTCATCGTAGCTCGCCGGGCCGAACGCTCCAACTGCGGGACGCATGGGAGCATCAGCACGCGATCGCAAAAATGCAGTCGACCTCGCAGTCATGAACCGCGTCCGTGGTTTATCATGCACCGGAAGGGTTGAGACGTTCTGCATGGGAGCGGCTGCATGATGGATTCGAGTTTACCGGTGCTGATGATCGTCGGCTTCGTGATTTTTGCCGTCGCGGCTGTGATCTTCGGACTGGTGCAGGCGGCGCGGCGGAGGCAGCGGTTCGCGGAATGGGCCAACAAACGCGGCTGGGCCTTTAGCGGAAGTCGGAAGGATTACGTCTTCGAGCACCGCTACAACTTCGACTGTTTCGCGCGAGGCGAGCGCGATCGCTATGCCTTCAACATCGTGGAGGGGGAGGCGCGCGGGAGACCGATGCAGGCGTTCGATTATCACTACGCCACCACGTCTCACAACAGCAAGGGCGGGTCGCAGACGCACCATCATTACTTCTCTGCGGTGATGGTAAAGTATGCCGGGCCGTTGAAGCCGTTGAAGATTCGGCGGGAAACATTCTTCGATAAGGTCGCGAACTTCTTCGGGCGAAACGCGATCAACTTCGAATCCGCCGAGTTCAGCAAGCAGTTCCATGTGGAGGCGCCCGATCGCAAGTGGGCGTACGATGTGATCCACGGCCGGACGATGAAGCTGTTGATGCGGTCACCCGCTTACGAGATTCAGATGCAGGGGCCCTGGGTGATCGCCGCGAAGAAGCGGACGATGGACATGCCCCAGTTTGATAAGGCGATCAAGGTCGTCAATGATCTGCTCGACGGGCTGCCGCAGTACGTGCAGCAGGATATGCAGGGCTCGCCATGATGATCGCCGTTGCGGAGAACGTGGGGTTGTACGTGCTGCTTGCGGCGGTGCTGCTGGTGGCGCTTTGGGTCATGGTGATGTTCAATTCGCTGGTGCGGCTGCGTCAGCATGTGCGCGAATCGTGGTCGGGTGTGGAGACGGAACTGCAGCGGCGGTACCACCTGATCCCGAACATCGTGGCGACGGTGCAGGGGTACGCCAAGCATGAGCGGGAACTGCTGGACCGTATCGTTCAGCTGCGTAATCAGGCTGAGCACAACCACGGCGAGGTGGGATCGCAGGCACGTGATGAGAACCAGATGGTCAGCGGGTTGCGACAGCTGTTCGCGGTGGTGGAGGCGTATCCGGATCTCAAGGCCGACCGGCATTTCCTCGCGCTGCAGCAGCAATTGGCGAACACGGAAGATCGCATTCAGACGGCCAGGCGGTTCTACAACGCGAACGTGCGGGACCTGAACACACGCGTCCGAAGCTTCCCGTCGAACCTGATCGCGAACGCGTTCGGGTTTGAGGTGGAGTCGTTTTTCGAGGTTGACTCCGCCGACGTCCGAGCCGTGCCGACGGTGCCGCCGGCGCCGCCAACGTCATGAGCGAAAAGAGCAAGGGGATCCCGGCCAAGGCGGAGGCGATTTGCGGCGAAAAAAAGGGCCGACGTTTTGCGACGTCGGCCCTTCGTGAGTTGGTGATCGGGGAGTGGGGCGGTCAGTCCTCGATTTTCAGGGGGATGTCCGCGGGGCGGAGGTTCGGCTTGTACTTGTCGCCGAAGCCTGAGTTATTGGGATCGTATTCGCCGACGAAGTCGACGTTGAAGCCCTGCTCGGGGATCTGATCTTCCTTGCCGAGCGCCCAGAAGAAGCCGTTGATGGCGAGTTTTCGGAGCGACTCGTCAAAGAAGTCGTACGGATGGCCGAGCGTGGTAAAGAACACGCGGCTGGTGCCGTTTTCGCCTTCGTAGTGGTGGGTCCATGCGATGGTGTGGGGGTCGCTGAAGTGCTCGCCGCCGGGTTCGGTGCCGCGGACGGCGCGACCGTAGAGCAGCGGCTGGGCGTTCTCGTGGAGCGTCTGGGAGTGGTAGAGCCAGCTTCGCGCGTGGAACGGTTCGACGCCGTTGAGGACGGGGTGGTCTTCCATGCCCTCGACGATTCTGACATCGGTGGAGTTGCCGTGCCCGTGATGGCTGATCCAGGGCAGGCCGAGCACCTCTTGAGGCCAGGCTTTGTCCATGTGGTGACCGTCGCCGTAGCGGAAGGCGTGGGTGGCGGTGCGGAACCCGGCCATCGGTTTACCGGATTCGGCGAAGTCGAGGATGTACTGCAGCTGCTCGTCGGGCAGGGCGCGGAAGCGCAGGGCGAGCACCATCATGTCGGCATCTTCGAGGACTTCGAGGCCTTCGATATTGTCGGTTCGGTTGGGGTCGATGACGCCGTCGGTGAGGGCGTAGCGGACGGAGACCTGGAAGCCGTAGCGGTTGGCGAGGATGCGTGCGAGCATCGGCATGGTCTCTTCGGAGCGGTACTCTTCGTCGCCGGTGACGAAGACGATGTGGGTATCGCTGTTGTCGGTCGTGGTGTGGGCGGGGGTGATGTCGTCGGGGTTTCGGCTGCCGGGCTCGCCGTCGGCGGGCAGGTCGGCGGGGTCGGGGGCAGCGATGGTGACGTGACCGGTGGCGGCCCACTCAGCGCCGCGTTGGAGCGTGACCTGGAAGCCCAGGCCGTGCAGTGCGGGGACGCCGTGGCCCATGGTGGTGTGGAACGAGCGGCCCTTGCCGTAGTCGATGGTCATCAGCTTCGGCTCGTGGCGGCCGGATTGGTCGGTCCATGCGGTGGCGAGGACGGTCATGTTTTCCGCTGGACCTCGGAGGGTGTTGTAAAGCTCGTCCTGCGTGTGGCGCCATTCGGTGGGCAGGCCCTTGACGATGGGGTGGTCGGGCTGGCGGAGCTTGACGACGAACTGCTTTTGTGGGCCGTGCCCGCCGCCGCGGCCGGCACTGGTGTCGCGGACGAGTTCTTCAGCTTCGTTGTAGTAGACGTAGGGGCCGTGGTTTTCGTTGCGGCCGCCCCAGCCGCCGAGGCCGATGATCTGGTTGTACTCTTTCCACCCGGGGAAGGCATTGTCCGCAGCATGAACGACGACAACGCCCCCTCCGCCTGCGACGTAATCGACGAAATCCTTCCGTGTCTGCTCGGGCCAGAGCGGGCCGTTGTAGTTGAGCACGACCACGTCGTAGTCGGCGAAGGGCGGGCGGAACTCGGCAACGTTGCCAGAGGTGGCGACGTCGACGCTGAAGCGGCCGCTGTTGACGAGGATTTTCTCGAGCAGCGGGGTGGTCGTCGCCCAGTCGTGATTGTTCTCGCCGTCGACGATAAGCGCGCTCAGGCGGTCGTTCGCCGAGGCGGTGGCGGTGCTGAACAGCAGTGCTGCCGCGAGCGTGAGCAAGGTAAGTGCGAATGTTTTCATGGTGCTACTTTCTGTAAAAAAATGGTCGGGTTCTGTGGTCAGTTCGCGACCTTCATGACGCCTCGCATGAGCGTGGCGTGTCCGGGGAATGTGCAGACGAATGGATACTCGCCAGCCTCGGTGGGAGCGGTGAACTCAAGCGTCTGCGACTGGTTGGCGTTGAGCATACGTGTGGCATGAAGAATATCATCGCTCTCGGGCACGAAGCCTTTGGCGAAACCCTCGGCTCCCATCTCGATGGCGAGCATGGCGACCGCGTCGGCGGTGCCGGGGTTGACGATGATCAGGTTGTGAGGCATGAAGTCGGGGTTCTCAAAGGTGAGCTTCACACGCTGGCCGGGCGTCACGGTGAACTCCGTCACGTCGTAGCGCATCTGCTCGACGACGGACTTGATGGTGAACTCGGCTAGCTCCTGCTCGCGGAGATCGAGTGCCTTGCCCTCGACGAATTCAGCCGGGGCGTGAGCGCCATGGCCCGCTTGATCGTGTTGCGAAGCGACGATCGTTGCCGGTCGATCACTCCAGAACCATGCCACGCGCTTCGCGGCGATCTGGGCGTGTTCGATGGGTGAGTTGCTCACCTGCTCAAGCAGTTCGCGGTTGATCACGTTGTGCTGCTGATGCAGCCACAAAGCTTCGAGCAGTGCGTGCGCGCCGTCCGGATTGTCTGCATCAAATTGCGGGGTCCACGCGTTGACCGCTGCGATCACGTCAGAAGTTTCGCGGCCGCTGAGTTCGATGCGTACGCGGTGGCGGATCCCGTTGGAGGGGTGACGCAGCAGGTCGAGCAGATGCGCGATCGGCTCGCCGTGAATCGCGACTGGTTCCTGGAGATCGTTTCCGGTGGCGGTGATACGGTAGACGCGGCCGTGCTCATGGTCGCGCACGGGGTCACGCAGGTTGTGCTGCATGTGCCCGACGGTCGGCTGATGCCAATCGGAGACGTAGAGCGCACCGTCATTGCCGATTACGCCTGCGGTCGGGCGGAAATTTGGATCGACGCTTGAGAGCAGGTCGCCGATTTCTTCGCCCTTGACCACGCCGTTGTTGTACGTCAGTTCGTAGCGTTTGATGCCGAGGAATCCGATGACGTTGTAGATGAGGAAGTTGTTTTCGAACTCCTCGGGGAAGTGCTGGCTGGAGAGGATCTGGTGGCCGGGCACAGGGCGGACGGTGTGCTGCAGCAGGGGCCGCTTTTTGAAGCGGTTGTCGTTGTCGTCCAGGTAGGTTTGGAAGGTGCTGCCGGAGGTGGCGTCGGTGATGTACTGGTAGCCCCATTTGTCGAAGGAGATGCCGTGGGGATTGGGGCCGTTGTTGACGTGGAAGTCGAATTCGAAGGTGCGTGGGTTAAGCCGGTACAGGCCTGACGTGGTGGATTCGTGGCTTTTCGCCCACGGGGTTTCGACATTGTGCAGGTGGAACACGCCGCGCTGGTAGTAGATGAATCCGTCGGGGCCGAGGACGAGGTTGTTTGCAGCGTGGTGGGTGTCGGCGGAATCGATGCCGCTCATCAGCGTGATCCGCACGTCAGCGACGTTGTCCCCGGTAGTGTCCTTGAGGTAGAGGATATTGGGCGCGGAAGCGACGACCACGCCGCCGTTCCAGAACTCGAAGCCGGTCGGGTTGTGCACGTAGGCGAAGGTGGTCGCGTCATCCGCCACACCGTCGCCGTTGGTATCGGTCAGGATCACCAGCCGATCGTTCATCTCCTTGAGCGGTTCCCACTTGGGGTACGTCGCCCACGAAGCGACCCACACGCGGCCCTGCGGATCGACCTGCATCTGCACCGGGTTGGCGATCTCGGGGAACCTCTCTTCCGACGCGAAGAGGTTCGCTTCGAGCCCGTCGGCGAGTGTCATCTTGTCGATCGCTTCGGTGGGATCGAGATACTCAACTTCGTCCCAGCCCGGGAAGTTGCTGTTGACGGGCTTGGCGGGGGGGACGTTGGAATCGTCAATCTTTGCATCACTTCCCTGCGCCAAAGCCCACACCCGCGCGTCGCGGTTGGCGGTCATGACGTCGATCATGGCCAATTCATGCATGAGCGTGTCGCGGTTGCCGTGAAGGTTGCTTCGGCCGCCCCACACGTCGTTGCCGCTGGTTGCCCGGTAGCGGTTGAACCAGTGCCAGTTTCTGTCGATGATCGCCTGCCGCAGTGTTTCGAGGTCCGCATCCTCCGCGCTCGGCTGTTCGCCCAGCAGCGTCTGGACGATGTAGCGGCCGACCTGGCGATTGCCCTCGCTGGTCAGATGGATGCCGTTGATCGTCAGCGGTTCGGCCGACTGGGCGTACATGGCCTGCGTGGCCTGGAAAAGATCGACGAACGCGACGTCTTCCGCCTCGGCCACCTCAGCCATGGCCTGGGTGTAGGCAGCAAGGCGGCGGTTGTTCTCCCGGCCGTCAGGCAGGTTGTGCGTGTTAAGGTTTTCGTGGGTGATCGGCGAAAACAGCACGATGCGAGGCGTAGTCTCGCCGTCGTACTGCTGAGCGCGGGTGTGCTCGATCCAGTCGGTCAGGCGTTCTTTGAACTGCTGCGGGTTGTCGCTGTACGACTCGTTGTAGCCGAAGAACGCGAAGATCACGTTCGCGCCGACACGGCTGAGGTGCGCGTCGGCGTCGCCGAAGGCGGCATGCGCCCGGGGCCGATGGTGCACCTGATCGCCGGAGAATCCGAGGTTGCGGACAATCAACTCGTGCTGTGGCAGCGCCGTTTGGAGGTACGTTTCCAGCCAGCCGTCGTGCTGCTTGCGCTCGGCCAAAGCGTTCCCGACATACGCGATGCGATCGCCTTTCTCGAACGTGATCGGCTGTGCTTGCGTCACCCCGGCGGGGCCGAGCACCAGCAGCAAAACGCACAACGAGAAACGGTGCCACAGGCGGTGAACCATAGATAAGCTCCGAAGAAAGGATTGTTTGTCGACACTCTCGCGCGAGCAGGCATGCGGGGGCCTTGCCAGTGTCACGTTCGTGCCTCAGCTGGGCGACACCAGATGGTGCTGACCGTCTTTATGGTAGCTGCAAGCAACGACGAACAAAACCTTCTTGTTTTTGATCTTTCACGACAGGGGCAGCTGCGGGTACAAAGGCGTAGGATGGGTAACGCTTCAACCGAAGCGTGTGCGGCAACCCGAAAAGAAACCAACTGTGGAGTCCGGCATGACGACGCTTACGCGCTTCTGTGGTCGTTTGGATCTCTTTGGCATGCGCGTCAGCCTGACGCTGGCCGTTGGGCTGATGACCTTCGCGGCGGGCGTGGCGATTCGTGCCGCCGACATTGCCGAGGTCGAGCGAAGCTTGCCGGGCATCGCCGATCAGAAGCCCGAAGAGGTCGGCGAAAATGCGCAGGTCGTCGCCATCGAAGACGGCGGGTACATGGTGCCCTACGAGGCGAAGGTGCCCGGCTTCGTCGCGACGTATCACATGACGCCGATTCCCGGCGGCACGTTCATGATGGGCAGCCCCGAAGATGAGGAGCACCGCCAGGACGACGAGGGCCCGCAGTTTGAGGTGGCCATCGAGCCGTTCTGGATGGGCACGTATGAGGTGACCTGGTCGGAGTACATGCGGTTTATGGACATGTACAATCTGTTCAAATCGCTGGAGCAGCAGGGGCCTGTCGCCGAGGAGGATCGCGTGGATGCGATCACGATCCCAACGCCTCTGTATGTGCCGAGCTTTACCTTCGCGCTGGGCGACGATCCCGAGCATCCCGCAGTCACGATGACGCAGTACGCCGCACGGCAGTACACCATGTGGCTGAGCAAGTTGACGGGGCGCTTCTATCGGCTGCCGACCGAGGCCGAGTGGGAATACGCCGCCCGGGCTGGGACGACGACGGCGTGGAGCTTCGGCGACGACATCGAACAACTCGACGACCACGCGTTTCACTTCGGCAACGCAGGCGATGTTTACCATCACGTCGGCACGCTGAAGCCGAACCCGTGGGGCCTTCACGACATGCACGGCAACGTGGCAGAGCTGGTGATGGACCAGTACGTCGAGGACCATTACGCCCAGTTCGCCGGCGAGCAGGTGCACTATATGGACGCGCTGGTTTGGCCCATGGAGCCTGACCCGATCGTGGTGCGGGGCGGGTCGTGGAAGCATAAGCCCGAAAAGACCCGCACGGCGTATCGCTGGAAGACCGACGACGCTGCTTGGAAGATGATGGATCCAAACCGGCCGCTTAGTCCCTGGTGGTTCACGCAGAATGAGGGGCGGGCGACGGGGTTTCGGATTGTGAGGCCGCTGCGTGAGCCGAGCGAAGAAATGAAGTTGCGATTCTGGGGGACCCGGCCGAAGGACATCCCCGACCTCGTCTGGATGGACGTGGCTGATCGGCTGCGTAAAGGGCGAGGCACGCAACAGGCGCTGGACGCCGAGCTGCTACGCAAGATTAAGGGCGAAGACGGCGAGTGATGGCTGGGGTTGGCGTCGCGCACATGAGTAAGCGGTAGCAGTCGAGATTCCGCGGAATCGTGTATGATGGACCGGCTACGTGAGCAGCTTCCGGTCGACCATCGCGTGGTCGCAAGGTAAGCTTTTATTGAGTCGCCGCTCACCTTTGGCGAACCCGAAGGTTAAAAACACACTACTAACTACCAGCCACGTAAAATACGCTATCGAGGAGCCGCATATGACCATGTCGTTTTCATCCTGCACCGAGGGCAACTGCTGCGGTGTCGGCAAATTGAGTCTTGGCCTGGTGCTCGCCGCCGGGCTGGGCATCATCGTCGCCTGCGGGGCGGGGATTCGAGCTGCGGACACCGAGCAGCAGATCAATCGCGACGCCCCGGGCATCGCTGAGCAGAAGCCAGATGAAGTCGGCGAGAACGCGCAGGTCGTCCCGATCGACGGCGGCGGATTCATGGTGCCCTACGAAGCGAAAATTCCCGGCTCGGAGAACGTCACCTATAAGATGACGCCCATCCCCGGCGGCACGTTCATGATGGGCAGCCCCGAAGGCGAAGAGCATCGGCAGGACGACGAAGGCCCGCAGTTCGAGGTCGTCATCGAACCGTTCTGGATGAGCAGCACTTCCGTGACTTGGGCGCAGTACCGCCGCTTCATGGACATGTACGACCTGTTCAAGAGCCTGGAGCAGGAGCGGCCGGTGACGGACGAGAATCGCGCTGATGCGATCACCATCCCCACCCCGCTTTACGATCCGGGCGCCACGTTCGAGCTCGGCGACGATCCCGAAGATCCCGCCGTCACGATGACGCAGTATTCCGCGCGGCAGTTCACCCAGTGGATGAGCAAGCTCACCGGCCGCTTCTATCGCCTGCCCACCGAAGCTGAGTGGGAATACGCCGCTCGGGCTGGGACCACCACTGCGTGGAGCTTCGGCGACGACATCGCCGAGCTTGGCGACTACTCCTGGAACTATGAGAACGCGGATTACGCTTACCAACACGTCGGCACGAAAAAGCCCAACCCCTGGGGGCTTTACGACATGCATGGCAACGTGGCGAACCTGACGATGGACCAGTACGTCGAAGATCACTACGCCCAGTTCGAAGGCGAGACGGTGCACTTCATGGACGCGCTCGCCTGGCCCACCAGCTCCTATCCCATCGTGGTGCGGGGCGGATCGTGGGACCATGACCCGGAGCAGACGCGGTCGGCCTACCGCTGGCAGACGCACGACAGCAACTGGAAGATCGTCGACCCGAACCTGCCCAAGAGCCCCTGGTGGTTCACCGAATTTGAGGCCCAGGCAACCGGCTTCCGCCTTGTGAGGCCCCTGTATGAGCCGACCGAGGAAATGAAGAAGAAGTTCTGGGGCAGCCGGCCCGAGGACCTTCCCGAAGATGTCTGGTTCGACGTTTCTGACCGTCTACGCGAAGGCCGCGGCACGCTCGGGCCGGTCGACCAGAGCCTCATCGACATCATGGACGAAAACAACGAGTGAACACAGCCTGACCGTGCCGATCGCCGGCGCCCCGTGAAAATCAATGGTCGTCCTCAGCAGTGAGAGACGGTACAATCGGGGCCGGCCAATCCGGCAAAAATCGGTAACATTTTTCGAGCCCTCATCTCACGGAGACTCGCATGAGCGATTCCAGCCCAAGCAGCAGCAACGCGTCCCGCCGGACGTTTCTGAAAACCTCCACGGCGACAGCCGCGGCCGGCGCCCTATCCGCCTCCATCGCCAGTCGGGCCCACGCCCAGTCCACCGAAGAAATCCGCATCGCGCTCATCGGTTGTGGCGGTCGCGGCACGGGTGCGGCCGAGCAGGCGCTGAGCACCTCGGGGCCCATCAAACTCGTCGCCGCTGCGGATGCTTTTGAAGACAACCTCAACGCCAGCATCGAACGTCTGGCTCGCTCGAAGCCTGAGCAGGTGGACGTGCCTGAGGATCGCCGCTTCGTCGGGTTCGACGCCTTTAAGAAGGCCATTGATTCGGACGTGGACGTGGTGATCCTCGCGACGCCTCCGGGCTTTCGGCCGGTGCACTTCGAGTACGCCGTGAGCCAGGGCAAGAACGTGTTCATGGAGAAGCCCGTGGCTGCCGATGCGACCGGTGTCCGTCGCGTGATCGAAGCCGCCAAGAAGGCCAAGGAAAAGAACCTCAAGGTCGGCGTAGGGCTCCAGCGTCATCATCAGCGCACGTATCAGGAAACGATGCAGCGCATCCACGACGGCGCGATCGGCGACGTTCTCTACACCCGCGTCTACTGGAACGGCGGCGGCGTGTGGGTGCGGCCCCGCCGCGAGGACCAGAACGAAATGCAGTACCAGATGCGTAACTGGTACTACTTCAACTGGCTCAGCGGTGACCACATCACCGAGCAGCACATCCATAACCTCGACGTGGGCAACTGGGCCATGGCCGCTCAGCTTGACGATCCCTACCCCGTCATGGCCAACGGCATGGGCGGCCGCGAATTCCGCGACGGCAAAGACCACGGCGAAATCTACGATCATCACGCTGTCGAGTACATCTACTCCAACGGCGCTCGCATGATCAGCCAGTGTCGGCACATCCCCAACTGCTGGAACAGCGTTTCCGAGCAGGCCGTCGGCACCAAGGGCGAAGCGAACCTCTCCGGCGCGATCATCGAACCGTTCGGCGGCGAGCGCTGGCGCTTCCGGGGCCAGTCGCCTAACCCCTACCAGGTCGAGCACGACGTCCTCTTCCAGGCCGTCCGCGAGAACAACGAGCATAACGAAGCCTACAACGGCGCCATGGCCACCATGACCGCCATCCTCGGCCGTTACGCCACCTACTCCGGTAAGCTGCTGCGGATGCGCGACGCCATCGAGCAGGGCACCGATCTCGCGCCCGGCATCGATAACTACACTTACGATTCCACCCCGCCCATCCTGCCCAAGGACGACGGCTACTACCCCGTCGCGGTCCCCGGCGATTTCGATCCCTACGCCGGCTCCGAAGCCTGATCGCAGGCCACAACCTTTAGCTTCACACGAAGCCCACAGCATCGCGCTGTGGGCTTCTTTTATTGGGAGGGCGGGGCCGCGGCCTTGGGATCGACCTTCAGCTTCACCCGTCGCAGCGTCACGCCAGGCGTCTGCCGCAGCTCCTGCTCCAGACCATCCCGCAGAAGGCGATCAAGCTGGTACAGCGTTGCGCTGTCGGCCACATGAACCGTTAACACCCCGCGACTCAGTGCCGCCAGCACCGTCCGCATTCCCAGATGTTCAGGCACCCGTTCCGCCCAGACCTCCACGACCTTGCCCAGCTGCTTCTGCGGCTTCGCGTAGGTCCGCTTCACGTAATCCCGCACAAACGCCAGCGAAAGATCACGCTCACCGCGCGTGCGCCAGCCCCGCAGGTTCTCGATGTGCCGATGAGGATCTAACGGATTCATGGCGACCATTGTACCGCGCAAACAGCGCCGGCCTGTCCCTGGGCGGTCGTCCGAGCGGTTGATCAAAGCCGCTGGTGGACGAGCCATCAGTGGCGCGCTGTACCGCACAGCCACGGGTTCCCCCCGTACGGCCACCGCTTTCCGCCCCGACGGTGCCTTCTGCTATCTACAACGTAACATCATCAAGGACAGGCATAGCCGTTCGGGAGGGGGTCAGATGATGAGGCATCACCGTTTGATCGCGTTGATTCTCAGTATGCTTCTGATCGCCGGCTGCGGCAGCGGACCGTTCGCGGAGCGTCAACCGTTCGCCGACATCGACACGCGCGTCGGGCGGGGCGATCCGCGTTTCGACACCGGCTTTAACCAGTATCCGAACGACTACTTTCGCCAGCAGGAATCGATCGGCACCCGCGGCGAGTTCGTCGACTTTTTCACGCTCTACCTCGGCGAGCCGCCGTTCCAGGAGCCGCCGCTCACGCCTGAGCAGCTGCGCGTTACCCTCAGTCCGCCCGGCCTGCTCGTCGATGAGCCGGATGTAATTGATGGCGACCGGGTTGCGTCCCGCTATCGCTATCACTTCATCGATCAATACGGCCGCCCAGCCAGTGCGGGCATCGTCCACCTTCGTGACGAGCAGGGCGTGCGCACCGAGGCACGGATCGATTACGCACCCGGCGTGTACGCCGTTCCCCGGTCCGATGAGTGATGCTGATGACGGCCGCCGACCGTGGCGGTATGCTGTCGGCTATGAATCGGATCAACACGATATTCCGTGAGCTTCGCCAGGAAGGGCGCACCGCGCTGATGCCCTTCGTCACCGCCGGTTACCCCTCGCTTGAGGCCACCGAAGCCATGCTCAGCCATATGGAGCGTGCCGGGGCCAGCGTCTGCGAACTGGGCATCCCGTTTTCCGACCCCATCGCCGACGGCCCGGTCATCCAGGCTTCCATGACCGACGCACTGGCCGCCGGCGTCCGCGTTGATGCGGTGCTTGAAATGGTAAGGCGGGTGCGGCCGACGCTGAAGATGGCGCTCGTCGCGATGATCAGCTACTCCATCGTCTACCGGTTGGGTGCGGAAACGTTCATCAAGCAGGCCGCCGACGCAGGGCTCGATGGCTTCATCTTTCCTGACCTGCCCGTCGAAGAAGCGGAAGCGGTGGGGGGGATGGTGCGCGACGCCGGGCTGACCTGCACGCTGCTGATCGCGCCGACCACGCCTCTCGAGCGCGCCAAGGCCATCGCACAAGCGTCCAGCGGGTTCGTCTATGTCCTGGCACGCACCGGTATCACCGGCGAACGCAGCGACCTGCCCGCAGACCTCTCCGACCGCGTCGCGAAATTACGTCAAGTGACCGACCTGCCGATCGCGGTGGGGTTCGGCGTTTCGCAGGCTCAGCATGTACGCGCGGTAACGGAAGTCGCCGATGCGGCGATCGTCGGCTCGGCGCTCGTCAAACGCATCGCACAGGTCAAGCACGAACCGCCGAACGTGATCGCCGAGCACGTCGGCACCTTCGTCGCCGACCTCGCCGAGGGCCTCTGCGTCCGCAGCAGCGCTGGCCGTTAGCGGGTGATCGCCAATCGCCGTTTGACTGATTTTCAGGGAAATAGATTGCGAATGCGCTGCTTCAGCGTCGCCATCGCAATCCGCGTCCGCAGGTGCCGCACGCGGGTGTCGTGCGGATCCACTTCCAGCGCCCGGGCCACCCAGTAGCCCGCCCGCTTCACCTGCCCCAGTTGAAGGTGCGCGAGCGCGAGGTTGTGCATGGCCAGCAGATAGTCCGGGTCGAGGCGGATTGCGTGTCGGCAGGTGCGAATGCCTTCGAGCAGATGGCCGTCCATGAACTGCGCCACCGCCAGCTGGTGTCGCAGTCGCGGATCTTCCGGATCCTCCGCCACGACCAGCGTCAGCACCTCAGCCGCTTCACGCGGCATCTGGGCGTCCAGCAGCAACTGCGCCAACTCCTCACGTCCCTCGGCCGGCTCGGCCTCGCTATTCAGCAGCGCCAGTTCCGCCCGCAGATGCCGACGCGCCTCTTCGTGACGCTGGCGACGCAGTGCGATCGCCGCAAGCTTCTGATGGGCTTGCGGATGGGCGGGGTGCAGCCGCAGCACCAGCTCGAAGGCCATCTGGGCAGCGTCCAGCCGATGCGCCTGCAGTGAGAGATCACCCAGGTGGAAATGGGCCTCAGCGTGCGTCGGTTCGACCTCCGTCACGCGGCGAAACTTCTCCGCCGCTTCCAAAGGCCGATCCATCTCGTTCAGCAGCTCCCCCAGATCCATCAGCGAATCCACGTCCGCCGGGTCCAGCCGAAGCTGTCGCAGCAGGCACCGATAGGCCCGCTCCTGCTCGCCCTTGAGCCAGTACGCCTCACCCAGCCGGGCATACACATCGGGATAATTTTCATCGATCCGCCGAACGCGGTTCAGGCACCATGCCGCCCGGTCGGCTTCGCCACGATCCAGCAGACTCACCGCCACATTGAAGTAGCCGTGCGGCGAGGCATCGTTGACCTGGCAGGCGAGGTAGAACATGACCTCCGCCTGGTCGTGATCCTCAAGCTGCGTGTGAGCGGCGATCAGGTGGCAGTAGGGCAGTTCCGAATCAGGATCGATCTGCGCCGCCCGCTCAAAGTGAGGCACGGCCTCCTCCGGCTTGCGGACACGCAGGAGCGCCAGGCCCAGCTGCGAGAGGATCTCGGCATCTTCGCCATGAAATTCCAGCGCTCGCTCGAAGCAGTCGATGGCCTCGTCGGGGCGGCCCATGGCGTTGAGCGTGAGGCCCATGTTAAAGTGCCATTCGCCCTGGTAGGGATTGACGCTGATGGCGGCGCGTAGTTCACGTAACGCGTCTTCCCATCGGCCGGATTCGAAGAGCTCGTGAGCCCGTTCAACCCGTTGTTCTGCTTCGAACCATTCATTCATCAGGCGTTAATCCACCGCGCTTTCAATGGGGCGTTGCTCTTTATGCCGATGATCGTGAACAAAGACCCCTCTGCGCGATTATATTGTACAGAGTGCGAAGGACCGTAGCGAGGATCGACCGATGTTTCCAATTCGAGTGTATGCCGCCCGCCGCCCCCGTCTCTGCCGCAGGCATGGTTCTTTTTCTCAGTACCCGACCTGCCTGATGCTGCTGATATTGCTGTTGACGTCCGCGAGCCTTGCGCCCGCTGAAACCGTCGACCGCCTCAACGAGGATCAGCAGCGGGAGATGGAGCATCTGCTGGAGGACCTTCGCGACGGCAATCTGGACATGGAGCGTCGTCGGCGCGCGGCCCAGATCCTGCTGACCCGCGACTGGCCCGACGCCACCCAGGCAATGAAGCTGGACCTCGCACGCGGCACCGTCGGCACCCGCCGTGCGGTCGCAAAGGCCATCGCAGCGGTCGATCAACCCGACCCTGACCTGATGCAGCCGCTGGTGAACCTTCTTGATACGGAAGAGACGGCCCTGCGGCGGGACGTCGCTGCGGGGCTGGGCCGATTCGATGACGAGGGGCTCGTCCGCTGGCTGATGCAGGTGGCTGAGGAAGGCGGGGAGTCGTCAGCTGAGCGCCTCGGGGCCATCGAAAGCCTTGCCCAGCATCGTCAGACCGAGGTCGTGGAACTGCTGTTGAGCCTGATCGAGCCGGACCATGCGTGGGCTGTGCGGTCGGCTGCCTTCGATTCCCTCGCCCGGCTATCAGGCCTGCATGCACTCGGAACCGATGTTGAAAGCTGGCAGCAGTGGTGGGCCCGCGCCAGCTCGCTCGAGGCTGACCAGTGGCAAAGCAGCCTGCTTCGTAACTTTTCCAACCGCAACGCCGAGCTGGCCAAGCAGGTGCAGGTCAGCGTGGATCGCCTGGTCACGGCTCACAATCGTCTGTACGACGCCGCCGCTGAGAGTGGGCGGCCGGCGATGCTTGAGCAGATGCTCCGGGACCCGATGGAAGACCTGAGGCTGCTGGCGCTGAGGCTGATTGAACGGCGTGTGCTGAACGCGCAGCCGGTGGAGGGCGAGGTCCGGGCCGCGATGCGGCAATGCCTCACCGATCGCGCCGCCGCTGTTCGTATCAAGAGTGCCACGGTGCTGGAAACGCTCGCCGATGCCGAGGCTGCGGAACTGGCGATCGACCTGCTCCTCGCTGAGCGAAGCCGTTCGGTGCAGTCGGCCTACCTGACGCTGATGGCGCGCGTGCCGCGTGCCGAGGCCGTCGAGCCGGCGCTCTGGCTGATGCAGGAGCAGCGTGTGCAATCTGCCGCGGCTGATTGTCTCCGGGCAGCGTTCGACGCGGGGCTGATGCTTGGGCCGCAGATTCAGCGGGCCCGCCAGATCACCCGCCGGCACTTCGCCGACGAGGAGGCCGAGACGGATCGTGCCATGCTGCGTCTGCTCTCGCACATCGGGCAGGAGGAGGATCTGGAGATTCTCGTCGCGCATCTTGAGCATGAAGACCCCGCCGTTCGCCTCACCGCCGCCCGAGGCTTCCGCCGTGAGCATTGGCCCCTGGAGCCGCTGCTGGCGGTGCTGAGCGAAAGCGATCTGGCGCCCGTGGTCATGGAGGTCGCTGAACAGCGGGGGCAGAAGCTGGTGACGGTCGAACATCTGCTGGCCAACGAGCCGGAGTCGAGCGATGTTGACCTGTTGGCAGCGTGGGAAGAATCACTGGGCGCGGTGGCCAGTCGGCTCAGCGCGGAAGCGGTCGTGCAACTGGACGGGCAGTTAGGCGAGAAGGATCGTCCGGAGTTGCACGCGCGGCTGCTCAAGGCAGCGGCCGCGCTCGAGAGCGGCGACTGGGACAACGGGCTCGCCGGCGGTCGCATCGAAGCTGCCCTCAGGCTCGCCCGACTGCAGACGCAGTCGGAGGAGTTCGAAGCCGCCGAGGCCGTTTATGATCGCCTCGCGACCCGTAGCAGCACCTTGTCGATCGAACAGCGTAAGCGTCTCGCGCTCGGCCGCACCGCTGTCTTGCTGCATCAGGGGAAGGTGGAGGCTGCCGCGGTTCTCAACGCGACGGTGCTCGAAGAGAAAACCGCCACCGCGGATGACCTGATCGTCGTCTGGCTGAAGGTGGTCGAAGACGCCATTGTCGAAGGCGACGACAGTGCTGCGACCCGTTTGATGGTGGAAAAAGCAACTGAGCTTTTTGAGGAAGCGGGCGAAGCGCATCGCGCCAAACTCGGGGCGCTACGCGAGCAACTCGACGCCACGCTCGGCGAAGCGTAAGCCCGCCGCCGCGCCGGCGTTCATTTTTCTTCGAGTGGCGGGTGCTGCAGAAGGCTCACGTCCTGTCGGCCCGTGAAGCCGGCGTCGATCTCGTGCCAGGCGTGCACCTCGTTCTCGCCGCGCTTCCAGCACAGGTAAACCTCTCGGCCTTCGTGAACGGCAGGGAAATCGAGCAGGCACTGGTCGTAGTCTTTCAACTCCACGCCCACCTGGTGAAGCTCGTCGACGAAGCGGTTGAGTTCGGCGATCGCGCGTTCATATTCCCGCTGCGCCGCGCTGACATCCTCCTCCGGGCTCGCCGTTTCCAGCTGCTCCTGGAGCGTCAGCGCATGGCGATACGCACCCCGGATATCCTCAGCGATTCGCGAAACGTAAGGCAAGGCCTTGTTCGCTTCCTCAAGCGTGAAGTACTTGCGATCGGGCTGAGGTTCGGCAGCAGGTTCGAATTGAGGTTTGGCCGTCATGATCCTTCTCCGAATCGCCCAGAGTTACGTTCCAAAGCTTCCGCCGTGCCGGCATCGCCATCGGCGTCCGCGAGCCTACCTTCATTATCGACCCAGCAGCGAGACAGTCAAACCCGCCTCCCCGTTGTGCGGCCAGATTGTCGGCGAGTCACGCGGAAAGCCCGGCCGTCTCGCTAAGCGCTCGCTGAGCATTTTCCGCAAGGGGCCTCATATCTGGTTCTTGATAGAATCCGCGTCGAGTTCCAGTACGTGGCAGGCGCGGATGAAGCTCGCCGCCGACCACGTCTGATACACCTTGCCCATTGGTCGGCCGGTATGGCCGTGGTGCCACTCGGAGAATTCCCAGAAGCTGCTCGTCCCCAGATGGCATAGTTCCGCCAGCCGAACCAGTTCGCGCCGCGCCAGCTTGGTCATCCCGAGTTTGTGCAGGTAACGCACCCAGATGCCGCCGACGAAAGGCCAGATCCCGCCGTTGTGATAGTGGTCCGGCAGGTTCAACAGATTCACGGTGTAATACTGTCGCCATTCGGGATCGCCCGACTGCACCGGCGGGTAGATGTTCTTCACCGGTGCGGGATCGCTTATCCCCACACCCCACAAGAATCGAAACGTCATCATCGCCCGGCGGTGATCCACGATATCCATCAGGTACGCCAGCAGATTCCCGAACACATCGCACCGCCAGGAGAAGCTGAACGGCGTGATCTGCGCCAACAGATACCGCGCATCTCCCAAGGCATACTGCGTCTGGGCGAACGTGCGATCCGGATGCTCGCCTTCTTCCTGTTTCGTCGCAGGCCAGAAGTGGTGGATGATCGTCCGCCGAACGTGTTCGGCCCAGCGGTTGTAGTCGTCGGCGCGGTCGTGCTCCTCATAGTGCCTCAGGATTTCGGTGTAGCAGTAGAGCGTGTGATACCACAGCACCTCGTCGTAGAGGACGTGATAGGAACGGCCGAACAGGTCGGTCCAGTCGCTCGCTTCGGGCACCTCCAGCAAGCCGCAGTTGTTCGAATCGTGGGCGCTCAGCCAGTCCATCGTCTTCTGAAGCTCTTCGCGATGCTCGTCGATGATCGACCAGTCGTTGCGATGTTGGGCGTAGCGGAAAGCAGCGATGATCAACCACAGCGGGCTGTCGATCGAAGCGATCCCCCCCACGCCTGAATACTCCGGCTCGCCGGTGTCGATACCCACGCAAGCGGGAATCTGCCCGCCCGGCGACTGATGCTGAATCAGCGTCCGAAGCGTCTGCGCCTGGCACGCCACGATGTCCTCATCCTCCAGATCAATCGTCCAGAGGATGCTCATCGCGCCGTCACGCGCCCACACCGAACGATAGTTCACGTCCGTGCCGAACACTTCGTTATCCGCCAGCGAACACGCGGAGAAGCCCTGCGGGGTCACGTTTCGCTTAACCGTGGCCACCGCTTCCTGGTAGCCTTCGAAGATAAACTCCTGCTCAGCTTCGGTGAGGTTCCGCTGTTCGTCGGGGGTCAAAAGCACCGTGCGTTTCAAACGATTCTCCCTTCACGTCGCGCGAAGAATGCCGCGTCTATCGGCGTACCAGCGTCTGCGCCTCTTCCACGCCTTCGATGGCGTACCGGCCCCGGAACTGATCGAAAACAAGCAGCGTTCGCTTCGCGATGCCGGTCCAGCCGAACTGCCTGCGCGCGAAGCGTGCCCCCTCCACGCTCAGCTTCTCGCGGAGGTGCGGGTAGAGCAGCGGCATCGCCAAAACAGCTGCGAACTCCTCGCATCGTTCCGGGTCGGCGTAAAGCGCGTGCGTGCCGAAGTCGATCGCCTCATGCAGGCCGCCGTGCACCGTCAGCACGGCAGGTGTCCCGCAGGCCATCGCCTCTACCGCCGTCATGCCGAACGGCTCGTAACGCGATGGCAGCGCGTACACTCCCGCTGCCCGATAGTGATCAGCCATCTCCTCGTCGGCGACATAACCCAGCCAACGAATGTGTTCGCCCACACCCAACTCATCCGCCAGCTCACGCCATTCTGCCACGAGCGCCTGGTCGGCTTCGGCATTGCCGCCTACCGCCAGCACCAGCCTCGCGTCATGCACCAGCCGACGCAGGCTCGGCAGCGCCCGAATCAGCAGATCGTATCCCTTGTTCTCCGCGGCGCGACCGACGGCATAAACATCGTTCGGCTTGAAGCCCAGGCGCTCCCGCGTCGCCGCCAGCTCCTGCGGTGCGACAGGGGTGTAGCGCGACTCGTCGATGCCCGGCGGAATCGTGGTGATGTGATCCACCGGCACGCCGTACTGCTCAGTAAGAATTTCAACCTGCTGCGGACTGGTCGCGATGACATGATCGCAGTTGCGGTAGATCAGGAACTCCTTGCGGTAGCGTTCCTCGAAGCGGTAAGTCGCCAGCTCTTCGGGATCGCGGTCGGCCATCTCCTGCTGTTTCCACCAGCCCAGTGAATGAGGCGTATGAACGTGGGGAATCTGCAGTTCCTCGGCGATCCGCTGCCCGCCCCAGCCGGCGTCCCAGTAGTGAGAGTTCACGATGTCGTACTTGAGGCGATGCGATCGGGCCGCGGCGAGGAAGTTCGCCACGAAGTCGCCGATGTAATCGTGCATGTCCTCCTTGCGGATGAACGCCTCGCCGCCGAAAGGGATACGCCAGACCCGCAGGCCCCGCATGATCGGATCGGTGGTCGGCTGGTTCTCAAACTGCCGCGTCACCACGTCCACTTTATAGCCGAGGCTGGTGAAATGCTTCGCCAGTTCGAGCACGAAGACGACCTGCCCGCCGGTGTCAGGCTTGCCGAGTTCGACATGGGCACCAACATAGCCGTGAAGCGAGATCATCAGAATTGAGCCCCGAAACCGCGTAGCCATTGGAATACTCCTCTCCCCGCCGCACGCTGTGTGCGGTCGTTTTACCCTCTGCTTAATCTGTTACGTTTCGATTCGCTCAGCACCACGCTCTTCGGCTCGCCTCCCTCCACCACGCCCCAGTGCCGAAGCCCTTCCAGCACTCCCGCCGCGTACGCCGCCTGTGCCATGTAAACGCCCGGCCAGCCCGTCACCGCATCACGCAGTTCATGGCGCGCGTTGCCGACCACGATGCCACGGCGTGCCACTTCAAACATGGACAGGTCATTGCGAGAGTCGCCGGCGACGATCATGCGATCGAGCTTCAGGTGCAGGTGACGGCTGAGGAACAAAGCCGCCCGATCCTTGCCCGCGCCAGGTGGCATCACGTCGAAATCACTCTCCCCCGAAACCACGATGCACACGCCGATGCCCGTCCCGTCGAGTGCCTCTGCTGCCCGCCTTTGATCTTCACCACGCGGGACGATGAAGCTGGCCTTCCAGCGTGTCTGAAGCTCCGCACGATGGGGGCGATAGCCAAGTTCGCGCATCACGTCGTCAACCAGTCGCCGATCCCAGCCCGCAAACTGCCGCGACCATGCGGAGAGCTCCTCACCATGCAGCCGGATCTCCGTGCCCATCGCGGTGATCAAGGCATCAGGCTCGAACGGCCGACCGATCTCCGCAAGTGTTTTCGCCACGCTGACCGCGGGCCTGCTGGAATTAAGGCAGACCAGCAGATTCGGCGTCCGCTCCGTCACCTCAATGAATTGATGCAATGCTGCAAGATCCCCCGTCAGCGTCTGGTCCACGTCGCTGACCAGAAGCCACCGCGATTGCTCGTCCAAGGCCTCGCTCGCCTGTTCGCTCATCGAGTGGCTCCCCCCACGCGTTGATAACCATCGGCCGTTGATTCTAGCGCCGCCGATCCACTGTCGATGCCCCGAGGGGGACAAGCGTCGCATCAGGCGGGTGCCCCGGGGGCTACGGCCGGGTTATCAGAAAAGCGACAGCTGTTGCTGCGTCGGCCCCGCAGCGGGCGGTGGTCGGCCGTCGCCCTGGGCCCGCAGCCACGGGGTCGGCTCCAGGTGATGGGTCAGCCTCAGCCTCGCGGCGAGTTCGGGGTGGGCTGCATACAGGCGTTCGATGACGTGCGGGCAGTTGCATTGCCGCGAGAGGTGGAGCAGGACGATGTGCGCCGGCAATCGCCGTGAGGCCTTCGCGATCCGCCTGACCGCCTCGAGGCATTGTTCGTTGGAGAGGTGTCCCCGGCCGCCCATGATTCGCCGTTTCAGCGTCATCGGCCGGCCCGAAGCCTGCTGCATCTCCGGGTCGTAGTTGCTCTCAATCGCCAGTAGATCGACATCGCAGAACGCTTCGATCAGCCGACTGGAGATGCGGCCGAGGTCCGTCGCAAAACCCAGCCGTGTCACCACGTCACCTGCCGTGACGCGTAACTCGAATCCAAACACCCCCGAGCGGTCATGCACCAAGCCCACCGGCTGCACACGCGGCCCCGGGACAGCGTGATCGCCGTTTCGCATCGCATCAACGACGAACGCATCATCTTTGAAAACCCGAAGCAGCCCCAGCCGATGCAGCACCCGCGCATCGACCTGCTCCCGCGTCGCAGGCGGATGCCGATACAGCCCGTAAAGATGCTTCTCGTGGCAGTAGACCGTCGCGCCCAGCCGTTTGAGCGTCGCGAACCACGCCGGGTTGAAGTGGTCGCGATCCAGATGCGTCAGCAGCACCGCGTCCAGCCGTTCGAGCTGCTCAGCCCCCGGCGCCTGGCCGTCCAGTTCAAGCCGCTTCGCCACGGTGCGAGGCCCCAGCCCGGCGTCGATCATCAACAGCCGCCCCGCACCGCCGCCGCCCAACCGCACCAGCGTGCAGTTGCCCGTCGAGCCACTACCAAGCACCCGCATCTCGATCATGTTGCCACTATAGCAGCATCAACGGTTGGCAAAATGCGGCGGTGGGGGGGGAGATTCGTTTGACCAACCCCAATTCACGGTGTCTATTGATTATCGGGCATAGACCTCTGCATTTATACGTATTCGCGAAGGTGCACGATGATCAAACGGCTGGTGCTGGCGGTAGTGGTTCTGCTTACGATGTTCACAGCAGGGCAGGCATCCGCTGCGCCGTGGATGACCACGACCGAAGTGCTGCCCACCGCACAGCAGGGGCCCAGCGGGCACACCCCAAGCTACCTCGAAGTGCACGCCTCGTTCAGCGAGGGCTTTCAGCCGTTCGATGTGGTCGTCATCGATGCCGCCGCTGCGAGCCTGGGGCAGGTGCTCAGCGTCGCCACCGTCAGCACCGCCACGCTCGACAACACCTACCTGCTGCACGATGGGAGCTGGCCGGGCGATGTACCGGGTTCGCTCAACACCTCACTGAACCTCAGCGGCAGTGGGGGGGGCGGTGGTGGTGGGGGAGCTCGTGCGATTCTGCTCTACGATCATCTGACCAATTTCCCCGCCGATGGCTCCTACGTACCGGTCATTGACGACGATTACGTTTCCGCGCTGGTCTACAGCACGGACGGCACGCCGATCGCTTCCCGCTGGCAGGACGATGCCCTGACGCTCAGACCCGGCCACGCCGTCTACCGCGCCGCCGACGGCCAGGGCACCATCACCGGGCCAGTCGATGCCGACCTCACCTTCGCCAACGGCCAGACGATGGACCCCGGCCTCGCGAACCCCTGGACGCTCGACTCAGCGACCTTCGACGACGCCCCCCTCACCTCCGTGCCCGAGCCCACCAGTGCCGCTCTCCTAAGCATCCTTCTGGTCACCCTCGCCACCCGCCGCACCGCCTCCAGATAGCGCCGCCACCACCGCCGGCTCGCAATCGCAAAACGGCGCGTCTACCATGGGGCAACGAGCCAGTGACGCTCCACTCCCGTTTTATAGTGGTACGGCTGGCGAACCAAAGACCCTCGTCAGCGCAATTTTGTTGACACATCGCGATCGCATCAGGATCGAAAGCTCAGGAGAAGACCATGACTGAAAAGAACCCCGACAAGGGATACGTAGCCCTGCTCGGCTGGAGCATCAGCGCCATCGAAGCCCTCGAAGATTTCGACCGCCGATACATCGTCGTGGCCCCACCCTGGGCACAGGCCTATGCCGAAGAACATGATATTCCCTACGTCCCGTGGGATTTTGAACGCATCAACGACCGCTCGCTGGAGATCGCCGAGACGCTTAACGATATGGGCGTCGACGTCGCCATCCCGCTTTTCGAGGAGACCGTCGAATGGGCCGGGGCCATCAACTCCGTGCTGATGGATAATCCCAGGCTCTACGGGCAGTCGATTCTATTCCGTGACAAAGCGTTGATGAAACGCCGCGCTCAGCTCGGCGGCATCCGTGTGGGCATCTTTGAAGAAGCACACGACCGCACCGACGTCATCCGCTTCCTTAAGCGTGTCAACCAGACGCTGCTGAAGCTCGACGGCGACCCGAACGACCCCATCCACCTCAAAGCCTTCGACAAAGCTGGCTGCCTCGGCCACCGCGTGATCCGCACGCCTGACGAAGTCGACCTCATCCCCGAGGAAGAGTTCCCCGTGCTGATGGAAAGCCATCTGGACGGCTGGGAATTCGCCGTCGAAGCGTGGATTCACGACGGTAAGATCCGCTTCCTGAACATCTCCGAATACGTCACGCTCGGCTACTCCGTCTTCGTCCCCGCCACGCCCGAGCTCGAAAGCTGGCGGTCGCTGCTGACCAAGGAAATCGAAAAGCTCATCAAGACTTTCGATATCCAGTTCGGCTTCATCCACCCCGAGTACTTCGTCACCAGCGACGGCACCATGTACTTCGGCGAAGTCGCCTACCGACCGCCCGGCTTCAAGGTCTTCGAACTCCTCGAACGCGCCTACGGCTTCAACGCCTACCAGGGCATGGTCCTCGCATTCGACCCCAAGACCACCGAAGAAGAAATCGCATCCTTCTTCCCCCGCGAAGTCGTCGACGCCAAGGGCTACGCCGGCTGCTTCGGGGTTTACCCGCGCCGGCGTGTGGTGAGCAAGCTGGAAGTTCCCGAGGAGACAGAGAACCACGAGTACTTCGAGTACCATGAGCTGACTGGGCCTTTGGAGGAAAAGGTCACCAAGCGTTCGGCCTTCGGCACCCATTGGGGGCTGGTGTATTTCTTCGGCGACGATCCGCACAAACTGCGCGATCTGCTCAAGCACCAGGAAGACCTGGATTTTTACGTCTAGGAAGCACGACCAAAAATGATGGACACCCATGGCACGCCTTCTGTTGCCGAGTCAGCGCAGCTTCAGCCGTTGCTGGAAAAGTTCGATGCGGTCCTGCAAAAGCTCTCAGCCGCCAAGCCGTTCGCCAAACCCGCCTACGTCACACGCGTGCTCGATGTCGCCCGTCGCGTCCTCGCAGCACCAGGCGGCGCGCCGCAAATGCTCGCGCGGGCTGCACAGATCGACCGCTCCGGCATCTTCGACGGCACCGACTGGGCCCTGCCAGAACGTCTCCAGGCACGCAACGTTCGCGCCACACTCGACCAAGGCGACTCCGCCCTCGTCACCATCGAGCTGCTGAGCGAACTCCGCTGGCTCGCCATCGCCAAGGGTCATTACCTCCGGCAGGGCATCTCCGCGGAGCACGCCCTGCACTTCCTGCGCGAGGTGCTGGCGCTCAATCTTGATCACGTTTTCCAGCGACAGACCGAAGCGGCCCGAGAGAAGAAGCAAGCCGCCGTCGCCGCCGTGTTCCAGTGCATTGTCGACGGCATCGGCTACGAAAATATCCTCGACCAAGTCGTCGAGGAAGTCTGGCGCATCCTCCGTCAGCGGCCCATCATGGTCGACAACGTCAAGGCCATGGTCACCCGCCTCGCCGGCTACCTTAACGATCCCGAAGTGAAAACCGGCTCCGCACCACGAGGCGTCGACCGCCTCATCAGCGCCCTCTACAGCCCCTCCCACGCCACCCACGAAGACCCGGGCATCGAGGCCTACCAGCAACGCCTGGAAACCATGAGTTCCCAAGGCCTGCAGCAGGAAGCAGCTGCGTTCGCCCGCGCCATGCACGACACCGGCCTCGTCAGCGTCTACCACCCCGTGCTCATCCGCTTCCTGCGCGCACACAGCCACCACCAACTGCTGGTGACGGCGCTCGGACTTTCCAGCACCGGCAGCGAAGCCTACCTCACGTTTCAGGAACTCGTCGATCGGCTAATCGACGAAGCGGTCTACCCCGAAACCAGCCAATCCGTCTACGGCCTCACGTGCCTCCTCGAACGCGGCATCCTCTACTACCCGCCCGTTCCCCCCGCACTCTGGCGACAGATCAACCTCGTGCTCACGCCCGAAGTCGAAGAAACCTTCTCACTGGTCTACGGCGTCCTCCGCGCGCCGCGCGTCCACCTCCTCGCCGGCGTCCTCTGCACGCTTGGCCAGCCGCTCGGCATCGGCCAGGGCGACAACCCCACCTGCCAGTCCGCACGTGCCCTGTCCATGTGGGCGTGGAACGATCCGGACTACCTCCTGCAGATCCTCGCATGGGCTGCCCGCGACGGCGAAGTCATCGTGCATTTCGAAGGCCAGCGCATCAGTTCCCGTGAACTCCAGGCCGGTCTCGCACCCACGCTCCACCCCGACCTCGACCCCGTCTCGCTCGTCCTCGTCCCGCACCTCGACCGCATCTACTGGGAGATGGGACGCCAGTCAGTCGGCCGCGGCGAAGACAGCCATAAATGGATCAACCCCGAGTTCCACGGCTGGTGGGTGAACCGAGGCTTCGCCATCGCCGTTGATATCCACACCGGCAAACTGAAAGACTACGAGCAGTTCCTCCGCGGCTTCTACGCCACCTATCACCCCTACTACAACGGCAACATGCCCGTCATCCACCCGCAGCCGGCCGGCGTCGCCGCCACCGACTCGCAGGGCCGCTTCATCGGCTGGCACGCGATCACCATCCTCCGCGTCGCGCTCGATGTCCAATCCCAGATGCGCGTCTACTTCTATAACCCCAACAACGACAGCGGCCAAGACTGGGGCTGCGGCGTCCAGGTCTCCACCGAAGGCAACGGCGAAGTGTTCGGCGAGTCCTCACTTCCCATCGCCGAGTTCGCCTCAAGGCTCTACATCTTCCACTACGACCCCCTCGAGATCGGCGACCGCGACCGCGTCGCCCCCGAAGACCTCACCCCCGTCATCGAAATGGCCCAACAAAGCTGGGCCCGCGACCGGCTCCCCGAATAACAGAACCCTCCCAAGGGTGCCCCGGCCAGCGAGCACAGCGAGACGGCCGGGCTGCTCTCGATAAAACGTCAGAGGATCAGATTCGTTTCAAGGGGTGCCCCGGCCAGCGAGCGCAGCGAGACGGCCGGGCCGGTCCACCTCTCTACACCACCTCATCCATCGTCACCCCTTCGCGATGCGCATACCACTGCGCCGACGACCATGGCCAGTCCACAGCACGCCCGACAAGTCCTCGCCGGACGGGATTCTCATGGACGTAGTTGACCTTCTCCTCGAACTCGCCACTAAGGGTGAGATTTCGATCATACCCACCGCCGATCTGCCAGAATCGATGCTTACCGTTCCGATCAACTAACCGTGGCAGTACCCCAGCATCAAGCTTTCGCCAGCGACGTAGTACTCGAGCTGCAAAGTGCGACTTGATCTGCGTGAGGACGAAGCTAACCGGGTAATCTGGCAGGCTCGGCTCGAGTACCAGATGCACGTGCTCGGGCATCACGACCCAAGCGTAGAGGCGAAAATGTGTCGCCTTCCGAGTCTTGATCAGGTGTTCAGCGAACGCACGCTTGATTGCGTCGTTGCCGAAGAGGGGCAGTCGCTGATAACAGGAAAACGTGAGAAATCGTGCTTCGCCAGGCGTTTCATATCGCCGCCGCGTTCGCCGTCGTGTAGCGCGAGGATCCTCATCCATTAGTGACACCGCGGAACCCGGCCGTTTCGCTGCGCTCGCTGGCCGGGGCACCCCTGTCAATCAACGGCCCGGTCCGCCTTAGAGATCCAGAATCTCTTTGCGTTTGGCTTCGAGCATGTCGTCGATTTTCGTTTCGTGCTTCTTCGTCAGGTCCTGTACATCGTCCTTCGCAGCCTTGGCCTGATCTTCGGTCACCGCAGCGGCTTTGTCTTTCTCCAGCTGATCGATGTGCTTGTTCGCGTCCCGCCGAACGTTGCGGACGGCGATCTTCGCCTGCTCGCCCATCTGCTTCACCGAGTTCGCCAGTTGCTGCCGCCGTTCACCCGAAAGCGGCGGCAGGCTCACGCGCACCGCTTTGCCTTCCACCATCGGGTTCAGCCCCAGCCCTGCACTCTGCAAGCCCTTGGCGACGGCCTGCAATGAGCTTGCGTCGAACGGTTTGACCAGCAGTTGCGTGGGTTCGGGAACGCTGATGTTCGCCAGTTGCCGCAGGTCCGTCATCGAGCCGTAGTAGTCGATCTTGACGTATTCGACCAGCGCCGGCGAGGCCCGCCCGGTCCGCACGCCTCGCAGTTCGCTCGTGAGGTACTCCACCGCTTTATCCATCTTCTCTTCGCACTCGAGAAGAATATCGTCGATATCCATGAGCTAACTCCCGCTAAAGTTCAGTCCGCAATCACGGTGCCGTGATCGTGCCCCGCCACCACTTCTGCGATATTCCCCCGCCGTTTCAGATCGAACACGATGATCGGAATGTGATGCTCCCGGCACATCTGGAAGGCGGAAAGATCCATCACCATCAATCGTTTTTCAATCGCCTGCGTGTACGTCAGCCGATCGAACCGCACAGCATCGTCGTACTTATGCGGATCTTTGTCGTAGACGCCGTCCACCTTCGTCGCCTTGAGCAGGGCGTCCGCGCCGATCTCCACCGCCCGCAGAGCCGCTGCTGTGTCGGTCGTGAAGAAGGGGTTGCCCGTGCCGGCGGCGAAGATGACCACGCGCCCTTTTTCAAGGTGCCGAATCGCCCGGCCCCGGATGAACGGCTCCGCCACGGCGGTCAAATTGATGGCCGAGAGCACTCGCGCCGGCGTGCCGAGCTTCTCCAGCATCTCCTTGAGCGCCAACGCGTTAATGACCGTGCCGAGCATGCCCATGTAGTCGGCCGTGGCCTGAGGGATGTGCCCTTCTTTGGACAACGCGCCGCCTCGGATGATGTTGCCCCCGCCGACGGTAACCGCCACTTGCGTGCCGAGTTCCGTCGCAGCGCGGATCTCCTGGGCGAGCACATCAAGCTCCTCGCCCTCGATCCCTTTTCCCCCGGTGGAGCAGAAGCCTTCGCCGCTGATTTTTAGCAGCACACGGTGATAGCGGGTGTTTTCATTCATGGCGATTGCGACGATTTGACGCGTTTTCGCCGCTTGGGTCAACCCCCCGGGGCTCTATTGTGCGCCGAAAGCGCGAGTTAATCGGCTTTTCACGAGGAAAATTTCTGCATTGTTCTGCAACCTCCTCCGAGGCTGCGGGTACTCGCCAGATAGGAGCCTCTCCTGGAGGGAGTGGGTTCTATGTCTTGCCGTCCGTCCGTCGAGGTAAAGGATCGCCCTTATGCTTCGCTCCCGTTTTGCGTCCGGGTTCACGCTGATCGAGTTGCTGGTGGTGATCGGCCTGATCGTGCTGCTGATCGGGCTCGTGCTGCCCGCGGTCGGCTTTGTCCGGTCGGCTGCGGCGCGGACCACGTGCCTGTCGAACCTTCGGCAGATGGGGATGGCGCTGCAGACGTATCGCCTGGATCATCAGGGCCTTGTGCCGAACGTGCAGCCGTTGCCCGTCGATCCACATGCAGAAAATATTATGCAGGCTTTTGAGCCGTACATGGAAGGCGAGATCTGGCGTTGCCCGTCCGATGACGCGGAGGTTTTTGCCGACACCGGCACCAGCTATGAGTATTTTCTGGGCTACTACCTGATGTTCACGCCCACCGTCGAACAGCAACGGCAGGTGGTCCGGCAACTTGAAAACTCACAGATCGCGCTGGTCATGCTCGACGCGGAAGGCTGGCACCGAGGCGGCCCCGACGACGTGGGGCGAAACGCTCTCTTCTTCGACGGCGGCGCACGCTGGCTCCAGATCCCGCCGCCTGAAACCACGCCGTGAGGTAACCCATGTGGCAGGATAATCCGCGTAAGACCGGCATCATGCTTCTGATTACGCTGCTGGCGCTCGGCGCCGGCGTTTACCTCATCCTCGACTACCGGGCCACGATTCCCCCCGATCCCGCCAATGACGATCCCGAAACCGTCATCGCCTTTCTGCTCAGCGATTACCACGATCGGCTTTCGCCCACCGAGCAGCAGCGGTACGTGGAGCAGATGCTTGAGCGGTATCGCACCATGGACGAAAAGCAGCGCGAACGTGTCGACGCAGCCGTCGCGGCCCAACGCGAAGCGGACGGCGAACGGCTGCAGAACCGCATGGTCGAAATGTGGAAGACCTACGTCGTCAGCGAAGCCGAGCAGTACGTTCAGCTCGAGCTTCATGAGCGCCAGGCGTGGCTGCAGGGCCGTATGGCGGTCTGGCGGGCGATGGGCGGCGGCCCACCTCGTGGCGATCGCGATCGCGGTTCACGCAACGTGGCGGACGAACTGACCGACGAACGGCAGCGCGAGGTGCTGGGCTTCTTCCAGAAGGAAATCCTGCCACGGTCGACCGCGCGGGAGCGTGCGCTGGTCAGCATCATGGCGCGGGATGTGATGGAGATGCGGTAACTCATTAGCCGCGCGGCTACGCCCCGCAGGTCCGCAGCTTGATCGCCTCCCCCGGCGGGGCGTAGCCCCGCGGCTAATTGTTTCGCATCAAAAAAACGGTCGACCCGTTTGGGCCGACCGTTTGTGCTTTTTCGCTGATGACTTCGTCGCGGTTTTAGCGGTAGAATTCGACGATGAGGTTCATGTTCACGTCGAAGGGCACCTGGTCGCGGGTGGGGTCGCCGACGACGTTACCGGTGAGGTTCGAGGGGTTGAAGCTGAGCCATGAGGGGACCTCGTGGCCGGGCTGCGACTCGAGCTGCTCACGGATGAGCTTGTGCGTCTTTTCCTTGACGGTGATCTCGTCGCCGATCTTCAGCATGAAGCTGGGGCGGTCGGTTTTGACACCGTTGACGAGGATATGACCGTGCGCCACGATCTGCCGGGCGGACCAGATGGTGCGCGCGAAGCCGAGTCGGCGGATGACGTTATCGAGTCGACGTTCGAGAATGGTCAGCAGCACTTCGCCGGTGTTGCCCTTGGCGCGGGTGGCCTGGTCGAGGTACTTGCGGAACTGCTTCTCGAGCACGTTGTAGTGGTAGCGGAGCTTCTGCTTTTCGTTGAGGCGAACGCCGAAGTCGCGCAGTCGCCTGCCGCGGTAACCGTGGACACCGGGGGGCGTCAGCTGCCGGTTGGTATGCTTGGGGATATCGGCGATGGGGACACCGACGCGGCGGGAAAGCTTTACTTTGGGGCCCGTATAGTTGGCCATTCTCGACTCCGTTTGCGGTCATCAGGTACGTCGAGCGCAGCACAGGCCCGACTGGGAACAAGCCGCACATTGTTACGCCTCCGGAGGCAAAGGTCAAGTGGGGGCGGGCGGCGATGTCGGCGGGTGGGGATGGATTATGTTGTGGGGGGGGGGTGGGGAAAGGGGAATTG
>JBBDRF010000036.1:0-7979 GCA_040905565.1 Phycisphaeraceae bacterium | reverse complement strand
CGATGAACCGCTCACCCTTGCGGCCGCACTTGTTCGCACAATCGAACACCGGCAGGTGCGCTTCCTCAAGATGCGGCGCGCCCTCCACCGTGCCCGTCCCGCAGATCAACTCATTGAGCGACTCAACCTGCTTCCGCGTCAAACCCAACGCCGCAAGCAGATCCGGCTCGTCAGCGAAGCCCAGCTCCTGAAGCTTCTCAGCCCCAAGCGTCCAGGCGTTGAAGATAAAGCCGAGTTCCATCGCGCCCGCAAGCGTCTCGCGGACACGATCCAGCGTCTCCAGATCGAACCCCTTCTCGATCAGGAACTCGGCGAAAGTCTCGCCCCCCTCACTGGCGTGGCCATCCACGTCCGGCAGCGGCACGTTCAGGTCCTGGCGGCCCATCACGTAAGCCATGATGTCGCGCACTTGGTCCTGGTCGTAGCCCAATGCCACGAGGGCGGGGCGAAGGGATTGGTTGGCGATTTTGAAATAACCGCCACCGGCGAGCTTCTTGAACTTCACCAGCGAGAAGTCCGGCTCTACACCGGTCGTATCACAGTCCATCAGCAAACCGATCGTGCCGGTGGGCGCGATCACCGTCGTCTGAGCATTGCGGAAGCCGTGGCGTTCACCGATCGTCAACGCCGCATCCCAGCTGCGACGGGCGGCGATCAGCAGTTCGTCGCTGTTGCCAAGCCCGCCGTACGGGTTGCGACGCTTGCCTTCCATCCAGTCGGCATCGATGGGAACGGGGGCCGTTTCGAGCCCTTCGTACCCGCCGAGTGTGTCGGCGGTGGCGGCGTCGGTGCTGTCACGCGCCACGCCGTAGGCCGCTCGGCGGTGGTTGCGGATGACGCGAAGCATGTGCTCACGGTTCTTGAAAAAGCCCGCGAACGGCCCATGCTCCGCGGCCATCTGACCGCTGGCTGCGTAGGAACGCCCGGTGAGAATCGCGGCGAGCGACCCGCCGATCGCCCGGCCGAGATCGCTGTCATAAGGCACGCCCGCCTGCATCAGCATCGCACCAAGGTTGGCGTAGCCGAGGCCCAGCGTGCGGTATTCATGGCTGAGTCGTGCGATCTCCTTCGAGGGATACGCCGCCATCAGCACGCTGATTTCCAGGACCATCGTCCAAAGATCGATCGCATGCTCATAGCCCGCCACGTCAAACTGCCGCGTCTCGCTGTCGTAAAGTTTCAGTAGGTTGATCGAGGCCAGGTTGCAGGCTGTGTTATCGAGGAACATGTATTCGCTGCACGGGTTGGACGCATTGATGCGGCCCGACGCAGGGCAGGTGTGCCACTCATTAATCGTCGTGTCGTACTGCACACCGGGGTCGGCACAGCGCCACGCGGCATAGCCGATCTGGTCCCACAGCTCGCGAGCGGGGAGGCGTTTGTGCACATCGCCGGTCGTACGGCTGGTCAGTTCCCAGTCGCCATCGCTGTCGAGCGTGCGGAAGAATTCGTTGGCGATGCGGACCGAATTGTTCGAGTTCTGCCCGCTCACCGTCTGGTACGCTTCGCCGTTGAAGTCGTAATCGAGCTTGAGCCCCAGCCGCTTGGCCGTCTCCTTCTGCTCGGGGGAAAGGCGTTTCATGCCCTCGACCAGCGCAGCGACCTTCACCTCTTCGCGGACCTTCCAGTTCACGAAATCTTCGATGTCGGGATGATCGAGATCGAGGCAGACCATCTTGGCGGCCCGGCGGGTGGTGCCGCCGCTCTTGATGGCACCGGCTGCGCGGTCGCCGATTTTCAGGAAGCTCATCAGCCCGCTGCTTCGGCCGCCGCCTGAGAGCGATTCCTCGTCGCCGCGGACCTTCGAGAAGTTCGTCCCTGTGCCCGAGCCGTACTTGAACAGCCGTGCTTCGCGGGTCCACAGATCCATGATGCCGCCGTCGTTCACCAGGTCATCTTGCACCGACTGAATGAAACACGCGTGAGGCTGCGGATGGGTGTAGGCATCCTCGGCCTGCTTCGTTTCGCCGGTCTTCGGATCGGTGTAGAAGTGGCCCTGTGCGGGGCCGTTGATGTCGTACGCCCAGTTGAGGCCGGTGTTAAACCACTGCGGCGAGTTCGGAGCCGCGATCTGATTCAGCAGCATCCACGCCAGTTCGTCATAGAACGTCTGCGCATCGCCTTCACTGTTGAAGTAGCCGTGCTTTTCGCCCCAGTGCCGCCAGCATCCGCAAAGACGATGCACCACATCACGCACCGACCGCTCAGGCCCCGTGATCACCTCATCATTCTCGTCGGTCATCACCTTGCCGTCGGCATCCCGCTGAGGCACCCCCGCCTTGCGGAAATACTTGCTGACCATGATGTCCGTCGCCAGCTGCGACCAGCTCGCCGGCACCTCGACATCCTTCATCTCAAACACCACCGAACCGTCGGGATTAACAATGCGGCTTTCGCGTTTGGTCCACTCAACCTGGGAGTAAACGTCGCGGCCGGCTTCGGTGAATCGTCGTGTGATCTTCATAACTTAGGTTGCGTCCCTGATCAGAATCTATCTGTAAATTTGTGTCGCCGTATCGGCCCGTGTGCTTGTTCGTAACTGCGCCGACCGCTCCCTCACGGTCGCGGCTCGTTCAAGGCGAAGGCTTATTCTTCTTCGCCGTCTTCGTCTTCTTCTGCTTCCATCTCGGCCCGGACCTTTTCGAAGAAGTCGGGGCCGTTGGCCTCTTTCATGTCTTCGACGAATCGCTCCCACTCGGTCTCGGCCTGCGGGGCTGCGTCTTCGCCGCCTCGGCTTACGGGGACCATCGAGCGGATCATGGCGGCGATCTCGTCGGGCGCTTCCGTTAGCGCGCCCATCTGCTCCGCCTGCTTCAGCGATCCCGCCGCCTCGACCTGGCACAGCACCCACATGACCCCGTCAAGCATCTCGGTATCTTCTTCCGAAAGCTCCTGGGCCATCGCCTCGGCGACCTCCTCAAGCTCCTCCGGCGAGAGATTGCGAAGCTCCTCAGGCAACTGCCCCTCCCCATCACCCGCTTCAAATTCCTCAGGACCGTCACCCGGCCCATCTTTCGCTACCATCACAAATCCCTTCCAAACACGCCGCGTTCCCCCGCGGCTTTAATCGTTTTCCATTGGTGGGTTTCGCTTCGCTCTACCCACCCTACTTGCTGTCTCATGCGTGCTTAGGCCAGTCCGTAATCGGCAGTCATCGAAGCGTTGCTAGCGACCACTTCATCCGCACGGGCTCGATAGTCAATGGCGTTTTCGATTTGACTGGGCGTTGATCGCCTCCCCGACTTGTAGGGCTGCAATGCTTTCGACATTGCCACGGAGAGTCGAGAAAATTCATGTTGAAGCAAACTGATAGCGTTCTCAGCCACCTCAGCGATCGCATCTTCTGCAATGCTAGCCAGTCCAGGGCCTGTAAGGCTTTTGATGTCTTGAAGGGCACGTTCGAAAGCTAGCGTGTGGGGCGAAAGTCTGTCTGATTGTTTGGCCTCACATTCAGCAGCTTCTAACCTCGAACGCAACTGCCTATTAAGGTTTCTTAGATGCATGACTTGGGCACTGGCCTGCTCTCGTTCCCCGGATGCTTCGGAAAGACGAGCCTGCAAACGGTCAACTTCGGCTCGAAGACAGTCGCGTTCCGTCTCGATCTGTCGAACTGCCCGTTGCGCAGCGATCATTTGGTTACTATTGATTAGTAGCCGCTCGAATTCTTCCCGAGGAGCCCGACGTTTATTATACAATTCGTGATCCGTCATTTAATTTGCCCCGGATTTAGGGTTACATTCTCGATTAAGCTGAATTCTTTAGGTCTCAATCCACAGTCGGCAGCGTCAGTCCCACCTGGTCCTGGTACTTGCCTTTTTTGTCGGCGTAGCTGGTGGTGCATTCGCGGTCGGCTTTTAAGAAGATCATCTGGGCGATGCCTTCGTCGGCGTAGATCTTGGCGGGCAGGGGCGTGGTGTTGGAGATTTCAAGGGTCACCTTGCCGCGCCATTCGGGTTCGAGGGGCGTGACGTTCACGATGATGCCGCAGCGGGCGTAGGTGGATTTGCCGACGCACACGACGAGCACATCACGGGGAATGCTGAGTGTCTCGACCGTCTCGGCCAGGGCGAAGGAGTTGGGCGGCACGATGACGTGGTCGCGGCCGGTCTTGCGGGTATCGATGGTGACGAACATGTCTTCGCCGAAGTTTTTCGGATCGACAATCGCCTGCCCGCCGTGCGGCGCGACATCGGTGAAGATCTTGAAGACGGGGCCCACGCGGACGTCGTAGCCGTAGCTGCTGACGCCGTAGCTGATGCGGCCGGGACGCTTGGTGCAATCTTCAAACGGCTCGATCGTGACCAATTCGCGAATCTGACTATCACACAAAACGCCCATGAACGGCTTCTCCGAGGTTGACGCGGCGGCTGGTTCTCAAAGGACCCCGCGGGAACGACTGGCCTGCCTGCGTGGCCGCTCCCGATGGGCGACCGACGTGGCGGGCTGATCTGACGACGAAAATCATCCTATCGCTACATCTGGTGTATTCAAGCGCCAACTTCACAAAATATGGTGGATTTTTTGACGTTTGCGGCTAAATTCGGCCGGCCGTGAGGCTTAGCGTTGGAGACGTTTTAACACGTGCCCCACATGTGGTGTTAGACCGACATGAAGCGACAGGTTATCCACAAGATTGGGGGGTGACAGGCGTCAGGTTCTCCACCGGGGACGGGACGGGGGCGGTCGGATGCGAGGTCAGGGTGGGCCATCGCGGAATGGTTGGGGGGGTGCTAGACTCAGGGGATGAGTTCGATTCCAGCTGATTTTCGAGAGGGCGTGGTGGACGATCCGCTGCTGCGCGATTTGACGCCGCCTCAGCAGGAGGCGGTGACGCAGACCGAGGGGCCGCTGCTTGTGCTGGCGGCTGCGGGGTCGGGCAAGACGCGGGTGATTACGCGCCGGGCGGCTTACCTGGTGCGGAGCGTGGGGATTCCGCCCTGGCATGTGCTGTGTATCACGTTCACGAATAAAGCTGCGGGGGAGATGCGGGAACGGATTGGGTCGCTGCTGAACGAACGGCAGGCCCGGGCGATGACCATCAGTACGTTCCATGCTTTGTGTGCCCGGCTGCTGCGGGAGTATGCGGAACATGCGGGGCTACGGAACGATTACGTGATTTTTGACAGCGACGATTCACGGCGGGCAATCAAGCAGGCGATGAAGGAACTGGATGTTTCGACCGAGCGGTTCAAGCCACGGGCGGTGCTGGGGCGGATTTCCAATGCGAAGAATCTGCTGATGGATGCCGAGGCCTTCATCGCGACGCATACGGATTTTGTGGGGCGGGCGATTGGGCAGTTGTTCCGCCGATATGAAGAGATTCTGACGCGGAGCAATGCGGTCGACTTCGACGATCTGCTGATGTACACGGCCCGGATGCTGCAGCGCAGCGACACGGTTCGGCAGGAGCTTCAGCAACGCTATCAGTACGTGCTGATTGATGAATATCAGGATACGAACCAGGCCCAGTTCGTGATCGCTCATGCACTTTCTAAAGAGCACGGGAACCTGTGCGTGGTGGGCGATCCGGACCAGTCGATCTACGGCTGGCGCGGGGCGAACATTCGTAACATTCTAGAGTTTGAAGAGCACTATCCCGCTACGAAGGTTGTGGCGCTGGGGCAGAACTATCGTTCGACGCCTCAGATTCTGCAGATTGCCGACACGCTGATTCAGCAGAACCGGGCGAGACGGCACAAGCCGTTGTTTACTGAGAATGCAGCCGGTGACGATGTGCGGTGCGTGCAGGCAGGGGATGCAGAGCACGAAGCGGAAGTGGTCATCGAATTCCTGCGGCAGCAGCGGGAGGCGGGGCTGCGATGGGCGGATATGGCTGTATTTTACAGGGCGAATGCGCTGTCGCGCGTGCTGGAAGAACAGCTGATGGCGGCGAGCATGCCGTACATCGTGGCACGCGGCACAGCGTTCTACCAACGCAAGGAAATCAAAGATGCGCTGGCCTATCTTAGGTTGATCGCGAACCCGGATGATGAGGTTTCGCTATTGCGCGTCATCAACGAACCCAAGCGAAGCATCGGCAATACGACGGTTGAACATCTGCAGGCTCACGCGGTGGCGAACGGCTGTTCGCTATGGCAGGCGCTGAGCCTGGGGCGCTCGACGGCGCTCACCAGCCGGGCGGCGGGGGCGGTCGCGAAGTTTGCGAAGATGGTCGACACCTGGCGACAGAAGGTCGACAGTTACGACGAACGCGCGCTCGGCTTCGTGCCGGGCGTCCGCGATGTTGTCGAAATGGTCCTGCGCGACAGCGGTTTGGAGGACTTCTACAAGAAGGATCCGAAGAACGAGGAGCACACCGAGAAGCTTGCGAACCTGCAGGAACTCGTCTCGGCGGCCCAGCGCTTCGACGATCAATACACCGTGGGCGAGACCGACGAGGAAGGCAACGACCTTGCAGAACCCACCGGCACCGCGGGCGACGTGAAGCTGCTGCAGAAGCTGGCGGATTGGCTGACCTCGATCAGTCTGACCAGCGACATCGATCAACTCGATGAAGCGACCGGGGCCGTCACGCTGATGACGCTTCACGGGGCGAAGGGGCTGGAGTTTCCCGTCGTGGCGATGGTGGGTCTGGAGGATGGCCTGCTGCCGCACGCGAACAGCAGCGACTCGGCGGACCAGGTAGAGGAGGAACGGCGGCTTTGCTTCGTCGGCATCACGAGAGCGCAGAAGCATCTGATGCTGAGCCATGCGCGCTATCGGCAGATTCGCGGGATCACGCAGCGGACGATCCCCAGCCCCTTCCTGCGGGAACTTGGGCAGGATTGTGTGCGGTTTGAAGATCGCAGCGGCGAGCGTGATGCGTGGGCGATGCCGAGCGGTATGGCGGCGGCGGCGGTCAGCCGAACCATCGAAGGCGACGGCGATGAACGCAGCGACGCTTTTGCAGACGAATCAGGCGACGGCCTTGAAGTCGGCACGCTGGTGCGTCATGCGAAGTTCGGCGAAGGTCGCATCATGCAGTTAAGCCCCCGCCACAACCCCACACGCGCCCGGGTTCACTTCCAGCGTGTCGGCGTGCGGACCTTGATGCTGGAGTACGCCCGCCTCGAGCGCGTGCTTTAGAATCGAGAACCAATAGAGAGTTACGACGTCGGCTGAGCAAAGCCTGAGTTGCGCATCAAATCCATGAACTGGTCGGTGAACACGAAGTTGTGCTCGGGGAAATCCAAGCCTCGGCGGTTCTGATCGATGTGGCTGAACATCAGCTCGATCTCGCCGATGGCGACCGGCTCGGGGTTGTCGACAGCATTGTCGATCAGCTCCACGAGGCCGGTGGTCGAAGCGCCGGAATCGTCGATGCGGTCCATCGTGGCGGTGTAACGCAGAGTGTGACCGGGGTAAACATCGCGGTCGAAGCGTGCTTTGCCGATCTTCGCGAGGATGACCTTCTCAGCGAAGTCACGCGCATGGCCGACCATGATGCCGGCCGTCTGGGCCATGCCTTCGATGATCAGCGGGGCGGGCATGACGGGTGTGGCGGGGTAATCGTCGGTGGCGGCGAAGTGATCGTGCAGATGCTCCTCAGCAAGCGAGACGTTCTTCACCGCCACACAGCGTGAGCCCTTTTCAAGCTCCACAATTCTGTCGATCCACATCCACCGCATCTGCGTGTCTCTCCGCCGCTACGCCGCGTTCGCAGGCCCAACCGCTCCCTCACGGTCGCGGCTCGTATGAACGATCGCCACGCGTCGCAACAAGGTGGGGGGTCAGCCGAGTTTGCTTTGGACGAATTTGACGACAGCTTCGACGGTGAAGATCTCGCCGACTTTGTTGACGTCCGGGTCGCCTTCGAAGTTGGTGAAGTCGGCGTGGGGCATGCGCTTCTTCAGCTCTTCCAGGCCCTGCTCGGTGACCTTGCCGTCCTGCACGTACTCAGGATCCTGCAGCACGTTGTCGGGGAACAGCTCGCCCTGGCTGATCTTGATGTCGAACGCCTTTTCCAGGCGGAAGACGAT
>JBBDRF010000035.1:0-8023 GCA_040905565.1 Phycisphaeraceae bacterium | reverse complement strand
ACGCTGGCGACCTTCGCCGACCAGGTGACGACGGTGGCCCGGCTGGTGGGTGTGGAGGGCAAGCTCGGCGGGCAGGCGAATGTCCCCGGCGCCGCGGGCACGTGGAAGGACCTGACCGACAACGTCAACCAGCTGGCCGACAACCTGACCACGCAGGTGCGTGCCATCGCCGAGGTCGCCACGGCGGTGACCAAGGGTGACCTGACGCAGTCGATCAAGGTTGAAGCCCAGGGCGAAGTGGCCGCGCTGAAGGACAACATCAACAAGATGATCCGCAACCTGCGCGAGACCACGCTCAAGAACTCCGAGCAGGACTGGCTGAAGACGAACCTGGCCAAGTTCTCCCGCATGCTCCAGGGCCAGAAGGACATGCTCAAGGTCGGCAAGCTGATCCTGTCCGAGCTGGCGCCGGTGGTGTCCGCGCACCAGGCGGTTCTCTACACGCTGGACCACAGCGATCCGTCGCCGAAGCTGACGCTGCTGGCCAGCTATGCCGCCAGTGCCCGCGAGCAATTGAAAAATGAGTTTGAGCTTGGCGAAGGACTCATCGGTCAGTGCGCCATGGAGAAGGAAAAGATCCTGCTGACCGATATTCCACGTGATTACCTGCAGATCCGCTCCGGGCTCGGCCACGCTCAGCCGACCAACATTCTGGTCATGCCCGTCATTTTCGAAGGGCAGGTCAAGGCGGTGCTGGAACTGGCGTCGTTCGACCGCTTCAGCCCCACGCACGAGGCGTTCCTCGATCAGTTGACCGAGAGCATCGCCATCGTGCTCAACACCATCGAAGCGGACATGCGGACCGAGAACCTGCTCAAGCAGTCGCAGTCGCTCGCCCATGAATTGCAGAGCCGGCAGGAGGAGCTGCAAACCACCAACAGTGAACTGGAAGAAAAGGCCGAACTGCTGGAGACGCAGAAGACGGAGGTCGAACGCAAGAACCTTGAGGTCGAGCAGGCGCGGCAGGCGTTGGAAGAAAAAGCGAAGCAACTCGCTCTGACTTCCAAGTACAAGTCCGAGTTCCTCGCGAACATGTCGCACGAGTTGCGCACGCCGTTGAACAGCCTGCTGATTCTTTCTGATCAGTTGTCAAAGAACCCGCAGAACAATCTGTCAAACCGTCAGGTCGAATTTGCTCGAACGATTCACGCCTCGGGCAACGACCTGCTGATGTTGATCAACGATATTCTCGACCTGTGCAAGATCGAATCGGGCACGGTGTTCGTCGATGTCCGCGATCTGCCATTGGAAGACATGCGCAGCTACGTCGAGCGGACGTTCCGTCACGTGGCCGAGTCGAAGCATTTGGCGTTTGCCGTCGACCTCGACCCCGCCCTGCCGACATCGATTCAGACCGACAGCAAGCGGCTGCAGCAGGTCCTTCGCAACCTGTTGTCCAACGCGTTCAAGTTCACCGAGAAGGGCGCAGTGTCGTTGATGGTGCGTCGCCGGACGGACGGTTGGACGCGGGAGCACCAGGTTCTCAACAAAGCGGACCAGGTGCTTTCGTTCTCCGTGCAGGACACGGGCATCGGCATTTTGCCCGAGAAGCAGCAGATCATTTTCGAAGCCTTCCAGCAGGCGGACGGCAGCACCAGCCGCAAGTACGGCGGCACGGGGCTGGGCCTGGCGATCAGCCGGGAAATCGCAGGCCTGCTCGGCGGCGAGATTCACCTGACCAGCGAACCCGGCGGCGGCAGCACCTTCACGCTGTTCCTGCCCGACGTCGCGCCGACGATCAACACGACCGTCCCGTCCGAGGCGACCGTCTCCAGCGACACGCCGGCGACACTGCCCGTCAAGGCCGCCCCCACCGAGGCCCCGGCGCAGGCTGTAAACAGCCCGGCCAAGCTCAGCAGCATTGAGGATGACCGAAACGCGATCGATGCTTCCGACCGCGTCCTTTTGATCGTCGAGAATGATTTTTCGTTCGCCGAGATTGTGGTCGAAGCGGCCCGACATCGCGGCTTCAAAGCCGTGGTGGTCAGTTCCGGCGCGGCCGTATTGGAGACGACCCGGGAACTGAAACCGACTGCCATCACGCTGGACCTGAACCTGCCGGACATGGATGGCTGGCGTGTGCTCGCGCACCTGAAGGACGACAACCAGGTTCGCCACATTCCCGTGCAGATCCTCAGTACGGAAGAAGATGCATCCCGCGCGCTTCGGGCGGGGGCCATCGACGTGCTGACCAAGCCGCTCAAGGGGCAACAGTCCCTGGACGATGTCATTCAGCGCCTGCGGCAGGTGGGCGAGCCGCGGTTGAAGCGCGTGCTGGTCGTGGGATACGAGCAGGACCAGCGCGATCAGATCACCGACCTGCTGGTGAGCGAAGGCGTGGGCGTGCAGGCTGTGGGCACATTGGAAGAAGCATTGATGGCGTTGCACGAGACGCCGGCCGACCTGGTGGTGGCCGACACGCAATTGCCTGATCGAGCGGTGTTCAAGCTGATCCGGTATTTCCAGGACGATGACACGCTGCGGGCCACACCGATTCTCATCTACACCGTGGACGAACTGGCCAAGGCCGATGAGGCCCGCCTCGCGCGGCTGGGCCAGAGCATGATTCTCAAGGACGTCCGTTCGCTTGAGCGGCTGCTCGATGACGCGGCCATGTTTCTGCACCAGCCCCTGTCGTCGCTGAGCGAGCCGAAGCAGCGCATGATCGAGAAACTGCACAGCCCCGAAAGTGTGCTGGCCGACAAGCGGGTGCTGGTGGTCGACGATGATGTCCGCAATATCTTTGCGATGAGCAGTATTCTTGAGCCTTACGGCATGCATGTCGATGCGGCGGAAAACGGCCGCGACGCGATCAAGTACCTTCAACAGACGCCGGACGTGGATGCGGTCCTGATGGACATCATGATGCCGGAGATGGATGGTTACGATACGATGGCGGCCATTCGTCAGCAGGCGCAGTTCCGCTCGTTGCCGATCATCGCATTGACCGCCAAGGCGATGAAAGGCGACCGCGAGCGCTGCATTCAGGCTGGCGCGTCGGACTATGTCGCCAAGCCCGTGGACACGCCCCAGCTTCTGTCGATGTTGCGCAACTGGCTGCATCGCTGACCTCTGCCACCGCGGCGTCTCGAGCCGATGAATTGTGAGGGACGCGGTTTACTGATTGGCCATGCTGATGAACCCAGACGGCACGATCAACATTCTGTTGGTAGACGATCGGCCGGACGCGCGGATCGCCATGGAAAGCGCGCTCGCCGATCTGAATCAGACGCTGGTGAGGGCGGCGTCCGGGCGCGAGGCGCTGAAGCTGGTCCTGAAGCAGAACTTCGCGGTCATCCTGCTCGACGTCCATATGCCGGGCATTGATGGTTTCGAGACCGCGCGCTTGATCCGACAGCGCAAAAGCTCTCAGCACACGCCCATCATCTTCGTCACCGGCCATGCCGATGAACTGCTCATCGCCAAGGGCTATTCGCTTGGCGCGGTGGACTACATTCTCACCCCCGTGCTTCCGGAGGTGTTGCGGGCCAAGGTGGGCGTTTTCGTCGACCTGTATATGAAGACGGCGCAGATCAGGCACCAGGCCGACTGGCTACAACGACGGGCGGGGCAGTTGCAGAAGCTGGCGGCGGCGTCCGTCGCCATCAATGCTGCCCAGTCGGCCGACCGCATGCTCCAGACGATCACCGACGCCGCTCGCGACGTGGTGGGAGCCCATCAGTCGATCACCCTTTTCCTCGGCAGTCAGGAGACGGGGCCGGGGCAACCGCTGGCGGTCTCCTCGTTTTCAAACAAGTACCTGGCTTGGCAGGATCGGCAGCTCGATCTGGCGCCGGTCGCGCAGACGCTGGTGGCCCGGAGCGGGACCGCCACCCGGCTGACCGAAGCGGAACTGCATCAACACCCGGATTGGAACATTGTCTCCCAGCTCGACATGCCGCCGATGTGTGGCGGCATGCTCGCCGCCCCGTTCACCGGCCACGACGGCCGACACCTCGGCGTCATCTACCTGGCCGACGCGTACGATGGCCAGTTCACCAGCGAAGACGAAGCCATTCTTGTCCAGCTGGCCCAGATCGCCTCCATCGCGCTGGAAAACATCCTCTACGCCGAGGCCCGCGAAGCCAACCGGCTCAAGGATGAATTCCTCGCCACGTTGTCGCATGAGCTGCGTACGCCCTTGAACGCGATGCTCGGGTGGACCCGCCTGCTGCGCGAAGACGAGCCTGAGCCGGAGATGCTGGCCCATGGCCTGGAGGTGATCGAGCGGAACGTCAATGCACAGACCCGGCTCATTGAAGACCTCCTTGACGTCTCGCGCATCACCAGCGGCAAGCTGCGGCTTGAGAAACAGCCCACGTCCCTCAAGCGCGTGGTGGAAACGGCGGTGGACGCGGTCAAGCCCGACGCCGACGCTCGACAGATCGCGATGCAGACGACGCTCCCCGACGATCCGATGGAACTGTTCGGCGACGCGAACCGTTTGCAGCAGGTGATGTGGAACCTGCTCACCAATGCGGTCAAGTTCACGCCGGAGAACGGCCGGGTCGAAGTGGAACTGGTCGCGCATGATCGGACCGGGCACATCCGAATTCGCGATACAGGCGAAGGCATCGCCTCCGAGTTGCTGCCGCACGTGTTTGAACGGTTCCGGCAGGCCGACAGCACCAATACGCGGGCCCACGGGGGACTTGGGGTCGGGCTTGCCATCGTTCGTCATATCGTGCAGATGCACGATGGGTCGGTCGAGGCGGAAAGTGCCGGTCCTCACCAAGGTGCAACGTTCCACGTCCGCCTGCCGCTGGGCGATACCCGCGCCGGACCCGCCACGCATGATACGAACGGTGAAGCGCCTGTCGGTGCGCTGCAGGATGCACGGGAAGTCCTGGCGGGCGTGGAGGTGCTTGTGGTGGACGACGAGCGTGATGCGCGGGAGTTGCTGGGGCAGATCGTCCGCCGGCACGAGGGTTCGGCAAAGCTCGTCGGTTCCGCTGCCGAGGCTCTGAACCTGCTCGAGAATTGGACACCGGATATACTGCTCAGTGACATCGCCATGCCCGGGTGCGATGGCTACACGCTGATCCGCCGCATCCGCAAGTCGGAGACCGCGCCGTTGCGTGAATTACCGGCCATCGCCCTGACCGCGCATGCCGGGGAACGTGATCGGAACCGCAGTCTCGCAGCGGGGTTTCAGATGCACATGGCCAAACCGGTCGAGCCTGCCGAACTGGTTGCAGGCATCGCCCGGCTGGTCGCCCCCGACCGCTCCGCCGTTTTTGATTCCTTGGCCCTCCCGCTGGAATAGCCCCCGATGCCGCAATCTTCACCCGATCCCAATATGCAGCCAGACCAGAGTCACCTTGGCTCCCCCACCGGCGACGACCCGCCAGCGGCCTCATCCGATCCGGGGGGCAAGGACCCGGCGAGCCATTTCCGCCACGAGTTCCGTAACATGCTCCAGGCCATTCTGATTCAAGTGCAATGCACCCACATCGCCATGGATAAAGCCGACACCGCGGCCGCGCGGAGTCATTTGGCGCACATTGAGTCTTCGGTGACGCAGTCACGTCAGCTGTTGGATGACTTTGTCCCGCCCCGCGCGAAACGCTGAGCGGCGGGCTGGCCATGCCACCGGCCAGGAAAATAAGTCGGCGCATCGATCGGGAGGCCCTCGGTCTCCGCCGGCGGGGAGGGCAAAGCCGCTTCAGGCCGACCTCACCCTTCCCCCCCACGCACTGGCCGCTACGCCGCGGCGACAGAACCAAGCCTCCCCTTTATCGCATGTTTCTGGGCCTATGGATGGTCGCGATCAGATCGGTCGAAGGATCGTCCTTGGTCAGAAAAGCTTCAGCGCCTGCCTCGCACATGGCGGTGGTGACGTCCTCATGTTCGCTCACGGACAGGCCGATGATGCGCATCGAGCCCCAGTTGCCCACGATCTGCCGGGTCGCCTGAATACCGTCGAGGCCAGGCATGTCGACATCCATCACCACCACGTCAGGTCGGACATCGCCCGCCATATCCACCGCCCCCTTGCCGTCGCGTGCTTGACCGACCACTTGAATGTTCGGCTGGTTCTTCAGGAGGGCGGCCAAGCCTTCGCGGAAAATGTCGTTGTCATCGGCGAGCAACACGCGGATCATCTCCCGATCCGTGATCTTCTCGTCGGTGTTCATCCTGGCCCTGGGCGAGAGCACGACCGGCTCCGGTTGCTCAGGCGCTTGCTCAGGCGCATGCTCAGGCGCAACAGGGGTCTGCTTCCTCGCATTTCTCACGGTGGCGGACCTGGATCGGAACGCAGCAGCGGCAACGTGTTGCTTTCTCGTCGCATCGCCCGTCAGCCGGGCCATGGCGTCGCGGAAGCGGAAAAGGCCAAGCCGAATCCGGGTCTTGACCGTGCCGATGGGCAGGTCGAGTCGCTCGGCGATCTCCCGGTGACTGAGCCCCTCAAAGAACGAATAGTGCACCGCGTCCCGCTGCGCGGGGCTGAGCATGGCCAGCGCCTGCCGCGCCAGTTCTCGGCGTTCGGCGAGCGAACACGCCTCGGCTGGGTCCTGCCCGCTGTCGCCGTACTGCTCAAGGGGCTGCGTCCCGGGAGGCGCCACCAGTCGGCTGCGGGAGTTGCGGCTGCGCAGATGATCGATTGCCCGGCTCCGCGCCAGCACCATCAGGTACGTCGCCAACTTGCCACGATCCACATCAAATCGCTTGGGCCGCCGCCAGACTTCCATGAAAATGTCCAACAGCGTTTCCTCAGCATCGCAGGGATTCTTCAACACCCGCAGGCAGACGGAATACACGACCGCGTGGTAGCGGTTGAACAAAACGTCCATCGCTGCTTCGTCCTGCTCGATCACCCCGCGCATCAACTCCGCATCAGTCGACGCGGCGGACTCGGACGAATTCGTACACCCGTTTAATTCATTCATGCGAAACTTCATGACTTATCCTCCGTTTCGGGCCGACGGCCGTGCCGAGTGTGTCAGGCCTGACCTTCAGGCGCTAGCCTGGCGGAAGGCGGCATCCATGCGACCCTCATCTCCAATTACCATGGCACCAGCTTACGGTCCGGGGAGCCCCTTAACCATCAGCCACCCCGCTAGCTTGTACTAGGGGAAATGCCGATGGTCCCTGGCAGTTCCCCTGTTGGTTTTCCACTGGCGCCCCCCACTGGCTCCACGGGCTCGTCGCAGTGACCGCTGCGGTGGCGTCGTCACACGCCGAGGCGCATCAAAACGCCGTCCATGCCTGATGCGAGATCATGCACGGACGGCGGGGTTGGGTGACACGAATTGTCGGCTCCCGACGGATGCGTCGTGCTTATCGGCAGGCATCCATCCCTGTTAAAAGAACCTTACTTGCCGTTGCGTATCGCGGCCTGGGCGGCGGCGAGGCGGGCGATCGGCACGCGGAACGGCGAGCAGGACACGTAGTCCAAGCCGACATGATGGCAGAACTCGACCGACGACGGATCGCCGCCGTGCTCACCGCAGATGCCAAGCTTGAGGTTCTTCTTGGTCTGTCGGCCCTTTGCGCAGCCGGTGGCGACGAGCTGGCCCACGCCGGTGACATCGAGCGACTGGAACGGGTCCTTCGGCAGGATTTCCTTGGCGAGGTAATCGCCGAGGAACGTGCCCACGTCGTCGCGGGAGTAGCCGAAGGTCAGCTGGGTGAGGTCGTTCGTGCCGAAGCTGAAGAAGTCGGCATGCTTGGCGATATCGTCGGCGGTCAGTGCAGCGCGGGGGATCTCGATCATCGTGCCGATGGAGATGTCCAGCCGACCCTTGTGGCCATGCTCCTTACGGACGGCGGCGATGGTCTGCTCCGTGAGGCCTCGCAGCAGCTCCAGTTCCTCGGCCGTGCCGACGAGCGGGATCATGATCTCCGGCTTCGCCTGAATGCGCTTCTTCTGGCACGCCATGGCCGCCTCGACAATCGCCCGCACCTGCATCTCCAGGATTTCCGGGTAGGTCACCGCCAGACGGCAGCCGCGGTGGCCGAGCATCGGGTTCATCTCGTGCAGTTCGGCGACGCGCTGCTTGAGCTTGGCGGGCTTGATGCC
>JBBDRF010000034.1:0-43413 GCA_040905565.1 Phycisphaeraceae bacterium | reverse complement strand
CTCGACGACTGAACACCCACCACATCCGCCCGTCACCGGATCACCGAGCGCTTACCATCCTCCTGCTGCTGGCGACGCAGCTCCGGGTCGAATTCCGCCACGGTCTCGACCCGCCAAGCATCCTGAACCCCTTCGATCCACCGCTGCACTTGCTCCCGCTGCGGCACGACCGCCCGCACCGCCAGCTCCGTCGCCGCCGCGTCGGCGGTCGCCGCCCGTTGCAGACGCCACAGCGAAACGGCAATTCGGTGGACTAGGCCCGCCTCGATCTCATCCCGTGGCTGAAACCGATCGACCAACGCCTCATGCAACACGTGGAACCGCCCCGGCTCCTCCACCACGCCAGCGGCAGGATTCGCACACAGTCCATGCTTCATACTGTTCCGCCGCGCCCGCTCCTTCCCCGCCTCCGAGCGGGGCCCCGTACTCCGCTGAGCGTTTCGCCGATTCCGCTCCGCGATACGGACAGCAGTGCTACTAACATCCTGCTCCACGTGCTGAAGCGGCGTCTCCCACAGCGTTCGCTCGCTGGCCTCCCTGATCATGATTAACCTCCGCGCTTCTCCTGCGGCATGCGGTAACACGACGGCCTCCACCTGCCCAGTTAGCCGTTCGCCACCCTTGAGTAGACTCGACGTGTTGCCGCATCACGATCGAAAAACAACCGTCACCACCACAACTCGCGCCCGATCGGTTGCATCACCTCCGCCCATGCCATGTCCCATGCCTTAGGTTCCGGATAGCCGGCCAGCAGGGCACTTGTATATTCCGCCCGCCAATCTCGCAGCAGGTGAGAACACAGGAGATGAGGCCGGCCACCGTAATAGTAGCGATTGAATCCGATCCGCTCGACAGAGATATTTCGGCCAGCGACCCAGTCATCGGCGCTCACTCCTCCGAGGGGCTCAACGTACTGGCCCGACCGAAGTGATTCCAGAATCTCGTCCTTGTTACTCCGTACTTCTTCGATGAGCCTCCTGCTCAGCCCCCTCGCCGGCCGCAACACCACCTCGTTGCCGTCAGCTATTACCCATACACCCGCAGCCGCCAACCGAGCCAGAATCTCTATGGCCGCGCTCATATGCGCACCTCGCTGTCCTCACCCGCATCCTCCAGATTCGGGCGCCAAAGAGGGCCAGAATCTTCGAAGGGGGTCACGCCTTGATGCATGGCCTCCTTTGCGTCCTCTTGGCCCCCTTCCGGAAGGCTCCAAGTCCACTTGCCAGCTTCGCCGAAGCCGGTCTTGCCTGAGACAATCCCCAGATCACGCTTCGCCCGTTTCAAAGTTCGTTCTGAGAACCCATCATCTTGAGCTTGATTCTTGATCGCTTTAGCGGGGATTGGGCCATCGGCAAGCTGCGTTTTCAGCCATGCCTTCGCCTCGATCAGCTCGGAGCGATCGCCTTGTCCACCACCGTTCAGCGCGTCCTCCGCCGACAGGTCAATCGGCCCTTCCTCCCAGACAACGGCACCGATGTTCTGTTCTACGGGCGTCTCAATCCGGTAAGCCAAGCCGTCCGCCTCGGGCGCGATATTGCTCTTGATGGTGGTCATTATCCGCCGACGCGGATCTTCGGGATCCGCCGAAAATGCCATTCCTGTCCGAGCTGCGGCCGCCCAGGCGACCGAACCGATTACTTGGTGAATGGCTTGGCCGCCCCCCTTACGCAGGTGCGTGACGGCAACCACGGCCGCGCCTCGCGGGGCGGCAAGCGCTGAGAGTGGAGCAAGCAGCCCTCGAACCTCAGCATTGCGGTGGTCGTCTGACGCCCCGCAATACGCGGTGATCGGGTCGATGATGATGAGCCGCACGCCACCGATTTGATCAACAACACGTTCCAACTCGGCGATGTCGGTCGCAAGGGAGAACGCCCGCTCAGTTCCCTCGCCACTGTCCCGGCGGCGTATGGCCTCAATAATGTAGATTCGGCGCGGATCAGCGCCAGCGGCATCCAACCGGGGCCGGATCGTATCGGCGGGATCGTCCTCCGCACTCAGCAAAATCACGTTGGCGGGTGAACCACCATCTACCTCGGACTGATCGGGAAAACCTCTGCCAGTCGAGACCCGGGCGGCGATGTCAAGCGCGACCGTCGATTTCCCCAAACCACCGTTGCCGGCTAAGATCGCCAACTTGCCGAGTGCGATACGCCCGGGCCAGAGCCAGCGAATCGGCTCGGGCTTGATATCGGCCATGCAACGCACCACCGCTGCACCGCTGGACCGTATCGCGACCTGGTCCAATGCCTGCCTAGCCTGTTCGGCCGCCTTCTCGGGAGTCTCGGCCTGAGTAGCGATCGTCTTGATGTACTGGCCGGCATCGGCCAAGCGGCGCCGCGTCGCCAAGTCAGTCACTTGATCGGCATAGTGCTCGAGCAGGTGCTCAGGAGCTTGTTCGACGGCGTCCACGAGCTGCCCGTCAATCCAACGACTCGCCGGCGCCGTGACGTGACTGGCTATCGTCTGGAGCGGCAGGCCCCGTGCATCAATCCACACGGTCCGCATGGCCTCATAGAAGGCGCGGGCGTGCGGGCCGAGAAAGTCACCAGGATCAACCCGACCAAAGACGGTTTCGATTCGCTCTGCGTTTTCCGTATGGGCAGTGTCCGCGGCGATTAGTGCCCCGAGGAGCAGCAACTCCAGATCGCGATCGGCAATCGTCGGAAGCGGCTGTTCGTCCCGCAGCTGAAGCGGTATACTCATAGTAATACTCCATTTCGGCCCGCCAATTCCACCTGCCGGGCCTCTCAAAGATGTTGCCGATCGCTCCCTACGGCCTACCAGCCGGGCGCGTTCGGCACGCGCGCGCATGGATGGATTCTGACTCCTCTTGAGGACGCAGAGCGCCGCAAGACGAGCCCGCGATCCATTACAGTCCCTCGGTCTCGGCTTCGGCCTCGAAGTTTTCAGCCGTCCCGCGACCTCGCGTACCAGAAGGCTTCGGCGGTGGCACCTGAGGCGCGGCGTCCCGCCGAGTTAGCTCGTCGATGAACCTCTGAAGTGCGGCCCGATTTGTGATGATGTTGCGGCCAACGCGGCGATACTCCAGTCGCACACCATTGACACCACGCCTGCACCACCGCCAGACCGTGCTCGGGCTCGGTTTTCCGGGCAGCTCTCGGGCAGCTTGTGCAAGCGTGAGGCCACCGTTGAAAACATCCATTGTCATAGCTGACACCTCCGTGCATTGACGGAGATAGTGATACACTACCGATGTTTGCTTTTCGGTGGCAAAAAGGTGCCACAAAGGTGCCACAAAGGTGCCAACAGGGGCTCTTCGTCCGGTCTGCAGATGACGCGACTCACGACGAGGCATGTAAAAACAGGCTTATAGGCAGCGAAGCCATCCCTTCCGGCTGAATTATGCGCCTGCTGCGCTGGCGAACGCTCCGCCGCAGGGCTTGGTGGCGGAGTCTGGTCCGGCGGCGAGCGACACACGCCAATGCCTGTCGCTCAAGGCATTCTGGCGCCTGACGCTTGAGCGGGCACGAGGCCTTGGGGCACGCATCCCCGCTTTGCGGGACCAAAGCATCTGCAAAACGGTTGAAGCGCCCCTAAAGGTGCCAGAACGGCTGAAGATGAATCAACCGAGCCTGTTAAGCGAAGTGGATAGGCGTGCCGGACGTTCAGCCGCGCGCTCAAACTGCGCCGCCGCCTGCCGAACGGTTCCCGCCGCCGACCGTGGTTGCGGTATGAGATTGTGGTTGAGTTCGGGGAGCTGCGGAACGATTGATCGATAACAGGTCGCGGAGATTATGTCCGCTTAGTGCAGAGGTCAAATCCTGTTCGATCGACCCACGACTACGCACCACCTTCGTCAGGTCTTCCTCAGGCGGCGCGCTGCCTCTTCTCCTTGCCGCGTGAGCCAAATCCCGCCGCCCGCTCCCTTGCGGGTCTCGACAAGTCCAACTTTTCGAAGCCGCGCCACCACTTTCTTGAAGTCGTTGCCCTCCAAGTTTTTGGCCTTCCGGGCGAGCACGGCCGTCGTCACGCGATGCTCCGCCGCTACGGCTCCCGACTCCAGTAGCACTTGCAGTGCGATCGCGGCATTAGTGCCCGGACCTGGGAGTTCGATCTGGGCCCGATCGGCATCGGGACCAGGCAACGTGGAGTTTTCGGAGGTCTCCGTTTCATTCACCCAATCAGCAGGATCCGGCTGCTTTCCACCTTGCAGTTCGCTGGCTTCGAGAAGCCCGTCGGAGTGCTCAAGTATTTCCAGTGCAACCGAAAGATACTCGACCAACAGCTTCTCCAACCCCTCCACGGCCTGAAGTACCTTTGCCGCACCCCGCCGACCACAAGGCTCGGGCGCTGTGTCATCGGCGTACCCCCAAGACCACGCCAGCTCAAGTTCTTGGCCATCGAAGTCCGCGTCGTACGTCAAGGCGCCCAGAAGCACGATACGACGGGCGTCGCGCCTCCCCATGTCGTGAAAACGGTCTTCCAGCAGCTCATAATCGCTGGCTGCGAGCATGGCGTACCACGCATTCACGATGCGCCGCTGGAGCGCGCACATCGGCGGCTCTGCGAGTCCCTGATCCGAACCCCTAATGAAGGCTGCTGCCTCGCGCAACACCTGCACATTCCGCTGAACTTGCCGTGTGCAGGCGAGACCAAGCGCCTTCAAAACCCCATACCTGCTCTTCTCAGAGGCTGAATCGCGCCACCACGTATCGCTTTCACTGCCTTGGGCCATCACTGGCTCCAGCTGGGGGGACGGGTCGAGCCGACGCAAGCAGGTTTGCCGATTGCGTCGCGTCTCGGGAACGAGCTGCCTGTCTGACGTTGTTCAATGCTATCCGATCTTCCGCATGACTTCGACGGCCTTGGAGTGATCGGCCTCGGCGTAGATTTCTGTTACGGCTGAGCTGGTGTGGCCGAGGATGATTCGCGCCAGTTCGATACCGAAGCTACGGCGAATGATCGTCGCGGCGTTGTGGCGGAGCTGGTGCGGGCTCCATCGCGGCACGCCGGTCTTGGAGCAGGCCCTGGCGATGGCGCGGCGATAGGCGTCCACGTCGTAAGCGTCGCCCATTCTGCGCGGCGCATCAACCTCCCCGCCGCCGTGTTGATTTTTCCACGATTGCTTCCGCTGTGTCGGCGTTGGCTTCTGATTCGGGCGCCGGCGGCCCGCCGCTCCGCGACGCCGGACCTCGGCGTGCGCCTCACGCGGTGAAAACAGCGGCTTGTTGACCGGGCGAAGACCCGGCCCCATGAATTCCTGGAGCACACGCTTCGCCCGCGGGCCGAAGTAGATCACCCGCTCGTTACCCCGGTGGGCCGTCTTGTGCTTCGTCGGGCGACAGGTCCAGATGTCGCCGGTGGTGTCGATGTCCACCGACCGCAGCCCTACCAGTTCGCCCGGCCGCGCGCCGGTCAGCAGTTGAAGCTTGAGCAGCGCTCGCAGCGGCCGGGGCAGCTCACGGCGCGTTTGCGCCACGTCTCTCAGCGGGACAGGCCTGACCTTCCGCGTGTCCTTCTTCAGCTCCTCCGCTCGCAGCGGCTCGAGCACCAGCAGCCGGCGATAAATCCGCGCGTCGATCATCTCCTGAGCGGCCGCGTGGCGGAACGCGGAGCGAACCGTCTCAATCTGCTTGTTGAGGGTGGAGCGGGCAAGCTCCATGCGCACGAGCTTGTCGCGAAAGATGTGCAGACGCCTAGGCCCGAAACTCTCCGCCGGCTCACGGCCGTAGAGCTCGCGGACGCGCTTGATGGCCCGTTTCTTGTTGGCGAGGGTTTCGCCGGTGTAGCGTTTCTTGATGTGCCGCCAGTAGGCGAGCATGACGGCCGTGACGGTGACCTCACGCGGATCCTGCTCGGCGGTGGAGCCGGAAAGCTGGCGGTCGTTGGTCAGCCATTCGGCGATCACCTGGTCGTACCGCTGCCTCGCATCGCGCGAGCCCCAACGGCCACACTGGATGCGCCGGCCGTTGATGCGGACGTACGCCTGATCGCGATCTTTACAGAGTCTGGGGGTGCTTTGGGTTCGGGCTGGCATGGTGCGGCTTCCAAAACGTCACAGTGTGATGTTTTCAAGCTGCCGCACCGCCCGAAGGCGGGTAGTTGAAGAGGAAACGTAAACCTTCAACTCGGCGGGGGTTGCGTGGAAATGGGCGATACTGGACTCGAACCAGTGACCTCCTGCGTGTCGAGCAGGCGCTCTAGCCAACTGAGCTAATCGCCCCGAAGTTTTTCTACTTTAGCTTCCGAAACCCGGGCGTCAAGTGGTGCCGGGTTCGGCTTTGTGCTTGTCCTTGACAGCATGGTCGGGGTCGACGGCCGGCTCGGAGCGGCTGTGCTCCAGACGGGCTGTCTCTTTTTCGTCAGGCTGATTCGACGCGTCGTCGACTTCCTTCTCGACGTCATCAAGCTCGTCTTTGACGCCCTTGATACCCTTTTTGAACTCGACGATGCCTTTGCCGAGGCTGCGGCCGACTTCAGGGAGACGTTTGCCGAAGACCAGCAGTGCGATGACCAGAATGATCATCCATTCCCAGCCGCTGGGCATGTAGAACCCGAGGGTCATTGTTTGAAAGCTATGCATCGCGCACCTCAAGCAGGGGGGCGGGTGACCGCCAATGTGTGCCACAGTCTACGCCACGGGGCGAGCCTGGTCCAACGCAGCAGGTTGGGGGCCTGCGATATTGAAACCACTGGCGTGCCCGGCGTCAAGATCATTGTACGCCGCTCGCGTGGTGGTCGCTTGTCGCTTCTGGTGGGGTCGCCTTTTTTTGCCGCTTGGGTATAATGCGCGGTCCCAGCTGTCCGCGTAGCTCAATTGGATAGAGCGTCGGCCTCCGGAGCCGAAGGTTGGAGGTTCGAGCCCTCCCGCGGATATTCGTAACCCCCAGAAATTCCATCATTAACGCCAGCGAATGCAAGGGGTTGCGAATCCCACGCATACCCGCTTTCTGTGCAGTCCGATGCAGGCGATGGGCGCTCGAATGCAGCCGAATCCGGACATTTTTCCGTACAATCTGAGCCCCCTTGTGAGCCCTCAGCGGTGGTTGCTTCGCTCGCGTTGGCCCTCGTGTCGTCGGTTCCGGTGGCCTTCGCCGCCTCGCGGGCCGCTTCGATGTGGGGCAGGCTCAGCATCGCCGCGGCTTGCTCGGCGTCCTCGCTGTGCAGGTATCGCTGCGTGGTCGTGATGCTCGCATGGCGTGCCAGCGCCTGCACAGTTGCCGCGCTCGCTCCGCTCTGGCCTACGTTGGTGCAGAACGTGTGCCGCAGTGCGTGGAAGTCGAAAACGCGGCCGCGTGCGTCTTCGTAGTCGATGCCGGCGGCGTCCAGGTCGCGGCGGAGCATCGCGGCCGTGCTGTGTGACGGGGGAAGGTTGAATGCGGGCGCGTCCGGAAGCTTGTGCTCCAGGTGATCACTGAGCATCGCCGCCAGCCCCTCGCGGATTGGCACCACCGCCCGCCGCTTATTCTTCGTGTGTGTTGATTCGACCGTGACGCGGTAGGGCAGGGCGTCCAACTCAAACGCCCCGCGTGTGAGGCTTCGCACCTCCGCAGCCCGCAGCCCCGTTTCAGCCGCGACGCGGTACACCAGCGCCCGCTCTGGCCCGGTTATTTCGTCAGTGTACCGCCTGCCACGGCTGCCCCTGCCGCCGCCCCAGCGGTAAGGCTCGCCGGCCTCGGCCGCTTCGATGATGCGGCGAAGCTCACGCGTGGTTGCAGCACGCCGACACCGGGCGTCGGTTACGGTCTGCTTTTTCAGGCTCGCCACTGGTGACGACGTGGCGCGGCCGTCGGCCACCGCCCAATTGCAGAATGATTTGATCGCGGTGATGTAGTGGTTGCGGCTTTCGATGCCCAGCGGCTGCCGCTTATCGTTCGGCTGCACGATGCGATTGTTGCCCTTGCGGATGCGGCCAAGCGCCGTAAGCACCCGCGACGGGGTGATATCCGGCCAGTATCGGAAGCCCGCCGCTTGGCACAGCGTCCGCAGTCGCTCCGCCTTCATGTCCGCCTGTTTCAGCTTCACGCCCTCGGCCAGCAGGTGCGCACGATGCTCGGCGATATGGTCCCTCAGCGGCCGCGTGGCGGCGTCGTGGCGTGCATCGACAATATCCCATTCCACCAGCTTCCGTTGAATGCGCGGCTTCAGCCCGGCCAGCCACGCGGTAAGTTCGCGGTCGGGCCGGTCGCGTGCCTCGCGAGCCTGCACCAGCCGCCGCAGTCCGCGTGCGAGTTCATCCGTCGCGGTCCTGTCGCGGTAGCCCGCCAGGCGGTGCTCAATGCCCAGGTGGTCGGCGAAGTCGATGTACCAGCTTCCGCCCTTCGTCCGTTGAAACAATCGCATGGGTTGCCTTCCGTTCGTGGTGCGCTCGTCGGGGTTTGTCGCCTGCGATGCCCTACGCGGCCCGGTATGGACGAACGCCGCGGCTGATTTCTCGGCCGACTTGATCCTCAGCTACGTCCAATTCATATTGAGCCTGCAACCCCATCCAAAGCTGCGCTGACGTGCCAAAGTAGCGCGCGAGTCGCAAGGCAAGCTCGCCACCGATGCCGCGCTGTCCCTTCACGACGCGACCGATGTGCTGCGCCGATACGCCGGCATCCTTCGCCAGCCGGTAGGCGGTAATTCCCAGCGGGTCCAGAAAATCATGCTTGAGCACTTCGCCGGGGTGGATGGGTTTGTGCTTGCGGGCGGTCATGGTTATTTCTCCGGTCAGTGGTAATCAACAATGGCCACGTCGTGGGCGTTGTTGTCGGTCCAGGTGAACACAATCCGCCATTGCTCGTTGATGCGGATACTGTGCTGCCCGGCTCGTTTGCCCTTGAGCGCTTCAAGCCGATTACCCGGCGGGATGCGCAGATCATCAAGCGTCGCGGCACTGTTCAGGTATCGCAGCTTGCGAAGCGCCACACGCTGGACGCGAGCATCAATCCGTTTCACCCGCTGACGGCTGAACAAGGCTTCGGCGTCCCGGTCGGCAAACGATGCGATCATTGCTAGATAGTAACCCACCAGGCGCACAATATCAAGCCCCCTCATCCGGACATTGTTCCGGACACTCAGGCGGACAAAACCGCCGACAGTATCGCCAACACTCTGCCGTTTCTGCGCTTGCGTACTTGGTGTTCAGCTTGTGGGGAAGATGCTCCTCCTTGGCCATGTGCAGCGCGCTCGCTGGCGAGTGTCGAGGCATTGCGGGAATAGCTCGTTTACCGTAGTCGGTACATTTCCAATGACGACTCATGACAACCCTGCCGGTTAACTCCCACAGGAGGCTCTAAATTCTGGTCATGCGGGCAGGGTCGTCATGGGTTGTCATGGTCGCGCTGTCGGATAGCGTAACCCCTTTCCAGATACGGCCTTGCCAATTCTTCCCACCATGACAACCATGACGACCCAGCGCCTCCGCGAACCGCATTTTCCCTAGTGGCTTGGCTCCGTTTTCCTCGCAATGAGCCTCGTAAGCTCGCCGCAATTCCGCTGTCAGAATCTGCGCTTCCGGGTCCAGTTCGCAGCGGTCTGAGATGAAGTCCTTCAGGGGGTCCGACTCGTCACGGTACTCCGCCGTCGCCGCCAGAACCGCAGGCGGGGTTTGCAGCCCACCGACCTGCCAGGCACCGCAGCCCTCGACTAGCCAGTTCAATATCCCCGACGCCTCAGCCTTGAGCCGGTCCAGTAGATGCGGGTCGCGTTCGTCGGGGGGTATCACCACACTGAACGGGATAAGCCGCATCCGCCGCCAGACTGCCTCCGAGTCCTCCACGACGCGGGGCTTGCTGTTCGTGACGACCAAAAGCTTGTGCGTCCGGGCAAACTCGTAAAAATCCTGACGCATTTTCCTAGCCTTGATGGTCGCGTCGCCCGTCAGCCGTTTGATAAGCTGTAGTCGCCACGCTGCCCCCGCTTCCGTCTCGCTCGCAACCACCAGCCGACGCCCCTGTAAATCAGCAAGCTCGGTCGGATGTTCGCCGTGCTTTTTTGCCACCAGCAGGTCGGGCGCAGCGGCCCCGCAGTAGTCGCCCATGATTCCGGCGATCGTGTCTAATAGCACGCTTTTTCCGTTCGCGCCTTGCCCGTGGCAGATAAATAGGAATTGTTCACGCACGTCACCCGTTAAGCACATTCCGAGCACCCGCTGAACGAACGTGATAAGTTCGTCGTCCTCGCTGAATATTCGACGCAGGAAGCCGTGAAAGATCGGCGCGGTTGCCGCTGGGTCAAATTTTACGGGAGCGCATCGCGTGATTAGGTCGGCGGGATTGTGATCGCGTGGTCTGCCTGTTTTTAAGTCGATTGCTACGTTCTGACAGTTAAACAGCCAGTCTTGGCGGTCCAATTCGTCCGCACCTATTGCGATGCCATCGGCTGCGCGTGCGAGCGCGATCATGGCGTCCAGCCGGCTCCGCGACTCGCTTGCAATCGCCCATTTTCCCAGCCTTTCGCGCCTGTCGGAGTCGGATGCGTCCGCAGCCTCCCGGTAGATGCTCCTGGCCGTTTCTGCCGCTCGCCGATGCACGTCACCGGTTGCGTCGTCGGCCCAATGCGTGCCGGTCCACGCAAGCCAATCGCCCTTCGCCCAACAATACCGAAGGCGACTTAGGTGTTGATCGGTGAATCGCTCGGCATTTCCTAAGTCGGTTGTTGGATAGGCGGTGCCGCGGCACTTATGGGGGGATTCGACAAAGACGGCTTCATCTCTCAGGTGACTCACAACAGCACCTCCCGCAATTCCTCGGTGGTGTGCGCGTCGTGTTCTACCAACCACGCCCTAATATCCTTGGCACCGTGAGGCGGTAGCACCCATGGCACGGGCCTTCCCCATATTTCCGCGAGCCTCGCCGCGATGGCCTTGGCACCGGTGATGCCGGGCTCGTCGTTCTCCGCGAGGATGAATACCTCTCCGCCGTCCCTCAGCAGTTCGGCGAGCATCGCAGCGCCGCCCGTGTTGCTCGGCCTTCCAACGACACCCACACCGATAGTGAGGCACGCAGCAACGTCCGACGGGCCTTCCACCACCACAACGGGTTCGGCGAGGTTTAGCGCCGGCGGAATTATCAGCCCGCGATTACCGCCCTTGAGAAAAGCTTTGCGGCCATCGGGCTTTCGTGTGGCGATGCCGATGATGGTGCCATCGGGGAATCGTTCGGGGAACGTGTAGACACGGTATTCGTGATGCCAGCCGACGCCGATGGCATCAAGCGCCTCCGGGCTCACCATTAGGTCGTTCACCAGCCAATTGCGCCGTGACTCGGTTAACGCTTCGCGGCATCGCTGCTGAACCTGCCTCCAGTCCTGCACCGGCCGGTCGCGCTTGATCCTCAGTGGAATGGCGGCCGGTTCGCGAAGTCGGTGAAAGTGTGCGAGCCCCGAACCGTCCTCTTGAGACTTGAACGCGCCGTCGCTGAGTCGCATGCACTTTGCGACCTCCCCAAGTTCGTCAACGGCGCACCATCCGTCATGATCGCAGACCGGGCATGGCGCGGACTTGCTGGCTGGTAACCATTTCGTGGTCGACGTGCTCATCGTTTCCGCGCTCCCCTCGGCGGCATCGGCGGCAGGGCGGCCCTGTTCTCGCCGCGTACAAGCCCGCCGCGCCACTGTTTATCCGATTCGGCCCGAACTGTGAGTTCGGCGTGGTCCGCTCCAGCGGCGACGGCCTCGGCTGCGAAGGACGCGCCGTGCGAAAATCCTCGCCTGAATGCGACTTCGGCCTGCCGCCTTGCTTGCTGTTCTGATATCATGCTTGGATCCCTTCGTTTCGCCGCTCGTCGCCCTGCCGCTGCCATACAGCGGGCGCTTGCGGCTGCACGTTTCGCTCATCCGGCGGACATTCTGTCTGACAAATTGCCGTCCTCGGCTCGCAAGCCGTTTTTGGTTCTGGCGTTATGATCGTGGGGCAGCGGTGTGTGCAACCGCTGCTCTTGAATTCGCTCCCATTCCCGCCGATGCGGGCAGCCCGCCGCCGCCCACGTCCGCAGTTCATCGACACTCCACAGCCGGCGCCGGCCGATCTTGATGGAGCGCGGACCGATCCTGCCTGATGCGTCGGCGGTGAGGAAATACCGCCGGCTCAACGACAGCATCGACGCGGCGGATTCGGCGCCAAGCAGCACTGGATGAACGGCAGGTTCGTCAGCCATTGCGACTTCCCTCCTCCGCGTCCGCTTTCTGCCTTTGCCTGACGATGAACGCTTCGACCGCTTCACGTTCGTAACGAACCGCCCCTCCGATGCGGAGAAAAGGCAGGTCGTACCGCTTGGTGCATCGCCAGACCCTCAACGTGCCGGGGTTGACATTGAGCCTGCTGGCCACCTGCTCCGTCGTCAAAAGTGAATTGTTCATGGCCGCGTCTCCGTAACTGATTCGTTACTGAGCGTTTCGACCGAAGTGCGGGTCTGGCAAAACGAGGAACTGATTCGCGCATGCCTTTTGTGCGACAACATGTTTACGGCATGCACTTTATCGTTACGCTTATTGTCGCCCCGCCACGCGCGCAAACTTGGACGCCGCCCGCCGCCGTACTGCTTGCGGTGTGGGAATGAACGCGTGGGGTTTGGTCGCCGGAGCCGTTTACGCGTCGACCGCTTTATCCGTCGGTCGACCTCGCTGGCAACGATGGGATTCATGGGCGGGCCTCCGCGCCCGCTGCGATCAGCGCACGACAACAACGCCGGGCCTGGTCGGCTTTCGGCGTGGGCGGTCATGCTCGTGGTGCGCAGCGTGGGCGATCATCGTACACTTCTTGAAGATCGCCCGAGGCGGTGGGCAGGGCTCGCGGTTTCGACGCGGACCTGAGGACGACTATAACACGGGTTGTCCATTATGCAATAGCGAAGCGCGTCGACCGAATGATCGTCCTTGTCCTCGTATACCTCCATCGGCTCCCCGTCTTTGCCCTCACGGCACCGCCACGATTGCAGCTCTCGGATGAGGTTCTGGCACCGCGGCAGAATCTTGATGCGGTCAGACGCGAACGCCTGCCGGACCTGCTCGACGCTCGCGTGCATCCCCATCTTGTTCGTCCGCACCGCTGGCCGGCATTCGAGCCCCGCCCGCTTGAACTCGAGCGCGATGCTCTCGCCGTTGGCTTGGTTGCGGTTGTACGCGGATGGATCGACCAGCACCGCCCCCTGGAACTCCTCATCCCCGCTCAACTGCTGAATTGAACTCGCGTTATCCGAAACGGTCTGCTCGCGTGCGTAATGCTCGCGGTACACGTACAGCGTCTCGTCTGGCGCGGCCGCCACCCACAAGCAAGCGGTCGGGTTGGCAAATCCGTAGTCCATCGCCCGCCAGCGGGGCCAATCGGGCGGAATGGCGAAGTCGCGATCGCATACGTGGCGTGCGGGACTGAATTGCGGAATGACCACGCCAAAGCCGGCGCCTTCTTCGCCGTCGATGCGGATCGCAGCCACTCGGTCACTCCACATCTTCCGCGCTTCCGCGATCGCGCCCACCGGCAGATTATGGGCGTTGCTCGCCATCGCGAACCGCTCATGCCGCCACCGGTCGCCCATCTGATGGAGCCTCAGCCGGAACTTGTGCCATGCCATCGTCGGGACGTAATCGATGAGCATCCAGCCACGCATGTCGATCAGCCGAGCCCAAATCGAATCGAAAACAGCCTCCCTCTCCGCCTCTGTCCACGCTATGCCGGTGACGATGTCGGACTCGAACGAGGTAAGCTCCTGGTCCTCGGTCTTAAACACGATTGTCACCGTCCCACGATCGTCAGGCAGCTTGAGCGCCAACACAGGGTTGGTGCCAAGCCCAAGCGACTCGGTGTAGCCTCGATTGCCAAACATCGGGCGCGGCAGGTACTCCCACAACCATTTGTGAGGACCAAGCCGCATTTTCGTGAAGTCGGGGGCAATGCACCAGTACACCTCCCCGTCGCGGGCGCGGTCGCGAATGTGCCTGCAGAAGCACATGCCCCACAGCGTCACGGTCTTGCCTGACCGATTGGCCCCGCTGGCATATATCGCCCGGTGCCGGCCTCCCCAGAACCCATCAGCAATCTGCAGTTGTTGCTCGCTCGTACCAATGCCGCCCCCCTCGACACCAGGCTGCGGACTCGGGCGGAAATACTGCTCAATCCGCGTACGCTGCAACAGCGCCTCAACCTGCGACCACTGCTCTGGCGACCAACTCTCACGCCCCACACCGCCCGCTGCGTCAATCACCGCCCACACCGCAGCACACTGGGGCGGCAAGGCATGGCGATCAATCGCCCTTCGGTCTGCTTTCCTCAGCAGATCACGCGGACACGCCTGCCTCATGACCCCCCACCCTCAGTGTCCGCCATGTCCCGCCGCCCACCAGGCAGCCCCGCCAGTACCCGCGCGGCGATCTGGTCGGCGCTCTCGATCTTCTCGCCGCCGCTCGTCATGTCCAGCTTATCGCCATACTTACGCGGCAGAAGCTTGCACGCGATCCACTTGCGGGCATCCACACGCACCCGCCGGCTGTTCGGATCGTCGTCTGAGTCGGCGATCTCGATGATCTCCTCGACCCAATACTCCGCCCGCTGCTGGCACGCGCGCGCGTACTGCTCGCAAAATCCACTGCGGTCCTCAGCCAGCCAGCGATGCACGGTGCCAGCATGAGGCATGCTCTTCGCTTCGCAGATCGACCGCAGGCTTCTGCCGCCGGCGACTTGATCGCAGATTCGCCGCGCGAGGCCCGGTGTGTGGGTGCTGGGCCTGCCTACCCGTCGTTCCTTACTTTTTCCCACAGATTTCGTCTTCGTCGAGCTTGCCATCGGCACTACCTTTCGTCAGCCCAAGTCATGGAATGACTGTGTCTTATGCCATCAATATCGGCCAAATGCCCTGCGTGACGAAACGGCGCAAACGACAGGGAGATCGTCGCTTGCCGCAAGTGAGTGGGCCGCGCTGACAGTGACACGCCTGAACCCGTTTTGGCAGAGCAGGCATCGCGCCGATGACAATGACATGCTTTCCACAGCACGACATTTCGACAACCAATCCGAAGCCCGTGTAGGTACGCTGTGGAAAGCCATACCTGCACGGGCTCTTTTAATCCACGGCGGTTTCATAGCGCGTCCCGCCGAGAATCAAAGACGAGCTATATGGGAATGCCCCTGCCTGGTAGCCAAACCGGGCGCTGCGGACCGCAGGGGTCGCAGCCGTCGCCTTTCGCAAAGCGACGCACACGGAGCGAGCGCGTTCCCCCACGCGCCATGGGCATCCGCACAAAGCGCACTTCAGCGTCACGACCACAAACTCCGGGCAATGCTGACGAGCAACCCGGCCCGTGACCACCGGCAAAAAGACCGAGGCGCCGGCTAAACGAACGCGCCTCGTTCTTGCTGAAAAAGCGTGTGTGCGGCTGGATTGGAAGATAGTGCCGTGACAGTAGGGTCACGGGATAAACGTGGGGTGCGCGCCGGCTGCAGTGCACGTGACGCCCTCGCGTCGTGCTAGAAGCCGTGAAGATCTAGCGCGATAGTCATCCTGTGAGTCCGGAGTGATTGCAGTCGGATAAGTGGCTTGGGACGAAGCCCCCCGAGAACGACTCGCCACTTTTCGCTTTCGAAGTTATTGTGTTGGCGACACGCTGTCCTTGGGGTTTCTGATGGCTGACTATTCGAAGATGTACCGGTTGCTGCGCATGCTGACGCTGATGCAGCAGGGCGACGCGGGGAATGCAGTGCAACTGGCACAGCAGTTGAACGTGGCGGATCGTACCGTCTACCGCGATATTGCGACGCTGGCCGAACTGGGGGTACCGTGCTATTTCGATGAGGACGCGAACGGCTACCGGGTGCGTCGCGATTTCTTCCTTCCGCCCGTCCAGTTGACGAGTGGGGAAACGCTTGCACTGCTTTGCCTGGCGGAGCGGGTGGGTGGGAATGAGCAGATTGCGCTCACCGGAGCCGCTGCTCGGGCCGTGGAAAAGATCAAAGCCCAGTTGCCGCCGGCGGTGGTGGATGAGCTGGGCGACGTGCATCAGCATGTCGATGTGCATTTGCCGGCCAGCGGTCCGGCGGGTGAATCTATCCGCGACGTGTTCGGGCTGGTGCAGCAGGCGATTCGCCAGAGGCGGGCGCTGCGGTGCCGCTACGAATCTCTTAATAGCGACACCAACAACGACCCGTTCCTGTTGCGACCATACCACCTCGTTTTCGATCAGCGGGCGTGGTACGTCATCGGCCATCACGAAGGTAGGGGCGAAGTGCGAAGGCTCAAGCTCAACCGCTTTTCCGCGATCAAGCCAACCGACACCCCCTACATGATCCCGGACGACTTTTCCCTCGCTGATTACCGCGGCAAGGCGTGGCGGATGATCCGGGGTGATCAGACTTACCAGGTGCGCATCGCGTTCAACGCCGACGTGGCCGACACCGTCAGCGATACCCATTGGCACCCTACGCAAGCGATCGATTATCACGACGACGGCTCAATCACGTTTCACTGCGAAGTCGACGGCCTCGATGAGATCGTCTGGTGGATCCTCGGCTACGGGCCCCATGCACGCGTGCACGAACCCGCCGAACTCGCCGAGCGCGTGGGGGAATTAGTCAAAGCCACCGCAGAGCAGTATGGCCCAGCGGTGACGAAAGGGGCCGCGCTCTCGAAAGAACGCGGAAAGTGATGAAAGTGGAAATCCTTCCTGCTTTCTGGATCATGCTTCAATTGGGCCACTTTCACCTGTGTTAATGATACAGAAAAGAGGAAGGATTAGGAAGGAGCAATTTTTTTGACTTTGATCTTGCAACCGCGCTGAAATGAGTTAAAGTCGGCGCATAAGAAGAGCGGGAGTATGTGTGTACTCCCGCTCGGTAGGCCGCCTAGCCCAATTGGCAGAGGCAAGCTCTTTCCAAGTGCTCCAAGTGCGGGTTCGAATCCCGCGGCGGCTATTGTATCGCGCCCCTGCGACGAAGCAACCTATTTCCGCGCTTCGGCGCGGCCCCATTAGCTGACTGGAAGGTGCGGGCGAACTTGGGTACGGACATGCGGATCGGACATACCGTCGGTGAGGAAGACACGCCAGCGATGCTCGCGGCCGTCGACATTGGTCACCACCTCCGCCTCGCCCGCGGGGAGGTTGCACGATTCAACAGGGATGACCCAGTTCGGTGCCACTTGGGCAAGCGCTACCGTCTGCCCACGAGATTCGAGGTACAAACGAACATTTGCCGAGTGGTGGCGAGCAGCGGTCATGGATGACATCCAACGCTTTATCCGGGGCGGTGCAAGCAAGGCGACGGCGACGCACCTCGAATCATACACGCGGAATCGTGGCCACGCCATCATCGCGGGCCTGGGTTTTGGTATGGACGGAGTCGTCGTCGAGCTCGACTGCAGATCTGCCGTGAAGGCGTTTGACCGCGAGGCTGGCTACCGCACGGAGCTTCAGGTCTATCAACGTCTCAACGAGCACCACGTCCAGCAGATTCGCGGCCATAGCGTGCCACAGCTTCTTGATCACAACGATGAGCTTCGCGTAATTGAGATGTCGATCGTTCAACGACCATACATTTTGGATTTTGCCAAGGCGACGGTGGATGCGCCACCAGATTTTCCCGAGGAAATCATGACCGAAGCGCGACAGCGGTGGGCGGAACGACTCGGCGATCGCTGGCCCGACGTTGTGGCGATCATGTATGAGATGCAGCGGAAATACCGAGTCTACCTGCTCGATCCCAGCCCCACCAACATCACCTTTTGAGGATCAACAACCTGTGCGTTTAACCGAAACATGCCCAATGCAGGAAAAGTTTTGACCGCCGCTGACAATGCGCTGTCAGTGGCATCTGTATGGTGTAAGTTGCGTCGCAGGGAAGCGGCCTCTGGGAGGGTTGGCGATGGATCGCTTGGACAGGGCAATACGGCTACCCCGCCTGCGGAAGGATTCGGGCGATGCAGGCGAGCGCGTGTTGCGATGGTGTGCCCAACGGACGCACCGTGATGGGCGATTGGCTGCGGTCCGTGGTCAGCCGATCAGCCCACGCAACCTCGCTCGCCTGCTTACCCGTCGGCTGGGCATGTGCAGACGATCATCGCGAAGTTGAACGTATCGAAGTTGAACGTGTGAACTCAAAACGAAGGAACCATGCTGATGGCTAAAACAGTGACGGCGAATCGGGTGACCGGGAACGGCGAGGCGGGAACGCTCACGCTTAAGGACTTGAGAGCGGCGGTGGAGGGGCGGGCCACCGCGCTGCGTAGCCGGGCCACGCTTCAGCCGGCGGCGGGGGAGGGGACGAAGGTCTTTCCGCCGACCTATGCCGGGGCAGTCTACGCGACCGAGCAGCGACGGGTGCCCGGCTGGGATGAGCCGGTGAACTGCGTTCTGCTCGACAGCGTGCAAAGCCAGGCCAACCGCATGGAAGAAGCGCTGCAGCAGGCGGTGGACGAGGGGCGGGTGAAAGTTCCGGTGATCGAGGTGGATTTCGAGCCGTACTTTGATGAGGCTAAGGCGTCGCTGCCGGAGGAGAAGCGAGGCGAGATGGACCTGCTCGATCCGGTGGGGAAGGTCAGTTCGCTGCAGGCGCCGCACCGTATTGCCGACGCGATCCTGCGTGACAGCGAGCTGGACGGCAAGCCGTTTCGCCAGTCTGACGTGGGCAAGGCGATCGATCGTGTGGGGTTGAAAAATGCCACGCCGCTGTTCGAGTTGTGCCCCACGGCCCTGCTGCTGGGCATGTGGGATTCCACCGGCCCCAAGGGCGGCCTCGGCGCGAAGTTCGAGCGGGCCATGGTCAGCGAGATCGTCGGCATTGACGCGGTTTACGGCGTGAAGACGAGCAGCCGCATTGATCCACTGGGGATTCAACTCAAGGCCGGCCCGCTCTACGCAGCCAAGGGCGGCGGCTGGACGCTCGATGAAGCGGAGGCCCGTAAGGAAAAGGGCAAGCCCGCCATGCTCGGCAAAGACGGCAAGCCCTCGGAAGCGAACCACGGCAATGTGACCCCTTCATTTGGAAAATACACCAAAGGCGCTGAAGGCCCCAATCCGCTAAAAGGCGCTGATATTTCCTTGAAGTACAGCGGGCGCAGCACGGATGATGCCTTTCATTTCTCCAGCGACATTCGAGAACGGGAGAACGAGGCGCGTGAGGGCCGCATCGCTCCCGGCGGCGTGACGATCGCCTCGGCGGAGCAGACCATCGTGCTGTCGCTTCCAGCGCTGCGTCGGCTGCGGTTCCCGGACGCCGAAGGCAAATGCAGCCCCGAGCGAGACCACGCGGCACGGACAGTGCTCGCAGCGTTGGGGTTGATGGCAGCGGCGCTGGCCGATGATGCGGGACTGGACCTGCGTTCGCGGTGTCTACTTTATCCGGAAGCTGACCTGACGTGGGAAGTGCTGGACCGAAAGGCCGGCAGCGCGTTTGTGCTGAGCGCCGACGACGCGATCGCGCTGTTCAACGATGCTGTCACGGCGGCGAAGAAAGTCGGGCTGCCGTGGCGGGAGGAGCCGTTGACGCTCACGCCCTCCAAGCAACTGGTGAAGCTGGTCGTGAAGAGCCAGAAGCTTGCCGCCAAGCAGGGTGGCGACAGTGGTGAAGGGGGTGAGTGATGCCCGGAGTGACCATCGGCTGGGAATATTTGACCGGCTACGCGGTGGCGACGGACCCGAGCAGTCGGGAGCGAGCGGAGTGGCCGCCACACCCGGGGCGGGTGTTCATGGCGCTGGCCGCTGCGTGGTTTGAGACAGACGAAGACGCCGCTGAAGGCGAGGCGCTGCGGTGGCTGGAGAAGCTGGGCGATCCGGAGCTAGTGTTGCCGCCGCGCGAGCAGGTTGTCGAGCGGTCCAACGTCACGTTCTATGTCCCGGTGAACGACAAGGCCGGTCCTGCCGCGGCGACCCTGCAATCGGCCCCGGCCATGACACGCAGCAAACAGCCGCGCACCTTTCCACGGGTTCACGTGGCGGACACGCCGTGTTTCATGCATTGGCCGGAGGCCAAGGACGTCGAGAAGTACCGCGACGCGCTGGATCGGCTTTGTAGCAAGGCCACGCGGATCGGGCATGCGTCGTCGCTGGTGCGGATGTGGGTGGCGGATTCCGCGGAGGTAAATGACGCGACCGGCGAGCGTCTGATCCCCGACGACTGCCTCGCCGATCGGCAGGTGCGGTCGATCTCCCGCGGCATGCTGGACATGCTTGCCGACCGGTTCGGTGAGGCGACACGCATGAAGCACGCCGAACTCACGCAACAGATTGATGCACTGAAAGCATCCAGGAAAGCGGCCAAAGGCAAGGGAGCGAAGGAACACAAAGCAGCGCTCGACGCGGAAATCGAACCTCTCGAAGCGCAGATCGCGGGCGTCGTAACGCGGCCACCAATTCGCCCGACGCTGGGGTTGTGGTCGGGCTATCGCATGTCCAACGGTGGCGCAGCGCAGGCTGAGCGACCGGAAACGCATTTCGACACGGATATGTTGGTGCTGACGCATGTCGACGGGCCGCCGTTGCCGGTGGTGTCAACGCTGGCGGTGACGCGGGCGCTGCGTGGTGCGATCATGCGTCATTGCCCTCAGCCCGTTCCGCCGTGGGTCAGCGGGCATCAAGCGGATGGGGAACCCGGCGACGAAGCGGATGGGCATCTTGCGTGCATCCCGCTGCCGTTTGTCGACCACGATCACGCGGACGGGCATCTGCTGGGTGTGGGGCTGGTGTTCCCGCGCTCCGTGCCTCGCTCCGAGCGTGGCCAGGTGCTGGGGCCGCTGCTGATCAACAGCGAGAGACAGCCGCGTGAAATCGAGCTGCAACTCGGTCGACTCGGCGTGTGGAAAGTCATCAAGCGCGACTGGAGTGAAGGACGCAGAGCGCTCCAGCCCGAGACGTGGACGGCCCACCCGACGGGGGAAAAGATCTGGGCGAGCGTGACGCCGGTCGTGCTCGACCGGTTCCCCAAGTCCGATCGCATCAACGATCGTAAAAAATGGATCGATGAAGTCGTGCGCATCGTGCAAGCAGCCTGCAGACGCCTCGGCCTGCCCAAGCCGAGCGTTGATGTCGACACGACATGCTGGCATCGGGGCAGTGCGCGGGCGGTGGGCAAGCGTCGGCCGCTGCGTGGGAATGATGCAACACAGGCCGGCGGTGCGACACTGGGGGAGGGCTTCGCGTTCTACCCGCCCAAGGGAACCAACGCATCGCGACCGCAGGTGCATGTCAGGCTGGCGTTCGCTGAGCGGATCGTCGGGCCGGTGCTTCTGGGAGCGGGACGGTATCTCGGCTACGGGTTGTGTAGACCTCTGAACAGTGGACAGGAGGCAGGCCGATGAGTGGACTGACAATCGCGGAGTTTGACGCCTACTTCGAAGCTCTGCATGGCCATGCCGCCTATCCGTGGCAGAAACGCCTCGCCGCCCAGGCCGTTACCGGCAAATGGCCAGGCGCGATCGATCTGCCCACCGGCAGCGGCAAGACGGCGTGCATCGACATCGCCGTTTTCGCACTGGCGTGCCAGGCGTCGTTGCCGGTTGAGCAGCGCACCGCGCCGCGTCGCATTTTCTTTTGCGTCAACCGCCGTGTGATCGTGGACGAAGCGTACACCCGCGCCCGCAGCATCGCCAAAACGATACTGGAAGCCGAGGGGAACGATACGAACGGCAGCGAAATCTTATGCCAAGTCGCGGCGGAGTTGCGCAAGATTGCGGGAGCCAAGACTACCGACAACACCCCACCGCTCGATGTGCTCGAACTGCGTGGCGGGATCTATCGCGACAACCGCTGGGCACGCTCGATCGCGCAGCCCACCATCGTCTGCACGACGCTCGACCAGCTCGGCTCCCGCCTGCTGTTCCGCGGCTACGGCGTCTCGACAAACGCCGCGCCGATCCAGGCGGCATTGATCGCCTATGACTCGCTCATCCTGCTTGATGAAGCCCACATCAGCGAGCCATTTCGTCAGACATTGGATTCTGTCACGCGCTATCTTGATCGCGACAAGTGGGTCGAACAACCGATCGGCATCCGTCCCTTCATCGTCGTGCCCATGACCGCCACGCCGCCAAAGGACCTACCCGAAGATCAGCTTATCAAGCTAAAAAACGATGATCGCGATCCGGAACTCCCACTGCTCAACCGCCTCAAAGCCCCCAAACCCGCCGAACTTCGCGAGACGAAAAAAGATGTGGCCCAAGAGGTCATCGACATCGTCGCCAAGTCGCTCCACGGCGATAAGCCCCTTGCCGTGGGCATCATTGTCAACCGCATCGCTACCGCGAAAGCGATTTACGAACAGTTGCGCGCGCTCCAGCGTGAACTCAGTGACAAGAAACGGAAGGTCGCAAGCGACGCCACGATCGAACTGGTCATTGGCTCGATGCGGCCGATCGATCGCGATGAGCAGGCGAAGGTTCTGCGCCCGCTCGTCGGGCCTGTCGGCCCTGACCGCCCGGAGATCACCGAACAGCCCAGCTTCGTTGTTGCCACGCAATGTCTTGAAGTCGGAGCCGACTACGACTTCGACGTACTCATCACCGAGTGCGCTTCGCTCGATGCCCTGCGTCAGCGTTTCGGTCGGCTCAACCGTGCGGGACGCTCGATAGAGGCCGGTGCCTACGTGCTGATCGACAAGAAAGCCGTAAAATCGGAAGAGGAGATCGCGAAGGCGGAAGCTGCCAAGGAATCCTCCAAAAGACACCTCGACCCGATCTACGGCAACGCGCTGGCGCGAACATGGAACTGGCTTAACGAACATGCCGATGAAGCAACAGTCGACGAAACGCCTGTAAAACGGTTGGATTTCGGTATCGACGCCTTCGACAAACGGCTCAAAGAGCACGGCGAGAACGGCCGGCCGCCTAAAGAACTGCTCGCCCCATCGGCCTCGCTCAAAGCCCCGGTCATGATGCCGGCTTACGTGGATTTCTTGTGCCAAACCGCGCCGAAACCCGTGCCCGATCCCGATGTGTCGCTGTTTATCCACGGCCCGCAAGGCGGCGAACCCGACGTGCAGGTCTGCTGGCGCGCCGACCTCGTCGAAGACGAAGACGATGCGATGACCCGCGAGCATTGGCCTGAGGTAGTCGCATTACTGCCTCCCACTTCTGCTGAGTGTATCAGCATCCCCATCTCCCGCGTCCGCCGCTGGCTCGCCGATCAGCAGGAGAAGCTGACGCAGGACCATGGCGACACGCTGGGTATCAGCGAAACCGAGGAAGGCGATAAGAAAAACAAAAGCAACCGCCCCCCATCGCTACAGCACAACGGCGTGCTCTGGCGCGGCATCAAAGAACCCACGCCGCTCACTTCGCCTCAAGACCTTCGCCCCGGCGACACGCTCGTGCTCCCCGCGTCGGCTGAAACTTCGCGCGTGCTGGGACACCTGCCAGACGCCGACAAGAATGATCCGCCGCCGACCGATGAAGCGGGCGCGGAACGGCGGGCCGCGGCCATCAACGACGTCGCAGAAACGGCCTTCACCCGTGCCCGCGATCGAGCGGCGATTCGCCTGCACCCCTCGCTGCTAACGCGGCTGCCCAAGGGCGAAGCATTCGATGACCTCTTCGCCGCCGCCGAACGTGATGAATTGCCGAAGCGTGCGGAGTGGTCCGACATGCTCAAGGCCGCGGCGAATGCTATTCAGGACGACGACGATGAACGCAAGCAGGCTCTGCGTCATATGGCAAAACATGGGTTTCGCCTTGAGTCGTACCCCGATCAACGAGGCGTCGTTCTGACCGGGCGAACACTTCTTGGAACATCCACCGATTGGTTCGTCCCCTCAATCGATGACGGCGAGGACGACAGCTCACGCACGCAGCACAAGCGTGAGATACTGCTGGACGACCACACCAAGGACGTTCATGATGCGGTGCGTGACTCACTGGCACACCTGCCGCTTGACGCGTTCGTTGACAGTTATGCATTGGCGGCGAACCTTCACGACCTCGGCAAAGCCGACGATCGCTTTCAAGCGATGCTCCGCCGCGCCGATCGCACCGACGCATGGCTGCATACGGACACCGCTTCGGCATTGCTGGCAAAGTCCGACGCGCTTCCGCAATCACCTTGGCAACGTCAAGCCGCACGTGATCGCGCCGGCCTGCCCCCCGGTTTTCGCCATGAGATGCTCTCGGTCCAACTCGCCGAGCACTCTAAACAACTCTCCGACGACGTCGAGCAGCGCGACCTGATCCTTCATCTCATCGCCGCCCACCACGGCCACGCCCGCCCCTTCGCGCCTGTCGTTTGCGATGACGAACTGCCCACCGTCGAAGTCAACGGGATCGACTTGCCCCACGATCAACGTGCCCAACTTATCCCCGCCCATCAATTGGACTCCGGCATCGCCGAACGCTTCTGGCTGCTCACCCGCCGCTTCGGCTGGTGGGGCCTGGCCTACCTCGAAGCGGTCCTCCGTCTCGCCGACCAGCAGGCCAGCGCCGCCGAGGACGCCGAGAAACACAACGGCCAAGAACGCGCCAGCAACGACGCCGACCAACCCGCGGAGGCCACGCTATGACAACCCAGCCCCACCCACCGCAACAAGACGGCCTGCCACTGGGAGGCCTCGACGGCACCAATCCACTCGGCTTCCTCGCCGCACTGGGCGTGCTGCAGACGCTTGATTCGACTTCAGGTTCCGGTGCGATTCGCATGAAGTGGCAGCCGGCACATGGCACCTGGACACCCGTTTTAATTGGCTCAACCTTCAGTCAAGAGTCCCTGCTTGATGTCCTGGATAACGCGCTTGCCAAGACCATCGACTCGCACCCTATACGCATCCTTGCCGATCTGGATACGGATCACCCGTCTGAGCGCCGCGAGATGTTTGAGCAATCAGTCACTACCGCACACCATCAACAGCGGCTTGATGCCGACTGGCTCGCCGCACTCGGAAGCGACATCATCCCATCAACCGCCATCAATCAATTGCAGACTACGCGACGCGACTACCACTACGGTAACCTGACTTCCATCATCAACAAGACCACAAGGGAACATCTGCGGCGGGCGATCTTTTCCGCCTGGGACTATACCGATCCGCTTGATAACCAGTCTCTGCACCTTGATCCAAGTGAAGATCGACGCCATGCGCACCAGTGGCATCAACCATCCGGCGACCCGGACAAGAAGAAATCGGGAGGTATGCTTGGTGCCAATCGACTCGCTATCGAAGCCTTCGCATGGTTCACCTCACTACCGAGCGGCGAGGCGCTGCGCACCGTAGGCTTCACGGGCCAGCGCAGTCACAACACCCGCTGGACATGGCCGATCTGGAACGTGCCGCTCGCGGTCCCAGTCATACGGTCACTGCTTATGCTCATGGAGCTTCAGGATGACGATGTGACGATTGACGCACAAAATCGGCTACGTCAACGTGGCATTGTGGCCGCCTATCGCACATCACGCATCCTCGTCGGAAAAACGCCAAACTTCACCCCCGCCCGTCGGATTGCGTGAACTATGAATGAGTCCGGGAACAACTCGACCGATGCCGCTGCGGCCGATGCGCTACCCGTACGCATGCTCAACGAGTATGCCTACTGTCCGCGGCTGTTTCATCTCATGCACGTCGAGGGCCGATGGGCGGACAACGCCTACACCGTCGATGGTCGGCACGTGCATCGACGCGTCGATCGGCTCGATCATGTGCTACCCGAAAGCGACGATGACACCCCTGCCCCTACCACGAAGCCAGCGCACGACGATGGCGACGACCCGCCCCAGATTGCCCGCTCCGTACCGCTGGGATCGAATCGACTGGGGCTGACGGCGAAGCTCGACCTCGTGGCCATTGATGATGCACCACCAAGCGGAACGCTCGGTGTGCCGAAGGCCGAGGCCGTCCCCGTCGAAACCAAGCGCGGCAGCGTGCCGAACAATCCCGAACGATCGTGGGAACCCGAACGCGTCCAGCTCATGGCCCAGGGCCTCCTCTTGCGTGAGCACGGCTACCATTGCGATCACGGCGTGCTCTACTTCGCCGCTTCACGCACGCGCGTCGATGTCCTCTTCGATGAAGCACTCGAAACTCGGACGCTCCAACTCATCGAGCGTGCCCGCCGCGCCGCTGCACCGCATAGTGTGATGCCGCCACCGCTGGAGGATAGCCCCAAGTGCCACGGCTGTTCGCTTTGCAGTATCTGCCTGCCCGACGAAACCCTCGCCCTTCGCCAGGTGCCGCTGCATCCTGAAGCGCCCACCGTTCGCCGCCTTTACCCGGCACGCGACTACGCTACCCCCCTCTACGTTCAGGAGCAGGGCGCCTACGTCGGCAAAAAAGGATCAACGCTCATCGTCCGCAAAAGCGGGCAGCAACTTGCCACGGCTCGGCTCAAGGATGTCGCCCAACTGGTCATCTGCGGCAACGTCCAAGTCAGCACGCAAACGCTTCACCAACTCTGCGAAGCGGGCATCCCCGTCGTCTACCTCTCAACCGGCCACTGGTTCTACGGCGTGACCAACGGGCTCACGCTCAAAAACGCCTTCGACCGTGCTGCTCAATTCCAGACCGTGCAGGATGCCGACAAATGCCTCGCCTTCGCCCGACAGCTCGTCATCGACAAAGCCGTCAACCAGCGTGCCCTCCTGCGGCGGAACGGACACGCTCCCGACCGCGTCCTTCGCGATATGGCGGACCTTACCGACCGCGCCGCAAAAGTTGATTCGATCGCTTCACTGCTGGGCATTGAAGGCAGCATCGCCCGGCACTACTTTCAAAACTTTGCATCGCTGCTTCGCCCGCGTGATCTGACGACGGACTGGGATTTCGCCAGCCGCAACCGCCGACCGCCGCGCGATCCGATCAACGCCATGCTCTCCTTCACATACGCTCTGCTGACCAAGGAATGCAGCGTCGCACTGCTGGGCGAAGGCCTCGAACCGCACTGGGGCCTTTACCATCAGCCGCGGCACGGCCGGCCTGCGCTCGCCCTCGACCTCATGGAGCCGCTGCGCCCGCTGCTCGCCGACTCCGCCGTCATCACCGCCATCAACACCGGCATGATTCGCGGTCGACATTTCAAGCACGGCCGATCCGCCTGCCTGCTCCAGCCCGCCGGTCGCAAAGCGATGATTCAGGCGTTTGAAAGTCGCCTCGATCAGCTCGTCACGCATCCCGCGTTTGATTACCGCTGCTCCTGGCGTGCTGCCATTCGCCTCCACGCCAGGCTGCTCGCCCGCTACTTCCGAGGCGATGTGCCCACCTACCTCAGCATCACCACCCGGTAAAATGGAAAACGCATGGCACGCCGACACTACCTCATCACGTATGATGTCAGTAGCGACAAACGCCGCACCAAGCTTTTCAAGATGCTCGAAGGCGAAGGCGACCATGCCCAATACAGCGTTTTCTTCTGCGAACTTAACGCGACCGAACTCGCCGGCCTGCGGGCGCGGATCGTCGAAACGATTCACGACCGGGAGGACCAAGTGCTTATTTTGGACTTGGGTCGCGCGGATCGGTCGCTGGATAACGGCCTTGAGGTGCTCGGCACGCCGTATGATCCGCTCACGCGGACAATCGTGGTCTGAGCCGATGGGCCGACTACGGATTTCGCTCGTCACCTGCTCACGGTTCTCGATAGCCCAACGAGCGACGCAGTGGTGCACAAAACCCGGCCGCCGCTCGTGCTCCTTGACAAGTAAAGAGTTAGCTGACAAAAGAGACCGTCGGATGTGCTCAGCACGGACCTCACAAGGAATCGCTCGCATTGGCCGCCGCAGCTTCCGAAAGAAAAAGATGTTGCAGCGAGCGGCCTTTTCCCCGCTAAACCAGCGGGGCCCCATTGAAGCTGTTTACCGATCCGAGTCTCGGGCCGATACGAAAGCTCTTTTCCCCGCTAAACCAGCGGGGCCCCATTGAAGCGGTCCAACGTAGACCCCGCCACGCAAGCCCTGCTGCACCTTTTCCCCGCTAAACCAGCGGGGCCCCATTGAAGCTTGGTGATGATCGGCGCTGACGCAGATGCAGCATCGGCTTTTCCCCGCTAAACCAGCGGGGCCCCATTGAAGCGTCGCGGTTAGGCGGCGGTGCCGTGGGTTCAGGCGGTCTTTTCCCCGCTAAACCAGCGGGGCCCCATTGAAGCCTCAAGCCGATCGGCCTGCCGCTCCCACGTTTCCCGCTTTTCCCCGCTAAACCAGCGGGGCCCCATTGAAGCGCGAGTATGTGATCCCGGATGACGCGAGGGCTGACGCCTTTTCCCCGCTAAACCAGCGGGGCCCCATTGAAGCTCGCCGCATGGGTGGGTGCGATCACGCGGCATCGCCCGCTTTTCCCCGCTAAACCAGCGGGGCCCCATTGAAGCCGGTTCGTGGCCGTGAAGGTCAAGCCGAAGCGAGACCTTTTCCCCGCTAAACCAGCGGGGCCCCATTGAAGCCTCATAAGCCTTCCAGGCCGCCGCCTCGCTTCGATCTCGCTTTTCCCCGCTAAACCAGCGGGGCCCCATTGAAGCATAGCGACGCGCACCGCTCGCAGCTGCTCAAGCTCCTTTTCCCCGCTAAACCAGCGGGGCCCCATTGAAGCTACGCAGTATGGGCCGAGCACGTAATCCACTGCCCCGCTTTTCCCCGCTAAACCAGCGGGGCCCCATTGAAGCGGGGGATTGGGGGGCATCGCATTACTCCCGTTCGTACTTTTCCCCGCTAAACCAGCGGGGCCCCATTGAAGCGAGCACAACGCAGGCGGTTTCCCGAAGCGTCTTGCTACTTTTCCCCGCTAAACCAGCGGGGCCCCATTGAAGCCAGCGGGTAGGCTTCGCCCTGGGCGTCGTCAAACTTCTTTTCCCCGCTAAACCAGCGGGGCCCCATTGAAGCTTAGCCGAGGAGATCGTCACCATCGCGGAGCTTTACGATCCCGAGAAGATGCCGGCCGACCTGCGCGAGGCGCATGAGCGTAATGACGAGGTGCTGGAGCGCATCTACATCGGCAGGCGGTTCCGCAACGACACCGAACGGCTGGAGCAGCTGTTCGAGCTTTACACGCAGATGACCGCGAAGGAGGGCTCCGCCGCGCCGAAGAAGAAGCCAGCCAGGCGAAAGACGAAAGGGGCCGGCGCGTGAGCGATCTGATCCTTTACACCTCCGAGGACGGGCAAACCCGCATGCAGCTGCGGGTGGAGGGGGAGACGATCTGGCTGACCCAGCTTGAGATCGCCGAGCTGTTTCAGACGACCAAGCAGAATGTGTCGCTGCACGCGAAGAACATTTTCGAGGAGGGGGAGCTGAGCCGGGATTCAGTTGTCAAGGAATCCTTGACAACTGCCGCCGACGGCAAGCAGTACCGCACGCAGCAGTATAACCTCGACCTGATCCTCGCGATCGGCTACCGGGTCCGCTCGCCGCGGGGCACGCAGTTCAGGCAGTGGGCGACCACCCACTTGCGCGAGTTCGTCACGAAGGGATTCGTGATGGACGATGAGCGGCTGAAAGACCCCGGCGGCTGGGACTATTTGCGATCGATCTCAAGGAGATCGAAGAGCTTGAAGCAAGATTATAGAAAAAGAAGAAGCCCTCAAACCTTTCTTTGGTAGCCACATGAGTCCACCCCCATCGATTCAGTCCGTTTCCGTCACGTATGCTCAAGACGGCAGTTCCACACGCTTAAACGCTCTGGGCATGCGGCCGATGCAGGAGCGGGCGTACCAGCGGCGCGGCGAGCAGTACCTGCTAATCAAGTCGCCGCCGGCGTCCGGGAAAAGTCGGGCGCTGATGCTCATCGCGCTGGACAAGCTGGCGAACCAGAAGCTTGAGCAGGCAATCATCGTCGTGCCGGAGAAGTCCAATACGTGCCCGCGTCGATGTTCGTGCTTCAGCATGTGCGTGGCAAATACGCCTGTAAAAAGTGCGAAGAAGGCGGCGTCGCCACGGCGGAGCGTTCGCCTGAATCGCAGCTGATCGAGAAGGGCCTGCCGGGCCCGAGTGTCGTGACGCAGGTGATCGTGAGCAAGTATGTCGATCATCTTCCACTGTATCGTCAGGAGAGCATGTTCCGTCGTCACGGTGTGGAGCTGGCGCGGTCAACGATGTGCGGCTGGATGGCCGAAGCGGCGAACCTGCTCGAGCCGCTGGTAAAACTTATGTCCAGCGAGATGCGTCAATCTAAGGTCATCAACACGGACGACACGCCCGTGCCGGTGCAGGATAAAGGCCGCGGCAAAACGAAGACCGGCCGCATGTGGACCTACCTCGGCGACGCCGATCATCCCTATATAGTTTTCGACTACACACCGACGCGCAGCCGCGCCGGGCCGATCGACTGGCTCGGCGATTATGAAGGTTATCTGCAGGCCGATGCGTACGCCGGGTACGACGAATTGTACCGTGGCGGGAAGGTGATTGATGTCGGCTGCTGGGCGCATGCGCGCCGCAAGTTCCACGATGAGCGCAACAGTGATGCGCAGCGATCGCATCACGTGCTGGGCATGATTCGGCAACTCTACGCGATCGAGAAGCGGGCGAAGAAGGAAGAACTGGATGCCGGCCAGATCACCGCGCTTCGTCAGGAGCAGGCGAAGCCGATCCTCGATCAACTGCACAAGTACCTGATGAGCGAGCGCGACGCCGTGCTGCCGCAGAGCCCGATGGGCGAAGCGATCACCTATGCTTTGAATCAGTGGGAAGCGCTGGTCCGCTACACTGCCGACGGCGACCTCGCGATCGACAACAACGCCGCCGAGAACGCGATTCGCCCGCTTGCAATCGGCCGCAAGAATTACCTTTTCATGGGCTCCGACGCCGGCGGCCGCACCGCCGCCATCCTCTACAGCATCATCGCCAGCGCCCGCCGAGCCGGCATCGACGTCTGGCTCTACCTCCGCGACCTGCTCACCCGCATGCCCTCAGCACCGATGAGCAAACTGCCCAACTTCCTCCCAAACCGCTGGCACCACCCCGCACTCGACGACTGAAACCCGCCCACATCCGCCACGCGATCTACGAATCACCGGGTGACCGAACGCTTACTAGCCCGCATTATCGCAATGAATGGCTTCCGGCGATGACCCCTTGACGGTTTTGTAGCGCATGACTGGGCAAAACGTCCGATGGCCTACGTCACGGAGGGACACCGCAGTTTGACGAGCACTTCCGCCAGGTTGCGGGCGAAGTCGTGAGGACGCCGTTCCAATCACCCATGGCGAACTCGTTCGCGGAATCATGGATCGGCAGTCTGAAGCGTGAGTGCCTGAACGCTTTCTGGTGCTTCAGCTTGCCGTACCTCGATCACATCGTGCAGACGTACGTGAAGTATCACAATACGATGCGGCCGCACCAGTCGATGGGGAACGTACCGCTGGGCGAGAAGGATAAGCCGCCTGCGGAAGAGGAGGCCGGTTCCATTGGGCGAGTGCGTCGCACGCAACTGCTGGGCGGGTTGCTGAACCATTACGAGCGGAAGGCGGCGTAACGGAATGCGTTACGCGCCGGGAACAAATTTTGAGCCGGGGCCGTGTGCCCACTTCAAGTGAGCCCGATCGCTTCAGCAGTCAACCGGCCCCGGCAATTTCAGCGCAGACCCGACCATCCTGACGCTTCTGAGTGCTGGCGGCTTGCTGCTGGGGGTGCGCAGTTCGTCATGAAGCGCGTCGCCTTGGTGAACGATCGCCCATCTTCTCGCTCAGAATCGGCTATCCTTGGGGCTCGCATACCGCGCCAATCCCGATGAGATCACCATGCGTCTACGCGATTTGAACAGAAATATCGTACCGGAATCGATGCAGTACAAGGCCATGACAGCCATTCGCCGTTTCCTGTCAAAAAGCGGCCATCACGACCTCGGGATGTTTGAGGAGCACCCGCTTCGCACGGAACTGCTTTCACTCGAACAGTTGTACGCGCACGCTCGCAAGCTGGCGGGCTGGCACGACGTGGACCCCGCCGGCGGTCCGGATCAGCTGTTGGATCGTTTGGCCGAAAACGATGCCATTATTGCCACGACCTACCAGCGTGTGGCCGAGGCGGTCCACCAGCATCGGCATATCGTCCCGGCTGAAGATTGGCTGCTGGATAACTACCACGTCATCGATGCACAGGTGCGCATGGCGCGCAAGCACCTGCCCCGCTCCTACTCCAGGCAGTTGCCACGCCTGCTTAATGGCCGCATGGCCGGGTATCCGCGCGTCTACGACCTCGCCCTCGAACTGATCAGCCATTCGGACGGTGTGATCGACCGCGAAAACCTGACGCGCTTTGTACACGGTTACCAGCAGGTTACGGCTTTGTCTCTCGGTGAACTCTGGGCCGTTCCGATCATGCTCCGCATCGCACTGATCGAGAATATCCGTCGTGTCTGCGCCCGGCTGGCGTGGGCGCGCCGTCACCAGGAACTTGCCGACTACTGGGCTGATCGGATTCTTGAAACGGCATCGCGCAACCCCGGTCACGTCGTGATCGCCGTGGCCGAGATGGCGAAGCAGGATCCGGAACTGAACACGGCCTTTGTGCCCCATTTGCATCGCCAGCTTCAGGTGCAGACGGCCGGCGTGAGCCAGGGCATGGCGTGGGTGGAGCAGCAGCTCGCCGAACGGGGCCAGACGGTCGATCAGATCGTACAGTACGCCAGCGACGTCGAGGCTGCCGATCAGATTGCTTTCGCCAATTCGATCACGTCGCTGCGTGCGCTCAGCGGGATGAGTTGGCGTCGATTTGTTGAGTCCATGAGTGTGGTCGACAAGGCCCTCTCAGCCGACCCGGCGGGCGTCTATCCGCAGATGGACTTTGACAGCCGGGACCGCTGTCGGCACGTGATCGAACGGCTGTCCCGGCGGACAGGCAAGCAGGAGGCGCAAGTAGTGGAGCATGCGCTCAAACTTGCCCGAAACGCGGTTCACGACGCCGATCCGCAACATCACCCCGCCGCCCACGAACAACGCATGCATGTGGGCTATTACCTGCTGGATCAGGGCCTGCCCCAACTCCAGGCTGCCATCGGCGCGGGGCTGACATTCCGCCAGCGCATGGCGCGCACCTGGCCCTCGGCACCCTTGTTGGCCTATCTCGGCGCAGCCGCGTTTTTCGCCCTCGCCGTCGGGCTCAGCATGGTCGCATGGACGATCGCATCGACAACCGCAACCGCAGTCGCCATCCTCCTCGGCCTGCTTGCTGCATGGGGGGCATCCAGCATTGGCCTGTCGCTGGTCAACCTTGTGGTGACGCGTGTGGTCTCACCGCGCATGTTGCCCAAGCTGGATTTCAGCAAGGGCATTCCGGATGAGCATCGCGCCCTCGTGGCCGTCCCCACGCTCATGACCTCAGCCGATACCATCCGCCAACTTGTGGATGATTTGGAGATCCGTTTCCTTGCAAATCGTGACGACAACCTGCTGTTCGCACTGCTGACCGACTTCACCGACGCCGACTGCGAGCACAAGGATGGTGAAGAGAAACTGCTCACGCTGATGCGCAAATCGATCGAGCGCTTGAATCAGCGATATGCAGTCCGTCGCTCCCCGGTCTTCTACTGGCTGCATCGGCCGCGCCAGTGGAATGAGCAGGAAGGCGTGTGGATGGCGTGGGAACGCAAACGCGGCAAGCTGATGCAGGTCAATCGCCTGATCCTCAACGGCGAAGTCGAAGCGTTCAGCCAGATCGTCGGCGAGGTCTCAGCCTTGCAAAAGGTGCGCTACATCATTCCGCTGGATGCAGATACGCAACTACCCCACGATGCCGCGCGGCAGATGGTCGCCACGCTCGCCCATCCGCTCAATCGCCCGCATGTCGATCCCACAACCAGGCGCGTCACACGCGGATATGCCATCCTCCAACCACTTGTGAGCAATGGGCTCGATGGCGCTAACAGTTCACGCTACGGCGCCATGATGAGCGGCGAAGCCGGCGTCGACCCCTACACGCGTCAGGCATCCGATGTCTACCAGGATCTCTTCGCCGAAGGCACGTACATCGGCAAAGGCATTCATGACATCGCGGCATTCGAGCAAACACTCGCCGAACGTTTCCCCGAAAACCAACTGCTCAGCCACGACCTGATCGAATCGTGCTACGCCCGTTCGGCGCTGATTTCGGACGTTCAGCTCATTGAGGACTATCCCAGCACCTACCTCGCGGACATGAATCGGCGACACCGCTGGGTGCGCGGCGACTGGCAAATAGCCTTTTGGCTCCTGCCCCAAGCGCCCAATGCACGCGGCCAGTGGGTGAGCAATCCCATCCGCGCGCTCGGCCGCTGGAAGATATTTGACAACCTGCGCCGGTCCCTCACGCCCGCGGCACTCATTGCGGCGGTCGTGGGCGGCTGGATGTTGACGCCCCAGTTGGCGTGGGCGTGGACGCTCCTGCTCCTCGCGCTCTACACGCTACCCGTCGCATGCTCCACGATCCTCGCGCTGGCTTCACCGCCGCATGAGGCGCCGCTCGCCATGCATCTGGGACACGTGTTCGGTCAGGCAGGCCGATCGTTGTCCAACCAGTTCGCCGAACTCATGCTGCTGCCGTACGAGGCGTATACCTGCCTCGATGCCATCGTGCGCAGCGTGTGGCAGATGGCATGGCGCAAGCGGGGAATGCTGACTTGGCGCACCAGCGGCGAGGCAACGCGAACCTCGCGGCAAAATTTACCCGGACACCTGCGCGCCATGTGGATCAGCCCGTTGCTCGCGCTGGCCGCAGGTGCGGGCATGTTCGCGATCACGGGTACGACCGTTCCCGCCCTGGCTGCCGCCCCCATTCTCACGTTATGGCTGATCGGCCCGCTGCTCGCGTGGTGGCTGTCGCAGCCCCGGCGCGTGCGTGAAGCTCAGCTCAGTCACACCCAGAGACGCTTTCTCTGCCGCATCACGCGACTCACATGGCGATACTTCGAAACCTTTATCACCGACGACACCAACTACCTCCCGCCCGACAATTATCAGGAAACCGGCGACTTCGGCCTCGATGCACGCACCAGCCCTACCAACATCGGCATAGGGTTGCTCGCGTCGCTCACCGCCACCGACCTGGGCTACATCAGCATCGAACAACTCATCGATCGCACCCAGCGCACCTTCGACGCGATGGGCAAGCTCGAACGCTACCACGGTCATTTCTACAACTGGTACGACACGCGCACGCTGACTGCGCTGCCCCCTCACTACGTGTCGACCGTTGATTCAGGCAACCTCGCGGGGCATCTGCTGGTCACCGAAGCCGGCCTACGCGAACTGGCGGAGGCCCCCAGCGTTCCCGTGCGGCTTTTTGAGGGTATTGCCGACACCGTGGACGTCGGCCGTTCGATCGCCACCGATCAAGGCAGCGGCACCCCCGCAGAGATTCGCCAAAAGCTTGATGCGCTGGCCCATCGCATCACCCACATGACGCCCGGCACATCCCTCACGCAAACTTACCTCCACTTGCAATCCCTCGGCAGCGAAGCTTCCGAGCTTCATGCGACGGCGAAGGCCACATCCGCACCCGAGAGCGATCTGCTCTGGTGGACGCGTGCGATGGAAGAGCATGTCGCGGCCATGTCCGCAGATCTCAAACAACTGTCGCCCTACGTGATGATGTTGAATGATCCCGATCGCGACCTCCTCCCAGCGACGCTTCAGCGGCTGCTGGAATCATTCGATCGCATACCGACGCTCACGCAGGCAGCCTGCGCGGCACAGACATGGCGCAACCTGATCAAACCGTTGTCGCCTACCGATCCGCCTGAGCAAGCCGTCGCCGATGCCGTGCAGACGTGGCCCGTCGAGGCGACCGACTGGTTGCAACGGTTCGAGGCGCAGCTTAAAACAGGCTCGGATCACGCCACGGCGCGCATCCACACACTCGAGTCGCTGGCCCAGCGTGCCGAAGACTTCGCCGACATGGATTTCGCAATCCTTTACGACGAGCATCGCCATCTGCTTCGCATCGGATTGAATGCACGCGACCACGCCCCTGATCCGTCGTATTACGACTTGTTGGCTTCAGAAGCGAGACTGGCCAGTTACCTTGCGATCGCCGCCGGACAACTGCCCCATGATCACTGGTTCTCCCTCAGCCGGACCCTCACGATTACCGAGGGACATACGGCGCTCGTCTCATGGTCCGGCTCGATGTTCGAGTACCTCATGCCCAACCTCGTGATGCCCAGTAGCGAGCGCACCCTGCTGGACACGACCAACACGGCAGCGGTGCGCAGGCACATACAATACGGCCGTCAGCGCGGCGTACCCTGGGGCGCCAGCGAATCGAGCTACGCAGCTTTGGATGTCGGAGGGCATTATCAATACCAGGCGTTCGGCGTGCCCGGCCTCGGCCTCAAGCGCGGCCTGCACGACGATCTCGTGGTCGCCCCGTACGCCTCCGCCATGGCTGCGATGATTGTCCCCGTCGAAGCGGCGGAGAACCTCATACGCCTCTCCGAGCAAGGCGCGCTCGGGCGCTACGGCTTCTATGAAGCGGTCGACTACACGCGCAGCAGGCTTCCACACGGCGAAACCAGCGTCCCTACCCGCCTCTACATGGCGCATCATGGCGGCATGACGTTCGTCGGCATTGCCCAGGAACTTCTTGATCGTCCCATGCATCGACGCTTCCTGGCCAATCCACGGCTGCGATCCGTGCGGACGCTGCTCCACGAACGCGTGCCGAGCGATATCCAGCCTGTCTATCCGCACGCGGTCGAAGCCGGCTACCGCGACCTCGCCGCCGAACAGGTTCCACCGGATATCCGCATCTTCACCACGCCCCACACCGACTGGCCCAGAGTCCACATGCTCTCCAATGGACGGTACCACGTCATGGTTTCCAACAGTGGTGGCGGCTACAGCCGATGGCAGCACTATGCCGTCACGCGCTGGCAGGAGGATCGCACCACCGACGGCGAGGGCCAGTTCGTCTACCTGCGCGATCGCAGGACAGGCGAATACTGGTCTGTGTCGCATCACCCCACGCGCGTCGAAAGCGACCGTTACGAGGCAATATTCACCCAGGGCCGTGCGGAATTCAAGCGGCTCGATCACGAGATTTTTGCCCACATGATCATCAGCGTCTCGCCCGAGGATGACGTGGAAATCCGCCGGCTGACGTTGACGAACCATTCCAGCGAACCGCGGGAAATCGAAGTCACCAGCTACGGCGAGATCGTACTCAGCGACCCTGCCGCTGATCATGCCCACCCCGCGTTCGGCAAACTTTTCGTGCAAACCGAGCTTCTGCACAATCGTCACAGCCTGATCGCGACGCGGCGACCGCGGCAGGCGGGGGAATCGCCTCCCTGGATGTTCCACCAGATGCACGTGCAGGGCCACACCCTCGAGAGCACAACCTTTGAGACCGACCGTGATGCATTCCTCGGCCGGGCGCGTACCGCCCAGCATCCCGCCGCCATGCAGCACGATCGGCTCGGCGACACGGCGGGGTCGGTTCTCGATCCCGTTTTCGCCATACGACGCATCGTCACGCTCCAACCCGACGAAAGCGCGATTGTCGATGTGATCACCGGCATGGCGCATTCGCGTCAGAGCGCGCTCGAGCAGGTTTCCAAGCACTGCGATCACCATTTTGCAGATCGCGTATTCGATCTTGCGCCCGCGCGAAGCCAACTCATGCTCCAGCATCTGGGCGCGAGCGAACCGGAAGCGCAGCTCTACGGCAGGCTCGCCTCCGCCGTACTCCACGGCAACCCCGCCTTCCGCGCCCGGCCAAGTGTCCTGCTCGCCAACCGACTTGGACAATCCGCACTCTGGCGCTACGGCATCAGCGGCGACCTCTCCATTGTCCTGCTCACCATCGCCGGCATCCAGCACGTCGAGCTCGCCGCACAGGCCCTCAAGGCCCACGCCTACTGGGCAAGCAAAGGCCTCGCTGTCGACCTGGTCATCATCAACGACGACTTCTCCGGATATCGTCAGGAACTGCAGGATTCACTCAATGCCCTGATCGGCTCCGGCCCCTCCGCTCAACTCGTCGATAAACCCGGCGGCATCTTCCTCCGCCGCGGCGATCAGATCAGCACCGAAGATCGCACGCTCTTACAAACCGTCGCCCGGCTGGTCCTCGACGACAGTGCCGGGGACCTGGCCAAGCATGCCGATCGCAGAGCACGTCGTCGCCCCGCCCCCGCGGTCGCACCATTCGAACCCACGCGTGCGCCATGGGACCAGCCCGCCACCGCGGCCGAACGCCGCGATCTCCTCTTCTACAACGGTTACGGCGGGTTCACGCGCGACGGGCATGAATACATCACTTCCCTCGCGCGCGATCAGACCACGCCCGCCCCATGGTCCAACGTGATGGCCAACGACCGCTTCGGCACGATTGTCACCGAATCGGGATCGTCCTACACCTGGTTTGAAAACGCACACGAATTTCGCCTTACGCCCTGGTACAACGACCCCGTCACCGACCGTTGCGGCGAAGCGATCTACCTTCGCGACGAGCATACGGGCCAGTACTGGTCCCCCACCCCTCTGCCCTGCCCCGGCAACGCCCCCTATGCCACAAGGCATGGCTTCGGCTATACCATCTTCGAACACGAAGAAGGTGGCATCCGCAGCGAAATGAGCACCTTCGTGGCCACCGATGCGCCAGCTAAGTTCTACGTCGTCAAGCTTAAGAACCATAGCGATCGCCCGCGACGCATCTCCGTCACCGCCATGGTCGAATGGGTGCTGAGTGAACACCGAAGCAAGGGGGCCATGCATGTTGTGACGGAACTGGATCCCAAAACCGGCGCGATGTTCGCTCGCAACTGGTACAACACCGACTTCCCCGGCCGCGTCGCCTTCATGCACGTTTCCGAGCCCACGCGCACCGTCACCGGCGATCGCGGCGACTTCGTCGGCCGCAACCGTACCCTCGCCAACCCCGCCGCCATGGAACTCGCCCAACTCTCCGGCCGGCTGGGCGCGGGGCTCGACCCTTGCGGCGCGATTATGACCGCCGTCGATCTCGCCGAAGGAGCCGAGCGCGAAGTGGTGTTTCTGATCGGCGCCGGCTCCAGCGAGGGCGAGGCGCACGAAGTCCTCCAGCGATACGGCTGGCGCAACGGACACCGCAAAGCGATCGAAGATGTCTGGTCCATGTGGAACCACATTCTCGGCACCGTCCACGTGCAAACCCCCGATCCCGGCATCGACATGCTTGTCAACGGCTGGCTGATCTACCAGACGTTGGCCTGTCGCATCTGGGGACGCAGCGGCTACTACCAGTCTGGCGGCGCGTTCGGCTTCCGAGATCAGCTTCAGGACTCCATGGCACTGCTCCACGCCGCGCCCTGGATCTACCGCGGGCACATCATTTATTCGTGCGAACATCAGTTCGTCGAGGGAGATGTCCAGCACTGGTGGCACCCGCCCACCAACCGTGGCGTGCGCACACGTATCCGCGACGATTACCTCTGGCTTCCCTACGCCGCCGCACGTTATGTCAGCGCCACAGGCGACACCGGCGTACTTCAGGAACAGCGGCCCTATCTCGCCGCCCGCCTGCTCGCCCACGGCGAGGAATCATGCTACGACCTGCCTGCCGTCTCCGATGAGGTCGGCACCGTCTACGAGCATTGCGTCCGTGCCATCGAATACGGTCTCACCTTCGGCTCCCACGGCCTGCCCATCATCGGCAGCGGCGACTGGAATGACGGCATGGACCGCGTCGGCCCCGAAGGTCAGGGCGAATCCGTCTGGCTCGCCTTCTTCCTCTACGATGTGCTCACCCATTTCGCACCCATCGCCCAAGCCCACGGCGACCAGCCTTTCGCCGATCGCTGCCGCGACGAGGCCAAACGGCTTCAGGAGAACATTGAGCAACACGGCTGGGACGGCCAGTGGTATCGCAGGGCATACTTCGACGACGGAACCCCCCTTGGCTCACACGTCAACCCCGAATGCCAGATCGATGCGATCCCCCAGGCGTGGGCCGCCATCACCGGCGCCGCCGACTCCCACCGCATCGCCCAGGCCATGCAGAGCGTCGATAGGCGACTCGTCCGTCGCGACATCGACATCATCCAGCTCTTCGATCCACCCTTCGACAAATCCGACCTCGAACCCGGCTATATCAAAGGCTATGTGCCCGGTGTGCGGGAAAACGGCGGGCAATACACTCACGCCGCCACCTGGGTCACCATGGGCTTCGCCATGCTCGGCGACGCCGAACGCGCCTGGGAATGCCTGAATATCATCAACCCCGTACGGCATGGCGGCAATCCCGAATCCATCGCCACCTACAAGGTCGAACCCTACGTCATGGCCGCCGATGTCTACGGCGTCAAACCGCATGAGGGGCGCGGCGGCTGGACGTGGTACACTGGCTCGGGCGCCTGGACCTATCGCCTCATCATCGAGACTATCCTCGGACTCCGCCTTCACGTCGACACCCTCTACTTCGAACCATGCCTGCCCAGCGACTGGGGTGGCTACCACCTGCACTACCGCTACCGGGAAACCTTTTACCACATCAACGTCATCGCGCCCGCCGGCCATGGCAACCACGTCGCCTCCGTCACCTGCGATGGCCAACCCTGCCCCGACCTGTGCATCCATCTCATCGATGACCGCGTCGATCACAAAACCGATATCACACTGGCGTGATCGCAATTGAAACCTAGAGCGGGCCACACACTCATCGAAGCCTGAGCGGCTGCCCGTTAACGAAGCGGTTCAAAAGAAAGACGTCTTCGGCACCCAGAATCCTGCTGCAGAACCACGAGGCGCACGGGTCTGCCGTAGCCCCACTTCCCCAGCGGGCATCGCTCCGATTTGAGGCGGGTTTTGGCAGGTAGGGCTGAGGTGGTGGCGACGTGCAGGGCAGGTGAACTGGATGGTGCAGGACGCACTGAAGAACGTGCAAGTTCAAGTGAGTCGCTCGCCAGGCGAGTGAGAAAGGATGGCCAGCCGTTTTCTGGTCTCCTACTCGCGCCAGCTTCACCGCCCAGCACGGTGCCACCGATGAGAAGAAGGCTTCAAGAGGCAAAGTCGCCGCCGGCATTCTCAGAAGAGTGCAACGTGTCCTATTCGACGACTCGGATAGGAAGCGCTGGATCCGATCTTCCGTAAGCGTTCTTTGATCGGCATCTGGTGAGGGATGCGCGTGGGAGCAACTGTCAAATGTCGTGTTCTGGCTTCATGATCAGGCGGCGGGTTTCTTGACTCCGTCGACGAAGGGGATGCCGGTGATGACGTCGGGGATGAGGTTGGAGGCGTTGAGGGCTCGCCAGCGTTTCTGAGCGGACTGCACGAGTTTGAACACCATCATGAGGCAGGCGATTCGGCTGCCTGAACCTTTCGTTTTCGCTGTCCGCAATCGCACCGTGGCGAAGGTCGATTCGATCGGGTTCGTGGTCCGCAGATGCGTCCAGTGCTCCGCGGGATAATCGTAGAATGTCAGCAGCACGTCGCGATCCTTCGCCAGGCATTCACACGCGGCGGGGTACTTCGGGCTCTTCGTCCTCTTTGCAGATTCACGCGAGGGATTCCTGGCGTAGTTTGAGGTAAAGATATTCGCGGTCGCGGACGCCGCAGGCGCGGTGGATGGTTCTGCTGATGAGGTTGTTGAAGGCTTCGATGGGGCCGTTGGTGATGCGATGTTTGAAGTAGTTGAGGATGCCGTGTGTTGAGCGTCGCAGGCCGCGGGCGAAGCGGCGTAGCGGTCCGATCGTCGTGGTCAGCGCCCAGTCGATCCAGTCGGCGAGCCAGGCTTCGGCATCGCGTTGGTTTCTACAGGCCCAGAGCTGATGAAGATCATCTTTGAGCATGTCCACGGTGAGCAGGTTCTCGTTAACCGCCAGCAGCGCGTTAAGCCGATCTTCGTCCTCGTCACTGCGACGCGCAGCCCGTTTGAAGAGGATGTATCGCATACCCTTGAGCACCGGCTTGTCCTGAGCCTTCGCCTTTTGCCATTCGCTGCGGCGCACGTCATCGATCACGCGGTTGTAGTTGGCGATGACGTGGAACTTGTCGTAGACGACGTCCGCCGAGAGGTGAGCCTTCACGGCTTTCTCATACGCACCATCGCGATCGATGCCGACGGCGTGAATGCTCGCTTTCTGCTTGTCCGTCAGCTTTTCAAAGAAGCTTTCGATGCCCTCGGGCTTGGTGCCCTGGTGCATGTGCAGCAGCTCGCCGCTGACGCCGTTGAGCACGACCGGCTGATGCTTGCCGATCGACTTCTCATCGATCAGCAGCACCTCCAGGTTATCGAGGTTGGGCTCGCCGATCGTCTGGCGCAGGATACGCTTGTCCCACTCGCGCACCGCCTTGTCCGTCACCGCCAAAGCATCGGCCACGTGCGTCACCGGCATGAACCGGCACAGGTGCGAGGCGAACGCCATCAGCCGATCCGTGGCCTGCTGACGCTCGCCGATCCCCGGCGGCCGCACCGTCGCGTATCGCCTGCACGATCGGCACCAGCCTTGGATCGCGGGGTAGCGGATCAGCACCAGTGGCAACGGCCCCAGGCCCAGATCACGCACCATCTGCGGCACCTCGCGACTACGCGTGATGCGGCTCTCACAGTGCGGACAGGCGAGCTTGAATCGCCCGTCCCGACGCAGCGTGACCTCCCCGATCGCTTCGTCAATCCGCGCGGCTTTGACGGCGTAGCCGGGGAAACGGTAGAGTTCTCGAAATCCTTCGACGTAAATGGGCTCGATCTCCGTGTGGTAGTGGCTTGTGGTAAACCACGCCAATACACAGAGTTCGAGCCCTTTTCAATCAACCCAACGCCTGCAAAGAGGTTGAAGCGCCGCATTTCCAGTCCTACAATACACTTCATGGGAAAGTCAGAGTCAACGCTGTACAACCGCATGGGCGGGCCGGAGGGTATCGCGGTCATCATCGACGAGCTGTACCGACGCATCCTTGCGGACCCGGAGCTGGCGCCGTTCTTCGCCCACTCGGACGTCGACCGTATCCGGCGCATGCAGCGCGAGTTTTTCGCCGTTGTCTTTGGCGAAGGCGATCTCAGCTACTCGAGCCTCTCGCTGCGACGGACACACCACGACCGAGGCATCACCGGTTTTCATTTCAACCGCTTCGTTCAGCACCTGCTTGGCATTCTGCGCGAGCGGCAGGCCAGCGAGGATGACATCGACGAGGTTGCGCACCGTCTCTCGCTCTATTACGACGACATTGTCGGCGGCGCCACCACCAGCGAGTAGAACGCGGTCCCGTGCGAGCTGTGATTGCCGCCCGTAATCGCCCGACGCTTCGGGCTGGCTGAGCACCTGCTCGACGCGATAGCGACGCGGGCCTGCACGCATTTCCCACTCGAATTCATCGCCTTAGTGGTAGCCCAGTAGCGCCGTGCCCAACGGATCAAGGGTGGAGATTCGTCCCTCGTCGAAATCCGCGTCCTCGGGATACAACAATTATCCATTCAGAGTTTCGACGGCTGTGGTTCGGGAGCAACTGTCAAATGTCGTATTCTGGCTTCGTGATCAGGCGGCGGGTTTTTTGATTCCGTCGACGAAGGGGATGCCGGTGATGACGTCTGGGATGAGGTTGGATGCATTGAGGGCTCGCCAGCGTTTCTGAGCGGACTGCACGAGTTTGAACACCATCATCAGGCAGGCAAGTCGACTGCCCGAACCTTTCGTCTTCGCCG
>JBBDRF010000033.1:0-43654 GCA_040905565.1 Phycisphaeraceae bacterium | reverse complement strand
CGCAGCGAGACGGCCGGGTTCCCCGGGGGCCCCACACACCCCCAATCCACACCCCAACCAACAGAGCCGGGCTGTCCCCAGCCCGGTCAATCCAGCCCAACGCTCAGTCTAAAAACACGCGCACGTGCCCAACAACACCCCGCACAAGCGGCGTGCAAATCACCCAAAAAAGCCTGTAGTTGCCGCCCTACAAACGCCTTGCGGTTGATCCCCATTAAACCCCATTACCCGCCATTAACGCGCATTGCCGAACCATCAAGACCCATTACGGCCGGTTTCGGCGTGACGCAAAACATCAATAAATTGCTGATCAGACGTGGCGGTGCGCGCGCCGCTTCATCGCCCCCGCCAACCCCGCCAGGCCGAGCAGAAGGACGCCCGTACCGGGCTCGGGGATCGGCGTGGTCGGACTCGTCGGCGTCGTCGCGCTCGCCTCCGCCGCCGTGCTCAAGGCCATGAAATTTCGACCCGGAAACGCCACGCCCAGCCCGTCGCCGGCCGCGTCATACAGGTCGCTGTAGATGCCCCAGTTGCCCGTCGTCGACCACCCGTTCGCGGACGCTTCGCCGGTGTTCGGATGCGTGAAGTCGCTTGTCCAGCCGAGGTTCTGATCGAACGTCGCTGTGTGCTTCACGTCCGCGATCAGCAGCGCCGAGGGGTAATCCTGATCCGCCGCACTGCCGATCACAAACTCCAGGCTCAAAAACCCCGTGATCCCAGCCGTGTAGGTGTGCGTGAATGTTCCCCAGCCGATCCCACCGTCGTTCAGCACCGTTTCATAATAGAGCGGCTTCGACCCCGTCGCGGGGAGAATCGCGGGGCCGGCGAGATCGGGATTCGAGAAGTCATAAGGCGTGAAGTTGCCGTTATAGCTGCCTTTAGCGACCGCGCCGTCAGACTGCCTCAGCACGTTTCCACTGTCATCGGTGAGTCGAATGCGGAACGCGTCGGCATTGCCCGCCGCGGTATGTTCCGACGTTAAGAACATGTAGCTGAAGGAGATAGTCCCCGTGTGCCCCCCCGGGGCGTGCTCGGCCTCGAATCGGCGCGACATCCGCGACCCGGCCACCTCGACACTGCCGTCGCCATCCAGATCTGTGCCGAACGGCGAGCTGTTCACCGGAGGGCCCGTCGCCGCGGCCTGGGCGGAAGGTGCACCGGTCAGAAGCACGAACCCGAGCGCAAATGCGGTCAAACACGAGCGTTGCAACAGCAAGCATGATGTGGTGTAATCGCTCACAGAAGACCTCCGGAGAAGAACCGCGAGCCGGGGGAACCCGATGGGGGGCCGGGCAATGGCTCGAGCGCGTCAATTTTAGAATAACACCCGTATCGCCCTCAGCCAACTGAATTTCCAAACTTTCCACGAATCGTCGATCCTGGCGCGGGACTCAAGCTGGTGCCCTGTAAGTGTCGATAATCTCGATAGCGCGATCCTCGGCGACGCGCGGCCACGGCACGCGGCGCGAGGGATATCGGACGCATGCACCATGGCCGTCGCGGCGACGTAAGGTGCAGCAGCTAGGAGACTTGGCATGGGTACCATCACGTCCGGCACCGGGTTGGTCAGCGGCCTGGACATCGAAAACATCGTGAACTCTTTGATGCAGATCGAAGAGCGGCCTCGTCAACTCGTCCAGGCGCGGGTGGAACGTCTTGAGGCGCAAAAGGATGCGTTTCTCGAGATCAACACCAGCGTCATGGGCATCCGCACGGCGGCGGACGCGCTGGCCCAACCCAGCGTCTTCGACACCAAAACCGCGAGCAGTTCCAACACCAGCGCGCTCACAGCTGAGGCCAGACGTCAAGCACCTGAAGGCACTTACAGCTTCATCGTCGACCGCCTCGTCAGCTCGCACCAGATGATGACACGCGGGTTCGCCGACAGCGACCAGACCCCCGTCGGCACCGGGACACTGTCGTTCTCCCCCGAAGCTTCACGCATCACGAACGACCAGCAACTCAGCAATCTCAACGGCGGCGACGGCGTCCCACGCGGCCAGATCTCGATTACCGATCGCTCCGGGGCCTCGGCCACGATCGACCTGTCGCGGGCGGTGACGGTGGACGACGTCCTCAACGCCATCAACGACGCAAGCGGTGTCGGCGTAACGGCTTCTGTCGACGGCGACGGCATTCGGCTCACCGATACAACCGGCCAGTCGCTTCAGGATCTGACCGTCGCCGAAGCGGGGAGCACCGCGACGGCGGCTGGGTTGGGGCTGCTGGGCAACAGCGGCGGGACCAACGTGCTCAGCGGGAGCTCGCTGAGCCGGGTCACGGAAACCTCGCAACTGTCAACGCTTAACGATCGAAACGGCATCGGCGTCCTCGGCGGCGGGCAGGCGGACATGCGGATCGGGCTTGATGGGCAGACCTTCGACGTCTCGCTCAGCGGGGCTACGAACCTCGGCCAGGTTCTCGATGCGATCAACGATCATGCGGGCAATACGGGGGTCACAGCTTCGATCGCAGCAGACGGCGTCAGCTTGCAACTCGAGGGTGCGGGAGAGATTACGGTTGCGGCGCGCAACGACTCCCAGGCCGCGGCCGACCTGGGCATCCTCGGGCAGGCTCAGAACACCTTGGGGGGCGAACGGCTGGTGGCCGGGCTGAACTCGCGTCTGCTCTCTAACATCAACGGCGGCAGCGGGATAACCACGTTCGGGTCGATCGACATCACCAACAAAGCGGGCACGCAGACGAACGTCGACCTCACGCAGACGCGGTCGATCTCGGAGGTCATCCAGACGATCAACGACGCCGGGGCGGGCATCACGGCGTCCGTAGACTCGACGGGTACAGGACTTACGCTGACTGACACGAGCGGCGGCGGCGGGGACCTGATCATCAGCGATGTCGACGGCACCGTCGCGACCGATCTGAAGCTCGCGACGGACCCGGCTGGGCAGGCGGAGGCGACGCTGAATACGGGGTCGCTTGAGTATCAGTATGTTGGTGAAGGAACGCAACTTACGGACCTCAACGGCGGGCAGGGCGTCACGGAGGGACGGTTCACGATCACCGACTCCGCGGGCGTCAGCGCGACCGTAACCATCGATGAAGGGCAGAAAAATCTTCGGGATGTGATCCAGGAAATCAACGCGCGGTCGACGGCCGTCGTGGCGTCGATCAATGAGCGAGGTGATGGCCTGCTGCTGACCGACACGGCGGGCGGACCGTTGGCCATGAGCGTCGAGGAGGCGGGGTCGACGACGGCACGGGAGTTGGGGATCCGCGGGGAAGCAGCTGAGGGTGAAGCGTTCCTCGAGGGCTCCTTCGCGACGACGATCGACGTGGAGGCGGGCGACACGCTTGCGGATGTCGCCGGCAAGATCAACGCGGCGGGCGCGTTCGTGACGGCGGGGGTGCTTGATGATGGTTCGTCGGACAACTCGAGTCGGCTCACGTTCGCGAGTGGGCGCAGCGGCGTGGCGGGGCAGATGGTGTTCGATGATGGGGGGCTGGGGCTGGGCGCGGGGACGCTGAGCCGGGGCCGGGACGCGGTGGCCTTCTATGGTTCGGGCAATCCGGCTGAGGCATTGATGGTGACGAGTCGAAGCAACACGCTGGACAATGTGATACCGGGTGTGAAGATTGATTTGCTTGCGGCGAGTAATGAGCCGGTGAACGTGACGGTAGGGCGTGACGATGAAGGTGTGATTGAAGGGGTTGAGAAACTAGTCGAATCGTTCAATTCTAGTGTCGACCTGTTTGGTCAATATGATAGTTATGATCAGGAAGAGAACGTTCGTGGATTGTTATTAGGTGATCCGACGCTGGCGCGGGTACGGCAGCGGCTATTGAATATGGTAAACGCGCGGGTGAGCGGGGTGGAGGGTCAGTTCGATCACATGAGTCAGGTTGGGATTCGTGTGGGTGAGGGTGGGAAGCTGGACTTTGATGCGGATCGGCTGCGCGATGCGATGTCGGTGGACCATGAGGGGGTGATGAAGCTGTTCACGGCGAGCGAGGCGGTGACGCCGCCGCAGCCGGACAATTTGCCGCCTGGCGTGACGATTCCGGAGCAGCCGAGGCGTCTGGAGGCGATCGGTTTTGCGCGGAAGATGGCGGAGCTGGGGGGGACGCTGACCAGTTCGTTCGACGGGACGATTACGCGGCGGACGCAGAACATTGACGCGGACGTGAAGCTTGCGAATGATCGCATTACGCAGTTAAATCGTCTGCTGGATAGCAAGCGTAGTCGTCTGCAGCAGCAGTTCAATGCGATGGAGCAGGCATTGTCGCAGTTGCAGTCGCAGCAGAATTCGGTGGGGCAGTTGCAGCAACTGGCGGCACAGACGGGGTCGGGCCTTGGTTAACTTAGGTTTATGTTTTGGTGGGGGCATGTTATGAGTGTTCCGCCGTCAGCGTCATCTTCGCCGCCGCCGGGTCGTGATCCGATGCAGCAACATGTGGAGCGGGTGTTGATTGACCGCGAGGCGATTGCGCGGCGTGTGGGGGAGCTGGCGCGTGAGATCGCAGCGGACTTTCGGCGTGAGCTTCCCGGCGATGTGCCTGAGATCACGCTGGTGCCGATTCTGACGGGCAGTCTGATTTTCGTGGCGGATCTGGTGCGGCAGCTGCCGTTGATGATGCGGCTGCGGATGGTGACGGTGAGTTCGTACCCGGGGCAGGCGACGAGCAGCGAGGGGGCGAAGATCGAGGGGCGGCTGCCTGAGGATTTGAGCGGTCAGCATGTGCTGGTGGTTGATGATATTCTTGATTCTGGGAACACGATTCGGCTGGTGCGGGCAGAACTTTTGAAGCGTGGGGCGGCATCGGTGCGCAGCTGTATGCTGTTGCGGAAGCAGATTCCGTCGGCCATGGCGGAGCATGCGGACTATGTGGGATTTGAGATTCCCGACGCTTTCGTCGTGGGGTATGGGCTGGACTACGATGGGTATTACCGGAACCTGGCGGACGTGGTGACGTTGAAGGCTGACATCCTGGGCGAAGGCGAGGCGACGTGAGTGCGTGGGAGAGAGAGCATGTGAAGTCGGAGGGGGAGCGGGGGGGCGGGGGTTGCGCGCAGCAGGAGGCCCCGGAGCCGGTGATCGGTTTGCCGGTGGGTGAGGCGGAGGCGCTGCTGCCTCAGAAGCTGCTGCAGGGCGGGGAGGTGGTGGTGCTGATCCTTAAACCTAGCTTGTGGTTTATTGTGTTGAGTCGGCTGGGATGGCTGGTGACGATCGCAGCGATTGCGGGGGTGCTGGTATGGCTGGAGAGGCGATACTTGCTGGGATGGTATCGGCCCCATGAGGTGGTGACGCTGGCGATGGCGGGGATCACGGGGGTGCTGGTGATGCAGACGTTGGATTGGATCAGTCGGATATTCGTGCTGACGGATCGGCGTGTGTTGCGGCAGCGAGGCTTTTTTCGGCCGTTTATTTTCGAAGCGCCGCTGCACCGGATTCAGCATACGCAGTTGCTTTTGAGTATCCGGGAGCGGTTGTTCGGGCTGGGCACGATTAGTTTTACGACGGCGGGGACGGGGTTTGCCGAGGCATACTGGGTGATGGTGAACGATCCGCTGGAGGTGCATCGGCGGGTGGTGCAGGTGATTCATCGGTACCGCAGGCCGGGCGGGGATTGATTTGTAGAGGGTGAAGTAAGCAGTGTGCGGTTATTGTGTTGGGGTGGTTTGGCCGATGTAGTTTGTAGAGCGGCTTGATGCACTTCGGCTCAAGGGCGGTTTCCATGCCCACGGCACCAAAGAGAACGATAGACTGGCCTGTGCAGATGGCGGGCGACGGGCTTACGGCTGAGTTGTATTTGGGCCGCGCTGAGGGGGGTGAGGCGGTCGACCTTGAGCAGGTGGCGGATGCATTGGCGCGGGGCGGCGTGGTGATGGACGACGTGATCCGCGAGCAGATTGCGGCTGCGTTGAAGGGCGGGCGGCCTGAGGTGGTGGTGGTTTCGGGCGAGCCGGCTGTGGACGGGGAGGATGGTTGCATGGCGTGGGGGGCGGGGATGTCGCCGCGTGAGAGGCCGAGGCCGAGCGAGAATCAGCAGAGTAAGGACGCTGCGGGGGCAGTGGATTACTACGCGCATAGTAAGTTCATTAACGTGCAGAAAAATGAGCTGATCGCGCACGTGGTGGAGCCGACGGCTGGGGAGGTGGGGCGCGATCTGCGGGGGCGGGAGATCGCGGCGGTGCCGGGCGAGCCTGCGGAAATCGAGGTGGATGACGCGAGCATTCGGCGGGAGGATGACGGGGCCTGCTACGCGCGCATCGACGGGGTGCTCAGCTTCGAGGCGGGGCGGGTGGCGGTTGAGGAGCAGCTCACGATCAAGGGGAATGTTGATTTCGATACGGGCAGCATCGACGTGCTGTGCCCGGTGCAGGTGGCGGGGGCGGTGCGTGATCGGTTCGTGATCGCGACGCAGCGTGATCTTTCCGTGCGCGGGCTGATCGAGGCGGCGACGATTCGGACGGGCGGCGACTTCGAAGCGGCGGGCGGCGTGGCGGGCAAGCAGCGGGGGCGGTTGGAAATCGGCGGGGATATGAAGGCTCGGTACTTGAATCAGGTGGAAGCGGATGTGCGGGGAGACGCGGTCATCGAGCGGGAGATCATGCAGTGCATGCTTAACGTGGGCGGCGGGCTACGCATGGAACGGGGGGCGTTGATCAGCGGGCGGGTGAGTGTCACGGGCGAGTCGGCGATCGGGCAGATCGGTTCGGACAGTGACGAGCCGACGGTGATTGAGCTGGGCATCGACCGGCGCATCGAGGCGTGCATCGCGGAGGCGGACCGGGCGATTCGTAAGCTGGAGCGGCAGCGTGGGCAGGGGGAGCAACGGCGTGGGGAGATCGAGGCGATGGGGCCAAGGCACGCGTCGCGCTTCGGCGACGAGCTGCGTCAGCTTGATGATCTGGCGGTATTGATCGCGCGTCGTCACGAACATCTGGAGCGGAAGCGGAAACGGCTGCTTGCGAAGTATGCGGCGAAGCGGGAGGTGAAGCTTCGCGTGGGGCGGGTGATTCATCGGCGGACGCAGATCGTGACGGCGGGCTGTCGGGCGGAGCTTCGGCAACCGCTCAAGGGCCCGCTTTGGGTGATGCTGGACGAGGCGGGGAAGCTTATCTTCAAGGACGAACGCGACGGCGGAAGCATGGCGATCGAAGGCGTGGCGACGGTTCGGCAATTGGTGAAGGGTAATTCGTGAGCCAAAAGAAAGGCCGGGCTGTTTCCAGGCCCGGCCCTTTGGGTGGATTGATTTTGGTGGGGGGGTGGGGGGGTTACTCGACGATGGACTGGAGTTCGACTTCGAAGATGAGCGTCTGGTTCGGGCCGATGGGGCCGGTGCCCTGCTCGCCGTAGGCGAGGTTTGAGGGGATGAACAGGCGCCACTTGGAGCCGACGGGCATCATTTGAAGGGCTTCGCTCCAGCCTTCGATCACGCCCTGGACGGGGAGGGTGATGGGCTGTCCGCGGTCGTAGGAGCTGTCGAAGGTTTCGCCGTTGAGGAAGGTGCCGCGGTAGTGCGCGACGACCTGATCGTCGGGGCCGGCGGTGGGGCCGTCGCCTGCCTCGAGGACTTCGTACTGCAGGCCGCTTTCGGTGACCTTGATGCCGTCTTTCGCTTTGTTCGCTTCGAGGAACGCTTCGCCTTCGCGGCGATTGCCGGCTCCTTCTTCGGCTGCTTTGCGCATCTGGGCTTCCATGGCCTGTTCCTGCATGGCCATGAGCGCCTGCTCGAGCTCTTCGTCGGTGAGCATGATGTCGCGTTCTTCGAGTGCGTCGAGGAGGCCGCGGGAGATGAGCTTGCCGTCGAGGCCGAGCCCCTGCTGCATCATGTCGCGTCCGATGCTGACGCCGATGGCGTAGCTGGCGCGCTGCTGAACGGTTTCAAGCTTGGGTTTCTCAGCCTGTTCATTCGCCTGCGTGACGGACGCGAGGATGAGGCCGACGGTGATGATCAGTGCCGCTGCAGTCCAGCCGTACCACTTATGCATGTTCCAGAACCTTTCGAATCGATGGGGAGAGGGGGGAAGGCGGTCGCCGGGGGTCGGCGTTTGCCGGTGCATGAGTCCGTACGCGTGAAGTCGCTCTGGCGTTCGCGCGTACAACAGAGGCCCTTACTATAGCCCGATCGGCAGGCGGCGTCAGGGGCTCTCACCGATGGCCATGATCGCACATGCCTGGACGACATGCAGCCCGAGTTGATGCGCGCGGACGAGCAGTGCTTCGGACTCGGCACCGGGGTTGACGTAAAGATCAGCGACGTCGCCGCGGTGCGCCAGCGGTTCGAGCACGTGGATGCCCAGGTCGGGTGGCAGATACAGCAGGGCACGGTCGATCGGGCCGGGCGGTTCGCTGACATCGTGGTAGCAGAGGATGCCCTCGATCTGGCGAGCTTCGAGGTTCACCGGAAGCACGTCGTGGCCCTGCTTCTTATAACTTCGGACGGCCTTGTTGCCGAACTTCTCGGGGTTCCGCGAAGCTCCGATGATCATGACGCGCATGGGGTTCTCCTTGTGGATTGGTCTAAACCAGAGGGCTGTGGCTGTCGATGTTAAACGTGGCTGAGATTGTCGATCGCGCCGACTGGGCATATTGGGCAAGAAACTTTTGCTCGGTCTCCAGTTGAATCGTAGCTTCTGCGAAGGGCGTCGACACGAAGGCCGCACGGCGACCCGCTCGGAGGTGGGGAGCCCAGAGCAGCAGCGACTAAACGGAGGCGACGCGGTATGGGACTGCGGTGGTCACAGAACAATGTATCGCCGATCGGCATCGACTTCGGCGCCGACTCGATCAAACTACTGCAGCTGGTCACGGAGGACCCGCCGCAGTTGGTCGCTGCGGCCCAACGCGATATTCCCGAAGCGGCCCGGAAGCAATCCGACAGCTACTACCAATTCGCCGCCTCGGCCCTGCGGGAGATGGTGCGCGATGTGAAGGTGAAAACCAAGCGTGTCGTGGCATCGATCAGTGCGGCCCAGACCTATGTGCAGCATGTGCGGTTGCCGGTCGGCGATGGCGAGATCGTTCAGCAGCAGCTGGAGATGGAGCTTCGCGGTCGGCTGCCGATGGATCCGCTGAGCATGGTCGTTAGGCATGTGGATGTGGGTCAGGTCTTCAGCGACGGCACGGCGAAGCAGGAGGTCATCTGCCTGGCTGCAAGCCGCGAGTCGGTGATGCGGTCGGTGAAGGCGATACGGCAGGCCGGGCTGGACGTGGTCGGCATGCACTGTGAGCCGATGGCGATTCTGGCGGCCTTCTCGCATCTGTTCCGCCGCGAGGGCGATGAGAAACGCACAACGTTCTTCATCGACGTCGGCGGGGCCACGACCAAGGCGCTCATCGCGCATGGCACGAAGCTGGTGTTCGCCAAGACGATTCACGTCGCCGGCGACCACTTCACCAGGCAGATGGCGCACGCATGGAACGTGGAGCCGACCGAGGCCCGGCATCGGCGCATTCAAGAGGCAGGTGAGGAGGGGGCGCAGGCTTCGACGGGCGAGCCCGAGGCGACTCCCGAACCCGTTGCGGAGCCCACGCCTGATCGGCGGCAGGGCGCAGGCGTTCCGGGCATGGCGGCACTGAACGCAGCGATGGAAGCGAGCGACAACGGCAGCAGCGCGGCCACGCAAACGGCGGTCGCCCCCGCCGCAACACCACGGCCCGCGCAGGCAGCCGAGGGTGAAGGTGAGATGCTCGAAGCGCTCATCGATGAACTGCAATTGTGTGCGGGCTATCACGCTTCGATGTTCCCCGATCGACCGATCGAAAAGGTCGTGTTCCTAGGCGGAGAATCGCGGCATGTGAAGATGTGTCAGCGGATCGCGCGGGCGCTTCGGGTGCCCGCTCAAGTGGCGGATCCGATGGCGCGCATCGTGAAACCGCGGACCGCGGCGGCGACGGGGATGGATCTTCGCGAGCCGATGCCCGGCTGGGCTGTCCCGGTCGGACTTTGCACGCTGCCGACGAACCTGTAGCAACACCAACGGCAGCGACTGACGCTGCTGGGAGGCCACTTTCGATGTCCAAAGACAACATGAGCTTTCTGCCCGAGGATTACGTCGAGCGGCGTATCGAGCAGCGGACAAACATCATCTGCGTGTCGCTTTTCGTGATTGTCCTCAGCGGCATCGGCGCGGCGTACATGGTGACGACCGCGCAGCGTGCGGAGGTGAAGCAGCAGTCGGCGGACGTCGACGCGGCTTTCGCTGAGGCAGCGAAACGGCTGGAGCAGCTGGACGAACTTCAAGGCCGACGTGAGCAGATGCTGCGTAAGGCGCAGGTGGCGTCGACGTTGCTGGAGCCGGTGCCGCGCACGTTCCTGATGGCGGACCTGATCAATCGCATGCCGCCGACTTTGAGCCTGTTCGAGGTGGAGCTGAAATCCAAGCTTTTGCAGGCGTCGGTGACGCGCCGCATCACGCCGAAGTCCGCGCTGGCGAAGGCCGGCGAGGAGGAGGAAGAGGATGTGTTGGCGACGGTGCCCCGGCACGAGGTCACGCTGGCGATGACGGGCGTGGCGCCGACGGACGTTCAGGTCGCACAGTACATGTCGACGCTTAGCAATTCTCACCTCGTGAAAGACGTGGACCTGGTCTTCAGTGAACGCACCGAGGTTGAGGAAGTCACGATGCGGCGGTTCCGTATCGACATGACGGTGGACCCGGCCGCTGACGTACGACGCATCGACCCGCTTCGGCTTGATCGTAAGCCCGGCCGCAATCCGCTCAAGACGCCGACGCTGACGGAACAGCAGATTCTTCAGCAGCAGCAGGATGCGGATAGCCCTTACGCCGACGGGCTCGATGGCGCCGTCGATCACCTGAAAGATCCCACCCCAGGCCGGTGAACTTAGGAGCCTGCCATGCGATTCGGAACCCGAGAACTATTGTTTGTCCTGTTGCTGCTGGCGATGCCCGGTGCAGCGTGGTGGTTCGTTTTCCAGCCGGCGAACGAACAGATTGAGCACGCCCGTGCGGAGATTCAGACCAAACAGGAGAAGCTGAACCAGCTTGAGTCGGCGACACGACAGATTGACGACCTGGGGGCGGAGATCGATCGGCTCGCTGAGGCGGTGGCGATGTTCGAGGACAAGCTGCCCGCTCAGAAGGACGTCGATGTCGTTCTTAAGGACGTGTGGCAACTGGCGGCTCGGCACGGGCTAAAACCCTCCAGCGTTCGCGCGGACCGGACGGTGCAATCAACACGCTACTCGGAACTGCCCCTGCGGATGGTGATCGTGGGGGACTTCGATGGCTTCTACAGCTTCCTGCTCGACCTGGAACGCCTGAGCCGAATCACGCGGATTCCTGAGATGAAACTGGTCAAGCAATTGCGCGACGGCGACGGACAGATGGAAGCAGTCTTCACCTTGAACATCTTCTTCGAACCACGCACCGGCGACGACGGACTCGCCATCCGCTAGACGCACGCTCCGGTGTGCATCACCGATCGAGGCGCGCCGACCGCAAACCAATGCCCACGAGGTACTGATGAATAACGACTGGGAAAGCAAAGATCCGTTCAACCAGCCCGAAGCCGGCGAGGAAGGTAACGGCCTGGATCCGAACACGCTGGACATGATCGACGACAGTGGCGGGTTCGAAGAATTTGCCCCGCCGAAATCTAAATCCAACGGCATGCTGGTGCTGGTGCTGGCGGTGGTGGTCGGAGCCGGCGCGCTGTGGGGGATGCGCATGGCGGGCTCGGGCGATCCGGTCAGCGCGCCCAGCGGCGAGGCGGAGCAGAAGATCGAAGCGGCGCTGGCGCGCTTCGCAGGAGGCGACGACGACGGCGATCCGGCGCTGGCGACCCGGCATGCGCTGGACGTGCTGTTTCGCGACACGGACGACGTGATCGCCCTGTTTTCCGATGATCCGACACATAACCAAGTCGGACTGAAGGAGCTGCAGAAGAATCCGTTCAAGCTGTTGATCACGCGGTCTGACTCGGATGGCGACGAATCGGGTGAGACCGAGGTGGCGACGGTCGATTCCGCCGAACGCGAACGAAAGGAGCGGCTGGCGAAGATTCAGCAGGAATACAAGACGCTGAAGGTTCAGAGTGTGCTCACGGGCGACCCTTCGTTGGCGGTGGTGAACGACGTGGTGGTGCGGGTGGGCGAGACGGTCGGATCGTTTGAAGTGACTTCGATCGGGCCGCAGGGTGTGCGGATGACCGCGGAGGGTGAGACGTTCACGCTTCGACTGACGCAACCTGAGGATGGGCGGGCGATCAACCGCTGAGGAACGCGAGCATGCGTAAGCAGGATCTGAATAACTGGCTTGAATCGATCGACGTCGAAAGCCTCGATGAAGTGGGGGCTGCGCGCGGCGATGAGGGCAACGGCGGGCTGGCCGACCTCTGGCAACCGGAGGAGCCGGCGGCCGCGACGGCCGATGTCGCTGACCAGTTACTCAATGCCGGCGTGATCAATCGCGAAGCGGTCACCCAGGCCCGGAATCTGCTCAAGCAGGCGCCCGGGGCGCGCATGGCCGACGTGCTGGTCGACATGGGCGTCGACGAAGAGAAGGTGCAGCAGATCGTCGCTCAGCTGGCGAACGTGCCGTTCGAGCGGGTCGACCCCAAAGACGTCGACGAGAAGCATCTCCATCGGCTCGGCGTGGACTACTGCAAAGTGAACGGTGTCGTGGCGATCCGCGAAGCGGGGGCCCGCGTGGTCGTGGGCGTGACCGATCCGCGTCGCCTGTTCATGCTTGATGAGGTGCGGCGGAAGCTTAACCGCTCGATCAAAGTGGTCCTGGTGACGGCGGCAGATGTTCGCGCCGTGGTGGAAGCGTTCACCGAGGAACAGGTCGCCGACGTCGCCGTCGACGACATCATCAAAGACATTCAGGAAGACGATCTCGAGGTCGTCGAGGCAGCGGACGAGGATGTCGATCTCGAGAAGCAGGCCGGCGAAAGTCCGGTCATCCGCTTTGTGAACTATCTCGTTTATGACGCCGTGAAGAACGGCGCTTCGGATATTCATATTGAGCCGCAGGAGAAGAAGCTGCGGATTAGGTATCGCATCGACGGCATTCTATTTGAGATGATGAGTCCGCCGCACGCCATGCACGCCGCCATTGTGAGTCGGCTGAAGATCATGGCGAACCTGGATATCTCCGAGCGCCGCCTGCCGCAGGACGGGCGCATTCGCGTCGTGGTGCATGGGCGAAAGCTTGATCTGCGTCTCTCGACTTTGCCGACGGGGCAGGGCGAGAAAGCGGTCATGCGTATCCTCGATTCGCGGAGCGTGCAGGTCTCGCTTAATGACCTGGGTATGCCTCAGGACAGCCTGTTGATGTGGGAGAAGCAGATCGCCCAGCCGCACGGCATCATCCTGGTCACCGGGCCGACGGGCTCGGGTAAGACGACGACCCTATACGCATCTCTGTCACAGATGGACCGCAACCGACTCAACATCTCCACCGTGGAAGACCCGATCGAGTATCACCTCGACGGCATCAATCAGGTGCAGACTTATGAACGCATCGGCATGAGTTTCGCTGCGGCCCTGCGATCACTGCTTCGCCAGGATCCGGACGTGGTGATGGTCGGTGAGATTCGTGACGAAGATACGTCGCGCATCGCGGTGCAGGCGGCGCTGACCGGTCACCTTGTGCTATCGACATTGCACACGAACGACGCGCCGTCCTCGATCACCCGACTGATCAACATCGGCGTGGAACCTTACCTGCTTGGTGCGGCGGTTAACGCGGTGCTGGCGCAGCGGCTGGTGCGGCGGATTTGTGAACATTGCAAAAAGCCGGTGTCGCTCGATGACGAAATGAGCGAGCATCTCGCGATGCACGGCCTGACGCCGTCGGAAGTATTTACCGGCGAAGGCTGCGAAAAGTGTCATCAGACCGGCTATTCCGGCCGATTAGGTTTGTACGAAATGCTGGTGCTCGATGACGCGGTGCGCGATGCCATCACAGCCCGCCCGAGCGTGACCGAGTTTCGACGTCTGTGCATCGAGCGGGGCATGACGACGCTTCGCGTCGATGGTTTCCAGAAAGTCGCTGAGGGCCGAACCACTGTCGAGGAAGTGCTCCGCGTCACGCAGGCCACGATATAACACACCGGGCAAGCTATGCCCGCATTACAGGACTTAAGTTATGGTTGATATCGATACGATTCTTAAGACAGCGGTCGACAATGACGCGTCGGATATTCACGTGGTGTCAGGCCATCCGCCGTTGGTCCGCATCCATACGGAGATGACGGGGCTGGATTATCCGATCATCACGCCCGAGGGTGTGAGCCGGATCTTCAAGCACATGGCGACGGAGGATCAGGCCAAGCGTTTCGAAGAAAATAAGGACGTTGACTTCAGTTACGAAGTGCCCGGCCTGGGCCGTTTTCGTGTAAACGCTCACCTTCAGCGTGGTACGGTCGCCATCGCGATGCGAGCGATCAAGGATAACATTCCGCCGCTGAAGGATCTTAACCTGCCCGAGGTCATCTCCAAGCTGACGTACCTGCCGCGTGGCCTGGTGCTGGTCACGGGCGACACGGGTTCGGGTAAATCTACGACGTTGGCGGCAATGATTCAGGCGATGAACGAACGTTATCACCGTCACATCATTACCCTCGAAGATCCAATTGAGTACGCGATGGTCTCAAATAAATGCGTGATAGAGCAGCGGGAACTGGGGGCGGACACGCCTAGTTTTGCGTCGGGTCTGCGGCATATTCTGCGTCAGGATCCGGACATCATTCTGGTTGGTGAGATGCGTGACCTTGAGACGACCGCCGCGGCGATCACCGCAGCGGAGACGGGGCACCTTGTGCTCTCGACACTGCATACCAACTCAGCGGCCTCGACGGTCGACCGCATCATCGACATGTACCCCGGCGGACAGCAGAATCAGATTCGCTCGATGCTGGCGAACACGTTGCAGGCGGTAATCAGCCAGACGCTGTTCCGCCGCATCGATCGCCCGGGGATGGTGCCCGGCCTTGAGGTGATGCTGGCGAGTTCGGCGATTCGCAACCTTGTCCGGGAAAGTCGAACGTTCGAAATTCCTAACGTGATCGAGACCAGCCGAGGCGCGGGCATGATGACGATGGATAACGCCATCGCGAGCCTGTACTTCAATGGGATGATCAATCGTGCGGACGCGATTGCACAGGCCGTCCATCCCGAGAAGCTAGAACGCATGCTTGCGGCCTAATGAAGTAGCGCCGTCGGCGGACCGATAGAGAATATTAAGTCGAGCCGGACGCATGTTGCCGCCACCAGGCCCGGGAGCGAAGGGAAGTCGAGTCACGGATGCCGCACTACCGATACCAGATACAGTCCAGCGACGGGCAAGTCACCATGGGCGTTCTTCCCGCGGAGAACGCCATGGCAGCGGCGCAGACGCTGCGTGCGCAGGGCCATCAGGTCATGGGCCTGGTGCCGATGGAGGCGGCCAAAAAGTCGTTCTCCGACAAGCTCAAAGCCCTCAACTATACTTCCGGCCCGTCGCAGAAGGACATTCTTAACTTCACAAGCCAACTGGCGGTGATGATCCGTGCGGGCATTAGTATCCGGGCGGCGCTCGACGGCATTGCAGAGCAGACAGAGAACGTCAAGTTCCGCGAGTTGCTGACCGGCATCAAGCGCGACGTTGAAGGCGGTAAGCAGTTCTCAGACGCGCTGGCGAAGCATCCCAAGCACTTCAACAAGCTCTACGTGAACATGGTGCGGGCCAGCGAGATGAGTGGTTCGTTTTCGCGGATGCTCGATCGCATCGCAGCCTACCTCGGCCAGCAGATCGAGACGGCGGCGATGGTGCGCGGCGCGATGATCTACCCAGGCGTAATCCTGGTGATGGCGGTATCGACGACGATCTTCCTGCTTATCTTCGTGCTGCCGCGGTTTGCGGCAGTGTTCGAAGGTAAGGAATCCGCGTTGCCCTGGCCAACGCTGTTCCTAATGAATCTGTCGGACTTCATGGTGCAGTTCTGGTACCTGGTGTTCCTGGTGATGATCGGCGGGGTGGTGGGTTTTGTAATGTTCATCAAAACAGAAGTGGGGCGGTACTGGTGGGACCGCACCCAGTTGACGATGCCGTTGCTTTCAAGAATGTTTAGTGCGCTGTACATCAGCCGGTCGCTTCACACGATGGGCGAGCTGATTAACGCCGGTGTGCCGATGCTGGATACGCTGTCGATCACGGGTGACATTTCCGGCAACAGCATGTTTCGCAGAATGTGGCGGAGCGTGTATGCCGCGGTGAAGCAAGGTAAGAAGATCAGCTTTGTGCTGGTGAAGACGCCGCTGCTTCCGAAGAGCGTGGTGCAGATGGTCAGCGCGGGTGAGGAATCGGGCAAGCTTGGCGAGGTGCTGGATGAGATCAGCGCCTATTACTCGAAGCAGCTGCGTGAGACGATCAAGACCGTGACGGGCCTTATCGAACCGATCATGATTGTGCTGATGGGCTCGGTGGTGGGCTTCATTGCGATGGCGATCATTCTGCCGATCTTCAAGCTCTCCTCGTTGGTGAGCTGATGCAGTGCAGCACCGTTCGCGACGTGGGCCAGCATGGGACGAGAAGCATGTCAGTGTCATCCAATCGCCAGCTCGTCGGAGGTGCCAGGGCCCGGCGTGGCTTCACGCTTATTGAAGCGGCGCTCGTGACGGTGATCGTCGGCGTTGGGGTGTTGGCGATCGTTGCGGCGCAGCAGGCTTACCATCAACAGAACGATCACGCTCAACGGACCGGGGCAGCGCTGATGCTTGCGAACGAGATTCGCGAGTTAATGGTGAATCTGCCAGCGAAGGATCCGATCTATGGCAATCTGAACTTCGGACCCGAGACGGGCGAAGCAACGCACTTCAACTACAACGACATCGATGACTTCGCCGGCAGCGACGGTGGGGGAACGACGATATCGCCACCGATCCATGCGATGGCGCTGCATGTGCCGCCGGACGAGGCCGTGATTGAAGGCATGGAGCAGTGGACGCAGGAAGTGAGCGTCGCCTATGTGCTGCCTAACTCGATCGATGTTTCATCGGGGACGCTGGCGTACTCACCGATGGGGGAATGGTATGCCCTGCGCATCACCTGCCGGGTGCTCTATCAGGGGCCGAACGATGATAATGCTAGAGAGATCACGCGGATGACGTGGGTGCGTCCGGGAAGGTAACGCGACAAGCGTCGACGCTCAACTAAATGAGCAGGAGAACCATATGCACCCTGAATATAAAACCTATGCAAGACAGCGCGGCATCGTGGCGGTGCTGGCAATGATGTTTCTCGTGATCTTCTCGTCACTGGCAGCGGCGATGGCGATTGTGGCGCAGGGTAACCTGCGGTCGGCTGAGAGCTTTCAGCACGTGAACCGCTCGCTGGTGGCGGCTGAGACGGGGATGAGCTTCTTCAACTGGCAACTGGCGGAAGTGGCGAACACGATCACGACACCGAACGGTGTGATCACCGAGGACTTGGCCGATGAGATATGGCCTATCCTTCGGGAAGCGATTCTGACGGACATCGGCGAGGATGGGCATTACCTGACGTCGCACGAGGTGAGCAACGGCGAAGAGCTGAAGTTGGGGAAGGTGGCGATGAGCGGGGAGGATAACCCGCCGACTTTCGAAATTGTCCTGCAACGACATCCTATCGCCGGCGAAGACTACGGCAGAAAAATGTACCAGCGGCGGCCATACAACGTGGGCGGCGGCGACAATAAGTTCACGACCGATGGCGAAGCGGTGACGGCCACGAACGCGATCACAGGTGTGTGGGTGCGTATCCGCTCGATTGGGCGCGACGATGACTATACACGCAGCGTTGAGATGGACTTTCGAATCGATAAGAAAATTCGCTATGCCATTCTCTCTCGCAACCGCGTGATGATAGGCCGTAACGTGATGATTCGTGGCTCAATCGGCAGTCGATATACGCATACCGACTATGAACACGGCCACCCAGTGCAGATGCTTGATGACTTCCGCGGTCTTGATGATCAGCTGGATGAATGGCTCGCAACATTCACGGACTATCTTGCGGATAACGACCAGTCGGGAAACAACCGCATCCGTCTGGCGGACCTGCGTGAGTCGGGGAACCTTGAGGGCGCAGCTGACTACGATCTCAGCGGGGACGGCTACGTTGATGCGTATGACCTGTTCCTGATGCGGTTCGGCGATGACGCGGGCGGCGTGCCGATGGCGAACTTTACCGACGCATCGGGAGAACTGATCAACCCGCAGTTGTGGCAGATGATCAATGAGTTCAAGTATCCACCGGGGACCGACTTCGACTGGGGAAACCTTCGCGTGAAAGAGCCCGGCGATGTGTGGCGTAACGCCAAAGATGATCTGGCTTACATCGGCAATGAAGATATGTATGCGAAGATCGACGGTGAAGTGGTTCTCTTGGCGTCGAAAGATGCCTGGCAGGCGGGGGCGGGTGGCGGGCAATATCAGGACTACTTCCAGGGGCCGATCGTCTCGGATGATGATACGGCTCCACTGACCTTCGAAGCGGATGATGCATCGCTGTCGGGCCTGGAAGCCAGCGATTTCAATGTTGATCAGTATCGGGCGATGGCGGAAAACGACTTTCAGCAGCAGGTGGACGCCGGCGCTGGGATCTATTCGCCTGCTGGGAGCGGAACGCGGGAGGCTGTGCCGTTCGAATCCGCCCATCCGTATGATTATTATGAACGGCCAGTCTACGAGAACTATGTGTTTGAAAATGTTGTGATTCCGAAGGGCACCAATGCGCTGTTTGTGAATTGCACGTTTCGCGGGGTCACGTTCGTCGATACCAATACCGAAAATAGCGATCCCTACTTCAACGTGGCCGGTACGCAGACTGAGGATGGGTCGCTGCTGTATGAACACGTCATGGTGGACGTGAACGGGGAACTGGTCAACGACACGAAGGGTGAGGCAAACAACATCCGATTCCACAACAGTACGTTTGAGGGAATTGTGGTGGCGGAGCCTCCAGCAGAGTTCTCGCACGTGCGGAACAAATTGCAGTTCACCGGGGCGACGGCCTTCGATCTGGACGCTCCATCGGTGGGCGAGAACCGGGCACTGTTTCAACGATCGACACTGTTGGCGCCGCACTATTCGGTGGATATGGGTACGTTCGTGGATCCGGATAATGCTGCGAAGCTGATCAAACTCGACGGGACGATCGTCGCCGGCGTGCTCGATGTGCGTGGGCAGGCCGTGATTGATGGGTCGTTGATCACAACGTATGAGGCCAATCCCGATGAGGGCCCGCTGACGCACGGCGGCAGTCCGGCAGCTTTCAATACAACCCTGGGCTATTTCGGCTCGGAGGACGGCGACGCCGAGGCGGAGCTTCCGGAGGGTGGCGAAGGCAAGATTATCATCCGATATGACCCGACGCGAGCGCTACCCGATGGCATCAACGGCCCCATCGAGGTTCGCCCGGTGCGCAGCACTTATATTGAGGCGGCTGGGTAATATGGCAGACATGAGCGATCGAAGACAACTTGGGCGGCGGCTACAGAACCGGGGCATCAGCATTATGGAAATGCTGATCGCGCTGGCGATCTCGGCGATGCTCCTGACCGCGGTGACGGTGGCGCTCAACGCCTCTTTCTATGCTTATGCTTCGGCGGCGGAGTCGGCGAGTACGCATTCATCCGTGCGGCTGGTGATTCAACGCGCGATGCGGGTAATCCGCACGTCAGCGGCGGATAAGTTTGACGCTTATGACCCGAGCGGGACTGTCGCGCTTGAGGCGAACACGGTGGTCCGTACGGTCGGCCTGGAGATGGAGAACGAGGTCGGCCGGCGCGTGTACATCTGGTGGGAAGCGAATGAGAATTATGAAAGTGCGCTGCTGGGTGATCTGTGGTACCGGGAAGATGACATGACCGCGCAGCCGTTGCTGGAGCGGGTGGAGGCCCGGGTGCACGATGAGAAAGCCTATGTTTTCGCGTTGCGGTTTCGACAGTCGGCAGCGGGGTTGCTGCTGAGCCGGGCGACGCTGGATCTGTCGGTTCAGCCGGGGGCGGATGCGACGCTGTCGCTGGAATCGTCGCAGGGTAAGTCGGCACCGGTGCGGCTGGTGGCCTCGGCGATGCCGCGTCGGAATCTGGATTGAGGGGCTAAAGAAAAACCCACGGCGTTACGCCGTGGGCTTCGTGTGTGGGATCTGGTGGTAGATGTTAGACCACAAGGGGTTCTTCCATTTGTGGTGCGGGCAGATCGGTGGTTCCCATCAGGTGGGCGTCGATGGCGCGGGCGGCGCCGCGACCTTCGTTGATCGCCCAGACCACGAGTGACTGGCCACGTCGGCAATCGCCTGCTGCGAAGACGTTTTCGATGCTGGTGGCGAAGCGGCCGTGAATGGCTTTGTAGTTGCTGCGGGCGTCGAGGTCCATCTCCTGGCCCATCGCTTCAAGCAGATAGTGTTCGGGGCCGAGGAAGCCCATGGCGAGGAGGACGAGGTCGGCTTTGTAGGTTTCTTTGGAGCCGGGCACTTCGGCCATCTGGAACTTGCCGTCTTCGTCCTTCTTCCATTCGACCTGAACGGTTTCGATGCCCGCGACATTGCCGTTGCCGTCGTCGATGAAGCGTTTGGAGAGGATGCAAAATTCGCGGGGGTCGCGGCCGAACTTCTTTGTCGCTTCTTCATGGCCGTAGTCGACACGGAAGATGCGGGGCCATTGGGGCCAGGGGTTTTCGGCGGCGCGCTCGGCGGGAGGCTTGGGCAGCAGCTCGAAGTTGGTCATGCTGGTGCAGCCGTGGCGGATGCTGGTGCCGATGCAGTCGGTGCCGGTGTCGCCGCCGCCGATGACGATGACGTCTTTATCTTTCGCGGAAATATAGTTTCCGTCGGCGTGCTCGGAATCGAGCATGCTCTTGGTGTTGGCGGTGAGGAACTCCATGGCGAAGTGGACGCCGTTGAGTTCCCGGCCTTCGATGGGCAGATCGCGGGGCTTGGTGGCGCCGGTCGAAAGCAGCACGGCATCGTATTCTTCGACTAGCTTTTTGGGATCGACATCCTTCCCAACGTTCGCATTGGTTTTGAAGGTGACGCCCTCGGCGCGCATCTGTTCGACGCGGCGTTCGACGACTTGTTTGGAGAGCTTCATGTTCGGGATGCCGTACATGAGCAGCCCGCCGATGCGGTCGGCGCGTTCGTAGACGGTGACATCGTGCCCGGCCCGGCAGAGCTGCTGGGCGGCGGAGAGGCCGGCGGGCCCGGAGCCGACAATCGCGACTGTTTTGCCGGTCTTGGCGGTGGGGGGCTCGGGCTTGATCCAGCCTTCGGACCAACCGCGGTCGACGATGGCGTTCTCGATGTTCTTAATGGTCACCGGGGGGTCGGTGATGCCTAGCACGCAGGCGCCTTCGCAGGGTGCGGGGCAGGTGCGGCCGGTGAATTCGGGGAAGTTGTTGGTTTTGTGCAGTCGGTCGAGGGCATCGCGCCAGCGACCGTTGTAGACCAGATCGTTCCACTCGGGGATGAGGTTGTCGATCGGGCAGCCGCTGTCTGACTGGCAGAACGGCACGCCGCAGTCCATGCAGCGGGCGCCCTGCGTTTTAAGGTGCAACTCTTGCGGCTCGCTGAAGATCTCGCCGTAGTCGTTGAGGCGGACGAGCGGCTCGCGGTAGCCGACGGTCTTGCGTTCGTGTTCTTTGAAACCTGTGGGACTTCCCATTGTTCGATGCTCCTTGCCTTGGCCCCTCGCCCTTGCAGGGAGAGGTTGGGTGAGGGGCGGCGGCCCTCGGTTGTATCAATCGCGTTCTGGCGTTGCTTGATGCTGACTCTTTGAGAGGACTACACCTTCGCGTCGACGCCGTGGACGCGGGATTCTTCTTCTTCGTCGTGTTGCTGGCGTTCCATCAGCACGCGTTTGTAGTCGGTGGGCATGACCTTGACGAATCGCTTCACTTCGCTTTCCCAGCTGGTGAGGATTTTGTCGGCGACGGCGGAGTTGGTCAGGCGATGATGTTGTTCGATCAGGTGCTTGAGTTCGGCAGCGTCGGCTTCGGTTTCGACTTTCTCAAGTTCGACGGTGCCGAGGTTGCAGCGGCCGAGGAAGTCGGCATCGGGATCCCAGACGTAGGCGACGCCGCCGCTCATGCCTGCTGCGAAGTTGCGGCCGGTGGGGCCGAGGACGACGACGCGGCCGCCGGTCATGTACTCACACGCATGGTCGCCGACGCCTTCGACGACGGCATGGGCACCGGAGTTGCGGACGGCGAAACGTTCGGCGGCACAGCCTCGGAAGAAGGCTTCGCCCATGATCGCACCGTAGAGGACGACGTTGCCGACGATGATGTTTTCCTCAGCGACGAAGGTGGCTTTGCGTGAGGGGTAGATGACGATGCGGCCGCCTGAGAGGCCCTTGCCGACGTAGTCGTTGGCGTCGCCTTCAAGCTCCATCGTCACGCCGCGTGCGAGCCAGGCGCCGAAGCTTTGGCCAGCGGAGCCGGTGAAGTTCACGTGGATCGTGCCTTCGGGGAGCATGGCTTCGCCGTGCGCCTTGGCGATCTCATGGCTGAGCATGGTGCCGACGGTGCGGTTGGTGTTGACGATCGGCAGTTCGATGAGCACCTTTTCGCCGTCGGTAATGGCCGGCTGGGCAAGGCGGATGAGTTCGTTGTCGATCGCCTTTTCGAGGCCGTGCTCCTGCTTGCGTGAGCAGATGACGTCGACCTTGTCGTGGGGTTTCTGGGCGGGGCTGAGCAGGGCGGTGAGGTCGAGCCCGGCTGCCTTCCACTGCTTCACCGCTTCGTTGGTGTCGAGCACATCGGCGCGGCCGACCATCTCGTCGATCGTGCGGAAGCCGAGTTCAGCCATGATGGTGCGGGCTTCCTCAGCGACCATGAAGAGGTAATTGACGACGTGCTCAGGCTTGCCGGTGAACTTCTTGCGAAGCTCGGGGTCCTGCGTCGCGATGCCGACGGGGCAGGTGTTCAGATGGCACTTACGCATCATGATGCAGCCGAGCGTGATGAGCGGGGCGGTGGAGAAGCCGAACTCCTCAGCACCGAGCAGGGCAGCGATGACGACGTCACGGCCGGTCTTGAGTTGACCGTCAGTCTGCACGACGACGCGGCTGCGGAGGTCGTTAAGCACGAGGGTCTGGTGCGTCTCGGCGAGGCCGAGTTCCCAGGGGAGGCCTGCGTGCTTGATGGACGTGATGGGCGAAGCGCCGGTGCCGCCGTCGTGACCGGAGATGAGGATATGGTCGGCGAAGGCTTTGGAGACGCCCGCGGCGACGGTGCCGACGCCGACTTCCGCGACGAGCTTCACGCTGATGCGAGCGGCTGGGTTGGCGTTCTTAAGATCGTGGATGAGCTGTTTGAGATCCTCGATCGAGTAGATGTCGTGATGCGGCGGGGGGCTGATGAGGCCGACGCCGGGCGTGGAATGGCGGATGCGTGCGATGTTGGTATCGACCTTGTGGCCGGGCAGTTCGCCGCCTTCGCCGGGCTTCGCGCCTTGCGAGATTTTGATCTGAATCTCGTCAGAGTTGGTGAGGTAGTTGATGGTGACGCCGAAGCGGCCGGAGGCGACCTGCTTGATGGCGGAGCGGCGTGAATCGCCGTTTTCGTCGGGTGTGAAGCGGTCGGGATCTTCGCCGCCTTCGCCGGTGTTGGACTTGCCGCCGAGACGGTTCATGGCGATGGCGAGCGATTCGTGGGACTCGGCACTGATGGAGCCGAAGCTCATCGCGCCGGTGCAGAAACGCTTGACGATGTCGGTTGCGGGCTGGACTTCATCGAGGGGGATCGACTTGCCGTTGCCGCCGGGTTTGAAATCGAGCAGGCCACGGAGGGTGCTGCTGCGTGTGGCCTGTTCGTTGGTGTGCTTGGCGAAGCGCCAGTACGCGTCGGCATCTTTGGAGCGGGCGGCGGACTGGATGTCGGCGATGGATTGGGGATCCCACATGTGACGTTCGCCGCCGCTGCGCCAGTGGAATTGGCCGTCGTTGGGGAGGACGGGGAGGCGGACCTCTTCGCGGGTGGGGTAGCCGAGATCGTGCCGACGCAGGGTTTCCTCAGCAAGCACGTCGAAGCCTGCGCCCTGGATTTGGCTGGGGGTGCCGGCGAAGCATCGCTGAATGACGGTGTCGTTGAGGCCAACGGCTTCGAAGATCTGCGCGCCTTTGTAGGAGGCGAGCGTGGAGATGCCCATCTTGGCCATCACCTTGAGCATGCCCTTGGCCACGCCTTTGCGGTAGGCGGTGACGATCTTGTCGTCGTTGAATTTGGTCTCATCGAGCAGGCCGTCGCGCTGGGCCTGCCAGAGCGATTCGAAGGCGAGGTAGGGGTTAATGGCGTCGGCGCCGTAGCCGATGAGCAGACAGTGCTGATGCACCTCGCGCGCTTCGCCGGTCTCCATGATGATGCCGATACGCGTGCGCTTGGCGAGCTTCACGAGATGATGATGCACCGCACCGCAGGCCAGCAGGGAGCTGACGGGAACGCGGGTGTGGCTGACATTGCGATCGGAAAGCACGATGAGCGAATCGCCTGATTCGATGGCCTCGTCGGCTTCACGGCAGATGCGGTCGAGCGCGTCGGTGAGGCCTTTTTCGCCGTCGGCACGTTCGAACGTGATGTCGATCGTCCGGGTGCTCCAGCCGCGATGGTCCATGTGCTTCATGGCGGCGAGCTGTTCGTTGGAGAGGATCGGGTGCGGCAGCAGCAGACGATGGCAGTGCTCGGGCGTGGTGGTAAGCAGGTTCTGCTGCGGGCCGATGTAGCACTCGAGGGACATGATGACTTCTTCGCGGATCGAGTCGATCGCGGGGTTGGTCACCTGCGCGAACCGCTGCTTGAAGTAATCGTAGATCATCCGAGGCTTATCGCTGAGCACAGCCAGGGCAGCATCGTTGCCCATCGAACCGACGGGGTCGCGTAGCTGTTTCACCAGCGGCAGCAGCATGAACTGCATCGTCTCGGTGGTGTAGCCGAAGGCCTGCATGCGGGGGAGGATGGTGTCGGGCTCGAAGCCGTGAGGCTCTTCGGTCACGTCGAAGTCGTTCAGGGTGATGCGTTGTTCGCTGAGCCACTGACCGTAGGGCCGACGCGTGGCGATCTCATGCTTGAGCTCTTCGTCGGCGATGATGCGGCCTTCTTCGAAGTCCACCAAAAACATGCGGCCGGGCTCGAGGCGACCCTTGCTCTTGACCAGTTCGGGGGCGACATCAAGCACGCCCACTTCGCTGGCCATGATCACGCGGTCGTCATGCGTGACGTAGTAGCGGCTGGGGCGGAGGCCGTTGCGGTCGAGCACAGCCCCGATGTAGCGGCCGTCGCTGAAGCCGACCGACGCGGGGCCGTCCCACGGTTCCATCATGCACGAGTGATATTCGTAGAAGGCACGCTTTTCGGGGCCCATGGTCTCGTGATTTTCCCAGGCTTCGGGGATCATCATCATGACGGCTTCGGGGATGGAGCGGCCGGCGAGGATCAGCAGTTCCAGCACGTTGTCGAACATGCCCGAGTCGCTGGTCTGCAGGTCGACGATGGGCTGCAGGCGTTTGAAATCTTCTTCGCTGAAGATCTCGCTCATCATCTGGCCCTGGCGTGCCTGCATCCAGTTGACGTTGCCGAGGAGCGTGTTGATTTCGCCGTTGTGGGCCATGTAGCGCATCGGCTGCGCGCGTTCCCACGAGGGGAAGGTGTTCGTGGAGAAGCGCGAATGCACCATGGCCATGTGGCTGGCGAAATCTTCCTGCTGCAGGTCGACGAAGTAGGGGACGACCTGGTCGGGCGTGAGCTGCCCTTTGTAGACGATGACCTTGCTGGAGAAAGAGCAGACGTAATACTGCTCGGCTCCGGTGAGGTCGTTGCTGGTGATCTTGTGGTAGGCCTGCTTGCGGATGACGTAAAGCTGACGCTCGAAGGCGTTGGCGTCGTCGATGTCGTCCGAAGCGGCGACGAAGACCTGCTCCACGACCGGCTCGGTGCGGAGGGCGGAAGGGCCGATGTCCGCAGCCTTGGCGTCGGTGGGCACGGTGCGCCAGCCGATGAGCTTCTGGCCCTGGCGTTCGATGTACTTGTTGAAAATGTCCTTGCACTGGGCGCGGACTTTTTCGTCGGTGGGCAGGAAGACGTTGCCGACGGCGTAGAGGCCGAGGCGGGGCAGGTCGCTGCCGAACTCTTCCTTGGCGACACGGCGGAGGAAGCCGTCGGGGATGCCGCAGAGGATGCCTGCACCGTCGCCGGTGTTCGGCTCGCAGCCGCAGGCGCCGCGATGCTCCATGCGTCGCCCGATTTCGTCAGCATCGACGATGATCTGGTGGGAGCGCTCGCCCTTGAGGTGCGCGACGAACCCGACGCCACACGAATCGTGTTCGTGGTCGGGGCTGTACAGGCCGCTGGTCGTTTGCGGCTTACGATTTTCGTGTTGGATCATGTCAGGCATATCGCACCTCCGGTGTCCGAGCACTTTGGCATCGGACCGTTTGGGACCGGAACTTCCTTCTTAGACTGACGCCGCGGCAGGCAATGGTCGCGACGGTTGATGTTCAGCCAGGTAATCAATGAACGCTTTGACTAGCGGTTCCTGCTCGTGATGACGCGGGTAGACAATGGCGATCGGTCTGACCAGCGCCGGTGCGAGAGGGATCGCGATCAGCGACCCGGCCTTGATCTCCCGCTGGACGGTGCGGAAGGGCAGGATCGCCGAGGCCTCTGTCTCAGCGACATACGTCTTGATGGTATCGATGTTATCAAATTCACCCGCCAGCGTCGCCCTTACACCGTGGCTGCGCAGGTAGCGGCGGAGGTTTTTGGCGATGGGGAGGGCGCGGTCGAAGCTGACCATTTCGCCGTCGGCGAGGTCGGTGGGATGGATGACGGGGCGGGTGGCCCAGTCATGGCCTGCGCGGACGACGACGACCATCTGCTCATCGCGGAGGGGGATGGCTGTGAGCCCGCGCCACCGCTCGGGGTAGCTGAGGATGCCCAGATCGCACTGCTCGTGGATGACGCGGTCGTAGACCGTTTCAGGCTGAAAGTACGTGATCGCGACGTGCACCTTGGGGTGCTTCGCTTCGAAATCGGCGCGGATCTGGTTCAGCAGTTCGATGCCTGCGGAGTAGATGGCCGCGATGACGACCTCGCCTCGTAACTCGAGCGGCTCGCTGCCTTTGGATTCGATGACGCGGGCGGTGAGTTTTTCGTAACTGGCGAGAATGCGTCGGCAACCGTGATGGTAGAGATCGCCTGCTGCGGTGAGCTGCAGGGGCCGAGTGGAGCGGTCGATCAGCTGGACGCCGAGCTCGCGCTCAAGCGCCTGAATGCGTTGCGACGCAGCGGATTGCGTCACGCCGTGCGCCAAGGCGGCTCGGGAGACGCTGCGCCACTGGGCGACATCGCAGAAGAGTTTGATCGTGTCCATTTGCATAGCTCAGCCATTGTACCATCAGGTTCGCTAATGTCAACGGCGAGTATCATAAGGAGAGGTGATACCACGCAAGAAGGCGGGCTGTATGGGTTTGCGGGAACCTATTTTGTGCGGGCGCCCAAGGAGCCGGCTTGTCCCCAAGCCGGTTGGGAGGCGTGGGGGGGCGTGGGGCGTGACCGGGTTGGGGACAACCCGGCTCTTGTTGCGGTGTGCGGTGGGGCGATGCGGGAGAGGTGGGGGGGTCAGTTGATCAGCGCGAGGGTGAGGAGCCAGTAGGCGACGGGGGCGATGAGGAGGGGGGAATCGATGACGTCGAGGACGCCTCCGAATCCGGGGAGGGTATCGCCTGAGTCTTTGACGTCGGCGTCGCGTTTGAACAGACTCATGGTGAGGTCGCCGGCGTGTCCGACGATCGCGAGAAGCACGCCGAGCAGGGCCGCCCAGCCGAGGTGGTACTGCTGGACGAGGGCGACGACTTCGCCATCGACTTCGCGGTAGACGGTGCCGATTTCGGTGGTCTGCGAAAGCCAGGCGAAGGCGAGGGCGGTGAGGACGGAAAGCGTGATGCCGCCGACGAGGCCCTCCCACGTTTTGCCGGGGCTGAGCCAGGGGATGAGCTTGCGTTTGCCGAGCGCTCGGCCGGTGAAGTAGGCGCCGATGTCGCAGGCCTTGGTGATGGCCAGAACGGCGAGGAGAACCCAGGCGGCATGGTCTTGTCGGATGGCGAGGAACAGGCCGCCACAGAGTCCGAGGTAGACCGTGGCGAGGAGGGTGCCGCCTGCTGAGGCCATCGCGCCGGGGGGCGAAGCGTTGCGGGCGTGGTAGATGAGGGCGGCGGCGAAGGCGGCGACGAGCACGCTGGCCGTGGCGACCGCGCCGAGTTCGCAGCGGTGCGAGAGCCAGACGGTCAGCCCGGCTGCGAGGGAGGTGAGCACCAGCAGCGCAGCCGACGCGTCGATGCCTTTCTTCCGCAGCAGGGCGGCGAGTTCCATCGCAGCGGGGATCACGATCACGATCAACGGCAGAACCAGCAGCAGTCCGGGGGGAACGGGCGTGCCGACCGTCGCACGCTCGACCCAGCCATCGAAGTAGAAGACGCCGATCGCGAGCGCGATGAGGATGAAGCCGGTCATTAAGCGTTGTGAAAGCAAGGGCGATCATTTCTAATGGCTATTGGCTATTGGCTATTGGCTATTGGCTATTGGCTATGGCTAATAGCTAATGCTGATTTTTCCGCCAATCAGTAATCAGCAATCAAAAATCAACAATGGATCTAGACCGCTCCGAAGCGGCGCTGACGGCCGGCGAAATCGTGGATGGCCTGGTGGAGCGTCGCTTCGTTGAAATCGGGCCAGAGCGTGGGCGTCACCCAGAGCTCGGCATAGCTGATCTGCCAGAGCAGAAAGTTGCTGAGCCTCATTTCGCCGGCTGTGCGGATGAGCAGGTCGGGGTCGGGCATCGACGCGGTGTACAGCCGTTCTGCGATGGTGCGCTCGGTGACGGTGCTGGCATCAAGCTCACCGGCGGCGACCTCTTCGGCGATCTGCTGAACGGCAGCGGCGATCTCGGCACGAGCGCCGTAGTTGAGCGCCAGGCCCAGCGTCATGCCCGTGTTTTTGGCGGTTTTCTCGGCCACCCGGTCCAGATGGCTGAGCACGTCGGCGGAGAGGCCCTCGCGGGAGCCGACGTGGACGAAGCGGATGTTGTGCTGGTGGATGTGGTGTTCTTCGCTGCGCAGCTGCTGGACGCCGAGGTTCATGAGGAAGTCGACTTCTTCGGCGGGGCGTTTCCAGTTCTCGGTGCTGAAGGAGTAGAGCGTGAGCGCTTCGAGGCCGAGTCGCGCCGCTTCGAGGATGATCTTGCGCGCCGAGGCGGCTCCCTGCTGATGGCCGGCCATGCGGGGCTGATCGCGCTGCTGCGCCCACCGGCCGTTGCCGTCCATGATGATGGCGACGTGGCGCGGAAGGGCGGCGAAGGCATCGCGCGTGGGTTGGTCGGCGGCCTCGGCGGTCGGCTCAGTTGAAACGGCATCGTTCATGCGTCGCCCCTCTCACCGGGTTGTGTTGGCGGTAGCTGGCCGTTGGTTCATGCTTCGTCCGTGGCGGGATCGCGCGTCAGCGTGGCACCGCGCTCGGGGCCGACGCTGATGAGCTTCACCGGGACGCCGACTTCCTGCTCGATCAGGCGGAGGTACGCTTTCGCTTCGTCGGGGAGGTCCTCGAACTTGCGGACTTTGTCGACCTCGACGGAGAAGCCGGGCACGCTCTGGTAGATCGGCTCAACGCGTTCGAGGACGCTTGCGTCGGCGGGGAAGTGCTTGAGGATCTTGCCATCGACTTTGTAGCCGGTGCAGAGCTTGAGTTCGTCGAAACCGGCGAGCACGTCCAGCAGCATGATCGCCAGTTCCGTCGCCCCGCAGACGGCTGCGGAGTAACGCAGCAGGACGAGATCGAGCCAACCGCAGCGGCGGGGGCGGCCGGTCGTGGTGCCGAATTCTTTGCCGCGTTCGCGGATGCGTTCGCCGACGGCATCTTCAAGTTCAGTTGGGAACGGCCCGCCGCCGACACGCGTGGTGTAGGCTTTGACGATGCCGACCACTCGGCCGACCCGCCCGCCGGGCACGCCCGAGCCGGGGTAGATGCCCAGCGACGAGCAGTTGCTGGAGGTGACGTAGGGGTACGTGCCGTGGTCGATGTCGAGCATGCACGCGTTGGCGCCCTCAAAGAGCATCTTCCGCCCCTCGGCCATCGTCTCATGCAGCAGGGGGGTCGTGTCACAAATATGAGGCTTGAGTACGGCGGCGTACTCGAGGTACTGCTCGGCGAGGATGGCCGCGTCGAACGGTTCGTAGGTGACGCCGGCGAGCTTGGCGAGGGCGTCGTTGGTGGCGTTTTTGATGGCGACGATGTGCTTGAGCTTCTCGCGGAAGCGTTCGGGGTGCAGCATGTCGCCGACGCGGATGGCGGTGGAGCGGGTGGCTTTGTCGGCGTAAGCGGGGCCGATGCCGCGGCCGGTCGTGCCGATCTTCTGCTCGATGCCGTGGCTGGCGCTAATGGCCGCTTCGGTCAACGCGTCCTGCACCTTGTGGTAGGGCATGACGACGTGGGCCCGCTCGGAGAGGCGAAGGTTGGTGCCGACTTCCACGCCCTGGCCTGCGAGATTGTCGATTTCCTCGAGGAGTTTCGCGGGATCGACGACGACGCCGTTGGCGATGACGTTGAGTTTGTCGGTATTGAGGATGCCCGAGGGGATGAGGTGAAGGGCATAGCGTTTGCCTTCGACCACGACAGTATGGCCCGCGTTCGCGCCGCCGTTGTAGCGGACGATCACGTCGTATTGTTCGGTGAGCAGGTCGACGATTTTGCCTTTGCCTTCGTCTCCCCATTGCAGGCCGACGACGGCTGCGTGAGGCGGAGCCTGCGTCATGATCTGATCCACTTTGCTGTGCGATGTATCGGAAGCGACGGACATAAAAAAACCCTCGAGCCTTTTAACCGGCTGAGAGCGAGCTTTGCCTTTTACTGACCGTCGGCTACTCGCCTGGGGCCAGTGATCCGCATCCCGTTCGGGAAACCGCTCGCCGCGGTAGCTGAATCAAACACGCCGATTATACCGGCGAGTGGCGGGCCCGCCAAGGAGGAGCGCTGTTGACAACGAGCCGCGGACGTGAGTAAGCGGTTGTGCGTGCCGATCTCGGCTCATCGTGACGACGCGTCACAACCCCACGGTCGCCGAGGGCCGAGACCGGGCACGCACGCCGAATCGCGGCGCCGGACGCTCCCTGGCTCGTCTTTTCATCTGTTCCGTCAGTCGTTGGTTTTCGCCGGTAGCCGAGACCTCCTCTCGTATGCAAGGCGCGCGCAAAGTCTTGGCGCACAACCGCTCCCTTACGGTCGCGGCTCGTATTCCGGCTTCTGGCCGCAATCTGCCGCACGCCCGCGGGTGGCCGGGGGGGCCGGGGGGGGCGCAGCGGCTGGGCCTCGTGGTATGATCTTTTGACGGGGGTTATGCATCGTCATCCGATAAAAGACGCGTCCGGCAAGAACCTCCGGTCGGCGGGCGTTGTAGAACAGTTAGTCGATGTCGCGTGTTGGGTTGCGCGCCGCTCGCATGGGCCAAGGTCGGAGAGACGCTTTATGTTGTTCAACGTGGCGAAGATTGTGGGCATGGTCCTGGTGCTCGTGCTGGTCGGCGGCATCACGTGGGCGGTGTGGCAGAAGACGAACGCGGAGGACGAAGGCATCGGAGGCGGCGACAGCGACGCGCCCGTGGCGGTGCAGGTGCAGCCTGTGGTGGTGGGGGAGATTTCGAACATGCGAACCTTCACCGGCACGCTTGAACCGCAAAGTGCATTCACCATCGCCCCGCGAGTCTCCGGCCGACTGGAACGGCTGCACGCGGACATCGGCGATATCGTCGAGCGTGGCCAGCTGGTGGCGGAGCTTGACGAAGCCGAACGCGTGCAGGATGTCGAGCAGGCGGAAGCGGAACTGGCGGTGGCGCGGGCGAACCTTGATGAAGTCCGCAGCGGGCTTTCCACCTCTGAACGCGAGTACGAGCGGTTCCGGACATTGCGTGAGCAGCAGATCGCTTCGGAGTCGGAGATGGATGCTGCCAAGGCTGAATTCGAAGCCAAGCAGGCGCAGCTGCAGGTCGCTCAGTCGCAGGTGACTCAGCAGGAGGCGGCGTTGCAGGCGGCTCGGGTGCGCGAGTCCTACACACGGCTGCACGCGACCTGGAACGGCGGCGCGGAGCGGAGGGTCGTCGGTGAGCGGTATCGCGATCAGGGTGACATGCTCGCGGCGAACACGCCCGTCGTTTCGCTGCTGGATATTGACACGCTTCGGGCGGTGATTCATGTCGCTGAGCGGGACTATCCCAACGTGCAGGTGGGGCAGGTGGCGAGCGTGATGGCCGACGCGTACCACGGCCGAGAGTTCGAGGCGGAGGTGACGCGGGTGGCTCCCGAATTTCAGCGCGGCTCGCGGCAGGCGCGGGTGGAGTTGCGGGTACCCAACGCTGAGCATCTGCTGAAGCCCGGCATGTTCGCGCGGGTTCGGCTGGAGGTCGGCCGGGCCGAGGAAGCGGTGCTGGTGCCGTTGACGGCGATCGTTCAGAGGCAGGGCAACGCGGGGGTGTTCGTGGTCGACGAAGAGCAGTCGCAGGTGCGATTCGTGCCGGTGCAACTCGGCTTTCAGCATGGCAAGCAGGTGCAGGTTCTTGAGCCGATGCTTGAAGGCCGGGTGGTGACGCTGGGCCAGCATCTCCTTGCCGACGCGTCGAAGATCAGGATTGACGAGCAAGCGGAAGCGGCCGACGAGACGCCGGAGGAAACGGCAGCGGAGGCGGAAGCGGCAACGCTGGGCACGGCTGAGGAGAGGTAAGCATGAAGGTTGCGAGGTTCAGTGTTGCCCGGCCGGTGTTCACCACGATGGTGGTGCTGATTGTGCTGTTGCTTGGCGGGGTGTCGCTGTTGCAGTTGCCGATCGATCTGCTGCCCGAGGTCGAGGTGCCGACCGTTTCGGTGCGGACACTTTATGACAATGCGAGCCCGGAGGAGATGGAGGAACTGGTCACGCGGGTGGTGGAGCAGGCGGTGTCGGGGGTGCCGGGCGTGGAGGAGGTGCGCTCCGATTCGTCGGAGGGCGTGAGCAATGTGCGGGTGGAGTTTGTCTGGGGGACGAACCTGGATGCAGCTTCGAACGACTTACGCGATCGGCTTGATCGGGTGATGGATAATCTGCCTGATGAGGCGGATCGGCCGCAGCTGCGGAAGTTCGATCCATCGCAATCGCCCGTGGTGATCTTCGGTGTGGCGGGAAATCTGGACCCGATGGACCTGCGCGAGCTGATCGATGAGCAGATCGTCGTCCGCATGGAGCAGATGCCCGGCGTGGCGACGGTGGACGTGTGGGGCGGCCTCGAGCGCGAGATCCAGGTCAACATCGATGCCGACCGCATCAAGGCCATCGGCCTGCCACTCGATGACGTCGTCTCGGCATTGCGGGCCGCGAACATCAACGTGCCGGCCGGCTCAATTGAACGGGCCGATCGGGCGTACAGCATCCGCACCCCCGGCGAGTTCCGCAGTCTGGATGAGGTGCGTGACACGGTCATCACCACACGCGACGGCACAGCGGTGACGCTGGCGCAGGTGGCGACGGTGGACGACACGCACCGCAGGCAGACGCGGACGATCCGCATCAACGGCGAAGAAGGCGTGCGTCTGGCGGTGCGGAAGCAGGCGGAAACGAACACCGTGCAGGTGGCGCAGGCCGCGATGCGCGAGGCTGAGCGCATCAACGAAGAGATGCCGTTGATTGAGATGTACGTGATGACCGACCAGTCGGAGTACATCCAGCAATCGATCAACAACGTGACACGCGTGGTGCTGGCGGGCGGTTCGCTGGCGATCCTGGTGCTGCTGTTTTTCCTGCGGAATATCCGCAGCACGCTGGTGATCGCGACGGCCATCCCGATCTCGATCATCGCCACGTTCTCGTTGATCTACTTCGGCGGGCTGACGCTGAACCTGATGACGCTGGGCGGGCTGGCGCTGGGCGTGGGGATGATGGTCGACTCGTCGATCGTGGTGCTGGAGAACATCTATCGGCTGCGTGAGGAGGGGCTCAGCGATAAGCAGGCGGCGGTGCAGGGGGCGGAGGAGGTGACGCCGGCCATCATCGCGAGCACGATGACGACGTTGGCGATCTTCCTGCCGCTGGTGTTTTTGACGGGCGTGCAGGGGGTGCTGTTCAAACAGTTGGCGGCGGTGGTGAGCTTCGCGCTGGTGTGTTCGCTGATCGTGGCGCTCACGCTCGTGCCGATGCTGGCCTCGCGGTTGCTCTCCAAACGCACGCCGCGGCGTGAGCGGGAGGCGGCCACGGCGGGTGACGCTGGGCAGGCGACGGCGACGAAGCAGACGGGGCTGCTCGCGGGCTTCAAGTCGGCGACCGGTCAGATATTCGATGCGATGGAGGAAGTGTACCTCGCGGCTCTGGCGAGCGTCCTCCGCTGGCGGCTGGCGTGGCTGACGGTGGCGGCGGGCGTGTTCGTTTCGACGCTCTATTTCATCGGGCCGCATCTCGGTGCTGAGTTCATGCCCGAGGCCGACGAAGGCGAGGTGAGCGTCAGCGCGGAGATGGCCACGGGGACGATACTGGAAGTCGTCGACAGCCACGGCACAGCGCTGGAGAAGCGGGTGCTGGAGGCGGTGCCCGATCACGAACTTGAACGCTGGCAGTACGAAGTGGGGGCCTCGGCATGGCGGCCGACTTCCGGGGCACGCGTCCGCATTCGCATGCAGCTGGTGCCGATGGCGGAACGCGAACGATCAAGCGAGGAGGTCGCGCAGGGGCTGCGGGAGGCGCTCGCAGACGGCGTGCCGGGCATGGAGATTCGTGTACGCTCCGGCGGCGGGCTGTGGATTCTTAATCGGCTCACGCCCGACGGCGAAGGGCTGGCTGTGGAGATTCGCGGTTACGACCTGGACGTGCTCGATGCTTTGGCCGAGGAGGTTCAGCAGCGCATGGAGCAGGTTGAGGGCGTGACGGACGTTCGCCTCAGCCGGGACACGGGCGTGCCTCAGGAGTTGATGTACATCGACCGCAGCCGGGCGGCGGACATGGACCTCAGCGTGCAGCAGGTGGCGCGGACGCTGGAAACGGCGCTGGCCGGCTCGCGGGCCGGTTACTACAAACAGCCGGCCCAGGGCACGGAGTACGACATCCGCGTAAGGCTGCGCGATGCGGAGCTCATGTCCATCGAGGAGGTGCTCGACCTCACCGTGGCCAACGCGGCCGGCGACCAGATCGTGCTGCGCAACGTGGTCGATCGGCAGGCGAACATCGGCCCGCTTCAGATCGAACGCCGGAACCAGCAGCGCTACGCAGGCGTCTCGGCGAACATCTCCGGGCGTGATCTCAGTTCCATCGCTGCGGACGTGCAGGCACTGCTCCGCGAAATTCCGCTGCCTCAGGGCTATGAAATTCACCTGGCGGGCGACTACGAACAGCAGCAGGAAGCGTTCGGCGAACTGCTGTTGACGCTGGTGCTGGCGCTGCTGCTGGTCTACATGGTGATGGCGTGTTTGTACGAATCGCTGCTGGATCCGTTGATCGTGATGTTCTCCGTGCCGCTGGCTGCCATCGGCGTGGTGCTGATGCTGCTGCTGACCGACACGACGCTGAATGTGCAATCGTTCATCGGCTGTATCATGCTCTGCGGCATCGTGGTGAACAACGCGATCCTGATCGTCGATCAGGCCGGCCGACTGCGCGAAGACGGGCTGAACGTGCGGGCGGCGGTGCAGGAGGCCGGGCGGCGCAGGCTCAGGCCGATTTTGATGACGTCGTTGTCGACCATGCTCGGGCTGCTGCCGTTGGCGCTGGGCATCGGCGAAGGGGCGGACGCGCAGGCGCCGCTGGCGCGGGCGGTGATCGGGGGGCTGCTCAGCTCGACATTCATTACGCTGGGGGTCATTCCGATTATCTACACACTGCTTCACCGCGAGAGGGCTGATGCGAAGATCTCAGACGATGCACCCGACGAACCCGACAATCGCGGCCCCTCCACGCCCCCCGGTGGGCAGACACCCTCGCCTGCATAACGCGCGTACGGTGATGCTCACGGTCCTCGTCGGCGGCCTCTCGGCGGCCGGCGTGGCTGGTTGCGCGCAGCCGAAGCCTTGGGATTTCGATGAGGTCGTCACGCGCGAGGGGCTCGGGCCCGTCGAGCATTACGAGCAGAAGCTGCCACGCGATTTTCAGCCGGCGGATGAGGCCGTTCAGGCCGAGGCTGAGGCTGCGAAAGAAGCGGTGTTCGCCGAGGGCCCGCTGGCGCTATCGGTGGAGCAGGCGGTGCTGCTGGCGCTGCGGAACAATCGTGAGCTGAGCGTGCAGCAGTTTGAGCCGTTGATCGCGGGGACGTTCGTGGAGCTTGAACGGGCGGTGTTCGATCCGGTGCTGTTCGGTGAACTTCAGATCGGGCGCGATCAGGTCGAGTCGGTCTCACGCGCGACGGGCCAAGCGTTCAGCGTCGAAGGCGAGGACATGCTCAGCGAGATCGGGCTGCTGCAGCGCCTGCCCACCGGCACCACGATCGAGGGCACGCTGACGCAGCGGCAAACTGATTCCGACCGCACGCCCGAGCAGCATACGGTGCGGGCTGGGTTCACCGTGACGCAGGCGCTGCTCCGCGGCTTCGGCACACAAACCAACCTGGCGCGCATTCGGCAGGCGAGGCTGGATACGCAGGCTTCGGAGTTTCAGCTACGCGGGTTCGCTGAGTCGCTGATTGCGGAGGTCGAGACGACCTACTGGGAGTACACGCTGGCGCGGCGCGACATCGAAATCGTCGAAAACGCGCTCGAACTCGCCCGGCAGCAGCAGCGGGAGACGGAGCAGCGGGTGGCGGTCGGCGTGCTTGCGGAGACCGAACAGGCGGCGGCGGAGTCGGAGGTGGCCAGGCGGGAGCAGGCGCTGATCGATGCGCAGAGTAACGTCGAAACGCTTCAGCTTCGGCTGCTGCGGCTGATCAATCCCAACGCTACGGAAGAGGGATGGTCGCGCGAGATCGAGATCCTTGATGCACCGGACATGGCGGCCGTCGCCCTGGACGAAATCGAAACGCACCTCGCCATCGCGCGCCAGCTTCGCCCCGACCTCAACGAGGCCCGGCTGCTGGTCGAACGCAATCGGCTGGAGGTCGTGCAGACACGCAGCGGGCTGCTGCCGAGGCTGGACTTCTTCGTGACGCTGGGCAAGACCGGGTTCTCCGACGCCTTCGGCGGCGCGGTCGAATCGATCGACGGCCCGGGCTACGACTTCTCCGCAGGCATCGTCGGTGAGTATCCACTGGGCAATCGCGCCGCTCGGGCGGATCAGCAGCGCGCTCAGCTGAGTCGGCATCAGTCGGCCCAAGCGGTGAACAACCTTTCGCAACTGGTGGAGCTCGATGTCCGCACGGCCTTGGTGGAGGTGCGGCGGGCGCGGCGGCAGATTCGGGCGACCCAGCTCACCAGCGAGCTTCAGGAGCAGACGCTTGAGGCGGAGACGCAGAAGTTCCGCGTCGGCAAAAGCACCACGCTGTTGGTGGCGCAGGCGCAGCGCGATCTGCTGGAGAGTCAGCTTGAAGCGGTGGCCGCCGTGGTGCGATATCGGCAGGCATTGGTAGAACTTTATCGTTTGGAGGGGTCGCTGCTGGAGCGGCGTGGTATCATGGCACCGGGGCGTGATGGTGGTGTTCAGCGGTTGGCGCAGCAGGCGCGCGGGGGCCGCGACACGCAGTTGCGGGAAGCGGGCGACCAACGGTAGTGGATAGCCGCCTCACGCACGGCCTGTAGGCGGTGTCCATTTTTTTGCGTGGGCAGGCTGCGTATTTTGCGGATGTGAGAGCTAGAATCGAAACCTTATGAACGACAAAGACAGCAAACCGAGCGGTGCGGGTGATGTGCTGACGATCGGGTTCGGCACGGCCGTGTCGATGTGGACGGTCGGCTACCTGATGCGGAAGCCAGAGGTCGAAGTGGGCGGGCCCGTGCTGGCGGCAGGGCTGCTGGTGTGCCTGCTGATCGGCGGCTTCCTCGCGGGCAGACTCACCTCAAGAGGCTGGCGAGGCGGGATGATGGCGGGCTTTGTGGTCGCGGGGCTGAACCTGCTGATCGTCGGCGGCACGCTCAGCGATGAACAACAGATGACCTCATGGGTCCTGCTCTGGGTGCCCGGCACGCTGGCGGTCACGGCCATCATCATGGCACTCGCGGCAATGGTCGGCGGGCGGTACATCCAGACCAATGAGGTCGGCACGCGCCGACGGCGGGTGGAGGAAGAGTTCCGCCGCGGCATCAACTGGACAGGCTGGTTCGCCATCGTGGCCGTCGCCGCGACCGCGCTCCTGCTTGCAGCCGGCGGGTTTGTCACGGGCCGTGCGGGAGGGCTCGCCGTGCCCGACTGGCCCCAGTCCTACGGCTACAACATGTTCTTCTATCCGCTGGCGCGGATGACCGGCAACATCTACTACGAACACACCCATCGCCTGCTCGGGGCACTGGTCGGCTTAACGACCATCGCGCTCGCGCTGCACCTGTGGATCGTCTGGACAAAACGCTGGTGGGCGTGGGCAGCAGGCATCTTCGCGATCTTGCTGGCGCTCGGCGTGGGCTGGGGCGCGCTGATGAGCATGGGCTGGTCGAACTGGGTGCCGTTGATGTGGCTGATCGGCACGGCCGTCATGGCATTGCTGACGCCGGCGATCCCCGCGCTGCGGCGCAACCCCTGGCCCTGGCTCGCGGGGGTGGCGGTCGTGGCCGTTATCGCACAGGGCGTCATGGGCGGGTATCGCGTCTCGTCGGCGTTGACAGGTGAAGGCGTGGAGGTGGCCGGGGCGCAGCATGAAACCGCCATCAGCACGGTGCTTCGCGTGGGGCATGGGGTATTCGCGCAGCTGTTCTTCGCATTGATGGTCGCCCTGGCGCTGGCCGCTTCGAAGGTCTGGCAGCGGGCGCAGGGCAGCGTCGGCGCGATGGCGCCTTCGACGGACCGGGGCCTCAGCGTCGCCCTGATTCTGGCGCTGGTCGGGCAGTTGATCCTCGGCGCCATGGTCCGACATGTGGCGATGGGCCCGATGACCCACATCGCCGTCGCGGCACTGCTGACGGTGCTTGCTGTGGCGGTGGGCGTGCGAGCGTGGGGGCTGTACGGCCAGCGCGAGGTGGCGATGAAGCGGATGGGCATTACGCTGCTGGTGCTGGTGGGGTTGCAGGTTTTGCTGGGGATTTCCGCCTTGGTCGTCACGAGCGTCTGGCCGACGGTCGAAACTTCGCCGCCGATGATGCGGGTGCTTGTCACCACCGCTCACCAGATGAACGGTGCCGCCCTGCTCGCAGCGGCGACGATCACGATGCTTCTGAACTTCCGCGTCCTGCGAGCCGAGCCGGGCTGGCGCTGGGCTGAGGAAGAGGAGCCGAAGCTGCCCGGTGCCGCTTCGAGCCACTGAGCATCACGAACGCATCGCATCGTCATCAGGAGGTAACCATCGTGATCAATCGCAAAGCAAACTTCGGCTGGTGGGCGATGGCGGCCGTCGTGCTCGCAGCGCTTGGACTCGGCTTGGGCAGCGTCGGAGCAGAAGAGAAAAACGCACAAGACACAGACGAGGCTGCATCGGATCAAGTTGCCAAAGACGCCACTACCCCCGACGCAAAAAGTGGGGGGGGTGGGGGGGAAGGTGGTGGGGCGGCATTGGTGGAGACTTTGAGTGGTGCGACGCTGGTGGGGTCGTTCACGGTCACCGGGCAGGAGAACGATGGCGACCTGCGGGAAGAGCGGTACACGATCCGTTCGGTGGAGCAGTTGCAGGAGAATCTGTTCCTGTTCCGCGTGCGGATTCAGTACGGCGAGCGCGACGCCACCGTGGCGGTGCCGCTGGTGGTGATCTGGTCGGGCGACACGCCGGTGATCACGTTGACCAATGCCGCCATTCCCGGGATGGGCCGGTACACGGCAAGGGTGATGATCTACCGCGACCACTATGCCGGCTACTGGTCCGCCGGCGAGGTGGAAGGCAACATGTTCGGCACGATCGAGCGCGAGGCCGAGTGAGGTCCGCAGGCATCGCCTAAGACGTTGAATACGAGCCGCGACCGTGAGGGAGCGGTTGTGCGTAGAGTGATTGCGTACCTCGCGTCAGTCAGCTTCGTTCTAGGACCGGGCCCCCAACTCTCTACGTCTCAGGCGTGGCGAGTTGCAGATACGGGACCGGTGGCAAAAGCCCGAGACATAACCGCTCCCTCATGGTCGCGGCTCGTATCGACGGTGCGACCGTGCCCTTGGCGTGAAGACGTTTTTAGTTGTCCTCGCCGTGGCCGTTGCTCGGAACCTTCGGGCGGGTGATGGGGGCGGTGGCGGGGTCGCCGATGTGGGTCATGTCGTACCCGCTGGCTTCCTGGTAAACGCGTAAGCCGAACTCGTGAATGATCGCGAGCAGGTGGTCGAAGATGTCCGACTGGATGCCTTCGTAGTAGGCCCAGCGTGTTTCGCGCGTGAAGACGTAGATCTCCAGCGGCACGCCGTGAGACGAGGATTCGAGCTGGCGGATCAGGAAGGTCATCTCTTCGTGGATTTGCGGATGCTGGCGCAGGTAAGCGCTGATGTAGGCGCGGAAGGTGCCGATGTTCGTCAGATGGCGCGCGTTCGCGAGGATGTCCGAGGCATCTTCAGGACAGTGCTCAGCGTTATAAGCCTGAAGTTCCTTGATCTTGCCGCCGATGTAGTCGCGTAGCAGCACGAACCGGCTGAAGCGTTCGATCTCATCGTCAGCGAGGAACCGGATGGTGGTCATGTCGATGTTGATCGATCGCCGAATGCGGCGGCCGCCGTCTTCGAACATCGATCGCCAGTTAGTGAACGAATGTTCGAGGAACATGTGGGTGGGGATGACCGTTACGGTGCGATCAAAGTTGCGCACCTTCACCACGTTCAGCGAGATATCGACGACGTCGCCGTCGGCATCGAACTGGCTCATCGTGATCCAGTCGCCCACACGGACGAGGTCGTTGTTCACCAGCTGCATGCCCGCAACCAGCGACAGAATCGTGTCGCGGAAGATGAGCATGATCACGGCTGTCATCGCACCGAGCGCGCTGAGGAAGTAGCCCAGCGGCTGGCCCATCAGCGTGGCGAGCATCAGGATCACGGCGAAGACATAGGTGAATATCTTCGCAACCTGCAGATAGCCTTTGATCGGCCGCCCTGCGGAGACGGGGAAGCGCGTGTAGATATCGTTGATGGCTGAGTACATCGCCCCGAGTCCGCGTGCGGTGACGAGGACCATGGTGGCCACGGCGAGCCGCTGAACGAAGATGATCAACTCTTCGGGCACGTGCGGCACGAAGCGGATCAGGCCATGCACCACCAGCGCGGGAAAGATGGGGACGAGGCGCCGAAAGACGTTACGCTCGATGAGGAACTGGTCCCAGATGCGGAACACGCGTCGCGCGATCGTCCGCACCATCCAGAGCAGATAGGTGCGGGCAAAGGCATGGGCGAGAATGGCGGAGAGGACCACGACGCCGAGCATGATGAGCGTCTGCGCCCAGTCGACGGGGGCGACTTCGTCGAGCCAGGGCAGGGCTGCGTCACTGATGCCCTCGCCCGGTCGTGAATCGCCGATGGCCATGGCCTCGCGCAGCCCGTCCCAGAGGCCTTCGTGCTCATCGGGCGCGTCGGCGGCGTCGGGCGTGAGAAGTTCGTCGACGGGCGTCTCCAAGGCATCGCCTGCTTCGCCGTCGTCGGCGGGCGCGGCGTCGTTCGTTGTGGATTCGTCAGCCATCGGCCGCATCATAAATGATCCGGGCAAATCGTGTGGCGGCGGTGTGCGAGGAACGCGTTATCGGCGCACGCCGGCGGCGATGGCGAGCAGGAGCCAGCCGATCATGAACGAGATGCCGCCGAGGGGCGTGATCGCGCCCAGCCAGCGCTGCTCCTCGCCGAAGAGGCGTTCACTCACGCCCATGACATATAAGCTGCCGGAGAACAGCACGATGCCCAGCAGGAAAAGCCACCCCGCCGCGGCAGCGAGACGCGGCGCGAACTGCGAAGCCACCCACGCCGCCGCGAATATCCCCAGCGCGTGATACATGTGGTACTGGGCCCCCGTCTGCCACCACGCCATCTGATGCTCAGGCAGATCGTCCAGCCCATGAGCCGCAAAAGCGCCGGTGAAGACCGCAAGACCGGCTGCGATCGCAGCGATGATCGCGAGTATACGTGGCATGGCTTCCTCTTTATGACAGTATTTCACGCGGAGCCGATTAAGCGTATCGTTCCGGAAAGGCCTCGGCAAACACGGCTATGATCCATAGCAGTCGCGAAGGAGCCGGCCTGTCCCCAGGCCGGTCGGCGGCGGTAACCGGGTTGGGGATAACCCGGCTCTTGGGGTTCTACGCAGGGGAGGGCGTAATGCAAGCGGAGTTGATGGCCGAGACCGATTGCGTGGTGGGGGAGGGGCCGATCTGGCATCCGCAGGAGCACGTGCTCTACTTCACCGATATCCCGCACGGTCGGCTGTACCGGTACGACCCGGCGGACCAGTCATGCCGGTGCGTCCTTGAAGGGCGACCGATCGCGGCCATCACAATTCAGGTCGACGGCTCGCTGCTGCTGTTTCGTGATCGTGGTCGGGTGGATGTTTACGAGGACGGACGGGTCACGCGGACGCTGATCAAAGAGATCGCCCGGGAACGCGACACACGCTTCAACGATGTCGTCGCCGACCCCGCCGGGCGGGTATTCGCCGGTACCATGCCGACCGCCGATCGACCGGGCAGCTTGTATCGCTTCGATCCCGACGGCTCACAGCACCTGCTGCTCGACTCGGTTCACCAGCCCAACGGCATGGCTTTCAGCGAAGACATGCGGCTGCTCTACCAGGTGGAAACCGGCACCGGCACCGTCTGGCAGCACAACTACAACGAACGCACCGGCACGCTCCACGGGCAGATGGAGTTGATTGAGATCGCCGCCCCCGCCAGGCCCGACGGCCTGATCGTCGACGCCGAAGACCATCTGTGGGTCGGCATCTGGGGCGGCGGCTGCGTCGAACGCTATGACCCCGCGGGCAATCTCGTCGATCGCATCAATGTCGAAGTCCCCAACGTCACCTCCATGGCATTCGGCGGCCCGGACCTCACGCAACTGTTCATCACGACCGCGTTGGGCGAAGGCGAAGAACGCACCGACGTCCCTCACGCAGGTGACCTCTTCGGAGCCAGCCCTCACAACGCCGTCGGCCGGCTGGAGTTCCCATCACGCCTCGGCCTCGGCTAGCCCCTCCCGCACGAGAGAAGTTCAGCGAACACCGAGCAATTTTGCACGATGATGTTACGTGATCAGCGAGGCAGTGTTATAGTGTCCATTGGAACCGCCGCGATCGCGGTGCCGAGTTAGAGGCTTGAACAAACTGAGCGAATCCGGGACACTTCAGCCTGTTCTTTTGCGAGCAGGCACGTGATTTTGCCCACCCGGTGTCCGTCCCTCGAACCCCGCTGAGGCCCTCCTTTATGAGCCAGACCACCACCACCGCCCCGGCCACGCCGAAGCACGCCGATCCGAAAATCGAAGCCGACCGGCAACTGCTCCGCAACGCTCGCGCGAAGGGGCCGTTCTCGATGCTCGGCGCGTTCACGAAGCTTTCGGGCCCGGGCTGGCTCCAGGCAGCCATCACGCTCGGCGGCGGGTCGCTCGCGGGCAGTCTGCTGCTCGGTGCGTACGCCGGCTACAGCCTGATGTGGGTGCAGCCGCTGGCGATGATCATGGGCATCATCATGCTCAG
>JBBDRF010000032.1:0-8118 GCA_040905565.1 Phycisphaeraceae bacterium | reverse complement strand
CCCACGGAGGATTCACAAATCAGGCGCGTCGCCGACGACGCATCATCATCAGACCGCCGAGGCCGAGCAGCGCGAAGCTGGCGGGCTCGGGAATGACGGCGGGGTCGTCGGGGTCGCCGGGGTCGAGGTCACTCACGAAGTTACCGTAGAGTTCGATTTCGTCGATGGCGGTACCCGCACTGCCAGGAAGAATGCGCAGCGCGGTAGCCTCGATCCCACCACCGCCGTCGACGGAGAGGTTGAACTCGTGACGCTCCCAAGGATTCCAAGGCGGCGTACCCGGGGTGCCAAAGATCGGATCCGGGGCCTCGCCTGGATCAGCCTCGGGTTTGTTCACGACACCGATCGTCGTCCAATCGCCATCGCTAGCGGAGGCTGCATCGGCGACCATCGTGATCTGCAGCGTGTAATCGTCAGCGGCACGATCGAAGAACTCACCTGTCAGGTTATCCCGACTCCAGGCGATAGACGTAAGGTTGTAAATGCCGCCGAAGTCGATGCCGATGTACTGCTGGACGGGAGCAAGGTTAGAGAGCCAGGAGTTGCTGTTTCCGTAAATCCCATCATTTGCGTGGGCAATGTGATGGACGCCGGCGCCATACTCACTTGAGCCAAAGGCCGTGCCGGCGCTCAGCCCGACATTGTCAGGCACGGGGCCGCCGCTGAACTCGCCACTGGTCCCAGTCCAGCTGATGTTGTACCCCGCTTCGGGCGTGATGACCGGTTCGACTTGTGCTTGCGCATTACCGGCGGCCAAACCCACGGCGGCAACGGTTGTTGCGACTAAGTACTTAATTTTTGACATGAGGGGAATCCTTAGTATTGGGTGCTGAAACCTAACTGACGTATCTCCGAATGTGTCGTCCTCCTGTTAATGCTGCGCCGCCTTAGAATGCTCGCGGCGGATTGTCATTCTCGTCCTTCGCCGGCGGAAACACACGCCAACGCGTCAGTTCCTCTACGACTATACATCACGCACTGATCAAGAGCAGCATGAAATTTCGAGCAAATGCGTCGCCTCCCCATGCGCACGGAGAGGCGACGCCGAGCTGGTCGGTGGTTCACTCAATGAGGCCGGGCACGGGGATCCTGTAGCGCCACTCCCACGTTCCATCCTGCGCGCCGACGAGCAGGTCGTCGGTCACGTTATTCCATTCGACGCGGCCATCTTCGTAAAGGTAGTTACCTCCCGTGGGCGCGTCGCGATCGCCCGAGCCCAGGTGGCTCGCCATGGGGACTGTCCCATTCAGCCAGATGTTTTCCGTGCCTTGATAGGTCTGGTAGAGATCCATCATGATGGGCGCGTTGCCGTAGGCACCGCCGAACCGCTTCTTGCTGACCCAGCCTCGCCCACCGTTGGGAAAGGCAAGCATACTGGCATTGCGTCCGGGGAGGTAGCTGTAGCCGATCAGGCCGTAGAGGTTGTACTCCCAGTCCGCCCGATTCCGATGAATTTCGTCGGTGGGACAGTGCGTCGGGAAGTTGTCGGTGCTGTTGGTGGTTTCTTCCACCGTCATCCGGTAGAGGTAGTCCTCCTGGAACTGCATCATCTCAGTAGAGACGATCGACGGGTGGCCCGCAATCGCACCGGTGTTGTCCGGGAAGTAGCCGTTGGAATCGGTACTGAAGGTCTGCAGCGCCAGCCCCCACTGCCTCAGATTCGAAGCACAGGAACTTTTGAGCGCTTCCTGCCGGGCGCGACCGAGCGCGGGCAGCAGGATGGCCATCAGCAAGGCGATGATGCCCACGACGACGAGCAGTTCAATCAGCGTGAAGCCCCCGATGACTCGGCGAGGCGTGGCGGAACGGTGCGGCGACGAGGCGTGTAAATGATGCGTCACTGGTAAATCCTTTCCAGATATTTTCGATGACCGGCACTAACTTGCCAATCTTTCATAACAGAGGCGTTGCCCGCGGAGAACGGAAATCTCACTCAATCAGACCCGGGACCGGCACATTGAAGTGCCATTCCAACGCACCCGCAGTCGCGCCGACGGCGATCTCCTGGGTGCCGTACCAGTTGACGCTTGCATCTTCGAAGAGGAGATTGCTGCCTGTGGGCGCGTCGAGTCGGCCGCTGGCCATGTGGCTCGCGGTGGTTTCGTCGTTGACCACGACCTCGCCATCGACCCGCTGATTGTTGTCAGCCATGATGGGCGATCTGGAGTACGCGCTATCAAAGCGACGCTTGGAAAGCCAATTCTCGCCACCGTTGGGGTAGGCGAACTGGCTTGAATTGCGATGGTGCATGGTGAGGTAGCCGAGGAGGGCGACATCGTTGCCCCATTCTCTTGATCGGTTGGTGACATCGGTCGGGCAGAACAGGATGATGTTATCCCTGTTTCCCCACAACTCGTCGCTCAAGGACACCATGTACTGATCGATGAACTGCCAGTAGGGGTTGTCTTCGCGGTCGAGCGTAAAGTCGCCGTTCATGGCCAGGTGATTCCGTGCCGCCATGTTGTTGGGGAACTGCCCGTTGTTGTCGCTTGCGAAGGTGGCGAAGCCGATGCCCCACTGCCTCAGGTTCGACGCACAGGAGACCTTCAGCGCTTCTTCTCGGGCACGCTGGAGCGCCGGGAGCAGGATGGCCATCAGCAACGCGATGATGCCGACGACCACCAGCAGTTCGATCAACGTGAAGCCGATGATCCTGTGACCGCGACGGCTGCCGCGGGTGTCGACGTCGGGGCGTTTTCCAAGGGTTTCAATCATGATGCTACTCCTGTGCAGGTGCCTGATTTTTCTACGCTTTGGTCATGCGACCATTGCCTCGCGTGATGCGATCCGTTGGTTGACAGTCTGAAGATGGCTGACTCTTGGCACATGCGATACAGGTTTATCACGCCTGCGCGTCGCGGCATAGGCTGAACCTGAATTAACATGCCTCATTGCGCCTTCGCTGAACATCTTGCCACCTCTGAATCGGCTCAGAAACCGACGCCGACTCATGAATCATTAGCCCCGCGCCAAAATACCGGGAGCAATACTGGTCGTCACTGCCCGAGGTAGCTTGCAACGCCACGCCAGCAACGACAACCACCACTTTGAATATAGCCCATTCCGCATTTGGTGTACAGTATTCAGCGAATATTATACAACTTATGCTTATTACTGGATCTGATCGCGCGCGGAGGCAAGTCGAGATCCATGTAAACAAAAAAGTTACGCACAATTGACAAAAAAGCCCGTCATTTTCGACGAAGCCGTAATCACTCATACAACCGACCTTGTATCCAATTTTCCTGCTTGTGGTGGCTTGCGAGCGGTGATACTTTGGCTGGCTGGGGCAACTTCAACGGCTTTGATGGTCGCATATTGGAAGGAAATCGCATGCTTTGGAAACTGTTTGCATCAATGGCGATGATCGGTGTTCTCCTGCTCGGTGGGGTCAGCGGCTGCGGAGGGTCGGACGAGCCCAGCGCTGAGGAGCAAGAGGCGATCGAAGATTATCAACGCAATCTGACTCCGCCCGAAGAGGGTGGCGCGTGACGGCTGCCAACTTCGCATGACTGCTCCGAACGCGAAGTCCCAAGAGACGCAGATCACCCGCGAGCCGGCTGGACACGTTCTCACCCATGTGAACGCCTGGTCGCCGGATAGCTGTTGGCTCGTCTATGACAAGCGTTCTGATGCCGCCGGCAGCGTCTTCGATAGCCCGATCATCGAACGAGTGCATGTTGCCACGGGTGAGGTTCAAAGCCTCTTTCGTGCCGTGAACCGTGCGCATTGCGGCGTGGTGACATGCAACCCCGTCGACGATCGCGTGGCTTTCATCCAAGGCCCGGAACGCCCCACCCCCGACTGGTCCTACAGCGCCTACCATCGCCACGGCGTGAGCGTGAACGTTGCCCGCCCCCACGTTGGACAGACACTTGATGCACGCGATCTGACCCCGCCGTTCACCCCCGGGGCCTTACGTGGCGGCACGCATGTCCATGTCTTCAGCGGTGACGGACAATGGCTCAGCTTCACGTATGAAGATCACGTTCTCGCGACACAGGATCACCAACACACGCAGGCTGAGCCGAATCAACGCAACGTCGGCGTGAGCGCCCCCGCAGGATCCGTCGTCGTGCCGAGCGATCATCCGCGTAACCATCACGGTGCGATGTTCAGCGTCCTCGTCACGCGCACCACGTCCAGCCCCGCCCCCGGCTCCGACGAAATCAGCCGTGCTTACGAAGACGCATGGGTCGGCAGCCACGGATACCGCAAGCACGACGGCTCGCGTCAAAAGCGTGCCCTCGCCTTTCAAGGTGACGTCGTGACGCGTGACCACCAGACGATCAGCGAAGTGTTCATTGTCGACATTCCCGACGACATCACCACGCCCGGCGACGGCCCCCTCCAAGGCACCGCCACCACCATGCCCCGCCCGCCACGCGGCACGGTGCAGCGCCGCCTTACGCACACCGCCGACCGTAAGCACCCGGGCATCCAAGGCCCGCGGCACTGGCTCCGCAGTTCTCCCGATGGCGAGCACATCGCCTTCCTCATGAAGGATGATGCAGGCGTCGTGCAGCTATGGACCATCTCACCGCGTGGCGGGCCGCCTGCTCAACTGACACGCAACGTTTGCGACATCGCCTCGGCATTCACATGGAGCCCGTGCGGCCGCTGGATCGCCCACGCCATGGACAACAGCATCTTCGCCACGCAACTTGCCACCGGCCGAAGCGTTCGTCTCACCCCGCGCACCGACGACGCCTCCGCCCCCCGCCCCGAAGCGTGCGTCTTCTCGCCCGACGGCTCAATGATCGCATTCGTCCGCACCCTTCCGCACGAGCACGACAAAACATTCAACCAGATCTGTGTGGTGCGCGTCGGCAAAAACCTGCGCTGAACGCCGGCACCGCGTCACACGCTCAGGTGTCCCAGCGCGAGCAGGGCGTACCAGGTGTACTCGGTATCGAGCGCGTCATCCTCGTCGGCCCAGTTGCTATAGAACGAGCCGCGGCTGGTCCAGAGGGTGTCGATAAAATCGAGGCAGGGCTCGCGGATCGCATCAATGTCCGCTTTTAACGTAGACAAAGCGTGGAGCGCCACGGCTGTCGAAAGCAGATCCGGCAGCGGCGCTTCGGGCAGTGCGAAGAAGCCCCCACCAGCGTGACAGCGCTCCAGCAACCATTGCCGCGACTTCGCCTGATCAATGGGAAACGCGAACTGATGGGCGAGCGTCACCGCAGCGGCCGTGGCGGGCGTGTTGCCGAGCGGAATTTCCTCGCCGTTCGTGTACGAGCCGTCGCCCACCGCAAGCCTGCCGAGGCAGTCGCCGATCGCATCCCGATCGATGCGATCATCAAGCCCGAGATCCTGCAAAGCCGCCGCCGCGAGAAAGCAACCGTAAGCCGACCCCTGCGTCGCGCCGGTCGCGCCGCTGTAGCCGCCGTCGGGCGTGCGCCACTTTTCGAGTTGATCCGCGAGGGCCTTCAGCTGATTCTCATCGACCGCGTGCCCCCCCCGCCGCAGCACGGAGAAGCATCGCGCGAAACACCCGGTGTGCACGAAATCAAGCTTCGCAGCGTCGATCGTTCGCACGTATCGCGCCAGGTCGTCCAGCGGCAGATCCCGCTGCAGCGCGATCAGACACTCCAGCCCGAAGACCGTGTAGTAAAGGTCCGCTCGGCCGTCGCGATCGATGAAGCCGCCGCTTGCGTGGTGCTGGGCTTGGATAAACTGTGCGACCGAATCGGCTGAATCATGCAGCAGATTCGGCGCCAGCCTCGCCACCTGGAGCATTTGAAGTCTCATGCTCACGGCACCAGCCCTTGATCTCGAGGTCGTTGAAAATCTTCGTCATCACCCGCCGCAGCAGGCCCTTCAGCGTCGGCGTCTCCAGCAGCCTCAGCGAGCGGACCGCCTCTTCCTTGTACGCATCGTACAGGTCCTTGGCGCGCGTGCTGACGTCGGCTTCATTCATGATCTGCGTCAGCTGCTTGAGGGCAGCATCGTCGACGGCACCGTTGAGCCAAAGCTCACGCACGATTTCCTTGTCCGCCTTCTTGCATCGCTCGAGCGCGAGGGCCGGCATCAGCGTCGGCCTCAAAGCCTCAGCGTCGGCCTTGTCGCCGTCGGATGCCTCGCCGCCGAACCAGTCTTCCATGTCGTCACGGATCTGGTAGGCGATGCCGAGGTGCTCGCTGTAGCGCTCAATCACGTCATGCACCGCGTCGTCGGCCCCGGCGTAAACCGCACCGAGCCGCAGGGCGACGTCGAACGCCGGCGCCGTCTTCTGCCGGAAGATCTGCAGCACTTCCTTGCTGGCCAGCGCACGCGGCGCGTTCTGCCACGTCAGCTCCGCGCCCTGCCCCAGGCAGAGATCACGATGCCCCGCCGCTGCGATGCGCAACATGTCCGCCAGTCTTCGACCGTCCGCCTCGACCTCGCCGATCAGACGATACCCTTCGCCCAGCAACAGGTCGCCGACGTTGAGCGCGACGGGAATCCCGTGCTGCGCGTGAACGGTCGGCTGGTCGTAACGTTTGTCGTCGGCATCCTCGATATCGTCATGCACCAGCGACGCTTTGTGAAAACACTCCACCGCCACAGCCAGCTTCTTAAGATCGTCCGGCAGCGGCGCGTCAACCTCCCCTTCACGCAGCGCCTGGTAAGCGCAAACGGTGAGGAACGGACGCCAGCGCTTGCCCGATCGCCCCAACCATTCGCGGGCAATCTTCTGCGTTTCGTCAGTCGGCTCGCCCATGATCGCATCGAGGGCCGTCGGCTCGAACCACGTCTCCACGTTTTCGCGGAGGCTGTCCAGATCGAGGCGGTGCGTCTTATCGTCGCTGGTCAGATGCACCACGTCCCAGATCCATTCAAGGTCGACGTTCGTGTCCTTGCAATCATCCTGCAGCAGCGGAATCGCGACGCCCGGGATGGCAGCCGATTCCATATACGGAAACGCCTTTTCGAGGACGTCCAGGCAGGAGACGCCGACGATCGCATCAATCTTGCCCGTCTCGATGATCGCCATCACCACCGCCGACCCCTCCGCAATCAGCACCGCGTAGCCCAGCCGTTCGGCTTCACTTTGAAGATCCTGAAGCGAACATTGGCCGCAGTGTTTGCAGAGCAGCCCGAACTCATCGAACGGGGCCGGGCACGTCGCCTCCGCCCGCAAACACTTGGGCAGCAACAGCAGGCGACGCTCATACGGCACCGTCGCAAGCTGATCGCGCCACAGCGCATTGTTCAGCAAAACCGCAGCGTACTCAACGTACTTGAGGTCCCCTTCATCGCCACGCTTGAGCAGCTGCTCAGCATGAACGCGCAGGTCCTCCAACGGCACCGGAGGCACCGTCGTGCAGTCGGCTGCATAGCGGTCGACCACCGCCTTGATCCGTTCACGCTCTTCAAGCGTCGACGGAATATTCTCCTGCGTCTCACGCATCACCTGAGGCGGAACCGATTCCGGTATATCAATCTGCGGCAAGTTCAATTTCATCTGCGGGCTCCCCCCCCCACCTTTTCCCGCCGACTTCCCAAACGCTCAGGGACGAGGCGGAAAAAGGTGGGGGGTTTAAGAATACGCTCCGAAGCCGAAGAACCAGTGTTTCTTCGCGAAGCGGTATAGCCAATGTTTCTCCGGCACCTCGTTGCCAGGCATATGCTGCGAGTGACGATTCTCCATCTGCTCAAGCTCAACAAGCGCCGTCTTGCGGGCCGTCGTATCCGGCGCTTCCTGCTCCGTCACGAAGTTCTTCAGCAGGTCCGGACGTTCAAGCACAATGCAGCCACGCGTCGTGGTGCGGGCAAGATCGCGGAAATCCTGCAGGTACTTCGATTCGGTCATCGTGCGGTAGATGCCCCGGTCATCGTGGATCGATTCCTTGGCAAACTGCACGATCGGGCAAGGCTCAATGTCGCCCCACGGACTGATGTGATGACTGATGCCGGTCGCTGCGGGACAGAGCGCTTCGCCCTTATCGTTCCAGTAAGCGTCGACGATGCCGATCGCCTTTTTGCACCGCATCTCGACGATGAACTTGCGAACGCGGAGCACCTGCTCAGGTGTCAGCGCAAGGTCGGGGTTGGCGTCGGGACCGACCGGGCGATAGGTGTGGAACCAGACGTAGTGGACGCCGCGTTCGATGAGGTGGTCCAGCCACGATT
>JBBDRF010000031.1:0-8120 GCA_040905565.1 Phycisphaeraceae bacterium | reverse complement strand
TTCAGTTCCGCAGGGCCTTGGCCAAGGCGGTCCGTGCCGCAGGCTGGCGGGTGCCTTGCAGGGTTTCGTTGAGTACTGCCGCATCGCCGTTGCGCTTGATTTGCCGGACGAGGCCGAACAGGTGCTGATCGCGGTCGCGAGCGAAGCGGGGGAAGGCCTGCTCGAGTTCCTGGCGGGTGTATTTGGTCAGTGGATCGTTCAGGCCGGTCTGCACGGTGGCCCACTCGATGAGGCTGCGCGCGTCCGTGGAGAAGCGGTAGCTGTCGAGCGTGGCCTCGAGTCGGCTGCGGGTGCTGGCGAACGGGTCGGTCATGGCATCGGGTAGTTCCCACAGTTCGTGGGAGCGGTTGCGTGTGGCCTGTTCGAGTTGTTCGAGCCAGCCGCTGCCGACGTCATTGCCGAGGCTTGGTGAGGAGGATTGCGTGCGCGTCATCGTGGATACCTGTTCTTTCCTTGAACCATTTTCAGAAGGCTGTGTTTGTGAATGTTGCTTGGCGGGTCGCAACGGGGCGACGGCCGTGTTGATCACGACGCGCCCCCGGTTGACGAAGTCCACCGCCAGCCGTTGGGCTTTCGTGCCTTGGTGGACGATGGCTTGGGCCTGGCGAACCGTGCCCGTGCCCCACTCCGGTCGGCGAGGGTGGACAACCTGGTCGCCACGTTGATGCTGTGGTGGCTGCGGCGGTGTCATAAGTCCGAACCGCGGTATGGCCCCGTCGGGTCCCCGAAGGACGCGACGCGCGGGCCTGAATGATCCAGCAATGAGTTCTTTCTACCCTTGGCGGGCTGCCTCGCCGAGATGCCCGCGACGAGATACGCCCGGACGGCGTTACTTCTATCGGCGGAACGGGCTCTGTGACTTTGAGGATCTCCCGCCCAGCCGCCCCTCTCCGCCTGCCGCCGCAGTCTCAGCGGCTTCTCTAAATAGTACGGGTGGCAACGCTGTTCGGTTCAATTTAATTTTCCGCGGAAATTAATTGGGGTCATGACTTGCACGAACGCAATGGATCGAGTAATCTTACCCCCGCATTGATGGAAGCTGATGCGGCCGACCGTGGGCCGCCCCCCGATGCGACAATTTTGCCCCCGGAAGCCCGTGCTGTCTCCTCGGAGGCAGCGCGGGTTTTTTTGTGGCATGCGCATCAGTGGCCGCGAGCGCACGGTAAAGCCTCGACGCTGATCGTTCAGGACTCGGTGACGAGTTCCTTTTCAAAGATGACCAGGTTGGATTGGCGGTCGGTGTCCCAGCGGATGCCGACGATGTCGTAGCCGCGCGCGATGGCCATGTGCAGCATGGGACGGTTGCGGGTGTGGCATTCCATGCGGGAGTACTCGTAGTGGCGTTCGCCGGCCCAGGCGTTGGCGGCGTCCATGAGCTGGCTGGCGATGCTGCTGCGGCGGTAGCTGGGCACGACGCCATAGAGCCACTCGAAAAAGATGTGCGGCTTCAGCTCCAAGCCGAGCATGAACCCGACGGGCTCGCCCTCGACCACGGCCAGCAGTACCAACGGGTTGTGTCGACCGAGCAGCCGGCGCTGAAAAAACGCCTCGTCCCGCGCGGGCGTGAACACCTCCTTGTACAGGCGAACCACGGTGGGCAGTTCGCTCTGGCCGACGATGTCAATTTTCGCTTCAGCCATGTTTCTGAAGGGGTCCAGGGGCCGAGGGGCCGAGGGGCCGAGTGAAAAACCGACGTTTGCCGCCGTTTTTATCACTTGATCCCTCGGCCCCTCGGCCCCTTGGCCCGTCATCTCCTTAACGATGTTCGTGATTGAATACGTGGTCCATGCAGTAGCACGCCGCGTCGGAGCAGCGCGGGCAATAGCGAAATTCCGCGTCGGGATCGCTTTTGTCCGACTTGCCGCAGATCACACATTTATGAAACGGCTCGTCGGTCAGCTCGGCCTGCCGGGCCTCGAACGCCCGGCGCCGCTGCGTGTTGCGAAGCCGATTGACGATCTCGCCGCCGAAGAACAGGAAAAAGTTGATCACGCCCGCCGCCGTCACCGCCGCCGCCTGCCACTGCCCCGCGGACAGGGCCGCAAGAAAACCGCCTGCCAGCAAGATGCCGAAGACGATGCCGATCCATTTGACCTTCACGGGAAGGACAAAAAACAGCAGGAACTGAAAATCCGGGTACAGCCAGGCAAAGGCGAACAGCACGCTCATCAGCACCAGCGTGTTGGTGACCGCCTCGGTCGGATCAATCAGCCCCGCGGCGGCGGTGGCGACAAAGCCCACCAGCAGGTAGAGGTTGTAGCGGAAGTGCCCCCATTCCCGGTCGAGTGCGCTGCCCATCAACCAGAAAACGTACAGCGCAATCAGAAACAGCAGCGGGTGATAAGCCCGCGGCATGAACACGAACGAGAGCACGCGCCATACTTCCCCGGCGAACACCCGCTCCCAGATCAGCGCCATCTGCTGAAAGATCGTTTCGTCGGCCACGCCCGCGATGTAGAAGAACCCCTGGAAGCCGATGAGGATCAGCGTGAGGTTCGGGAGGGCGAACCGGCCAAATTTGCGTTCCAGCCAATCAAGCATAGACAGACTATAACGCATGACGGGGGACCGGCGTTCGTACGGCCGGCCGCTTGCGGCTTAGCGGGCCGGCAATCGCCTGCGACGCGTCGCGCTAAGCCGCAAGCGGCTCAACCGGCAGGCTGCTGCTGGCTGAGGCAGTGCAGCGCACCGAGGCCGACGACCAGCCATTCGCTGCGGACGGGGAGGATGGTGTGACCGGGCATGGCGTCATCGAGCGTGCGCAGGGCACGGTCGTCGGTGGCCTGGCCGAAGGTGGGCACGAACACCGCGCCATTGGTGATCAGGAAGTTGGCATAGCTGGCTGGCAGCGGCGCGGGGCCGCCGGGGCCGAAGCGGTCGGCCGGGTAATCGAACGTGATCGTTTCAGGCACGGGCAGCTCAACGAGCTTGAGTTTGTGGTCATCCTGATCGCGTGCTTGCTGAAGGGCGCTCCAGTTGCGTTCGAGCATGGCGTGATCAGGATGCGTTTGCGCCGCACGGCTGGCGGCCACGGTGTCGGGAGCGATGAAGCGGGCGATGTCGTCAATGTGGCCGTCGGTATCGTCGCCTTCAATGCCGCCGGGGAGCCAGATCACGCGTCGCGTGCCGAGGGCGTTGTGGAGTCGGGCTTCGATCTGCTCGCGCGAGAAGCCGGGGTTGCGGTTGGGGTTGAGCAGGCATTGCTCGGTGGTGAGCACCGTGCCGGCGCCGTTGACGTCGATGCTGCCGCCTTCGAGGACGAAGTCGTGGACCCAGACGGGCAGTTCGAGTTGTCGGGCGATGTGCTGGGGCACGACGTCGTCCTGGTCGCGATGTTCGTACTTGCCGCCCCAGCCGTTGAAGTGGAAGTCGTGTAAAGCGAGGAGAGGGGCCGAGGGGTCAAGGGACCCAGGGGTCGAGTGATTTGCTGATTGGTCCGTTGCCTTCCCCACTTGGCCCCTTGGCCCCTTGGCCTCTTGGCCCCTTTCGGCTACCACGAAGATCGGGCCGTAGTCACGAATCCACGAGTCGTTGGTCGAAATGTTCATCGCCTGCGTCGTGCAGAGCGGCACATAGTGGCGCATCTGTTCGACCCACGCCTCGAACTGCGCCACCGCCTTGTCCATCACCACGGGCCAGGTTTCAACATTGTGCGGCGGGGTGAGCCAGATAGCGCTGTGCGGCGCCCACTCAGCCGGCATGCGATAGCCCGATGCGGCGGCGCTGCCGTCGGGCGTATGCAAGGCGTCGGCTTGTTCAATGCGCGGATGCGGCATGGCAGGGATTCTAACGAGGCGTCACGCGTCAAGCAGGCGTTGGGTGAGCGGCTGATAGGCATCGATCCGCCGATCGCGCAGGAACGGCCAGCCGCGGCGCAATGCTTCGATGCGATTCAAATCACATTCGACCACCAGCACCGCTTCGTCGTTCGCCGGCGCTTCGGCCAGCACGACGCCGCCGGGGTCGCAGACGAACGAGCGACCCCAGAAGGTCAGGTCGCCCTCCGTGCCGACGCGGTTGATCGCCGCGACGAACACGCCGTTGGCGATTGCGTGGCTGCGCTGCATGACCTGCCAGGCTTCGCGCTGCTGTTGGCGGTCGAAGTCGGTTTCGCCATGGAACCAGCCAATGGCTGTGGGATAGAAGATTACTTGTGCGCCGTGCATGGCAGTGAGTCGCGCGGCTTCGGGGAACCACTGGTCCCAGCAGATGAGCATGCCCGTCTTGGCGTGGGTGGTCTGTTGGGCGCGCCAGCCCAGGCTTCCGGGAGGGTCGCCGGGGGTGAAGTAGTATTTTTCGTAGAAACGGGGGTCGTCGGGGATGTGCATCTTGCGGTAGCGGTCGATGATCCTGCCGTCCCGGCCGATCATGACGGAGGTGTTGTGGTAGACGCCGGCGGCGCGCTTTTCAAAGAGCGACGCGGTAATTTCGATGCCAAGTTCTTTGGCGAGTTCGCCGAGGCGCTGCGTCGTCGGGCCGGGGATGGGCTCGGCGAGGTTGAAGCGGGCCTCGTCTTCGATCTGGCAGAAGTATTCGGTGAGGAACAGCTCCTGCGTCGCGACGAGCTGAGCGCCTTTGGAAGCGGCATCGCGAATCATGTCGCAGCAGTGGTCGAGGTTGCGCTGCCTGGCGGTGTCGTCGAGGCCCGGCGAGGCGTGCTGAACGAGGCCGAGCGTGAGGGTGTTGTTGTCAGCCATGTGTGCATCGTAAACGATGCGGGGCATGGTGTTTCAAGTTTAAGGTTGCAGGTTTCAGGTTGACGCTCGGCCCGCCTACTTCAATGGGCGGGATTGAGGTGCGCTCAACCATTCACCCGCCCACTGAAGTGGGCGGGCCGATGTCTTCAAACCTGCAACCCGGTTTCCCACGCCCGCTATCATGCCCGCAATGTCACGCCCACGACCAACCCGCCACGGCGACAGCGGCGTCGGTGACCTGACGCTGCCGCAGGTGCCGCGCAACGGGCGCACCGTCACCGCCTCCGCACCGCAGCGGGCGGAGCTGTCGGGCAAGCTGGCGGGTCGATCGCTGCCGGGGCAGGTGTTTATCCTCGCGCTGTGGCCGTTCCTGGAGCAACTGCTCAACTCGGCGGTGGGGTTTGTCGACACCGCCCTGGCGGGGCGCCTCGGCGTGCCCGCGGCGAACGCCGTGGCGGTGACGGGCTACATCGGCTGGCTGCTGGGCATGCTGCACATGGCCGTCGGCATCGGGGCCGGGGCGCTCGTGGCCCGCGCGATCGGCGGCAAGCACAAGCGCGTCGCCAACGCCGGGCTGGGCCAGGCCCTGCTGCTCGCGGTGATCTGGGGCACACTCACCGGCGTGACCATTCTGCTCGCCGCGCGACCCATCGGCCTGATCTTCGGCCTGCAAGACGAGGCGCTGGAGCTGTGCGTCGTCTACATCCGCATCTTCTGCGCCGCCGCACCCATGGCTGCCATCCTCTTCATCGGCGCCGCCTGCTTGCGCGCCAGCGGCGACACACGCACGCCATTCCTCGCCATGCTGCTGGTCAACGGCGTCAACGTGCCGCTGTCCGTGCTGCTCGTGTTCGGCCCCGAGCCGATCGGCGGCTGGGGCGTCGCCGGCATCGCCATCGGCACGGCCGTGGCATGGGTCGTCGGGGCCGGGCTCATCCTGATCGTGCTGCTGCGCGGCAACGGCGTGATCCGCCTGCACCGACACCGCCTGCGCCCGCACGGCCACACGCTTAAACGCATCGTTCGGGTGGGCGTGCCAAGCTTGGTCGAGTCGTCGGGTATGTGGATCGGCAACGCACTGGTGGCGATGATCATCGGCCGACTCGCGGCCGAGGCGGCACTGGGCGCGCACATCATCGCCATCCGCGTCGAAGCCCTCGCCTTCCTGCCCGCCATGGCCATCGGCACCGCCGCCGCCACGCTCACTGGCCAATACCTGGGCCTGGGCGACCCCCACCGCGCGAAGCAGGCGGCCGGCCTGTGCTGGGCGTTCGGCATGGTGATGTCGTTCGTCATGGGCACGTTGTTCGTCCTGTTCCCCGAGCAGCTCGCACGGATGCTCACCGACGAGCCGGAACTGTACGAACTGGCCGCACCGCTGATCTTCATCGTCGGCCCGGTGCAGCTGTTCTTCGGCACGTACCTCATCTTTTCGCAGGCCCTTCGCGGGGCGGGCGATACCAAAGCGGCGATGGCGCTCACCTACTTCAGCACGTTCGGCCTCCGCCTGCCGGGCGTCTGGCTGCTGGGCGTGCACTACGACATGGGCCTGTACGGCGTATGGATCGCCCTCTGCGGCGAGCTGGTCGTCCGCGGTCTTCTGTTCGGCGGACGATTCCTCCAAGGCGGCTGGATGCAGGTGAAGGTCTAAGATAACAGGGCGCCGACGCGTCGAAGCCCACGGTGTGACACCGTGGGCCTCCGCCACGGCGTGTGCATTGAGAGGCCGGGCCCTGTCAAAACGGCAGAGACGCCAGAAATGGATCGCTATAAATGATTAAAAGTTAACAAGTTACGCCCGCCATACGATGGTGCACCGTTTGCTGATGTGTTTCAAGGGACCGCCACGCCCCGGCCCCGGCCCAGAGGAAGACTGCTCATGGCTGTGAAGTTTGAGGACTATTACGACACGCTCGGCGTGAAGCGCGACGCGACGCAGGATGAGATTCGCCGCGCCTATCGTAAGCTTGCGCGCAAGCATCACCCGGACGTCAGCAAGGATACCGACGCGTCGGAGAAGTTCGCCAAGCTCGGCGAAGCCTATGAGGTGCTCGGCGACCCCGAGAAGCGCAAGAAGTACGACGAACTGGGCCAGAACTGGAAAAACGGGCAGGAGTTCCGCCCGCCGCCCGGGTGGGAGGACGTCGAGTTCAACTTCCGCGGCCCCGGCGGCGCGTCCGGCGGTGCAGGCGGCTTTCGCCCCGGCGGGTTCAGCGACTTCTTCGAAATGTTCTTCGGCCGCGGCGGCGCCGGCGCAGCAGGCGGCGGCCGATCATCGTTTGAAGAAATATTCGAGCAGCAGGCGGCGGGCAACCATCGTCGGCCAGCCGGTCACGCCGCAGCGCCTGAGCAGGAAGTGGAAGTCACCGTCACACTCGACGATGTCTTCCACGGCGGCAAACGGCAGATCGAGTTGTCCGACCCGAACGGTCGACGCAAAAAGCTTGAAGTCAAAATCCCCGCCGGCGCGACGGACGGCTCACGCATCCGCCTCAAGGGCGAGCACCTCGTGCTCCGCATCAAGCTCGCCCGGCATCCGCGCTTCGATGTACAGGGACACGACCTCACCACCGATCTGCACATCACGCCCGCCGAGGCGGCCCTGGGCGGCAAGGTCGATGTCAAGACCTTCGACGGGCCGGTGACGGTGACGATCCCCGCCGGCGCGCAGTCGGGGCAGAAGCTCCGCCTCCGCGGCCGGGGCATGCCCAAAGGCAAAACCAAGCCGGGCGAGCACGGCGATCTGTTCGTCCGCCTGCTCATCCGCGTGCCGCACCCATTGAGCGACGAAGAACGCAACCTCTACGAACAGTTGCAGGAAGTATCGAAGTTCAATCCGAGGAAGTAACGCGCTGGAAGCCCATGGCGTGACGCCGTGGGCGCCGGAGAAATAACCATGGACTTCAATAAACTGACGCAGAAAACCCAGGAAGCCCTCCACGCTGCCCAGGCCGAGGCGACGCGGTTCGGTCATCAGGAAGTCGATGTCGAGCACATGCTGCTCGCTCTCGTGCAGCAGGAAGACGGCCTCGTGCCGCGCCTGCTGCAGCGCATGGATGTGCAGACCGGCGCGCTGGTGGGCGATCTGGAAAACGAGCTGACCGGCCGACCGTCCGTGCGCGGCCCCGGCGCGGAGCCGGGCAAGGTATTCGTCAGCCCACGGCTCAACCAGATTCTCGCGCAGGCCGAGAAAGAAGCCAAACGGTTGCGCGATGAATACGTCAGCGTCGAGCATGTCGTGCTTGCGATGCTCGGCGAACGGGCCACTTCCGGGGACGGCGCTGCCCGAAAGATTCTTGAAAAGCACAACATCAACCGCGACGTGTTCCTCGCCCTGCTGACGAAGGTGCGCGGCAACCAGCGCGTCACCAGCGCCAACCCCGAAGAAACGTACGAAGCCTTGCAGCGCTACGGCCGCGACCT